>JBMOPE010000010.1:0-13950 GCA_049323755.1 Bacillota bacterium
CTCCCTCTTTTAGCATCATATAAATTCCTCCGAACAAAAAACCGTGTAGTATTACTTTCTACACGGACAATAGAAAATCTTGCCTTTAAAACAATTTGTCAACAGCCCCAATCGAGCGATTTACCGGTGTTGACAGGAATGTCCCCGATAAGGGAACCGGCTTTAAGACTTGAAGGCAACGGCCTGCCGACCACCCTCGAAAGTCGCGTCCTGCTCCTCTCGGGTTCCCGTCTGCATCCGGCAGACGGATCGGCAATCCGTAGCCTTCTGCGTCAAAACCCGGTAACATCTTACGCAATATTTGGCAACGGGGCTGGTATTCCCTGCCTCTATAAATGCCACCCGTGGTCCTTTTCTGGTCAAAGCTTATAAGCAACTTCTGTTAAAAATCACCCTCCAAGCTACCCTGTAGTTGCGCTTTCAAACGACATTCATCGGGGCGGGGAATAGCAGCCCTATGTGCTGATTTTTCGAAGACTGTTATCTGTCTGTTGGCGGCGAGCCTTAGAGCCAGTTACAGCCGGAGAGATCGATCAGTACATTGGGTTGATATCCAAGCCTGCCCTATAGTCGACCTTTTAAGTTATCCACAGCCAATAATTTATTTTTTCCTGGCTAAGAGAAAGCCGGGAGCATGCTCCCGGCTTTCTCTTAGCCGTGAATCTGTCAGGTCAGGAATTTGGTCTGAACGCTCTTTAGTATATCTTCTGCCTCCCTGACAATTCCCTGCACCATATCGTTTACCCTGGGCATATCGTTTACACGCTGTGCCGACTCACCGGCGGCAAGCAAGGCCTTGCCCTTGTCACCCCTGTACACGGCATTGATGGATTCAATTTCAAACTCAATGAGGGACATATCGATGGTGGTATAGTCATCAGGGGTTCCCAGGAACACTCCGGGAGAATTCTTCAGGGTGTTCCTGGCATGCTCTTCGCTCCTGGGTGTCTTCAGCCAGCGGGCCGGTCCCACAAAGCCCCGGGCCACCAGGGTTCCCCGGTCACCTGCCTCCACGACACCCTCTTTCCAGATCTGATGAAAATCGCTTTCCTCGGTAGCCAGGAACCGTGTTCCCATTTGTGCTCCGTCAGCTCCCAGAACCAGAGCTGCTGCCAGTGTTTTTCCGTCGCAGAATCCGCCTGCGCCCACCACCAGAGTCTTGTCATCGGAAACCGCCTCAACCACGGCGGGGAGCAGGATCATAGAGTGGACCGGCTCCCAGGACGTATGGAAGCCGCCTTCATGACCGGAGGCAACAATCACGTCAACACCGGCCTTCTTGCAGCGCTGCGCGGCCTTTACAGACGGCATGACGTGCATCCAGACCAGATCGGTCTTCTTAACGGCGTTGGACCAGGGGAGGGGATCTCCGGCGGAGGTCACCAGGACCTTGAACCGCTTTTTCATTTCCGGATCCTCTTCACGGGCCTTAATCATCGTTTTAACGATTAATTCAGCCGATTCTCTCATCTCAGCCGCCACCATGACATTAATGCCGAAGATGCCCTGCGATTCCCTGGTCTGCTCCAGAGTCTGCTGAAAGATTGCTCTCAAAATAGTTTCGGGATCGGCCTCAGGATCGGCACCGCCGGTCCGGCAAAAGTATTCGTAAATTTCAGGCTGGCTATCCCTGGTTGTGATACCGCTAGAACTGATCAGGCCAAGCACTCCGGCATTAGCAGATGCCACACACAGCTTATTGGTTCCGAAAGGCCCCATTCCCGCCTGGATGATGGGGTGCTTGATTCCAACCAGGTCACAAAGTCTTGATTTGATCATAAACAATCGCCTCTCTTTTGTTTTATTGCCTATTCTCATGACTCCCCTATTCGCACTAATTCTTTTCTTCACTGTTTTTAATATCGCAATATACTCCATTTCCCGCCGAGATCACCCTAAAACATTTATTATCCGACTTGCACTGTGCTTTGCGAAGATCACCGGATTTCCAACGGCTAATCAAGTCAGGCTCCCTTATAAGCGGGCGGCTCATAGAAATGTAATCGGCTACCCCATCATCAACCAAACGTTCGGCTACCTGAAAGGACCGCATGCCGCCAACCAGTATCAGGGGAATACCAATTTCTTTTTTAAAATTGCGAGCCCCCTCTCTGAAATAAGCTTCTTCCTCTTCGGTACTTATCCCGAATCGGCTGGGAGACATTTTGCGGTCTGTCAGCAGGCCACCACTTAATTCAATTGCGTCAAGCCCTGCTTCAGACAGCCATCGGCCAACCTTAATAGAGTCTTCCAGACTTAGCCCGCTCTCAACAAAATCCTCACAGTTCAGTTTAATCAATACCGGGTAGTCTTGGCCTACTGCTTCCCTGATGGCTTGATAAATCTCCATATGGATTCTTGATCGATTTTGAATATCTCCTCCATATTCATCCTGTCTCCGGTTAAATACCGGTGAGAGGAACTGGCTTAGCAGATATCCGTGAGCGGAGTGAATTTGAACACCATCAAAACCAGCCGCTTTAGCCCTCCGTGCAGCATTGGCAAAGTCAGAAACCAACTCCTGTATCTTCTGGACTGTTATTTTGCGGCACGGCTTTTTACCGGTTTCCTCGTCAATTGAAACAGCCAGTGGTGGCAAACCGGTCAGTTTTTCCGGTGCAAATATTCCGGCATGAGAAAGCTGCATCACAATTTTTCCGCCACAGTCATGGACAGCTGCGGTCATTTCCTGAAGACCTGGAATAAGCTCATCTTTATAAATGCCAAGCTGCCAGGGGCCGGCCTGGCCCTCCGGACTGACATAGGAATGGCCGCTTATAATTAACCCCACGCCACCTTTAACGAGATTGGTCATTGTTGTAATCAATTTAGGGGTAACGGCTCCGTCACTGGTGGCCATTCCTTCCCATGTGGCCGATCTAACGAAGCGATTAGACAATTCCATGCCATTAATTTGAGGGCGCTCAAACAGTTTACTCATATTTTTATCATCCTCCTTCCATTCACAAAATGAACACTGATGTTATCTAAATGAACAAATTTTCATTGCGGGCTCAGTAGATCATACTGCTTATGGCCTCCTCCTTCTAGCAACAGCTCTAAATGAAGCTTTTGCAACAATATTATTGAATATCTAAATATTGCAAATATGAGGCCCAAAATCCAGACTTTATAATCAGGCGAAAAAATAGCCGAGAGATCTTACAAAGTACTTCGTAAGCCTTCGGCCACCCTGAGTTGAATATCAAAACCGTACCCTCACTCTTATTGCTTTTTTGCCAAAAGGATTTGCCTTCCTGCCACCGAGTGAAAAGTCACCCCGGATAACCCGGCGTCTCCCAGCCAGGTGGAGTATTGTTCGAGGGTCCAGGTACCCCCGTTTTGGGTATTAACCAGCATATTGACCCCAAAAACCGCAGCCATTGAGCCGGTTCCCCGTATAAAATCCACAACAGCTATACTGCCTCCGGGTGATAGTACCGCCGCCACCTTTTTAAAAAGCTCCCTGTTTTCAGGCTCACCAAAAATGTGGCAGATGTTTCCCAGGAAAGCAAGGTCAAAGGGTCCGGCCGGCAGGCCCTCGTTAAAGTCACCCGGCACCATTTTTATATTCTCCGTTTCACTAAGGGCAGGAGCCATTTGATTCACCACTTCAGGCAAATCCAGTACGGTTACCTGCGCGCCCAGCGAAGCAAACGGCCTGGCATAATTCAGCGGCCCTCCTCCTATATCAAGAACCTTTATCCCCTTGCCGAGTTTTTGCAGGAAAAACTCAGCGAGTGCCTGGGCGCTCTGGCGTGCGCTTTGGGCCATGGCGGCCATAAAGTATTTAATATTCTCCGGATTCTGTTCCCTGGGGTGCGGCTGCCCCGTTTGGATTATTTCCGGGAGGTAAATCCAGGATTTTATAAGATTATACCTGTGCATAAATGAAAACCCTGTATAATTAGGGGCTTTCTCGTCATAAAGCATTGCGGCTGCCTCTTGGCTGAGCCTCAATTTCCCCTCTTCCCGGGACAAATATCCCAATTCCGCCATCGCCTCGGCAACAACCCACACCGACCGGGGATCACCCTTTATCTCCCGGGCCAGCTCACCGGCTGTCATCGGCCCCTTGTTGAGCGCATCAATCATGCCGGCCTTTACCGCCGCGCCCAGGATTAAAAGCTCCTGCGGTACATTCAACACAGATTCGTTGGGCATTTGTTTTATCTCCTTTTTTTCTTTATTTTAACATAGACATGTTTCCTCCGGCGTCCCCTCCCCATTCAAAGAACCTTCCCTGTGATATAATATTCTATCCAAATATCACTATGAATGGAGTATCTGCTATTATGGATTCTGAAAAGGAATTTGAACAGCAGGAATTAGACAATCCCGATTTTGATGATATATATTCAGACGATTCCGAAGAAGACGGTCCTTCCGGGAGGTCTTTTCTATTTCGTCTTACCGCCCTATTTACGGTATTGGCTTTTATCGGCTTAGTAGCAATAACATCTCTGCCTGGCCTGAATGTGCCAATATTTGAACTAGTGTCAGAATCACTTCACCACAAAAAGGATATAGATGAGCAGTTGCTCCAGGCTGTGGTAAAGATTAATGTGGTTTCCCGTAAAAAGGGATCTTCATTAGCGGTTGAACAAAAATCAGGAACCGGATTTAATATAAGCCCCGGCGGACTGATAGTGACCAATCATCATGTTGTCGATGACGCCTTAAACATAGCCGTTAGTTTTCCTGATGGAAAAATGTACAGTGCTGCCAGATGGACCGGAAAACCGGAGTATGACCTGGCGCTTATTACCTTAAATAAGGCTAATCTGCCTACGGTTCCCCTCAATACTTCCAGCCCACCGGTATCCGGAGATCACGTCAGGATAGTAGGCAATCCCCTGGGGCTTAACAATATTATTGTTGCAGGAGAGGTAAAGCAGTATTTAACAATGAAGGATCAAAAAGTTTTCAGCATAGATGCCCAAATTTATCCTGGAAATAGCGGCAGTCCTGTTTATGATAAAAGTGGTAAAGTTGTAGGCGTGGTTTTCGGCAGCTTACGGAAGGGTGATGACAGCAACGTAAATCTGGGGCTTGCCGTGCCTATTGCTGATATTCTCAGGCTCAAAAATAATTACTGATTTTTATTGGCGTAGGAGTATACTGACAGTCGAGCCGCCAAAAGGACGTTGGCAAGTATTTCATATATCTTTTTATTGCTCCTTCTTATAGATTCAATAAGGCTTCTTGATAAAGGCACAGAAAGGCCATTATCACCTCATTGTTTCATCCGGCTATGGAACCTGGGGTCCGCCGCTAAGGGTGGGCAATAACCCGGAAGTGGTAATTATAACGATGAAATTTAACAATTAGTATAATGCGCTTTTCAATTACCTTTGACTAAATAGTTACAGCCATATAAAATGATTAAGGCAAACAGCAACAAGCTTAAAGGAGAAGCATAATGAGTGTATTGACAGTAGAGAATGTAACCCACGGATTTGGCGCCAGGGCCATCCTGGAAGATGCCTCCTTTCGGCTGTTAAAGGGAGAGCATGTAGGGCTGGTGGGAGCAAATGGAGAAGGAAAAACCAGCTTTTTAAATATTATTACCGGAAAACTTACACCGGATAAAGGAAAAGTAGAATGGTCAAACCGTGTTTCAGTGGGCTACATTGATCAGCAGTCAGTTTTAGCCAAGGGAAAGACCATCCGGGAAGTATTAAGGGAAGCATTTAAAGGCATGTATGAATTGGAAGCAGAAATGTTTCAGATCTATGAGAAGATGAGTGAATCCTCCGAAGATGAGCTGGCCCGGATGATGGAGGATGTGGGAGAAATCCAGAACATCCTGGAAAATAACGGCTTTTACAGCATTGAAGCCAAGATTGAAGGAATTGCCAGCGGACTGGGATTAACTGATATTGGTTTGGACAGGGATGTAGCTGATTTAAGTGGCGGTCAGCGGACAAAGGTGCTGCTCACCAAACTGCTCCTCCAGAATCCTACCATTTTAATATTGGATGAGCCCACAAACAATTTGGATTTTGAGCACATTGAATGGCTTAAAAAATATCTTAAAAGCTATGAAAACGCCTTTATACTGGTTTCACACGATGTAGCATTTATGAACGAGGTTGTTAATGTTATATACCACGTGGAAAACACAATTCTGACCAGATATACCGGAAATTACGATCAATTTTTGCAGATGTATGAATTAAAAAAGCTTCAGAGTCTGAAAGCCTACGAAAAGCAACAGAAGGAAGTTGAAAGACTGGAAGACTTCATTGCCCGCAACAAGGCCAGATTTTCTACCACCGGCCGTGCCAAGAGCCGCCAGAAACAGCTTGATAAAATGGAAATGCTGGAAAAGCCCAGGCAAAAAATAAAGCCCACCTTTAAATTTACCGAGGCCAGAACACCCGGAAGAACAATTTTTGAGGCTGCAGATTTGGTTCTGGGTTATGACGAGCCATTAACAAGGCCCTTAAATGCCATTTTAGAAAGAAATCAAAAGGTAGCCATCCGGGGAGTCAATGGCCTGGGCAAATCTACCTTGTTAAAAACTCTTTTAGGCATTATAAAACCTTTTTCGGGGTCAGTAATATTGGGAGACTATATCCATCCAGGCTATTTTGAGCAGGAAAGTTCCGAAGATAACACAAGAACGGCAATGGAAGAGATCTGGAATGAATATCCCGGCCTGAGCAATTACGAAGTACGCCAGGCCTTAGCCAGGTGCGGCCTGACAAATGAGCATATCACCAGCCAGATGATGGTTTTAAGTGGCGGGGAAAACGCAAAGGTAAGACTTTGTAAGCTGATGCTAAAGGATGTTAACTGGCTGGTGCTGGATGAGCCAACTAACCATCTTGATGTGGATGCAAAAGAGGAACTGAAAAAAGCCCTGAAAGAATTTAGGGGAACGGTGGTTCTGGTTTCCCACGACCCGGAGTTTTATGAGGACTGGGTATCTGATATATGGAACGTGGAAGACTGGACAACCAAAATTATCTGATTCCCGGGAGTAGTATTCAGTTAACAAATGGAGCTGGTTTACCTAAAAAATAACCCTGGGCATAGTCAATTTTTAATCCTTTCAAAATCTTTAAGACCTTTTCATTTTCCACATACTCAGCAATGGTCTTTTTGCCCAGAGAACGGGCAATATTTCTCATAGCCTCTACCAGAGCACGTTGGGACGGGTCTTTATCTATATTTCGAATAAACGACCCGTCTATTTTTAAATAATCTACCGGTAGCATTCGAAGATAAGCAAAGGACGAAAAACCTACTCCAAAGTCATCAAGTGCAAATTGGCACCCCAATTTTTTCAGTCTTTCAATCCATCGCACAGCTAATGGTATGTCTTTTACTGCCGAGGTTTCAGTTATTTCGAACCCTATCCTCAATGGTTCCAGGCCGGCCGTAGTTATTATTTCCTCCATATATTCAAGCAAGTGTTCATCACTTAAACTTATCCCCGATATGTTGACAAGCAAATTGAGATGAGGGTGCTGCTTTAATGTCTCCAATGATGACTCAACTACCCAACGGTCAATCAGCGGCATTAAACCATACTGCTCTGCAATAGGTATGAATGACTGAGGCGGGATCAGCCCGCCGTCTTCCCTCTTCAGGCGTACCAGCACCTCATGGTGCACAACCCTGGCGTTATCTAAACATACTACAGGCTGATAGTGCAGCACAAAATTATCTTCCCTGACAGCATTTTTTATTATAGTAATCAGTCGATTTATCTCAGCAAGTCTGGAGGCTGTTTCCTCTTTCGGATCCAGCAAGGCCACTCTGTTGCGGCCATTTTCCTTTGCTGCATAGAGAGCAGTATCAGCATGGGACAAAAGCTCCTGGGAATTTAAAGTGCTGTCTACCATAACAACACCAACGCTGATGCTCACGTTAAAACACCCGTAATCAGAGAGGCAGAAATCCTTTTCCTCAATTGTCTGGCGCAATTTTTCTGCTATAAGCCTGGCTTTATCAGAGGTTATTTCCTCCAACAGCACACCAAACTCATCGCCTCCCAGGCGAGCAAGGGTGTCGCTTTGGCTCAGGTTCTCCCTTATAGTATCAGCAACGCTGATCAGCAAACTGTCTCCTGCGGTGTGTCCTTTCGTGTCATTTATCATCTTAAAGTTATCAATATCAATAAATAGAAGCGCGCTTTCCTTGCCAAGCCTCGCTTTTGTCACTGCCTTTTTTAAAGACTCTTCGAAAGAGTACCTGTTGGGTATGCCGGTTAAATGATCGTGCGTTGCAAGATATTTTAGCTGCGCTTCAGCCTGCTTTATAATACTAATATCAACAACAGAAGCTAAAATTCTGTTCGTACCCGGAATCATTGAAACACTTAATAACATGTCTTTTTTATTTCCATCCCTGTCAACAAAATGGGTCTCGAAGTTTCTCCGGGTATCACCATGGCTGTTTCTGCTTCTATAATAATACTCAATTATCCGCTCCACATTTTCTGGCGGTATAAAATGCTTCCAGCTTAAAATACCTTCAATTTCATCTTTGCTGTACCCACAAAGACCCGCAAACTCCTTATTGACAAGAGAAATAGTGCTATTTTCTTCAATGATGCATAAAGCTGTGCTGGAAGTCTGGAACATTGTTCTGTATTTGTCTTCGGACTCCCGGAGAGATTCCTCAATCTGCCTGCGCTCTGTAATTTCCCGCTGAAGCTTCTCATTGGCCTTTTCAAGATGGAATAAATGTTCTTTAGATTTTTTGTGCTCTTTTTTATAATTATTTAATATTACTACAGATAATACTGCATTGGATATTATGGTGATTAACAAACCGGCAAAGACAATAACATACCTTTCCTTGCTGGTGCTATAAATTCTGACCAACTGAGGATATTTAAACTCTAAAAAAATGAGAACACCAGTTACTGCTATTAAGCACATTATATAAATGAGCCGGCAGGGGCCTGAAAGCAGGATACCTATCCCGGCGGAAGAAGCAACTATAAAATATGGCAAAACCCCCGATGTTCCTCCATTAACAATCCATACGACAGGTATAATGACAAATATATATAATAATATGCCAATATAAACAGTAACGTTATATCTTTTTGTTGATACATAATAAAATAGCATCAGTATTATGATACAGCCAACAGCAGGAATTAACCTAAAAGTAGATTCCTTGTTAATAAAATATAAGATTATATTATTAATAACCGCTGCGGCAATACCCAAAAATATTGCTGCTTTAAAAATTCTTTGCTCTATCGGCTTGTCTATTAAATTACCGGTTTTGGACATCATTATATTAATTTCCCCTGCGTAAGATAGTTGTTATTTCTTTCAATGCATGAGTCAGAGGACAGTTCCCTGACTCAAGAGTTAAAAAATGCAACTGTCGTCAATTTCCTTAATTTTCTACATTCAACGACAAATTCCTCCTTTGGAGTTAAAAAAAACCACCGCTGCCTAATCCAATACTCATTGGCAATTCATTATAGATCGCCGCTAAAATCATTCATAACATCATATGACAGTTAATGGCAATGCCATGACAAAATGCTGGAATACACAGTATATTTAACATTTAATCCAGAACAAAGAAGATATAGCAGAAAAAAAATGCCGCAAGACTTTCTTGAAAATTGTAAGCCTTCGGCAATCTATAATAAGGCGGTACTATGACCATTTATTCAATAACCTGCAAGCTGAAAGCAGGGCAACCATGAACAGCATATATACGCCACAGGCATAACTGAGTTAATAAAGGCAGTTATTGTCAATACTTAACAAGCTTTTATGAAGTACCAGAAGGCAAGATATACCGTGGAAATTACTATGGACAAAAGCATTAAAGGAAAGGCAGTTTTCATAAAGTTGACAAAGCTTATATGAATGCCCCTTTTTTCAGCCATACCTATAACCACAACGTTTGCAGAAGCACCAATAATTGTGCCGTTACCGCCTAAACATGATCCGAGGGACAGAGACCACCAAAAGAAGGTGAGATCATTAATGCCGCCCAGATTGCCTAAATCTATAATAAGGGGAATCATAGACGCAACCAGCGGTATATTATCAATAAAGGCTGAAAATATTGCAGAAAACCAGAGTATTGTTATGGCGGTATAAAAAACATTCCCTCCTGTAATATCCAGATAGGCTACAGCCAGCCTCTCAATCACTCCACTTTTATCCAAAGCGCCTACTATTACAAAAAGACCTATAAAAAATAGAATAACTGACCACTCAACATATTTCAAAGCATTAACAGGGCTATTCCTTGTGATCATTGCTAAGAGCGCAGCACCAACAACCGCTATAAAAGCCGGCTCAAGTTTTGTATACTGGTGAAAGACAAAGCCGGCAACTGTAATTATTAAAACAAAAAGGCATTTGTAAAGCAGGACTTTATTCGTTATTTGCTCTGAAGCCTTTAATCTAATTACGCGGTCTTTGAGGGAAGGAAAGGTTATCATTTGCTCCCTGAAAATATATTTCATGATAACGACAGTAATAATGTAAATGACAATTACGGCCGGAGTCAGGTTTGTAAGAAAGTCCATAAAGCCCAGCCCGGTGAAGCCGCTAATCATAATGTTTGGAGGATCGCCCACCAAAGTGGCTGTTCCCCCGATATTTGATGAAATAATAATCGCCATCAGAAAGGGAACGGGGGTTATTCTAAGCCGCCCTGCGATAGCAAAGGTAACCGGCAGTATTAGCATAACCGTAGTTACATTATCCAAAAATGCCGATAAAACAGCGGTAATCAGACTTAGTGCTGAGAGTATCCTGACAGGCTCTCCTCTTGCAACTTTAGCCGCTTTGATGGCCAGGCACTCAAAAATTCCACTGGTTCTGGTGATGCCAACGATTATCATCATACCAGCCAACAGGCCAACAGTATCAAAGTCAATGGCTTTTAGTGCGTCAGCCGGACCTATTATTCCCATTCCCAGCATAATAGCCGCCCCGGCTAAAGCTGCCACAGTACGGGGGACCGTTCCCAAAACAATTAAAATATATATGCAGATAAATACTATTATAGCTGTAGTCACAATAAAATTATTTCCTTTCCATATTTTACCCTTCCTTATTTCCCTGTTGTGATCTAAATATATTTATCACTGGAAATAATTAGATATGATACAGCATAATTTTTTCATAATTTTCAACCTGTCACAAAAAAAGAAGGCTATACTACAGCCTTCCAAGCATTCCCTGATGTTTTTTTATAGAGTTACTCTGCTACTAAAGCCGGTGCCACCGGATGCTTCACACCATTTTATCTTATACCATGGAAATATATTAGTACAGATGATTATTTTGACAACATCAATCGGTATGGTCAATAATAAGATAGAGATTTATTAACTACTATTTGATACATAACCATAAGGTATAATAAGTAATTTACAGTTGCATATTTGTAAGAATTTTACTTGACATATTATAGAAAATCTAATAATTTAGTAAAGGTTAATGATCTTATCGGTATTTTCAAAAAAATTAATTATACTTCTTTTTCAAATATTATCCAAAGCATCAGCCATAAGAACCCTCCATAAGGTGGTGTTAAAACTATTGAGAAAAGTACCTACTGAATATTTAACACCAGGAATGATAGTTGCGAAACATATATTTACTAAAGACGGAAGAGTTTTATTGGGTCAAGGTGTTGAACTAACTAAAAGGTATATTGATGGATTAATAAAAAAAGGAATACCTGCCTTATTTATTGAAGACCAATTATCATCAGATATAATAGCAGAAGATGTTGTATTGGATAATACCAGGAATCAAGCTGTTTCCCAAATAAAACATGCAATCACTCAGATTAGTAAAAAAGTAGATAAGAAAATTAATATTGTAAATATCAATGAAACAATATCTGATATTGTTGATCAATTATTGGAAAATAAAAATATCATATATAATCTGGCAGACATAAGATCGGTTGATAATTATTTATTTGGCCATTCTGTTAATGTTTGTATATTGTCTATAATGACTGGTATTGGATTGCAGTATAACAGGAGCCAGTTGGAAGATTTGGCAAAAGGGTCTCTTCTTCATGATATTGGCAAGGCAATGGTTCCTTATGAAATATTAAATAAGCCCGGCAAACTAACGCCTGAGGAGTTTGAGGAGATAAAAAAGCATCCCACCCATTCATTAGAGATCTTGCGTAAAAATTCAGGTGTTAGTAGTGTTTCAAGAATAATAGCGTATCAACACCATGAAAAATATAATGGCGATGGTTATCCCTCATGCTTAAAAGGAAAGGATATACTGGATGCTTCACAAATTGTAGGAATAGCGGACATGTATGATGCTATTACCTCTGATAGATGCTACAGAGGTGCTATGCCGGCAAATGAGGCATATGAATTAATATCCGCTTCCGGTAATTTTTATTTTAAATTTGATATAGTGAAGGCTTTTTTAAATCAGATAGCGGCCTTTCCTGAGGGTTCATATGTTGAGTTAAATACAAATGAAATTGCTCTGGTAGTAGAAAATATAAAGGGGTATTCCTCTAAACCAAAAGTAAGAATAATAACGTCTCCTGACCATACTATAATAAAACCTTTTATGGATGTTGACTTAATTAATACCAAAAATAAAGTGATAACAAAAATTTTAAGAGAAAATGAGATACAGCCATTATTAAAACAAATTAATAAAGCATTTACATGAATGAGCTAGATCGAGCTAACAAAATCACCCGGCAAACATCATTCATGGTGCCTGGCCCGTCTTTTTTTCCATATCCGGTATGTGATGTACCCGGCCAGGGCTAGCAGAGGAGTATAAGGCAGCAGTATCACCAGCGAAACCAAAAGTCCCTCCACAAGGTTGACCGCACCGTTGACTCCCATCAACCACGCTGCCTTTATACGGTTCCCGAGAGGTTCTTTCAGCGTTTCGCCGGTGGAAATAATTTTGGGGTCCTTCAGTTCAATGTTTACCGTGGCGTATTCAATCAGGTTATCCAAAACCTTTAGCCGGGCCTGTAGGGATTCAATCTGCCCCCTTACGCGGGCCAGCTCGTTTTCAATCTCCAGCATTTCCTTTACCGATCCTGCTCTATTCAAAAGCTCCAAAAGCCTTTTTTCCTGTTTTTCAAGAGTGTTTTTGCGGGCTGCAGCGTCATAATACTCCTCTGTAACGTCCTTGCCGGAAATATCTTTTCTTTCCACCTTCCCCAGGGTTTCCAGCCCGGATATAAAACCATCCAGCTTTCCATCAGGCACCCGCAGTGTCATTCTGCCCTGTGTGCGGCCGTTTACCTGCCATATTCCGGAATTCTGTATATAGCCGCCTGCATCCCTGAGCATTTGCTGAATCCTGGCGTCAACTTCTTTAATATTATGTACCGTTATAACCAGGGAAGCATCCCTGGTTACCTTTCTTTCCATACCAGTTTCCGCCCGGCCATCCCCTTGAGACGCCTCTGTTTTGCTCCGGTCGGCCATGCTGTTTCCCAAACTCATGTTTATCTGATCAGCAGCAGGCGGGCTACCTGCATTCATTTCCGTTTTTTTGGCCCCGCCGCACCCGGCCAGCGACAGTAAGAAAGCCACAACCAGCACGTAAACAGAAGTTCTTTTCATAATATCACCCTTCATTTGATTGTATTTACAGCTTCTTAATCATTAGACGAATATAGCAGGTAAAAAGTTGACTGCCTGAAAAAAAAAACGGGCCTTCGGCCCGTTGCCGCTTCACCAGCGGCTTGTTAAGCATTATTTATGGGTCCGGAATTGGGAATTGGGAATCAGGAATTGGTTTGGGCATTTCCCGGCCCTTTTTTCTTTTCTATAGTACGAAGCATTGCCTATTGTATCTGTAAAGGAGAAACCCCCAATCGGGGCTGTTGACAAATTGTTTTAAAGGCAAGATTTTCTATTGTCCGTGTAGAAAGTAATACTACACGGTTTTTTGTTCGGAGGAATTTATATGATGCTAAAAGAGGGAGATAAAC
>JBMOPE010000011.1:0-87199 GCA_049323755.1 Bacillota bacterium
ACAATTAAGGCCTTTTAAGTATAATGCGTTAAAAGGGGGCAATTGCATTAATAGCCAATTGTCCCCTCAAAATACTGCCTTATTTTATATCGATTTGGACTTTACACAAAGTTCGGGATAGACCCTTCTTATAGTTTTTTTAATTGAGGAATTAGTCTTTAAAATTGAGAATGTGGCATTGTTATTGGTTCTTTGCTTATCAATAATCATTCTACCCTGTACCGAATACCTTATCGCTAGAAAGTATCGATGATACTAGATTATTAGGAGGGTATTAGGCTGCCGTTCCTTCGCCCTTATATCAGGCGAGTGGCTTTTTAGGTGACATCATTCCCCGTATGAGTCAATCCCTGTCTCCTTTTAGTTTGCAAAATTAGACATTTCTTATCAAAGGATTATAAAAATCCAATAGACAATTCCTTTATTGATAATATTTGCCTGTTAGGTTTTCTATTTTTCCTAAATTCGAGGAAATTCCGTATTTAGAGAGGTATATGATTATTTATATTTGTGATGTTTAATATAATGGTATATATCTTATTGCTGCAACAACTAATTTTAAATCCCTTGGGGATACCCTAAAAGGATGTACAAATAAAATGTTTTATAATCACCATATAAACAGTGCCCTTCACCTGATGTGTATAGCACATAAAAAAATGGGCGGAAGGAATTAATCCTTTCACCACGCGTTGATTTTATTGGGAATAGCCGTTACCGTTTTATTCTCCTGGCTAACTCATCATATATGTTTTCCCTGGTTCCTATCAGGGCAATAACTATTAATTTGCTTTCCTCGTGATATAGTAGATGGCCCGGTATTCCACCCCCCCTGAATTATGCTCATTCTGTGAAAGTCATTTGGGATTTTAAAAGAATTGTTTATGTGACCGTATTACTACTTTATATCTTGCACGCTTTTTTTTGCAGATTTTCCTGTCATATGTTCAATTTTGACTTCTACCACACATACTGCATTCCAGTCGTTTTCAATCTCTCGCTTTCCCTCTTCTGGATAGTCAGGGGAATACTTTTCAATTAAACTATCAAGAGCATATCGCCTCTCACTATCATCTGTCAGAATCCTTGCCTTTCCAAAAACAACTACACTGCGGAACTTGGTAGCAAAGGCTTTCGGTACAACCTCATCTTTTTCTATAACACAAAATGTTACCTTGTCATTCTTTTTTATGCTGTCAATCTTATGACCTTCTTTTGCACAATGAAAAAACAGCTTGTCGTCCTTGAAAACATAATTTAATGGTACTGTATAAGGGTAATTATCATCGCCTATTACGCCCAAAACTCCTGTTGAACAAGTTTGTAAAATTTCAATGGTTTCTTCTTGAGACAACAGTTGGTTTTTCCTTCTCATCTTTCTAAACATAACTGCACCTCCATAAAAAATACCTGAAATATTCACTCCTACAAGGCTTAAAGGAGTGAAGCCCAGGCACTTAGGTTTTCTCTACCCAGCGGCAAAGAAAAGTGTAATTTATTAAATTGCTTTTATTAGCATAACAAATTGCTTGGCAAGGGTCAAAACAATTTTGCAATTTTAATAAAATGCAGTGGGATAGATTATATAAATAATCTTCGCATTTTTCTATTACTATACTTATTCCTCAGTTGCTGCAAAGGCTGGAAGGCTGGGAGGTTTGGGGGAACGAGGTCGCTTAGAAAAGAATCTAGCTACTTATTTTATTGAAATTTTATATATAATGTCAACTTTCGACATATTCTTTGAAGGATAAATAATAGACAATGTTAAATGACTTAAAAAGACAAAAGTTTAATATACAATAAAGAATTGCGAGATGTTTGCAGTAATGACATCACTAATCAAAAAGCTATTTCCTTTGCAGATTACCAAACGCTTTTTCCTTTGGATTGTCTTATTAATCATCATACCGATTATTACTCTGGCAGTGATTACCCAGTTAAGTTACCTTGAAGATAGAAAGGCTAGGAGGGAAACGGAACTAAATATTGTTGCGTCCTACCTGGATAAACGGTTGCCAGGTTCCTTTATGGAAATTTTAAAGCAAAAGGATTCATTGGATAAGCCCGTAGACGAGCAGGTAAAGGTACTAAATGCCGTACTGCAACCAATTATAGAAGATGTTTCATTAACCCACCCCAGTATAGGTCTGGGGTATTATTCCATTGAATTGGATCGCATTCTCGCGATAGGTCCCGAATTTGATACTTCAATGCTAAAACCACTACCACATAATTTACAATACTTTAAGATATATGAAACAGGAAAACCGGCAGTGGTTTACTCCAATACCTCTGTTAGCTGGAAGGGAAAACCTATCATAAACCTGGCCTACCCAATTTATCGCAACGGTAAAATTATTGGCCATACCTGGGCTAACGTAAATCTGGAAGAAGAGTATGCAGAGGCATGGGGCAGAAGGTGGAAAATCCTCATAACAGGGCCGATCATGCTGGGGGCTATAGTTTTTATGTCCTGGCTGGCTTTTAGACGATTCAAAAGAGATTTAGAGAGTTTTGCCAATGCTGTTGTCCATGACAACGGTGAGCTTCCAGAAGGTATCATGCCGGAATTTAAACCTTTACTAGATGAAGTCAAAAAACGCACCAAAGAACTTCAAAATGAAATCACCGAGCGGAAGCATGTGGAGACGGCGTTAAGATTAAAAGAAAAAAAATTTAAAAGCATTTTTATGGAATCACCAATTGGGATTGAATTATATGATAAGAATGGTCTATTGACTAATGTAAACAAGGCTTGTCTAGACATATTTGGCGTATCAAATATTGATGAATTAAAAGGATTTAATCTTTTTGAGGACCCCAACATTCCAGAAGAAGAAAAGAAGAAAATTATCAACGGTGATCAAGTAAGATATGAAGTTGAGTTTGATTTTGATTTAGTCAGGATGAAAAGATTGTATGAGACGTCAAAATTCGGTATCATTCACATCGACGTTCTTATATCCCCATTGGGGAAAGACGGAGATGTTTATCACGGTTTTCTAGTTCATATTCAGGAAATAAGCGAGCGTAAGCGGGCAGAAGAGCAGTTGCGAGTATCCGAGGAACGGTTCTCCAAAGCATTCAACTCAGGCCCTGTTTCTATGGTAATAACTTTACTAGATGATGGAACAATAATTGAAGCAAACGAGAATTTTTTGTATCAATTTGGGTATAAACGTGAAGAGGTAATTGGTCGCACAACAACAGAGTTAAAATTGTTTGAAGATATTAATAATCGTTCGAAGATTGTTCAGTCAATTAAAGAACAAGGATCTGTTTGCAATTCAGAACTGATATACAATAAAAAGTCAGGAGATACATTTATAGGCTTATATTCAGGAGTAGCACTTACACTTTTGGGTAAGCAGTGTATATTTACAATAATTAATGATATAACTGAGCTTAGGCAGTTACAAAAGGAAATAGCCCGACTTGACCAGCTGAACCTTGTCGGAGAAATGGCAGCCAGTATTGGACACGAAGTAAGAAACCCGATGACTACAGTACGTGGATTCCTGCAATTACTTGCGAAAAAAGAGGAATGCTCTAAACATAAAGATTATCTGTATCTTATGATAGAAGAACTTGACAGGGCTAATTTAATAATTAGCGAGTTCCTTTCTCTTGCTAAAAACAAGACTGCTGAATTAACCATGAAAAATCTCAAATCTATAGTGGAAAACCTGTTCCCTTTAATCCAAGCGGACGCTATGGAGTCTGATATGTATACTAATCTTCAGCTTGAGAATGTTCCTGATTTACTATTGGACGAAAAAGAAATTCGTCAGTTAATACTTAACCTTGTTAGAAACGGGTTAGAATCAATGTCCCCTGGTGGGGAAATGACTATAAAAACGTTTGTAGACAAAGAAGGAATTGTTCTTGCCGTTCAGGACGATGGTAAAGGGATAGCACCGGAGGTGCTTAAAAAAATAGGCACGCCTTTCTTTACCACAAAAGAAGCCGGAACAGGTTTAGGATTGGCAGTTTGTAATAGTATTGCTTCAAGGCACAATGCAAAAATTGATATAGAAACAAATCTAAGGGGGACAACGTTTTTTGTTAGGTTTAAGCAGTAATTAAAGCTATTACATCACAATCTTAGTTGTAAGATAATATAAATGTTGTATTTATAGTATAAATTAGACGCTACATGAAGCCTCATGAGCGTTTTTTTAAACGTGGACAATGGGGAAGAACTTTGTCTCCTGACGACCAGGGGCAGACCCCAGCGGGAGGTCCGGAATATTCGCCAGCTCGTCGTCGCCGACAGAACGTTTCATTCCAGAAAACCCCCGGAGGTTCGCGATAGAATCGTCGAACTCATGGGTGACGTTCCCAGGATAGAACTTTTCGCCGGAGAATGGTCGGACGGCTGGGATGCCTGGGGGAATGAGGTAGCGTAGTGGTAATAATATGCAACATTAACTTGTTCCAGTATTTTTATACTGTTGAAGTAATCTTAGGATTTTACCTGTGATTTCAGTAAAGTTAACTCCAGAGTTATAAATAGCTTGTTTAATGCCGGGTGTGCCTATAACTTCCAGTAATTTGTCGTAACCGGCGTTATCCAGCTTTTTGATTTCTTCTCTAAAGATCGATATGTTTTCAAGGTGTTCCTGTGAGGGTTTTATCAGTGAATCGTAGTCCTTATTGCGGATCATGGCCCTGGCCGCCATAATTCCGCTGATCATACTCTCAATTGCACCAGTTCCTATGAGTCTGTCCGTTAATCCTGCAGCTCGCCCGGCAAGTAAGATATTGCCTACCCTAAATTTAGTAACCGTTCCTGTGGAAAATAAGGGCGTAAGCAGCTTATAAATAAATTCCAAGTGCTCGAGCCCTTCTTTTTCGATAAAAATTGTAAAAAGTTTCTTAAGGTCGGGTTCCATGGGGCCAATATAATACAAGCCAACAATAGCCTGAGAAAAGCTAAATGGGGTAATCCTGGCGTAACCCTGCCCGGCATACTCGGTGTCTAAATAAAAGACCGAGCTGTCGGTTTTAAAAGAGCCAATAGCAACACCACCTATAATATGAACTACACCATGCTGTTTCCAAACCCCTAATTCCTTTGCGGGTGTATCCTTCCCATTGGCAACCACAACACAGTCATATTTTTTGGATAACTCTTTATAATCAGCGGGTCTGTTGAAGTGTACCGTGGTTTTTTTTAAATCCCTCAGCAATTGTTGTTCAAGAGACTCGTATCCGATAGCTCCCCTGGGGATAAAATATCCCAGGTTTCCTTTCACTGTGACTTCTTTAGAAGGAGACTTCATGGTAAAGCTTTTACATTCAGACAACGGTTTTATATCGATTTTATAGTTATTTCTTAAATCTTCAATTATCTCGCCACCGAACCTTTGTTTAAAGAGATTTAGCCAGACCGTTACAGAAGGCCAAACCCAGCCTACAAAGCTATTCCTTTCAAACACGTCCGGGATGACTCCCAATCTTTCACATTCCCTGGCACAAGCCAGTCCGGCTGGACCGGCTCCGATAATGGCGATTTTCATATAGGAACTTACCCCGTTTAGTTTTATTTTCTCTATTTTTACTTACTTGCAGCTAACTTATCCAAATACTCTTACTGCGTATGACAAAAAAATTACGTTAAAGCGACTCAAGGAGAGAGTCTCTATTTTATTTTGAGGTAACTCCAGGAGGGGGTGAGCGAGTTCGAGGACATCCTCCGCGACCAGAGCAACGAAGACCGGCAGGACGACGCTCTCCGGTTCTATCGGGTCAACCAGGAGGAGATGGATCGGGGCGTGGAGGTTCTCGGGCCTTCGGCTCTGAGTACATGAATAACCTGATCGACGAGGATATACAGATTTTTAACCCCGCGAACTTTACCTGTTTCGATTACACCAATAGCCAAGATTAAAGAATATCGCAAGAGGGTTTTCGGGGTGGAGACGGCCCGGACTTTACCGATGGCAGGGGATTGCATTTGATCACGGCAGGGGATTTAACTTAGCCTAAAAAAGTCCCCTGCCGCCAGTCCTCTGCCGTCAAAACAAAAATCACCTACTCCTTAAAGTAGGTGATTTCGCTGTCCCTTGTCTTCCAAGGGCTTCAGCTCTTTGGAGGCGACACCCAGATTTGAACTGGGGAATGGAGGATTTGCAGTCCTCTGCCTTACCACTTGGCTATGTCGCCGGACATAAAATGGAGCGGAAGACGAGATTCGAACTCGCGACCCTCGCCTTGGCAAGGCGATGCTCTACCACTGAGCTACTTCCGCACGTTTTTACTACTTATTTTTTTAGGTCTCTTTGTGCCTGCCGCTATAGTTTATCATATTTCTGAATCGCTTGTCAAGTAAGGAATTTCTGGATTTAAAGGATAGAGTCCGAATAAAAAACCCTGACTCTTCAGGGCTTTGCCTTGACTGGTGCCACGGGCCGGAATCGAACCAGCGACACGCGGATTTTCAGTCCGCTGCTCTACCAACTGAGCTACCGTGGCATTGGTGGCGGAGCTGACGGGACTTGAACCCGCGGTCTCCGGCTTGACAGGCCGGCATGTTAACCACTACACCACAGCTCCGTATCTTCCGGCGGCTTACTTTTCGCAGCACCGCCGTTCACTGACAATGATAAGTATACAAAATCTTATCGAAGAAGTCAAATGGTATTTTTACTTTATTATTAAATAATTGTCCAGTTTTTAATCCCGTTTGCCGCGTGGCTTTTTACATTTTGTCAGACAGCCTGCATGTATTATCGGCTTAGTTTGAAAAAAAGTAAATACTTTTGTCTAACCAGTTAAAAAAGAAGGAAATAATGGCGCCGACAAAGTATTAATTTTGGAAATGAAGTAGCAATTTGGAGGTTATGGTATGACCGATCTGGATAAGACTCTTTGTTTGCCGGTTGAAAAGTTAAGGCGCTACTGCAGGCCTGATGAGCTTAATTTCGAAACCACTGCAGAGGTCCAGCCGCTAAAGGACTTCATTGGCCAGGAAAGAGCAGTGAAAGCAATGCAGTTCGGTGTCAGAATGAGCGCCCACGGCTACAATGTGTACGTGGCGGGTCCAACCGGAACCGGCAAAAGCACATATATAAATGATATACTCAGACAGGTGGCCGCCGGGGGCAAAATTCCCGACGACTGGTGTTATCTTTATAATTTTTCCAACCCTGACCGCCCCAGGGCCGTATCTCTTCCTGCCACTTTTGGCAGCAGCCTTCAGAAGGATATGGAGGTACTGATAAAGGATTTGCGAGCCGCCATCCCAAAGGCCTTTGAGGGTGATGCCTATGAGCAGAACAAGGCTGCTATAGTACAGGATCTTGAAGGCCAGATTGAAAAGATGGTCAACGATGTGAGGCGGGAGGCCGCAGAAGAAGGCCTTTTGCTTAAGCAGGGCGAGAGCGGCTTTTATTTTACCCCGATGGTTGACGGTAAAAAGCTGTCTATGGATGAGTACGAGGCACTACCCCGTGAAGCCCAGGAGGAACTGGAGAAAAAGGGAAGGGTAATGCAGCAGAAGCTTGATGAGGTGCTTTCTGCAGTTCG
Organism: Bacillota bacterium; assembly: GCA_049323755.1. Classification (GTDB taxonomy): domain Bacteria; phylum Bacillota; class Desulfotomaculia; order Desulfotomaculales; family Desulfocucumaceae; genus BRHc4a. The sequence continues at coordinate 7,534 of JBMOPE010000011.1, forward strand.
TCAGGTGGAGAGAGAGACAAAACAACGAATTACCGATTTGGACAGAGATATAGTGCTGGTGGCGGCTGGTCCGCTGATCAATAAAATACAGGAAAAATACGGAAATTTTCAGGGCGTAAAAGAATACCTGCAGGGGATACTTGACGATATAGCCAAAAACCTGGATCTCTTAAAGCCTTCATCTGAGGCAGCCGGTATTAGCCCTGAAGGCAGCAGTCTGTTTGACAGATACAGGGTAAATCTTTTTGTTGACAATAGCCAGACCCAGGGGGCACCCGTAGTTATTAAAAACAGCCCCAACTATTACAGTCTTTTTGGAAAGATAGAGTACAACACTCTTATGGGAACACTGAGCACCGACCACACCATGATAAAGCCCGGCGCGATACATACTGCCAATGGGGGATACCTTGTTTTACAGGCAAGGGATGTTTTAAGTGACCCCGGTGTATGGGACACCTTAAAGAGAGCGCTCAAAAACAGGGAGTCTGTGGTGGAGAACATCGGAGAGCAATATCGCATGGTTCCCACCGTATCCCTCAGGCCCGAGCCAATTCCTCTCAGTGTTAAGATTATAATGGTAGGCAGCTACCACATTTATAATCTTCTCAGAAGCCTGGACGAAGATTTTCAAAAGTTTTTTAAGGTTAAGGTTGATTTCGATACCGAAATGCCCCGGAATGAGGAAAACCTGTCTCATTACGCGGCTTTCGTGGGCGCTGTCTGCAATAGGGAAAAGCTCAGGCATTTTGACAGGACGGGTCTTGCAGAGTTAATAGAATACGGTTCCCGCCTGGCTGGTGACCAGAACAAGCTTTCCACGAAATTTAACGAGGTTATTGAGATCGTATACGAGGCCTCTGCCTGGGCCGAGGCCGAAAACTCAACCTTTGTGGGGTCGTCCCATGTAATGAAGGCCATAGAGGAGAAGATTTACCGTTCAAATAGAATTGAAGAAAAAATGCAGGAAATGACACTGAGGGATGTCATAATGATAGATACTGAAGGGGAAAGAGTTGGCGCCATTAACGGGCTTTCGGTGCTTAGCCTGGGTGATTACTCCTTTGGAAGGCCCTCCCGGATAACAGCCAGTACGTTTATGGGGCAGGAGGGCGTGTTAAACATAGAAAGGGAGTCACACATGAGCGGCAGCAGCCACACCAAGGGAGTCCTCACACTGGTGGGGTTCCTTGGAGAGAGGTTTGCCCGGAACAAGCCTCTGCGCCTTTCGGCCAGGATTACCTTTGAGCAGCTATATGATGGGGTGGACGGTGACAGTGCTTCCAGCACAGAGCTTTATTGTATACTTTCAAGCCTATCGGGGCTGCCCATTAATCAGGGGCTGGCAGTTACCGGGTCGGTTAACCAGAAGGGTGAAATTCAGCCCGTGGGTGGTGTAACCGAAAAGGTGGAGGGCTTTTTCAGCCTTTGCCGGGAGAGAGGTCTTAACGGTAAGCAGGGAGTAATAATTCCAGCGAGAAATATCGATAATCTAATGCTTACACATGAGGTTGTACAGGCGGTGGCCGAGTGTAAATTTCATATATATGCCATTCAAACTATTGAACAGGGAATAGAGCTTTTGACCGGTGTCAGAGCTGGAGAACCTGATGAGAATGGCAATTATCACGAAGGAACGGTATTTAGCCTGGTGAACAAAAAGCTTGAGGAGTTTGTAAGTGGAATGAAAGAATATGGCCCTGCTCACGGAGGGGCGGGTCAGGGACATGGGTGTAAGTGTTAAGAAAACACGTAACTGAAGGCAGAAAAAAAGGGGGGATAAAACCCCCAGCAGCAAGGAGGAAGTACAATTCAGTGAGCGACCCAATACCATAATATTCCTCGCGGAATATTATTCTACAATAAAAACAGTAAATGCCATAAAAATTTTGCCGGCCCCTTTCTGACCTAGAAAATCAGGCAAGAATATTGTTTATGCCGGATAAAATAGTATCAAACGGGGCGCAAGAGCTTAAAATATAGCATGGTGGTAATATTTACAGGATATCGGGGTGGTTTTGATTGGTTGACAGGCAGGTTCTAAAAGAGGTTTTGGAAATAGCGCTTAAAAATGGCGGAGATTTCGCGGATATATATATTGAGCACAAAAAGGTTACCGGTATAGGATGTGAGGGCGGAAAAATAGAAAGAGTCCACTCCGGACTTGATGTAGGCGCGGGAATAAGGGTAATTGACGGTGATTCCACAGCTTACGCCTTCACAAACGATTTAACCAGGGACGGTATGGCCGGTGCCGCCGAGATAGTAAGCCATGCTGCCAAGGGGAGCCAGAAAGACTGCAATATTGATCTTCGAGAGGTAAAGCCGGTGGTTGATTTTAACTTCGGAATTCGCCCGGACAGTGTAAAAACCGAAGAAAAGGTAGAGACAGTGGAAGCTGCTGACAGGGCAGCCAGGGCAGTAAACTCCGAGTATATAAAGCAGGTCATTGTAGGCTATGGGGATGTAGTTCAGAATATTACTATTGCGAACAGCGCCGGGGACTATGTTGAGGATGAACGTATCCGTACCAGGTTTATGGTGCAGGTAGTGGCCTCCAGGGGTGACACAATACAGACCGGCTACGAGGCTGTGGGGAGCCTGTCCGGCTTTGACCTTCTGGACCGCAACAGGCCGGAGGATGTGGCAAGAACAGCTGCTGTCAGGTCGGTGGGAATGCTTGACGCCCAGGCGGCTCCCTCAGGCAAAATGCCGGTGGTAATGGCCGGTGAGGCCGGGGGAACTATGGTTCATGAGGCCTGCGGCCATGGCCTTGAGGCCGACCTTGTTCAAAAGGGACTTTCGGTTTATGCGGGGAGAAAGGGACAAAAAGTGGCCGCTGATTCGGTCACCGTTGTTGATGACGCAACCTTAAACGATAGGTATGGGTCTTACAGCTTTGATGATGAGGGGATACCGTCCAGGAAAGTGGTTCTTATTGAAAATGGTGTGCTTAAAGATTACCTTTATGACAGGCTTACCGCAATAAGGGATGGCATCGAGTCCAACGGTCACGGCAGGAGAGAATCATACCAGCATAAACCTATTCCCAGGATGGGGAATACATACATTGCTCCCGGCAATGAGGACCCTGAGAAGCTTGTCCGTGAGGCCGGGCGGGGAGTTCTGGTTACCAAAATGGGGGGCGGGCAGGTTAATACAACCACCGGTGATTTTGTGTTTGATGTTGCTGAGGGGTTTCTTATTGTTGACGGTAAAAAAGGCCAAATGATCAGGGGGGCCACACTTACCGGAAATGGCCCGGAAGTATTGAAGAATATTAAAATGGTAGGTAAAGACCTTGGTTTTACCATCGGAACCTGCGGCAAGGACGGTCAGGGAGTGCCTGTTAGCGATGCCCAGCCCACAATGTGGATTGACAATATTATAGTGGGAGGGACCGCCCAGTCGGAAGGTAATGGTAAAATTAGAAGGCTGTAGGCTTACATATTAATCTCAACTATGTCTTTATCCTGTAAAACATAATCTTTGGGAACGGACTGGCCCTCAAATTTTGAGGATCCCCACACCCGGGCAAATTTAAGCTTTTGAGCCATATCCCGGTGGATCTTCTCGGCCAGGTCCAGGACGGTGCTTCCCCTGCTAAGGACGAAGGGGGCTCTCATGTCGGTTTCTTTGCCCGGCATTTTGCTGTATATCCTGATCACATCCAGCGTATTAAATAGAGTCCGTTTTAATTGCTCAATATTTTCCCCAGTCTTGGCGGATACAGTATAAATTTTAAATCCGGCAGGGCCCAATTCTCTGATTATATCAAGATTTTCCTTGCTTTCGGGAGCGTCTGATCTGTTTCCAAGGAGAAAAATTCTTTCAGGAGGCACGCAGCGTACTCCAGGAATTTTTTCATTCCGTATTATTCTTTTTCTATATAGAAAGTTTATGCTTTCATTAATCTGGTCCAGGCAGTCATCGGAGGACAGGTTGAAAACAACAGCAATAAGGTCACAGTTTATCAGGGCGCCTGATATCCCCGGCGGCGACATTTCCGCGGTGATGGGAGGCAGTTCAACAACCTGGATCAATATGTCCTCAAAGGGCATCATTCCGCTTACCGGCAAAGTGGTGGTAAAAGGATAATCCGCAACTTTTGTATTGGCCCTTGTAATGGCATTTAAAAGGGCTGACTTGCCGGTATTGGGAAAGCCGAAAAAAACTACCTGCCCGGCTCCCTGTTTTTCTATGTTAAAGGGGTCAAATTTTTTTTGGGAGCCTTTTTTAATTCCCTCTTCTTTGATCTTTGAAAGCCTCTTTTTTATCTCTGCCTGGAGCTTCTCTGTTCCCTTGTGCTTGGGTATGACTGCCAGCATTTCTTCCAGGGCAGCCCTCTTTTCCTCAATAGTGGTGGCCTTTTTATAGTTTTCTTCTGCGATATGATATTGGGGAGTCAGATTGGCGGGCATTCCGATCACCTCACGAGGGCGCCCCGGGGTAGGGCGCCCTAAAACATTTATACGTCGTTTTATTTACAGGTATTTCTGACGAAGCTCTTTTTTGTTGAATTTCCCAACACTGGTCTTGGGAATGTCATCAATAAACAATACCTTGTCCGGAAGCATCCACTTGGCTAGTTTATCTTTAAGGAAGTCAATAATATCTTCTTCTTTGGTTTTACCCACAAAATCGGGCTTGAGAACCACGCAGGCCATTGGGCGCTCGTCCCACTTTTCATGGGGCATGGCAATTACAGCTGCCTCTGCAACGGCAGGGTGGGCCATAATGGTGTTTTCCATGTCCACCGAGGAAATCCACTCTCCGCCGCTCTTTATGAGGTCCTTAGTACGGTCGCAGATAGTGACGTACCCTTCTTCATCAATTGTAGCTATGTCATTGGTGTGCAGCCAGCCGTTTTTCATGCACTCGGCGCTCTTTTGGGGGTTGTTGTAATACTCTCCTGCTATCCAGGGACCTCTTATAAGCAGTTCGCCCATGGTTTTGCCGTCATGTGGGAGATCCTCGCCGCTCTCACCCACTATTTTTATTTCAAGGCCCGGCGCTATTACTCCCTGTTTTACCCTGACGCCGTACTGCTTATCAGCCGGCCATTCATCCATGTACGATTTAGTTTTGGATAGTGTTACCAGAGGTGTTGTTTCGGTCATTCCATATGCGTGGATGATGGGTATGCCAAGCTTTTCGTCGTAGGCCTTCATGAGAGCCAGCGGTATTGCCGAACCCCCGCAGATGAATGCTTTAACGCTGCTGAAGTCAAACTTGGCCTTCTCGGTTACCTGTAGTATACCCATCCATATGGTGGGAACACCGGCGGTCATAGTTACTCTTTCATCCTGAATAAGCTGGCAAAGAATGGTTGGGTCGGGGCGGGCTCCCGGAAATACCTGCTTTGCCCCTGTCCATGTGGCGGTGAAAGGCATCCCCCAGGCGTTGGCATGGAACATGGGAACCACCGCCATAACGGTATCTCTCTCGCTTAGACCCATCATGTCGGCGCTGAGACAGGCCAGAGAGTGAAGGAATATAGCCCGGTGGGTGTAAACTACCCCTTTGGGGTCTCCGGTGGTGGCAGTGGTGTAGCACATGGCGGCAGGGGACCATTCATCTATATCCGAGGGGAAATTGTAGCTGGGAGAAGCCTCAGCAAGCAGCTTTTCATACGAGTAGACCGGACTAAGGGAAGTCTGTGGCATTTCTTCACTGTCGCTCATAATGACAAAGTGTTTAACTGTTTTGAGGTGGCCCTTTATTGCCTCCAGAAGTGGAAGCAGATCCTGATCTACAAATATAACCTTATCTTCGGCATGGTTTATTATGTATATAAGCTGTTCAGGGAAAAGTCTTAGATTCAGGGTGTGGAGAACTGAGCCCATAGTTGGTATAGCAAAATATAGCTCAAGGTGCCTGTGCGTGTTCCAGGCCAGGGTTGCAGCCCTTTCACCCCGCTTTATTCCAAGGTTTTCCAGAACACTGGCCAATTTACAAACCCTCTGGTAAAACTGGTCGTAATTATACCTGAATGTGCCGGAGTAATCCCTGCATACAATCTCCTTCTTGGAATAGAGCATCTTTGATCTTTCGAGTATGCTTCCCGTGGTAAGAGGATAATTCATCATAGATTTTTCCCCCCCTAGTTATATTGTTGTTTAGTTACTTTATTTCCAAGGGCTGTAAAACATCTCACCCCTTTCCGGATGGATAATACAAAAAATATAGAAATACAAAACTTACTATGGCAGATAATATTAAATATTATAAAATTTTTGAATATTAAAATGCAATAATTATCAAAAAAGCCATAGGGAAAATGGCTTGAAAAAATCGACATATTACGGTTGCTGAGGCCAAATACTTTCAAAAATCTACATTTATGGTGATATTCAGGCAGGAACGTTATTAATATTTATAGAATATATGACTAAAGTTTTAGATGTCTAATATTCTCCTTCAGTTTTTTACAAATAAGACAGAATAAATGAAGGTTTTTAAGTAAAAACAAAATAAGTTGCTGGAAAATAATGCTCCGGGAATGGCTAAGGAATGTAGGTAATTGTTAATATAGCTTAATATAGACCTTGTATTTAAGTGTCCTTTTTGAGGTGTGTGATGTTAGAGTTTATAATTGTGGTTATTTTGGCTAACCTGGTCATGATGGCGCTGCTTTATTTTCTCCGCCATGCGATAGCCATCAGAGCCCCAGTACTTTTTATTGCGGTGGGAATATCAATTATATACTGTATTATATACCCGTTTCTGGCAGCCCAGATGCATTATCCCAAGGTACTGTACCTTTATGTGTTACTGATCATGGCTGGCGCCGGTGCCCTTTATTACATCGAAGTTAAATTTTTCTCTGCCAGGGAGCTGAGCGAGGGAAATATTGCCAGTATGACTGTGGGTGAGGCCCTTGCAGCGATGGAAGGGGCCGGTGATGTCCAAAGAGCTAATAAGCTTGCCGTATACTGGGAGAGTATCGTTAGCACAATTAGAGGTATACCCGGTATAAGGAAAGATAGTGAAACAGCTTCCGGGGTTTATGTCCTTTCTAATAGTGTGGCTGCAGCCGGTGTATTAACCGGCCCTGCTGATCCCCAAACTGCCAAATTCCAAGCTGAATCCCAGGACCTGGCACCGGATGGACGGGGGTGTTCTATATGGGAAGCAACACAGCCTGAAGATTTAAAAGGGTTTGTTGAACCTGCTGCAGCAGAAGAGGTTGTACAGGGTGACTCTGAGTGCCGGCAGGCTCATTCCGGGGAAAAAGCAGAAATTATACCGGAGGAAGTTGAAGAATTTATGCCTCTGGAGGATGAGGTTGCAATTCTTTCTGTGGAATCCGAAGACACAGTGCCGGATGAGCAGGGATATGTTTTAGAGGAAGCAGTACAGCCTGAGAACGCAGAATATGTAACAGAACATATTGCAGCGGAAGAGGTTGGACAGGGTGCCTCTGAATATCAGCAGGATGGTTACCATTGTGAGGCTGAAGCCGTTGAATACAAAGACACAGCGCAGGATGAACGGTGGTGTGTTCTGGAGGAAGAAGCACAGCCTGATGATGAGGAAGAGGCTATCGATTATATAGAAGCTGAAACCGGTGAACCCATTGAAGATATTGGTTTGGCTGAACAATTTGATCAGGCCATTCCGGAAGACCTTTATGTGCTGACTGCCACCCTGGAAGTTGCAGAAATGATTGCCTCTGCTGAGTTCGGGACAAGTCTGGTCAGCGCTTCCGTAGATGGAGAAGTAAGTATTGAAGAAATTCCTGTTGCTCAGTCCGGGGTGGGCGGAATGGAAACAGAATATATACAGGGTATTGGAGATACTTATAATGAGTCCGAAGCTTTCCCTGCAGAGCAGGATAATGAAAGCCAAATGACAGCCCAGGAAGACGAGATAAGTATTATAGTGGCCAAGGCCTTTGATCTGCTTGCCCATGGGGACAGCGCCGGAGCAGTGGATATGTTTTTTAAAGCCCTTAAGATGGGTCCTCCTCCAAGGCTGGCTGTTCTTCTTTGTACCAGGATAAGCTCAATATACATGGCCCAGGGACTAAAAAGACAGGCTTTGTCTATTATGGAAATGCTTGAGGTGGTATGGGGTCCTTCACTTAATGAAAGTGAGTTAAAAGGTATTAAATCAATAATAATCCAGTTAAGGGGAGAAGTTTGATGAAGAAAACACAACAAGTGCTGGGCTTGCCGGTGATAGCCATATCATCCGGTGATCAATTGGGATCGGTGACCGGGATTGTGGTTAACCCTGAACAGGGTAAAGTGGAATGCCTGCTGGTTGACAGGGAGAATTGGTATGGAGAAATGCGCACCCTGCCATATGGATTGGTTTTGGGTATAGGAGAGTTTGCGGTGACCATTTCTCAGTCCGGTGATGTCTCACCGGTAAGCTCTAATTCCGACCTGGTTTCGCTGCTGGACAGGAATATACAGGTAATAAAGGCAGGTGTAATGACCAGGTCCGGCCAGTATATCGGAAGCATATCCGAATTTGTGCTGGATGAGAAGTCCGGCAAAATTCTCGGTTGTGAAATTGTTTCAGAAGAAGGCAGCGGTTTTGTGGTGCCGGGTGACAAGGTTGTAACATATGGGGCGAAATTCATTGTCATAGAGGATGGATTCGAGAATTACAGGCTAAATGAGCTCACAGAGGCAAAGGCAGAAACAGCACCCAAACCTGCGCCAGCACCCGTAAAGGCAAAGGAGAAAGCTGCTCCACCCGTTGACCCGGTAGAGGTTTTTGAATCCAGGCAAAGACAGTATCTGGCAGGAAAAAAAGCCACCAAGAAGATAGTGGGGACCGGTGGCCTGGTAATAGTCAACGAGGGCGATGTAATCACTGAAGAAATAATTGAAAAGGCTCTCTCAATGGACAAGTATATTGAGCTGACCATGAATGTATCAGACTAAATAAAAAAATACAAAAGCAGTGATACTTATTGAATAAGCTTAAGAGGCTGACTGCTCTGTTTGTGGTTATCATATTACAAACAACACTGGCTATATATGCCGGAGGGTATTTTTTTAAGGGGCCATCCGACGGAATGATTCTGCAGGGGATAAAAGCCGCCGGCATTGATATCGGCGGACTTACTCCTGCAAGTGCGGAAGTGGTTCTTAAAGAAAGGTTGGCCCCTCCGGAAAAAGAAAGTCTTTATCTTGTAGCTGAAGAACGTCAGTGGGCTATTTCCCTGGAAAAGGTAAAGGGGGTCTACAGCTACCGTGAAGCGGTAGAAGCTGCTTTTGCTATTGGGAATTCAGGTGCTCCTGCTCGCAGGATATCTGAGTTTTTAGGAAATAAGGCTGTCAGCACAGATGTTTCTTTGCCGCTGGCCTACGACCGGGAGTCACTAAAAAAAGAGCTGGAAAGAATAAATAACGAATATACCGTTCAGCCCAGAGATGCAAAGCTTGTGGAGGAGGATGGCAATATAAAGTCTCTCCCGGCATCAGAGGGGTATGAAATAGACCTGGACGCAACCATGGCTAAAATAATTGATTTAAAGGCCGGTTCTGACTTTAGGGTTTCAATTGTATCAAGAACATTGTCTCCCAGGGTAATAGAAGATGATATTGCCGGTTTGACTGATGTGTTTGGGGAATGTACAACCAGGTTTGAGGCCGGATCTGCCGGTCGTTCCATGAATATTGCCAGGGCTTCTGAGAAGCTTGGCGGCAAGCTTGTTATGCCAGGTGAAATATTGTCATTTAACTCTTTTATTTCCCCGGTTAACGAGGGTAATGGATACTACAGGGCGCCGGTGATTATCGGTGGCCAGTTGGTTGATGACTATGGCGGCGGCGTATGCCAGGTTGCAACGACCCTTTACGGTGCTGCTCTCCTGTCAGGCCTTGAAATCATAGAGCGCCGCAACCATTCCAAGCCGGTAAAGTATGTTGCTCCGGGACTTGACGCAACAGTGGCGGACGGGTCAATTGACCTGAAGATAAGGAATAACTTAAAGCGCCCGGTTTATATTATGTCAACAGCGGTAAAGGAAAAGGGTTATGTGAAGGTACTGATAACAGGGAAAAAAGAGGGTAAAAATTTTTATAGGATAAAATCAGATGTTAAAACAATATCACCCGGAATTGTTATAAAAAGCAACCCCGGACTAAAGAGAGGGCAGTCCAGGGTTGTTACCGAGGGTGCCCCGGGATATGAGGCCTCTGTTTACAGGCTGTACTTCAATGGTGATATAGAAGAGGCAAGAGAACTTATATCAAAGGATTATTATCAGCCGGACCCAAAGGTTGTAGAGGTAGGGTTTGTCACAGGGAAAAGATAAAAGGGGCGCTTAAAAGCGCCCCTGATTTTTTTTTGAGTTTGGTTATTCAATAATAGACTGCTGGTAAAGCATTTCATCAAAACTTTTTGCATAGGGGACGGTTATTTGGGTCCCCACTCTAACCATAAGCATATTGGCGGGATGTTCGAGTATTTCGGGGTCATCTGTTCTTCTCTTTTTAAAGTGGACAGTGCCAAAAAGTTTGGTAAGCATGCGCTGGTAATTCCATACATCAAGGCCACTGTCTTTGAGATCCCAGTGCCAGAAGAACTCGGTGGTTATTACAATGTATTCTTCCATGTGGGGATTGCTGAAAGCAGCCTTCAGCAGTTGTGTGCCCAGGCCGCTCCTTTTGAACTTGCTGCTGACCTCAATTGCCCCTAATTCCAATACCCGTGGGTGCTTACTCCACCTGGAGAACTGGCTTGGGTAGTGGAAAACGACATAACCAACTATTTCCTGATCATGCCTGGCGATATAAACAAGACCTTCAGGTGAGCCTGCAATAATTCGAAGGGCTTCATGCTGCCTGTCAGGAACCCTAAAATTACTGAGTCCTTCATTCATGGCAAGGCTTTTCAGATTTTCTTCCGGTACTGGTCCTTCGATTGCTACTTTACCTTGAGGAGTGTTTATTTCAGCAAACGTTTCTATGTTTGTAGATATCATGGTTCACCACCGCTATTAGTTATATTTGATGATGTCTGAACTCTTGTATTAGTAGGCTAAACATTTTTTCATATAAAAAATATTCTGATAAAAAATCAATAAATCCTTCTTTTTCTTTATTATTTTTATGATATTAATATATATTTTTACCAGGGGTATTCTTTCATTCATTTTTTAAGGAATACAAATGTATAAGTGTTAACGGAAAATTACCCCAGGCCGTGTTTTTGTATCCGGTACAGAAGGGCAGACCTGGTTATTCCCAGCAGTTGGGCCGCCCTGGTCTGATTTCCCTTACTTTTCTCCAATGCCTTTAATATGAGTTCCTTCTCAAGTCCTTCGAGGGAAATGCCGCTGTCGGGAATATTCAAAACCATTTCCCCTCCGGGTTTGTATGGGGCGCTGTGAAATTCCTTTGGAAGATCGTCAACCGTTATTTCACTGCTGTGTGAAATAATGGCTGCTCTTTCCAGAACGTTTTGCATCTCCCGTATGTTTCCGGGCCAGTTGTACTTTATAAGCAATTTCATGGCTTCGTCCGATATTTTATTGACCAGATAAGTCGGCCGAAGCTTTTCAATGAAATGATTTGCAAGAACAGGGATATCTTCTTTTCTTTCCCTGAGAGGGGGAAGATGTATATGGAAAACATTCAGGCGGTAATACAGGTCGTCACGGAACTGCCCTTCCTCAATAGCCTTGCCCAGATCCCGATTAGTGGCCGCAATTATTCTGACATCGACATGAAGAGTTTCTGTTCCCCCTACTCTTTCAAAGGATTTTTCCTGAAGTACACGTAAAAGCTTAACCTGCATGCTTAAAGGCATTTCGGTAATTTCATCCAGGAAAATTGTTCCCTTGTCGGCCATTTCAAAGCGTCCCATCTTCCTGGCCATTGCCCCGGTGAAGGCCCCTTTTTCGTGCCCGAAGAGTTCGCTCTCAAGAAGATTTTCAGGCAGGGCGGCACAGTTCACCGGCACAAAGGGATAATCTCTTCTGGGGCTGTTTTGATGTATTGCCAGGGCGGCTACTTCTTTCCCTGTTCCGCTTTCACCGGTTATAAGAACCGTTGCGCTACTGTTGGCAACTCTTTCAATCAGTCGCCTGACTTCACTGATGGCAGGGCCGTCACCCACCATCTGGCGGTACTTTTTTGTAAGTTCGGACCTGAGAAAGGTAACCTCACTTACAAGCTGACTCATAACAAGGTTTTGTTTTATTACCAGCTTAAGCTCATCCAGGTCAAAGGGCTTTGTTAAATAATCACTGGCTCCCATTTTCATGGCCTCAATAGCTGTTTCAATGGTGCCGTGCGCTGTCAGCATTACCACAGGCAGCCTGGGGTTGATTTCTTTGATTTGCTTTAAAACCTCCATGCCGTCCATTTCCGGCATTTTCAGATCAAGTATAACAAGGGAAGGGGACTCTTCCCTGATAAGACCGATCCCCGTCCTGCCCCGGGTAGTTGTGGTAACCTGGTACCCTTCCTGTTTCATTGCCTTTTCCAGAGCCCAGCACATGTGCTCTTCGTCGTCAATTATCAATATTTTGTGGACCATTGTTTATGCCTCCCTGTTCCAGCCTGAAGGGCAGCTTTATCTTGAATATTGTGCCCTCCCCCGGCGTGCTGCTTACGTGAATAGTACCGTTGTGACTTTTTATTATCTGGTGGCTTATAGAAAGGCCCAGCCCGGTCCCGGTTTCCTTTGTGGTGTAAAACGGGTCGAAAATCCTGGGCAAATCTTCGTTAGCTATGCCGCTGCCATTGTCTTTAAACTCGGCGCAAACAAATTCGTCCTGGAGATATGACCTTATTATAAGCTTTCCACCCTCCGGCATTGCCTGGATAGCGTTTAAAATCATATTTACAAAAACCTGCTTGATCCTTGAAGCGTCGGCAATGATTTTTGGAAGGTTGGGTTCAAGAGAAACCTCAATGCTAATAAAGCTCTGTTTAAGCATGGGCAGCGTGAACGTCAGTATTTTTTCCATTAAAGAATTAAAATTAACCGGCTGAACCACCTCTTTACTTGGTCTTCCAAAGTCCAGCAACTCCTGTATTACCCTGTTTTGCCGGTCTATCTGCTCTTTAATCACAGTGGTATATTCATTTATTTCGGGTGTGTGTTTAAATTCGCTTTCCATTACCTGCACGGTTGTCTTTACCACTCCTATTGGATTGCGAAGCTCATGAGCCACCCCGGTTACAAGCCGGCCCAGGGAAGTAAGTCTTTCCGACCTTTGCATCTCATATTCCAGTCTTTCCTTTTCTGCCAGAGAGACTGCCATTTTGTTTATAGCAAGAGCTATCTGGCCGGCCTCTCCTGATATTTCCGGCAGTAGCCTGGTTAAGTCCTTTTCCATTTCTTTTAAACCCTTCTTGACCGCGGAAACACTTCCTGCAAGGTTGTGAATAACCAGCAGGGCGCCGGCTGCCCCAACGAAAAGCACAAAAAGGGCAAGATATTTAGTTGCTGAAAGAAAGCTCCGGCTCTGGGCAAAAATGGGGTGAAGCCTTTCATCGGCCCAGGCTACGGCAACCAGTTGATTATCTATAAACACTGGAGTCAGGTACTCAAAGGTTTCATCCCTGAGGCTGCTGGTGAGCCTGGCCAGAGGCCTTTTGCTGGCAACTACCGCCACCAGGCCTGAGTCTGCCTCATCCATTATTCTTTTTTCCCTTTCCAGGGCCTCGTCCGGTGAGAGATGACGGTATTGGTGAAGAAACCCGTGAACGTATATCTGCCGGCTGTCCGTAAGATACAGGCCGAATCTTACGCCCGGATAATCCGATACAAGCGGCCCTGCGATCTCGTCAAAAGAATTGTTGAGAATAACTGATTTTTGTTCAGGACTAAGAGAGCTGAAGTCAGTCGTTTTAAATCTTTTGGCGGATTCCTTTATACCGGGAACAATCTTTAATTCAACCACGGATTTTAGCTTTTCTTCGTGGTCCAGTATCATTACCTCATCACTTTTTGAGGCATAAAAGATGTCGTAAAACATTACAAGCACAGGAATGACGAGTAATGAGGCTATGATTACCAGTATCTGAAAGCGAAGACTTTTATGAACGAAAATTTCGTAAATACCTTTAAAAATACTCATATTTGATCTCCCACAGACGATTGTATGATATCAGACAATGTGTTAAATGTTTGAAACTAATGTCACAACGACATTTAAGAGAATTTTAGAACTAGGTGTCTGTAAACAGACATATTTTTTATTTTATCTCATGGCCCGGTAGTGACAAGTAGTTATTTTGAGCCGATTTTTATACTGGCATGGAAAGTGCATAATGTAATGATCAAAGTATTTAAAACTGTTTTGGAGACCAGGACTGCAAAGGTATATTTGTATAATAACGAACAATCATGTCGCCAATGCCGATGATAAGCGTTTTAATAACTACCTGACTGTATTATATCATACAGCTCATGGCCCCAAAAGTAAAATTTTGCACTTATGTATGCTGATTGATTTCGGATAGTATCGCACACCTTTATTTTAAAACAGTTTGTGCAATATTGTCCGACAAACATAGAAGGTCAAATTTAATACTGTTAACGGGGAGGGGGGTAAAAGGGGAATATTTTATCCGGGGATTCTTTTAGATTAATTGGGGACAAATAAATAACTATTTTTGTGAAATATTGTTTGTGATTGTATGGGAATGAAGAGGGTAAAATTTTTAGTGACCTTAAGGGGGATACGACATGCTACAGACTATTATTTGTAAAGCAGATTACATGCTGGCCTCGGTAGCCACTTCCCCGGTGGCGGAGAATATATCAGCATCGATGCAGGCGGCGTCCGGGAGCCCTGGGACACCTTGGTGGGTATGGCCACTGGCCTTGTTTGTTGTGACATTTATTATGGGTATTATGGCTGTTCTGGCAGGAGTGGGGGGCGGCGTGCTTTTTGTTCCTATAGTGGGGAGCTTCTTTCCCTTCCACCTGGACTTTGTCAGGGGAGCCGGCCTTATTGTGGCGCTGGCCGGGGCACTGGCAGCCGGCCCGGGTCTTCTAAAGGCAAACCTGGCCAATTTGCGGCTGGCCTTGCCGGTGGCTCTGATAGCATCCACCTTTGCGATATTTGGTGCTTTTTTGGGCCTTGCTCTTCCAACAAATGTAACACAGACAGCTCTGGGGGTAACCATAACACTGATTGCTTTATTGTTTATCTTCTCAAAGAACAGTGAATTCCCAACCGTAGGGGAAAGAGACGGGCTGAGCAAGAAACTGGGCATAGCCGGTTCATATTATGAGGCCACTGCAGGTAAAACCGTCGACTGGACGGTCTGGAGAACTCCCCAGGGATTCTTTCTGTTTATGTTCATTGGAACCATAGCGGGTATGTTTGGGCTGGGGGCCGGCTGGGCTAACGTTCCGGTGCTCAATCTTCTGATGGGAGCCCCCCTGAAAATAGCTGTGGGGTCCAGTAAGTTTCTTCTCTCAATAACCGATACTTCCGCTGCCTGGATATACATGAACCAGGGCGCCGTAATTCCTATTATAGCTGTTCCCTCGGTATTGGGGATAATGTTTGGCTCGCTGGTGGGAGTAAGGCTGCTGGCAGGGGCAAAGCCTAAGGCTGTAAGGTATCTTGTGATAATTATGCTGCTGTTTGCAGGATTACGGTCCCTTTTAAAGGGACTGGGGATATGGGAGTGATATTATGGCAGATTATAATGTTAAAGGTATAAAGGTGGATGTCCCGCCTGAGCAGGTAAAATACGCAAACCTTCTTTTGTATGGGTCATGGGCAGGGATAGTCGTACTTGCAATATCATTCGCAATATATATGCTGGGTTTAATGCCTACTTATATTGAGCCGTCTCAAATGCAGCAGTACTGGGGAATGAAGGCATCTGATTACCTTGAGGCAGCAAAGGTTCCTCACGGCTGGGGATGGCTGGCAATGGTCAAGTTTGGAGATTTCCTGCCGCTTTTGGGAATTGCATGGCTGGGAATACTTACAGTTCTGGGCTATTTTATCCTTCTGCCGGCATATCTGGCCAAAAAAGATCGGATATATACAGCTATAGTTATATTGGAGATTGTGGTCCTGACCCTGGCTGCATCCGGTATCTTTGGAACGGGCGGGCACTGATTTCTAAGTGGTTAGGCTAAGAAAAAATTGGCTTTCGGACAAGTAAAGCCTGGGTGGGCCGAATTTAAAAAGATGGTAAAAGGGAGCGGTATGCCGTGACCGAAAAGAATTTTTTAGATATTTTCAACCGTCATAAAAAAGCATTTTTAAAGGATATAGAAAAAGGCCAGGGTGTAAAACCTTATGCCGGTCCAGACGATAAAAGCGATTTTAAAAAGGCTCTGGACTGGTTTGAGAAATGGCTGAAAGATGAAAAGGTAAGTGCTTTAAAAAGTCCACCCATGAGCGCAAAGTCCTTTGATGAATTTGTGGATGACGTTCTTCAGGAAGTTAAAATCATATTGGAGCCCAGAAATATTAACATTGTGTTTTCACTCCCCGGCCAGAGCATTGGCATAATAGAATCCTGGAAATGCGTAAAGGTATTTGATAATACGGATGTTTACTATAGAATTGGTAAAACAAGGCCCAGAAAGGGGCCCAACAAGGGCCAGGAATTTCTTGTGCTGGATCTGGTAATGGACGGTCACAAAAAGCAGGTATTCATGCCATTGCTCGAGCTGAAGCCGGAGATAGAAAAAAGGCTGGGGAGCGAGCTTGAAAGGGAACTCCCAAAGGTGGAGGCTACCGGAAAATACAGATTAAAGATTTTGCTGCCAATAGAAAATGTGCAGGGAGATGTAGTCAGGACTGCAAAAAAATTTGCAGAGTTCATTTCAGTTACTAAGCCTTTTTTAAATCAGCTGGGCGTAATCTAAGGCTAAACAGGGTTTCTATTGTGAGCCGCCCTCTTTTCCCGGGCTACAACCCTTTGGGTAAACAGGGAATTGATTATTATAAATCCACAAAGAGCAATTCCTGTTAGCTGAATGACCAGACCGGAAACAGTAGCGCTATAGGGCCTGAGAAGTGCGGCTAAAGCTACAATAGCAAGGGAGGCTGAAAATAAAAGCCTTGCGTGGCTTTGGTTCATTTCACCGGGTAGTGCCGCTCCGATATGGCAGCCTACCGTAACTGCAAGAATAAGTATAAGTATTAACAAAAACTCTGCCTGGCCGGCTGCGGCATAAAGGAAAATAGTTCCTGAGCCGATCAATGACATTGCGATGGCATCCGTGGCTGTGGCGTTTTCAGGGGGTAGGCCGAGAATATACATAAAAAGGGAAATTCCAAGAACACCTGCCCCTAAGCCCAGCATTCCGGTAGTAATTCCGAGAAGCATACCGACTAGGGTGATTCTGGAGACAGTAACCCGGCTTAGTCCGGACCCTCCGGGGATTGCCAGGGGAAATCTCCAGTTAAGGCCGAAGGCCGGAAAGGGAGCAACATCATAGTAATGATTTCTATTGAAGTATTTCCACTGCAAAAAAACTGTAACGGCACCGGCCATAAGGATAAGCGGGTAACACATTTCAATAAAGGCGGTGCCATAAGAGGTCTCTTTTAGAATCATATGAAGCTTAAAGCCAAGGTATACTCCCAATAGTCCTATAAGGCCGGAGGTAATTCCTATCCTGCGGTATGCCAGCCGGTCATCCCGGCCAGTGATAAAAGAGAGGGAAGTCCGGCCAAAATCCAAGCTGGCGCCTGCACTTACCGATATCGGGAGGGGAAGGCCGAATATATGCAGGACAGGAACTATCGCGCTGTTTGCGAAATTACCAAAAACCCCTCCCGTTACTCCGGCAATAAGTCCGATTGTAAAAATAGTTAAAAGGTTAACGCTTGTATCGGCAAAAGGTAAAAATAACATTGTGGGTCACCCCAATTTAAATAATCCGGCCTGTACCGGCCAATGCGGACTTCCCTTCCTCCTGGATTCGGTGCGGGCTTATTTTTTTTTCACCCAGTTTATTAGATAGGGGGCCAGCCGGAGGTCAATGCTGTCTGCTGTTTCTGTGGCCCCCGACATTCTTTATATAGGACATATTGCACAAGGGTAAATGATATAAATCACAAGTTCAGGCAACATATTTCAGGTAGCTGTATGCACAAAATGCCATATATGCTGAGCCTAAAACGGCCATTGACTTTACTGTTCCCAGATTGCTGTCAGCGTCCTTGACTACATTAATTTCGGCCTTTACCATTTCTGCCCTGAAGAACGGATCCTGTAAATTTCTTTCTACCCATTCTTTCAGCATAAATATAACCTCCTTTATGTTTTGTTTTTCTTCACTTGCAGTTTACCAACGCGGACTTCCCTTCCTCCTGTTGGCGGTTAACATACTATGTGTCCAGTTCCAGGCTATCGGTATCTTTGAGATGGTGTCTGCCAAAGCTCCTAT
The DNA here is from genome assembly GCA_049323755.1 of Bacillota bacterium. Taxonomy (GTDB): domain Bacteria; phylum Bacillota; class Desulfotomaculia; order Desulfotomaculales; family Desulfocucumaceae; genus BRHc4a. The sequence goes on from JBMOPE010000011.1 coordinate 25,885, forward strand.
AACGGCGGTACTTAGAATTAATATTAAGGCGAACGGGTATTTATGTCCAGAGTGTAGAGCCTGAAGGTATTCATTTAGATTTTCAAGCATTTTCAACCTCCCTTCAAAGGATTTAATTTAAATTTTTATTGATCACCCCCTCAATAAAAAATAGGTACAGGCAAAAAATGATTGTGAAAATAGGAGCATTCTCTCTGAAAAAAATTGTCCAGTTCAGTTGTGTGGTGATTAAAATAATATATTTTTCTTTTGTATATAATATCACAAGCAAAGACGGGTGTGCAATATGCCTTAAAAAATTTTGTAACAGTGTAGTGATAATTTATATGGTGAGGAAGAATATAACAGGTCTGATATTTAAAGTTTGTACCGGAAAGGTTAGGACTGTAGTAGCGACAGGACAGATTGCAGGGTGTAATTTTGGGATGAACGTTATAATTTAAGGATTAATATTAAATAAGCTTTGTATTTGAATAGCAACTAAAGCTTATTATATTGATCGTACACATACATACAACTGTGCAATTTCATACAGTAAAATCACAGGAAGGCTTCTCAAATATTAGCTAATTAATATGTAATAGAAATCACATGGATAAGACTCAATAAACACGGGTGTTATAATAAGTCCCTAAAAAGTAAAAGATTTTAAAAAAGTCTTTGTTCAGGCACGGTATATGCATAGTAACAATTTAAACAGCACTTGAAGGGGGGTATAGGGTATGGGTCTTCCTAAGGAACAGATAAAATGTGTAAAGGAATATAATGAAAAATATGTAAGGGACATAATGTCTTCACTTGAGAATTTTTCATCTGTATCTGCCGACACCAGTGTAAAAAACGCGGTTTATATTCTAAAAAACTCGGTCATGCAAGAGACCTCCGGTACCATTAATTACCTGCTTGTGTTTGAAAATAAATCTCTTATTGGCTATGTTGGGATACCTGAATTTTTGGCATCGGTTCAGCCCCCAAATTTAAGAGATGACTGGTACAGGGGATGGAATGTTACAAATTGGGCTGATCCGGCTTTTATATCAGGCCTGTTTACAAATCTCTGCCTTGATGTGGCTGATAAATCTGTCAGGGACATAATGGAGCCCTTTGGTGCCGTAATTGGTGCTGATAGCACGCTGGAAGAGGCAGTATTTAAGCTGTTCAGAGAAAAAAGAGATATTCTGCCGGTTATGGAAGGTGCAAGGCTGGTTGGAATTCTCAGATCTGCTGACCTGTTTCAGGAAATGGCAAATATTATGCTGTAAAAGCACTATATAATAACAGCACTGTCAACAATCTTGGCACCCTGATGGGTGCTTTTTGCTTTGTTAAGTTGTCCTTTGTATAATAACCTATAGTTTAAAGGTATTTTGCATAACTACCGGGGTATTCAGCCATTTAAATATGGCATTCTAAAAAACTATATTATAAATTCTAATAGGATAAGTTGATCTGTATATAGAAGACATTTTGGAATTTGCTCATGGATAAATGGCAAATATGTCATAATATGTTAGGATATTGAGCTAAATTTATAAAGGATATTTAAAGTTGTTGTGGAAACTCTTTTTAAAAGGACCAGTTTTTATTAGATACAGGCAGGAGGTATGGAAATGGAAGTGGCACCCAATATCTTCAGTATTAAGCTTCCGCTTCCATTTAAGCTTGATCATGTCAACTGCTATCTGCTAAAGGGTAATACCGGGTGGGTAATTATTGATGCAGGATTAAATTATTCTCCTTCTACAAAAATATGGGAAGAAATTTTTATAAATATGGGTATTAACTACAGCCATATCGAGGGGATATATGTAACACATTACCACCCGGATCACTACGGGGCCGCCGGGTGGCTTCAGGAATTAACAGGTGCGCCTGTTTATATCCACAATATTGAGAGTAACTTTGTTGAGCAGATGTGGAAAAAGGGTCGCGTAAATATGCCGGTGGTGGGGGAACTGTTCAAGGAAAATGGAATGCCCCCGAACTTAATAGCAGAAGTTCTTGATAATATGAGCGGAATTTGGAATGTAGTTCAGCCTCACCCAAGGCTTTCCATACTTTCGGGAGAAGAGAGGGTTGGAATGGGGGGAAGAGTATTCGAAGTAATTCCCACGCCAGGGCATTCCGACGGTCATGTGTGCTTCTTTTGCAGGGACGAAGGAATATTAATTTCTGGAGATCACCTGCTCCCCAAAATATCCTCCAACATAAGTCTATGGCCCACATCACATCCTAACCCACTGGAGCTATTTCTGAGATCACTGGAGAAAGTCGGTGATCTCCCTGTAAATAAAGTTTTTCCGGCGCACGGGCCTATATTTTCTGATTGTGCCGGCAGGGTCGGTGAATTGCTTGAGCATCACCGTGACAGGCTTGCCTGTATAGCTGAGCTGGCTGGTTCGGGAGCCACGGCATTTAATATATGCTCTAAGCTTTTCGGAACTGATCTGACTCTTCATGAGATTCGTTTTGCCCTTACAGAAACCCTGGCACACCTCGCATACCTTGAAAGCAAAACTCAGGTGTACTCACGCCAGGAAAACGGAATTGTAATATACAGGAAGGGAAAGCCAAATCATATGGCAGATTAATTGTATGATAATCAATACTAATTCAGTCCATGAAACAAAAAAATCGCTTTTTAGCGATTATTTTTTTTGACGGAAGTCTGGTGTCAGCTCCAGTTTTCAAGGGTCATGAATACCAGTGAGTTTCCGGATTTTTTATATTCATCTATTTGTGTCTCGCTGGTTTTAATAATCATCAGGTTGGAGGGATTCATTCCCGCTGCAATGAGATTCATCTTTCTGTCCATAACTGCTTTTCGGGTGCCAACCAGAAGCATGCAGCTGCAGGACTTTTCAATAAGCTTGTAAGAATACCTGAGGCAATAGAAATCGATAATCTTTGCCATACTCCCGGCCCCCTTGTGAATTAGGTTATATATCTATATTTTAAATTATTGTGATAAATGGTGCAATCATGGCAATCCCTTGTTTTGTTTAAAAAAAGCCCAATATCACCTGTTTTTACAGTATTTTATGGTATATCACCTTTGCGTGTAAAAAATTTCACAATCCATGGGCGGGCTGCATAAAGCTCTAATCGGGTGTTTGGCGGAAAATGATTATTAGAATTTATGGTTTATATGAGAAGTATTGCATTTACATAAACGAACACCCAATTGATCCTTTTTTATTTTAATTATTGTGCCGGAAGGATTGAAAAATTAGTTTGTCGAATAAATGTTTGAATAATGCTGCAGATTCTTAAATATTGAAGACTATATTTACTTAGCTGTGCTATATATGGTATAAGAAGTGAAGGCAACTGAATAAAGGTATAGACAAACTTAGATTTCTTTATTCCATATGAATATATGAATAATAATTCACCGGGGTGTAATCAAGTGAATGTATTTATAGTAAAGGAAGTTGCGCTGAGGTGGCTTCCGTTTAACATGGCTGCTTTTGCACTGTTTTTTGTGCCGGGAATACCCAGTTGGACTGCGGCTTTGATTATGCTGGCAACAGGTTTTATAACCACACTTTATATGATCAAATATTTGCAAAAAGGCGGAAAAATGTGTATTCTTGAGGACCATCCCCTGGAGCCCACCCTCAGAATAGCAAATGAAACGCTTCCGCACCTTCGCCGGGGCTTTAATGAAGATACCGCAGGAAAAACCGTTGAGATAATAAAGGCCATAGCTGAAGTGGCGGCAGTGGCAGTGACAGACAGGGAAAAGGTCCTTGCCTATGTGGGGGAAGGTTCTGACCACCACAAGCCCGGTGGCCCGATAATGACCGATGCCACCAAAATGGTAATAAACACCGGAGAAATGATGGTCGTAAAAAATCGCTATGGCCTTATATGTCCGGTTGACAATTGTCCTCTTGAATCTGCCGTAATTGCCCCCCTGAAATGCAAGGGAGAGGTAGTGGGGACTGTAAAGCTCTATCACACAAAGCAGAGCGAAATAAGTCCCGCTGATGTTAAGCTTGCTGAGGGTGTAGCCCAGATGCTGGGACTCCAAATGGAGCTGGCTGAGCTTGACAGGCAGGCACGGCTAGTTACCAAGGCCGAGCTGGATGCCCTGCAGGCGCAGATAAACCCCCACTTTCTTTTCAACACACTTAATACTATTATAATGTTCAGCCGCACCAATCCTGAAACTGCCAGGAGGCTTTTGATACGTCTGGCCACATTTTTCAGGTATGCTTTAAAAAGGCATGGACATTTCAATTCAGTTAAAGAAGAGATTGAATATCTGAATACCTATTTAATACTGGAAAAGGCCCGTTTCCGTAATAAGCTTAAAATTATCAGGGATATTGATAACAGCCTCTACGATTATCATGTTCCCGTTCTTACCATTCAGCCTCTGGTAGAAAACGCCATTAAACACGGGGTACTGCCAAGGCAGGGTCAGGGGACAGTTTGGATAAGAGCCTACCTGGAAGAAGAAGAGGAGATTATTTTTGAAATAATTGATAATGGTGTGGGAATACCTCCCGAGAAAATGCCCCTGATACTTAAGCCGGGCTACGGCTCAGGTAACGGTGTGGGCCTTTCGAACGTTCACGAAAGGCTAAAGGGGTTATTTGGGGAGGAATATGGTCTTCAGATTGAGAGTACTCCCGAAGAAGGGACATCAATATTGGTCAGGATACCCCTAATATGCAAACCAACAGGCGGGGAGGTAAGTTAGATGAAACTAAAGGCTTTGATAGTTGATGATGAATACCCGGCAAGGCAGGAATTGCGATTTGCCCTCAGCAGTTTTGACAATATAGAGATTGTTGGTGAGGCCACCAATGCACAGGAAGCCCTGGCACTAATAAAGGCCCTGGACTACCAGGTTTTGTTTCTTGATATATCCATGCCGGGAATGACTGGCCTTGAGCTGGGCGCTGCAATACAGGAACTGCCAAGGCAGCCCCATGTAATTTTTATCACCGCCTATGATGAGTTTGCGGTGCAAGCCTTTGATGTTAACGCCGTGGACTATCTGCTAAAGCCCGTGGAACCCGGAAGGCTGAAAAAGGCAGTAGACAAAATAATAAGGATCTCACAGGAATATTCCGGTGGTGAAGCAATGCCGGGGCAAGAAACTCAGGACATTGAAGTAAGACCGGTTTCCGGCCAGCAGGGACAGATTAAAATTGACAGGATACCCGCTGAAAAGCAGGGAAAAACAGTGCTGGTTGCCGAGTCAGATGTTTTTTACGCCTTTACGGAGCAGGATTATATTTACATTAAAACTTTCTCTGATAAGCTCTTTACCAGGTTTACACTTAAAGAACTGGAAGCCAGGCTTAACCCTTCGGTGTTTTTTAGGACACACCGGTGCTACCTTGTTAATCTCCACAAGGTTAAGGAAATAGTTCCTTTCTTTAACGGAACATACAACCTGGTGGTGGAGGACAAGGAAAACAGCGAGGTGCCGGTAAGCCGGGCCCAGGCAAAGAAACTTAGAAAAATATTGGGATTTTGATAATTTTATAATGAAATGCTTCATGCTGTCGGAACTCAGAACTCAGGACTCAGAACACCGGGCATTCCTTTAAGCTCATTTAGCGGTGCCACATTTTCATCCTTTAACGTTACCACTTAAAAAATGGCATGCTGAGTTCTGAGTTCAGCCGTCTGCAAGACGGCAACGCCCGCAGGGCGTTTATCTATGTATAAAAACATGGTATTTTTGTCCAAAATATTGCCAGCCAGCAAGCCCGTCCGTAAAAGGGTATGCTGCTGGCAATAATGTTATGATAGGGGTTTGAAAGTTGAAGGTAGTGTGGGAAATTATGAGTGATTCTAAAATATGGTCTCTTTTGGGGGACGTAGACAGGAAAATAGATGAAGATGTTACAAGGCTGATGTTCATTGAATTATTCAGCAGGCTTAAGAAGCTTGAGGAGGAGAATATTGCTCTCAGGGTCTTGCTGATGGAAGAAAGAGTTGTGGACAGGGAACTATATGATCTTACACTAAAGGCTGTACGAGATTATTTAAAAGAGAAGGACCAGGAAAAAACCATGGAAAGCGATTTTTTTGCAAAATCGGGAATTCCTTTTCCCCAGTGGGTTAATTTCAAGCTGACAGGAAAGTTTAACAGGCCTGAGCCCATGTCAGGGATGCAGTAGCATAAAAGATTTTTCATGAAAATAATGATTGTCTTTTTTTGAACCACAGAGGACACAGAGATCACAGAGAATATGCTCTCAGGCATTACTCCCAGGTCAGAAACTATGTAGGAAATTAAAAATTTGTTTCCTTAATTTTATTTAATCAAAATCTCTTAAGAGCATTCATACAGGGCTTAAAAACCTCTGTGTCCTCTGTGATCTCTGTGGTTTTAAACAATATATGGATTACATGCAATTAGTTTATTTTCTCCTCTATTGCGCTTGTAATTTTTGAGTTCTTTGGAAGGTCTATTACCGATGAAAAGGTTTATAAAATAATCCGGCCTGCCGCAGGCAGGTTTTTTTCTATTGACGGAGAATTTTCATGAAACCGGTGGCGGGTGAAGTCCTTACTGATGGGGGAGTATATGTTTATTGAAGGCATAGGAACTGATATTGTTGAAATAAAGCGGATAAAAGATATTGCCGAACGGAAGGGATTCCGTTTTTTAAAGAGGTTATTTACCGACTGCGAGATTGAGTACTGCTATAAAGGGGCCGATCCCTTCCAGTGTCTGGCTGCCAGGTTTGCTGCCAAGGAAGCTGTTCTAAAATCGCTTGGAACCGGCCTTGCTGGCTGCAGATGGACAGATGTTGAGGTGTTAAGGGACGGCTTATCGGCTCCTTATATTGTTCTTTCAGGGAATGCTGCGGATATTGCCGGAAGTAAAGGAATAGAAAAAGTATTGGTAAGCATTAGCCATGATGGGGGAATGGCACTGGCCTTTGCCATTGCTGTAAAAGGGGGTACCGGAGAATGAAGGCTGTAACTGCCGGTGAAATGAGGGATATTGACCGTAAAGCCATAAAGGAATTTGGAATTCCCGGCATTGTCTTGATGGAAAACGCTGGACGCCGAGTTGTTGAAGCAGTGCTGGATAAACTGGGGAACGTGCAGGGCCGTACCGTTACAATATTTGTGGGTAAGGGCAACAATGGAGGTGATGGATTTGTTGCCGCAAGGCACCTTTATAATATGGGAGCTGATGTAAAGGTTCTTTTGCTGGAAAATCCCGAGAGTATTGCCGGGGATGCTGCTGTTAACCTGGAGATATGGAGAAAAATGGACCAAAAGATATACACAGTTGCCCAGAAGGACGACTTCAACGCGGTAAGGCTTTTTCTTGTGAGAACTGATATTATTATTGATGCAATATACGGAACCGGATTTAAGGGAAAGGTAAAGGAATATGCAGGCCGGATAATAGAGGCCATTAATGCTTGCGATAAACCTGTAATATCTGTGGATGTGCCCTCGGGGCTGGAGGCAGACGCCGGAATGGTCAGCGGTCCGTGCATAAGAGCAAGCGCTACGGTGACTTTTGGTCTGCCTAAAATCGGCCTGTTAATGGAACCCGGAGTAAGCTATGCAGGCGAGCTAAGGGTTGTCGATATTTCACTTCCGGCTTCACTGCTGGATGATGAAAGCCTAAGACATAATCTTGTTGACAGGAACCTGGTGAAAGGATGGCTGCCCTTCAGGCCGAACTCATCCCACAAGGGTGATTACGGCAGAGTTTTGGTTGTCGCCGGGTCCAGGGGGATGGCGGGAGCGGCATGCCTTGCAGCCGAAGGCGCACTGAGGGCAGGGGCAGGCCTGGTTACCCTGGCTGTTCCCGAGGCCGTATATGAACCTGTGGCAGCTAAGCTGACAGAGGCAATGGTTGTTCCGCTGCCCTCAACTGCTGAGGGTACGCTTTCAAGGGAGGTGCTGGGGCTTGTATCCGGAATGATGGAGAAGGCCGATGTTCTGGCGCTGGGCCCGGGCCTTTCAGCAAATGAAGAAACTGTTGAGGTTGTTCGTGAAATAGTGTCTTTCGCCCACAAGCCAATTGTTTTGGATGCAGACGGCCTGAACGCCTTCACGGGTAAGAGCTCGATGATTAAAAAGGCCAAGGCTCCTATGATTTTAACTCCTCACTCGGGTGAAATGTCACGGCTGGCTGATCTTCCTGTCGCCTCTATACAGAAAAGCAGGCTCGCTGAGACCATATCGAGGTCGTTGGAGTGGGGGGTGGTTCTGGTGCTTAAGGGATCACGGACCATTACAGCCACTCCTGACGGAGAAGTCTATATAAACTCCACCGGAAATCCCGGAATGGCCACCGGAGGAAGCGGTGATGTTCTTACTGGTGTCATTGCAGGCCTGGCAGCCCAGGGAATGGAGATAGGAAGGGCTGCGGCGGCCGGGGTGTACCTGCATGGTGCAGCAGGGGACAGGGCTGCTGTTGGAAAGGGGATGATGGGGCTTCTGGCCGGTGATATTCTGAATTGTCTCCCAGAAGTGACTAAAGACCTGGAAAGCTAAATATACTCACGGGTACTACTTCCCGGTCAGGAGACAGGAGACAGTAGACAGGAGTTTTAGCCCGGCTTTGAGGGTGGGTCCGTCATATTAGGAATGCATGGTCCTCCTGTCTCCTGTATTCTGTCTCCTGACTTCCGACAGAATAAGACTTTCAGTATAAGAGTATTAAAGAGGTGCTTTAAATGGTTGAACTGCCTGCCTGGGCCGAAATAGACCTGAATGCCCTATCACATAATATTAAGGAAATACGGAGAATTACCCCTCCTGAAGCAGGGATTATGGCTGTGGTAAAGGCTAATGCTTACGGTCATGGATCTCTGGAAGTATCAAGGATTGCCCTGGCAAGCGGGGCAGTCCGGCTTGCGGTGGCCAGGACTGCGGAAGGTGCTGATCTTAGAAGGGGAAACATAAAGAACCCTGTCCTTGTATTGGGTTACACGCCGGCAGGGCTTATCGGGGAGGTTTCTGAATACGGCCTGGAGCAGACTGTTTTCGGATTTGAATATGCAAAGGAAGTAAATAATGAAGCTCTTCGTTTAGGGGTAAGGATTCCTGTTCATATTAAGGTGGACACAGGGATGGGAAGGTTAGGTGTAGTTACCGGGAAAGACTCAACAATTGATGAAATTAAAAAGATTGCATCCCTCCCTGGTATTGATGCTGTGGGCATATTCACTCATTTTGCCAGCGCTGACAGCGCAGATAAACAATTTGCCAACCAACAGCTTGAGAAGTTTAACAGCCTTCTGGAACATCTAAAGAGGGAAGGTATTGAATTTCCAATTGTACACTGCGCCAACAGCGCTGCCATTATAGATATGCCGAACAGTGGGTTTAACCTTGTCAGGGCCGGGATTTCCATGTATGGCCTGTACCCCTCTGATGAGGTCAACGCAGAAAGAATAGAGTTAAAGCCTGTTATGTCCTTTAAGGCAAGGATAGCCCAGGTAAAGAGAGTTCCTGCAGGTTTTTCCGTTAGTTACGGGTGTACGTATAAAACTCCTGAGGACACTGTCATAGCTACTCTTCCGGTTGGTTATGCCGATGGCTATTCGAGACGCCTTTCTTCCAGGGGAGAGGTTTTGGTAAGGGGAAAGAGGGTTCCTGTGATCGGCAGGGTATGCATGGACCAGTGCATGATAGATGTGGGCAATTTATCCGAAGTATTTCCTGGTGAAGAGGTGGTTCTTTTCGGAAGGCAGGGAGATGCTCTATTGCCCGTGGAGGATATTGCGGTCTGGATAGGCACAATAAACTATGAGGTTGTTTGCATGGTAGGAAGCAGGGTCCCCAGGATTTATAAATAATATTCTTGATTCAGGTGGGGTTTTTGAGGCTAATATTGACCCTCCGCTGAAATATATTTATAATGGAAGTGATAACGCGATATTAAGGTACAGTGTTGTGCCGGGGTCAATGAAGTCCTAATTCCGCGCGTTTGGCGGGTTAGGGCTTTCCTATTCTAAAACGGGGAGGGATGATCCGTGAAGAAGATCGAGGCCATCGTACGGCCTCATAAGTTGGACGAGGTCAAGGAAGCCCTTAATAACCTTGGTGTTCATGGAATGACAGTGTCACAGGTATTTGGATGCGGAAAACAAAAAGGTGTTACAGGAGTATACAGAGGTCAGGAGTACAGTATTAACCTCCTTCCAAAGGTGAAAGTTGAGGTTGTTGTAAAAGATGAACTGGTTGATGAAGTGGTAAGTGTGATATGCAGCACTTCCCGTACCGGAAAGATAGGTGACGGGAAAATATTTATCACCACGGTTGATGATGCGATTCGTATAAGGACGGGTGAAAGGGGTAACGATGCCCTGTAATGTTTTAACCGGCCTATAAAGGCCGACAAGGTGCTTTTTCTCAACGTTGAGACAAAATAATTATATATTTAATGAGCGAAGACGCTCCCTGCCAGAGAAGGCACTGGGGCGTTTTTTATTTACCAGAATATGGGGGAGAAAGCATGAATTCTTTTGGTATCTCGGAGCTTGCCGGAGGTATAGATACAATTTGGGTTTTACTCTGTGCAGCGCTGGTATTTATTATGGAAGGCGGATTCGCTTTTCTGGAAGCAGGTTTTATAAGAGCTAAGAACTCATTGAACATAGTTATGAAAGTATTTACCGACTGTACCCTTGGTATGCTGGCATACTGGGCCATAGGCTTTGCCATAATGTTCGGCCTGGATAGGGCCGGCCTCTTTGGAACAAGTGGATTTTTCCTGGACGGCGGCATGGATCACATTAACTTAAGGATACCAATCTACGCGTATTTTATTTTCCAGGCGGCCTTTGCCATGGCTGTCGCGTCTATTGTTTCCGGAGCGGTGGCCGAGCGCATGAAATTTTCCACCTATATGGTTTTCACCGTACTGGTAGCAGGATTAATATATCCTATATCAGGCCACTGGGTGTGGGGAGTTGACGGATGGCTTGCCAAAATGGGCATGATTGATTTTGCCGGCTCTGCTGCCGTTCACGCAGTAGGCGGGTGGAGCGCCCTGGCAGCGGTGCTGGTTTTGGGACCCCGGATGGGAAAATACGACGAGGATGGGAGTGTAAATGTTCTTCCGGCTCACAATATGCACCTTGCCTTCCTGGGAACCTTTATACTGTGGTTTGGCTGGTTTGGATTTAACCCCGGCAGTTCACTTACGGGCCTGGACATGAATATTGCCAAGATAGCGGTGAATACCAACCTTGCTGCAGCGGCGGGAGGAACAGCGGGAGCGATCTTTACCATGATCAGGTGGGGCAAGCCCGATCCCAGTATGGCCATGAACGGCGCCCTGGCAGGGCTTGCAGCCATTACTGCCGGCTGTGCGGTTGTGTCACCCCTTTCTGCGGTTACCATAGGCCTTGTGGCAGGAGTACTGGTTGTCCTGGCGGTAGGGTTTTTTGATAAAATCAAGGCTGATGATCCGGTTGGCGCCATTGCGGTGCACGGGGTCAACGGGACATGGGGGGCCCTGGCGGTTGGAATATTCGCCCAGGAGGGCGGGCTTCTCTTTGGTGGAGGTTTGAAAATGTTAGGAATTCAGGCCCTGGGGGTGTTTTCCGTTTCCATTTGGGCCTTTGCAACCACATTTATAGTGTTTGTTATTCTGAAGAAACTAATGGGAATAAGGGTTTCTCCGGAAGAGGAGTCCGAAGGTCTGGATATAAGTGAGCATGGCATGCCTGCATATACTGAGCTGACTGCGCCACCCATACTGGTGGGGGGCCATGTGCCGGATTTTGTAAACGGAGGTATGCAAAACGGAATATATTCAAGCACTCCTCGTTAAATTGATTTAAGGCAAATTAAAACTGGTTAGGTTTAATCGGCTAAAAGAAAGGGCTGTGGTTAAAATCCACGCCCTTTTTTGCGTATAGGCGCTGCTTTCCGGTCTGAATACAGAAGCCAGAATTAATTGGGAGTTGGGCTTGCCCCCGGAGCACCGTATGCAAATTATTCTACCCTGAAAACAACCCAGGTCTTTATTAGCCACAGAATTTTCATTCTCCTTGTTGGCTGCTTTGGCAGCCCGGGAGTCTGAATTCTGACTCCTGAATTCTGGATTCCGACAAAATAAGAACGTCAGTATAAGCGTATTTTAGGGTATTTTATACAGAAGGATTTGCAATATTACATGTAGAAACACTTTCCAAGAAAAATTTTTAAAGGGGAGATAGAGATAAAATGGACAGAATCTGGGCACCGTGGAGAACGGTATATATAGGCAAGGATCATGGATCGGCGTGTATATTCTGTGAAAAGCTTGAATCAGACAAGGATGCCGAAAATTATGTGATATACCGGGGTGAAAAAACCTTTGCGCTTTTAAACCTTTATCCCTACAATAACGGACATATTCTTATATCACCGAAGAGGCATGTTGGGGATATTACCGATTTGGAGCCGGACGAGCTTACTGAACTGGGTCTGGTAACACAGAAGATGACGAGGCTTTTGAGGAATGCCTTCAATCCGGAAGGCTTCAATATAGGTGTTAATCTTGGTAAAATTGCCGGGGCGGGAGTTCCCGGTCATTTCCATATTCACATAGTTCCACGCTGGGGCGGAGACACCAATTTTATGCCTGTATTAGGAGATGTAAGAGTCATCTCCGAGGGGCTTGATCTTACGTATAAAAAGTTGACCGAGGCCATGGCAAAAGAAGGGGAATAGTTTTGAGCTAATACTGAAAACCTTGCAGGTCAGGAGACAGGAGACAGAATACAGGAGACAGGAGTTTTGCACACGAGCGTTAAGCCAGTGGGGCCGATTCTCTATAGTTAATTTTTTAGCCACAAAGGTGTTGAGACGGATTAAAGGTAATAGCTCCGGTCAGACTTTAATAATTTACATGCACCCTCCTGTCTCCTGTCTCCCGCTGTCTGAAAGACGGCAACGCCCGTAGGGCGTTTTTTCTATTTATTGCAAAATACTGTTGACAGAGGGAGAAGCAGGGTATAAATTTAACATAGCTAATAATTCAGTATGTTAATAATTTAATCAGAGGGGGAGAGTGGGTGCAAAAGGGTGGAGAATACTCGGAATACGCTGCCAGGCTGGAAGAAATGTGGGAGAAAAAGTTTGCCCTTTATTTTGAGTTCATGTTCAATAAAGGTGACAATGAAGGCCTGACCCATGTTCAGACAGTTTTGCTTGAGTATCTGCTTAATAATGGAAATGTAACCGTTTCTGCCGTTGCAGAGTTCATGGGTGTCACCATGGCGGCTGCATCAAGCCTCCTGGACAGGTTGGACAAGGGAGGGCTTCTGGTGAGAAACCGCAGTGACACAGACCGCCGGGTTGTATATGCCAGCCTTACACCCCTTGGACGGGAAGTAATAGAAAGATTTATTGTCAGGAGAAGGAGCAGGCTGGAAATGGTAATTGCCAGAATGGGTCATAAACATGTCATGCAGTACCTGGAAGCCCAGAATAGCATGCTCGAGGCGCTCGAAGATCTGATTAGGGAGAAAGAGGAACAGGAGGCTTGAGATGGCTGAGGGGAATAAGAGAAGGTGGGTAAAGCCTGCCGTTATAATATCCGTTATAGTCCTGCTTGTTGTTCTGATTGTTGTAAGGGCCGGCTCTAAAAAAGATAAAAATGTAACTACAGAGGAAAGGCTTCAGCCGGTTGAGGTCGCCACAGTAGTGAGCCGTCCCTTCGGTGAGGAGTTGAGTGTGGCGGGAACTGTGAGCCCATTTGCCGAGGCCACTGTGTCGCCCAAAATCTCGGGAAGGGTTGTGGCGGTACATGCCACCATAGGGCAGAGGGTGTCACAGGGTCAGGCACTGCTCACTGTGGATCAGACAGATTACCAGGTGGCCCTGAGAACTGCCGAGGCCAACCTTTCATCAGCCAGGGCAAACTCCATTCAGGCTGAAACCAGTTATGAAAATGCAAAAATAAATTACCAGCGCACTGAGGAGCTTTTTAACCAGGGGGCAGTGGCCAAAGCCCAACTGGAGGCTGCCGAGTTGCAGCTTGCTACCGCTGAGACCGGATACAGGGCAAACCTGGCCCAAATTCAGCAGTGTGATGCAGCCCTTGATAAGGCCCGCACCGATTATGACAATACAGTGGTGGCGTCGCCTTTTTCAGGGGTTGTGGCCCAGAGAACGGCGGATGTGGGAGAAATGGTTTCCCCGCAAACTCCAGTATTTACGGTGATTCAGGATAAGCCTCTGCTGGTGAAAGTAAATCTTTCCGAAAGTACGGTTATGCAGGTAACGCTTAATCAGAAGGTTGATATACTTGTTGCTGCAACGGGAAAGACATACCAGGGCACCGTTAGCGCTGTGGCGCCGCAGGCAGACCAGAATACAAAGGCTTTTGCGGCAGAAATCACACTGGATAACCCCGGCGAGGAGGTAAAGTCGGGAATGGTGGCTGACTTACGGTTAACTACCAGGAAGGTGGATAATGCCCTGGTAGTACCTACAGATGCCCTGCTTGAAAAGGATAACGGGTCGGCTATTTTTGTCGTAGAAGGGGATATTGCCAAGGAACGGAAAGTTACCACGGGCATGGTGGGCCAGGGCTATACCCAGGTGGCCTCCGGTCTTAATGAGGGAGAACTTGTTGTTGTAAAGGGTAATCACCTGCTGGTGGACGGCATGAAAGTGCAGGTGAAGGAGACAAAAAGTGAAAAGCCGGTCCCAACCGGGGGTGAATCTAATTGAAGATAGCCGAGTTTTCAGTCAAGCGCCCGGTAGCAATAACCATGCTGATCGTGGCACTGATACTACTGGGAGTTGTTTCTCTGCCCAGGTTGAGGGTTGACCTTTACCCTGACATGAATCTTCCCTTCGTGCTTGTATCAGCGGAGTACGAGGGAGCTTCCCCTGCGGAGGTTGAGAAACTGGTTACCAAGCCTATTGAAGGAGTATTGTCATCTGTCAATAATGTTAAGGAAGTTATATCCTGGTCTGAGCCCGGGGTCTCCCGCATAGGAATAAGGCTTGAGTGGGGCGTTGATATGAACCAGGCCGCCCTGGATATACGCGATAAGATTGATATAATAAGGGGCTACCTTCCCTCTGATGTCAAGACCCCACAGGTTCTGAAGATGGATCCCAACAGTATGCCTATAATATCCCTTACACTGTCGGGTTCCGATCTTTCGGAAATGAAAAGGGTGGCCGAGGACGTTATCCAGCCCAAGCTTGAAAGGGCCGATGGGGTGGCCTCAGCCTATGTAACCGGCGGCAGGGAAAAGGAAATAAAGGTCGTACTGGACCAGAATAAGCTGCAGGTATATGGCCTTACAGCCGGCCAGGTCTCCCAGGCCATAAGCTCCGATAACCTGTCGGGAACGGCAGGAACTGTGGTTAAGGGTCAAAGCGACCTGGATGTCCGAATTGTTGGTGAGTATAAAAAGGCCCAGGACCTTGAGAATATAGCAATAAGCCTCCCCAGGGGGGGTACGGTCAGGCTGGGGGACCTGGCTGAAATAAAAGATGACTACAAGAAAACGCTGCAGGTAAGCTATGTTAACGGTAATCCCTCGGTAGGCATCAGTGTGCTTAAAGAGACCGGAAGCAACACCGTCAAGGTAGCGGATAATGTTTACGAGATGATGGAGGAAATCAAGGCCGAGCTGCCCGAGGGAATGAAGCTTGACGTGGTTTATGATCTGTCAATTTTTATCAGGCAGTCAATAAGCAACGTTGTGCAACACGGAGCCCTCGGCGGAATTCTGGCGGTTGTGGTTCTTTACCTGTTCCTGAGAAGCTTCAGGAGCACCATAATTGTAGCCCTTGTAATTCCCATCTCGGTTATTGGTACATTCAGCATGATGTACTTCGGGGGGCAGACAATCAATATGCTGTCGCTGGGAGGTCTTGCCCTGGGAATTGGATCCCTGGTTGACTTCTCTGTGGTGGTGCTGGAGAGTATATACCGGCACAGGCAGGATGGCCACGGCATTGTGGATGCTGCCATAAAGGGAACCTCTGAGGTTGGAAACGCTGTTACAGCCTCGGCGGCCACCCAGGTGGTTGTTTTTATGCCGATAGTGTTTGTTCAGGGACTGGCCGGCATACTGTTCGGACCCCTGGCCCTTACTGTCAGCTTCTCACACATAGCGGCCCTGTTTGCAGCCCTTACCCTGGTGCCAATGATAACCACCAGGATGCTTAAGGTTACGGTACTTGACCATGAAAACGGGTATGATGACAATGGTCGAGGCAGACTATTGGCAACACTTCACAGGCCGGCTGAAAAATTTGGAAAAAGCTACCGTCGATTTTCAGAGCAGTATTCCCGCCTTTTGAAATGGGCACTGGGACACCGCAAGACCGTAGTGCTTACCAGCCTTGCTATGTTTGTGGCTTCCTGCATAATAATGGCTGTTGCGGTGGGGACCGAATTCGTGCCCCAGATGGACCAGGGGCAGATAAGTGTTAATGTTGAGCTGCCCACAGGCTCCCAGCTCTCTGAAACCCAAAAGATTGTAGCCAGGGTTGAAGAAATACTTGCTTCCGAGCCTGCAACGGATATTGTATTCTCAAATGTGGGTTCTGGAGGGCAGTTTTCCATGCTGGGGGGCGGAACTCCTGAAATGGCTACAATGCAGATTAAACTAAAGCCTCTGGACCAAAGGGATATTTCCACCAATGAAATGGTGGAAAAGCTTAGGGATCAGGTCAGCAGTATTCCCGGAGCAAAATTTACCGTAAATGTCGCCGATGACAGCGGTGGCGGTGGGGGAGCACCCATCAGCATAAGAATTAGCGGGGACGACCTGGATACCCTAAAAGACCTTGGTGATATCGTTGCTGAAAGGGTCAAGGAAGTACAGGGAACCAGGAATGTGGTTAACAGCCTAGAAGAGGCAAAGCCCGAAATGCAGGTCCTTGTTGACCGACAGAGGGCAGCGCAGTATGGGGTTACAGTTGGCCAGGTTCTTTCGGCCGCCAGGACGGCTTTTGACGGACAGGTGGTTTCCAGGGTAAGGACGGGAGAAGATGAGATAGATATACGGCTTATGTACCCCAACGACTACCGTCTGGATATAAGAAATGTTACTAACACAATGATTACCTCGGCCACCGGTGCAAAGGTTGCCCTTGGTGACGTGGCAAGGGTGGAGATGGATCATGCGCCTGTGAACATCACACGTTACAACCAGGCGCGGTTGGTAACCGTGGACGCCGAGTTTATAGGGCGTGACCTGGGAAGTGTAAACAGGGATATACAGGCAAAAATGGATGAGTTAAAACTGCCTGCCGGTTATACCATGGACATAGGGGGGCAGGCAAAGGATATGGCAGAGTCTTTCGGAGACCTCAGCCTGGCCATACTGCTTGCCATAGTGCTGGTTTACATGGTTATGGCGGCACAGTTTGAATCACTTTTCTATCCTTTTGTAATCATGTTCTCAATTCCACCAACCATAGTTGGGGTATGTCTGGGACTTCTTATCACGGGGCACCACCTGAGCGTTCCTGCGATGATAGGCTATATAATGCTGATAGGTATAGTGGTTAACAACGCAATAGTGCTGATCGACTATGTAAACACCCTGAGGAAGAGGGGGCTCGGCCGTGATGAGGCGATACTTCAAGCCGGGCCGGTAAGGCTTCGCCCCATATTAATGACTACACTGGCAACAGTTCTGGCACTGATACCTCTTGCCTTTGGCGGCGGCGAAGGTGCAGAGGGCCAGGCGCCACTGGCTGTTGTGGTTTCCTTCGGTCTGACCCTCTCAACTATGATTACACTGGTGCTTATACCTGTAATGTATACTTTGCTGGATGATTTTGGCCGGTGGATTGCCAAGAGGATGTCCCTTATAGTCGGCGGCAGCGGGGTGGCGAAATAAATAAACGCCCAGCGGGCGTTGCCGCCGTGCCGGCGGCGTAGTATTGAGCATTATTTACGGGTCCGGAATTAGGAATTGGGAATTAGGAATTGGTGTTAATCCCCAACCCGCCAATTCCTATTTCCTGATTCCTAATTCCTAATTCCTGTCTCCTGACCGAAATAGGATTTCAGAATAAGTAGTTATATTTTTCTGTTTTCAAAGCCGATTATTTCCTTGACTCTATCAACCCTGGTTTTTAAATCACCCTGAATAACTGTGTAGGGGACATTCATAATATCAAGGAAATTCTTAATCTTTTTGTCAATCATTACGGCAAAATCGTCGTCCTGGTACCTGACACCGTCCTTTATAAGGTCAAACTCCCTGGGAACGTAGAATACCTGGTAGCCTGGGAGGTCCTTCATGGCCCACTCAAAAAGTTTCATAAGTGAATATACTTCTTTTGGGTTGTTGTAGTCACAGCACATCAGGCCATAGACATAGTTTAGTATTGTGGCGTTGTCGCAAAACAGTATTTCGCAGTGTTTGAATTCGTATTCCCGCTGCTTTTGCCCCTCGTAGAGAAGAAATTGTTCGAAGATATTACTGGGCACGCCGTAATTAACTATATATGTTCGGGCAAATTCCAGGCACACATCGGATGTGTACCCTGCCATGCTGTATTCCACATCCAATTGCTTTACCAGTGTGGTCTTGCCTGTGCCCGGACCCCCAATAATGGCAATTTTTCTCTGTTTATGCAATAATAATACCTCCTTAACCGATTAGTTTTGGTGAATCAGATAGCTTTTTTTCTATAGGCGGTTTGGCATACCGGGTTCTGTTAATTCCTGCTTACCAGGTGCTGCATTGAGTACTTGGGTAAATAAGCGTCGAATTACTAATTTAAATAATAATTACGACCGGTAGGGGGCTTTTCCTGCTACGTATTTCACAAAAAAGAAAATAAAAGGGGAATAAGGCGTACTTACTATGCCTTCATAAAGAACCACAAGACAAGGACCAGGATTGAAGTGATAAAAAAAAGACGGATTACACCTTTTATTATTTTAAAAACAAAAAGAATGGCGGCAATAGCCAGCAAGACCAGTAAGACAGAATTTCCTGTTAGCATAACTCAAGATCTCCTCCCCGGTTAGGTTTATTATTTGTATCCATATGCACAAAGTTTTATATTTTATGGTAACGCAAGAAGGATAAAAAACGATAATGCTGAATTATTCTTATAGTATAACATGCCAGAGGGGTGGGCAAGGTGGCTTTCAGAAAAGACGACATGATTGACGAAATCAACGTTAAAGCAGGCACTCTGGATTGGTATACCAAGAATAAAAAGCTTCTGGACAAATCTGTCCCCGAAGTTGTTATTATAGATAAGGCAGTTGGAGATTCATGCTTTAAGCTCATCAGGAATGAAAAATTTCAGCTGGTCTTTACCCATCAGACCTCTGGTTTTAGCAGGGTAGCCGTAGGAGATATAGAAAATGTGGATTATTTTGATGGAATAAGAATACAATTAACATGGAATCCTGAGGAAAGTTATATGAAAATAGCAGATACCACCCTGGAACAGAATTATTTTATATGTAAGGCTGAGTGTGCCATCTGATAGGCTGAATAAAAAATAAATTGTGGTTGCTGTTTGTTTCCAAAAACGGTGCACCCGCGCCGTTTTTAATTTTGACGGCTCCGAGACGGTGATAATTATGCTATACATACTACTGGCACTAATAGGAGGGATTATTTTGGGCTATTTCCTTCCCTCCGGAATTACAGGCTCAAAAATAATTCAACGGCTTACCATGGCCGGGCTTTTTATTTTACTGGGCGCCATGGGTGCACAGTTGGGTTCCAATGGTAAGGTGCTTGCCAACCTGGACAAAATAGGATTTCAGGCCTTTATACTGGCTTCCTGCACTGTTTTGGGCAGTGTTGCCCTGGTTTTTGCTGCTTTCAGGTGGCTTCAAGACGGTACAGGTGAAGAATCCAGGGAGAGGGAGGGTAAGAATTGACTTTTTTGGTGCTGGGGGCAATCCTCGTAGGGATGATTTTGGGCCGTTGGTTTATCCCCGCTGACATGACAGGATACATTGACCCTGTTACTACGGCGGCACTGTGCGTAATGCTGGTAGGGATTGGAATGGATATTGGGTCCAAAAGGGAGACATGGGGACGGCTTTGGAAGATGGGGATGAAGGTATTGCTGGTTCCCCTTCTGGTAGCGGTGGGAAGCCTGGCCGGAGCCGTTGCAGGTGGGGCCATAATTTCCCTGCCTTTTAATGAATCCGCGGCCATAGGAGCAGGCTTTGGATGGTACAGCCTATCCGGAGTGCTGCTTGCTAAAATATATAGTGTTGAAACCGGGGCCCTTGCCTTTCTGACTAATGTTTTCAGGGAGCTGATAGCTTTTCTGATTATACCCTTTCTGGCAGCCAGGTATAGCGGTGTGGTGGCGGTGGCCCCGGGTGGCGCCACTACTATGGATACTACTCTTCCTCTTATTGCAAGGGTGACAGATCCCGAAACGGCAATAGTGGCGCTAGTCAACGGGCTTGTTCTCTCATCGCTGGTTCCGGTTCTTGTTCCGCTGCTGATAAAACTGTAATAGAACGGGAATTAGGAATTAGGAATTGGGAATTGGGGATTGGTTGTATAGGCTAAATACAATAATTGAATCTTATTGCCAATTCCTGATTCCCAATTCCCAATTCCGGACCCGTGAGCAGTGCTATGTTTGTTTTATTCCCAGTTCCTCTAATTTTTTCTGTTCCGGAACCCCTGTTTCCGGGTCCCATCCCCTGGCAATGTAATACTCCCTAAGTGTCGCCTTAACCTCTACAGGGTCAAGCCCCTTGGTAACAGATGTTTTTCCCTGGCGGTCCTCGTAAAATCTTGGCGGGTAGTCCGAGTGCTCGGGCTTTTCACCATGCTTTATGTTAAACATCTTTATGGTGTTCCAGATGCGCTCTCCGGCCAGGGCTATTTCATCAGGCGTAAAGGTAATTCCGGTTAAATCATTCAGCAGCCTTGAAAAAAGTGTGGGCCCCACTGTGTGAAGAATAGGGGGTCTAATACACATCCCCAGGGCGTTGTAGATTGTCAGGAGGTCCTCGGACCATCTGGACATCACAGGTATGCCGACATCCCGGGTGTCCTTATCAAAGGCGGCCATTTTCAAGTCTTCAGGCATATCCAGGCCGTGGTACATATCTTCTGCAAAGCCGAACTTCTCGGTACGATAGGGTATGGGGTTGTCATTATATTTAAGGTTTTCGACGGGGTTTCTGGTGCGCAGGTGGTCGCCTCCACGAATGTTTGTTATATAGCCGAATGTCCAGGTGGACCAGCGCCCCCTGGGGTCGGCCAGCATGCACTCGAGTCCCTTTACATGAACAGAAAAGGACTCAGAGCCACGGAACTTGCGGGAGGCCAGCCTGGTTCCCTCAGCCAGTATGTCTCCTATTCCCCTGCGATAGGCAATCATTTCAAGAAGTTTGGTGGCGGCTTCCTCGTCACCCCAGGCCAGGTCGAGGTCAAGGTCCTCCCGGTTTATAATTCCTCTTTGATACATTTCCATGGCAAAGGCCACACATGCCGAGGCTGAAACCATGTCAATGCCGAGGCGCTGGCAAAGGCCGCTCAGTGCTGCAATTGCGGGCAGGTCCTGAATGTCGCACCCGGCGCCGAAGCCTATTACCGGGGTGACTTCCATGTCTTTAAGCTCAAGGCCGGCATGCTTTCCTTCCTTTACCCTTACCCAGTGGGCGCAAGCTATTGGGCAGGACTGGCATGAAACTCCCCGGCTGCTCAGGCTTCCCAGCTGCTTTCGGCTTCTGCTTTCCATCCACTTGTCCGGTGCTCCGTTTTGATAGTTTTTTCCCGGAAGGCTTTCAAATTCGTAGTAAGGTATACTGGCCAGCATAGTCCCGAATTTTTTAAAGGGGGCGAAGAACGGGGAACTGTATATCGCCTTGCGGCAGTCTTCCACCGCTCTGGTAAACTCCCGGGGCCTGGCCACTTTCAATGAGCAGTTCCCCTTTACAGCAATTGCCTTCAGGTTTTTGCTTCCCATGACTGCCCCCAGGCCGGTACGTGCCCAGGCATCATAAGGTCCGTTTTCAATACTGGCAAAGCGTACAAGTTTTTCACCTGCCGGTCCAATATTTGCAATCTGAACGCCGGAATCGCCCAGATCTTTTTGTATGGCAGCTATAGTTTCCCACGCATCCAACCCCCATAGGTGTCCGGCGGGGAGTATTTCAACACCTGCGCTGTTAATATAGATATAAACAGGGTTTTCTGATTTTCCTCTTATAATCAGGGCATCATATCCGGCATATTTAAGCTCTCCTCCCCAGAAATTTCCTGAGTTTGAGGTCCCAAATAAACCGGTGGCGGGGGACAGGGCAGAGGCCTCGGTTCTGCAGGCGGCAGGGATATGAGTGCCTACAAGGGGCCCGGTGCTAAACACAAGAATATTTGCCGGATCCAGGGGGTCTGTGCCCGGGGCCAGCTCACGATATAAAAGCTCCGCATTAAAACCTATACCGCCCAGATAATTGCGGATTAATTTTTCTGTAAGTTCCTTTTTTTGTACTTTGCCTGTACTCAGGTCAATGTCAAGAGTTTTCCCTGTATAACCGCAATATTCCATTTGTTTGACCGGGAGTTTCACAGTCTTTTGCACCCCCGGGTCCACCTCCTCACAGTTAATTACGAATAGTCAGTTATTTTCCGCGATTTCAGCTACCCTCAGTGCACCCGACGGGCAGGTCCTGGCACACAGAAGGCATCCTTTGCACCTGGAAGAAAAAGAAATTTCAAATACACCCTCAAATTCCTTTTTCAAGATTCTGATATATGCCTGTGAAGGGTTATATACTCCGAGATTCTGTAGTGAACAGGCAAGGGAGCACGATGAACAGCCGGTGCAAAAACCGGGTTTTATAAGCATTTCTTTAGCCATAAGTTCCACCCTTTAACTAATTAGTTCGATATTAAAATATTTAACTTGTAAAATAATTATAATAAGTCTTATTGTTATTATTATAACGGAAAAAGAATTAAAGAGGTTGATAATATAACCAAAATCTCGTAAAATGAGTTAGGTTGTATTTTTTATGTATCAGGTAATAATAGAATTATATATTTTTTTTCTATAATACTAAATTTCTACTTAATAATATAAAATTATTATCGGAGGCGATTAAATTGTTACAGCTCCCGAAACTAAAAATTGGAGAACTGATTCCCTCGTTCCCGATTGTTCAGGGGGGGATGGCCCTAAGAGTATCCACGTCTTCTTTGGCAGGTGCCGTTGCTGAAGCAGGTGGCATAGGGATAATAGGGGCAACCGGTATGAGTATAGAGGAGTTGCGTGCTGAGATTAGAGAAGCCCGTAAGCTCACAAAAGGGATTATTGGCGTCAACATCATGTTCGCAATAAGAGAATTTGCTGAAATGGTAAGGGCTGCTATGGAGGAAAAGGTTGATGTAATATTTACCGGTGCCGGCTTTTCCAGGGATATTTTCAAATGGGGGAAGGAAGCCGGAATACCGATTGTTACAATTGTATCGTCGGACAGGCTGGCAGCGGTGGCTGAAAAGTACGGTGCCGCAGCTGTGGTTGTAGAGGGTACCGAGGCCGGAGGGCACCTGGGAACCGACAAATCCCTTTTTGAAATACTTCCATCAATAAGGGGGGCTGTAAAAATTCCTGTCCTGGCCGCCGGTGGGATAGTAAACGGAGAGGGAATCGCCAGGGCTTTGCAGATGGGTGCCAATGGGATACAGATGGCTACAAGATTTGTTCTCAGCAAAGAATGCAGCGTTTCAGAGATGTTTAAAAAAATGTATCTTAAAGCCATGCCTGAAGATGTAACCGTCATTCCAAGCCCAGTTGGTATGCCGGGAAGGGCTCTTAAAAATTCATTCGTGGCAAAGCTCCTGTCAGGAGACGCCCCCAGCCCTGAGAGCTGTGACGGCTGTCTGAAGAAATGTTCGGGCCAGTACTGCATTATGAATGCTCTGGAAAACTCAAGGACAGGAAAAGTTGAGGAAGGCGTTGTTTTTGTCGGACAGAATGTCCACCAAATTAAGGAAATAATGTCTGTGAAGGATATATTCAATAATCTTTTATATGAGCTAAAGTATTATCTGGGGAGCTCAAGGGTTGGATAGCTGGATATGCCTGTGTTAAAAAGCCCGGAACCAATTCCCGGGCTTTTTTCTAATTTTGAATACCTGACTCGCATAAGGTTGAGGTTCTAACTCAGGTGCTAATATATAATAGGTTTTGTGTCTTGGATATTAGCATATGTCAAAAATAATAGAATTTTCTAAAATATTTTTCGTCAAAGAGGAAATATAAGATAATTTGTAGAAAAAATAAACTAGACGGTAAATGGAAGGAGGTAATGGAGATTGACTTTGGCAAGCATTGATTTTCCAATTTTAGATGAAATAGAAAAAATGCTTCTGAGGGAAGCCGGATTTACGGTACATTACCCCAAGAACCATATTATTTTTTCAGCAGGAGATTTTGCTGACAGGGTTTTTCTTTTAGAAAGCGGCTATGTTAAAATATACAGGCTATCTCCCGACGGGAGGCGTGTTACTGTAGGCAGTATAAGGAGCCCCGGTGAAATGATGGGGCTTGCGGAAACCCTGTGGGGTGGTGAGCGCACATGCTTTGCAGGTGCCATAAACGATGTAAGCCTTGTAATTATCAGGAAGAATAAATTTGAAGAGCTTCTTGCCAGACATTCCGCCCTGGCGTTAAAAGTAGCAAAGCTTTTAGGAGCAAGGATGAGAGAAGCTGAGGGCATTATTCACGAGATGGTATGCTGGCAGGCCCCGGGCAGATTGGCCATGATGCTTCTTAAAATGGGTGAGCGCTGCGGGGAGGAGTCCAAAAAAGGTATTAGAATAAACCTTCAGCTTACCCACGAGGAGCTTGCCAACATGGTGGGCACTTCAAGACAGACGGTGACTTCCCTTTTAAATACCTTCAAGACGGAAAAGAGTATTGAGTACGAGGGGCGCGGAACTATATTTTTGAATCCTGACAAGCTAACCAAGTGGATAACCTGATAAAAAGCGGGCCTTTTGGCCCGCATTATTTATGGCTCATTTGTCGGAATACAGACAACCGGGCTGTATAAAACGGCCACCTTGGGGATTAAAATTGGGGCCCTTTTAAAACCACAGAGAACACAGAGGACACAGAGGTTTTTAAGCCCTTCTTGAATGCTTTAAGCTTTTTAATAAAAGGGTAAACTCTTTGGTCTAAGACTTGAGAGTAATGCCTCAGAGCAATTCTCTGTGATCTCTGTGGCCTCTGTGGTTCATAAAAAAGACATTCATTATTGTACCACCATCAGAGCCAGGCAGAAAAATTCTGAATTCCTGACTTCTGAATTCCGACCGGGAAGCAGCGCTTATGAGCCGTCTATTTTATCTTGACTCCGTACGTGTTTCGGGACAGAACCCTGGGGGCGCAGTCGGGGCACGCTTTTGCCCGGTGATCCCTTCCGAAGTGCCCCTTTATATTATCTGTAACAAAATCAAGATGTCTTACAGTAGCGAATGTTTTTCCGCATACCTCGCAGATAACAAGCTCCAGGCGGCTCATTAGTGTTCCGCACATCCGGAGCTCCCGGAAGCCGTCGCTGTCTTCAAGGGAAATAGCCCCGGTAGGGCAGTTAACATAACAGGTGCCACAGCCTATACAGGTTTGCTCTGAGCGGCTGAAATCCGATTCGGGGCCTTCATCGGCGTCGATGTATCCAAGGCGTATGGCGTTTACCTTGATGTGTTTCCTGCAATTATCCACACATTTCCCGCAGGAGATGCATATGTCACAGCGCAGGCATCTTCTGGCCTCGGTCAGGGCGGCCTCCTGGCTGACTGTAAGGGTTATTTCCTCAAATGTATTTTTCCTGCCGGCCAGGTAGAGGCTATGGGGGTATACAAGGCTTGGGGTGGACTTCTGATCCGCTGAGACCTGGAGGAGAACCTTGCTTCTTCTTTTGTTCCTATTTTCATCAACCAGAACGATCCTGTCCCTGAGGAATGCGTCAATTCCGGCTGCGGCCTTTTTACCCCCGGCTATGGCCATTATCACCGTGGCGGGCCCTGTAACCGAATCCCCTGCCGAGAATACCCCGGGCTGGGATGTTTCCATGGTGAGGGGATTTTTTACCACTATTCTTTTCTGGGCCACATCCACCAGTTGGACGTAGAGCTTTCCCTTAAGGTAAGTAAGCATAGGCTGCTGGCCGGTGGCAAAGATTATCGAGTCAGCATCGATACTGTATTCCGAGTCCTTCACTGCAACGGGCTTGCGGCGGCCGCTTGCATCCGGGTCACTCAGTGCGTTTTTAATGCACTCAATATACTTTACGTGACCGTCTTCTCCACCGACATTTATGGGTGAGACAAGGTAGTCTATTATTACACCTTCTCTTTCAGCGTCTTCTATCTCTTCTGTCAGTGCGGGCATTTCTTCCCTTGTTCGTCTGTAGACTATTCTTACCTCACTGGCCCCCAGTCGTAGCGACACCCTGGCCGCATCTATGGCTACGTTTCCGCCTCCAACCACCACCACTTTTTTCCCTTCCATATTAACCGATTCATCAAGTGGCTCCTGACCTTCAGAGTTGAGGAAGAGGTTAACCTTTCTGAGGAAGGTAATTCCGTCGAAGACACCCTTGAATTTGTCAAGGTTTGCGATGGTGGGCTTTGAGCCTTCCCACGCCCCGGAACTTAAGAAGACTGCGGAGTATCCTTCTTTCTTTAGCGCCTCTATATCATAATTTCCTGAGATTGGGCTGTTAAGCTTAATCTCCACACCCATAGCCCTTATATAATCAATTTCTTCCCTGAGAACTTCCCTGGGCAGCCTGTACGGAGGTATTCCATAGGCAAGCATTCCTCCGGGGTGGGGCATTGCTTCATATATAGTCACCCCGTAGCCCCTCCTGGACAGAAAGTATGCGCATGATAGTCCTGCAGGACCGGATCCTATTACGGCCACCCTTTCACTGTACTTTCTCTCCGGGGGAGAAAGTGGTTTTTTTATACCCGAAATGTCGTACGCCAGCCGTTTTAGAGCGCAAATTGATATCGGCCTGTCAACCATGCTTCTCCGGCAAGCTTTTTCACAGGGGTGCTCACAAACCCTGCCAAGTGTTCCCGGCAGAGGGACATCCTCCCGTATTAGCTCCAGGGCCTCTTCGTGGAAACCCATTCCAACCAGGGCAATATAGTTGGGAATATCTATTCCGGCAGGGCAGGCCGCCTGACATGGGGCAATGACCAGTTGTGGGCACTGGGCCGAGGGACATACCCTTTTTTCTATATGCGCCGTAAAATCACCCATGTTTTCCCGCAGGATGGTGATTACTGCTTCGGCTACATCCCTTCCCCTATCGCAGCGGCAGTCGGCTATAACATCTCCGGCCAGAATACCGATTGTTTCAATTACATCCATGTCACGGGGGGCTTCGCCTACCATCACGCTCTCCAGCATTTTCAGAATACTGGAGAATTTTCGGCGGCATACACTGCAGCATGCTTCCCCCTCAATGAAGGAAGTAATTATATCCTCAGTCTTTTTAACCATACAGGCGTTGTCCGCCATCTATTTCCACCCCGTTACTTTATGCTTTTTCCTGAAAAAATCTCTCTGGCAAATCTTTGCCGCTTTGTGTCCGGCACATTGTCCGCCGATCCAAACAAAAGACAGTTGGTCGGGCAGGCAGTGACACACGCCGGTTTGAGTCCCTCGTCCATACGGTCCTTGCAATAGTCGCACTTTACCGCGATCCCCTTTTTGGAATCCCACTGGGGCGCACTCCATGGGCAGGCTATCATACAGCTCTTGCAGCCCACGCACAGATCCTCGTCAATGTAAATAATACCGTCACCGGGCCGCTTCGTTATAGCGCCGCTGGGGCATGCCGCCAGGCACCAGGGCTTTTCGCAGTGGAAGCAGGACATGAAGGCAAAGGTTGCCTTCGGCCGGCCGTCTATATTAAAGGGGCCAACCTCCACTATTTGATTGGGTTTGGGCCCGACGCCCAGACCCTTGTTTATCTTGCACTGCACCTGGCAGGCTCGGCAGGATATACACTTTTTATCATCATGAAAAAGGTAGTAATGACTCATTGTTAACCCTCCTAGATAGAATTAAGGTACTGGTGCCAAAAGCCAGTCTACGCCGGCTTTACGGTTACATGAACATGCTGTAAGGCCGGGCTTCCTCCAACCATGTCAGTAATATTTTCCTGCAGCATGGTGTCGCTGGCGCCCTTGTTGTAGCACCTTGTTTGTACCGGCACCTTGCGGCCGAAGCCATGCAATAAGAAAACGGCTTCGGGGTGGATTAAGTCAGTCACGTAAGCGCGAATTTTTTCAGTGCCCCGGGAGGATGTGACCAGAACTTCCTGTCCGTCCTTTATTCCCAGTTTTTTCGCCTCGGACTTGTTAATCCACAGCAGGTTTTCAGATACCAGTTCATTTAAGTGAGGGTTGTTTTGCGTGGAAACATGGGTATGGGCCACGTTACGGCCTATGAGCAGGCGGAAAGAGCCTTCCTCAGGCGGTGAAACCGGCTCATAGGGAGGGAATGACGGTATTCCGCTGTTTTCAAACAGGCTGGAAACAAATTCAAGTTTCCCTGAGGGAGTTTTAAACTTAATCCCATCTTTTCTGTCCCAGTAGATGGGGTCCTTGCTCAGGCTTACCACGCCTTTGGCCTCAAAGTCCTTGATGGAGATACCTGTTCCCTCAAGCTGGTAGGCCCAGAGATCTTCCAGGGAGTTATACGGGAAATAGTGTCCAATGTCAAGTCTGTCAGCCAGGAGTTTCATGATTTCCCACCCGGGCTTGGTGTCATACCTGGGTGTAACGGCAGGATTCCTTATAACAAGACTGGGCTTTAATCCGTTGGCCTCCTGAATGGAATCCCCTCTTTCCAGGTATATGGACTCGGGCAGTATAACATCGGCCAGCCAGGCTGTTTCACTGAACTGTATGTCTATGGCCACCAGGAGGTCCAGCTTGCTGAAAGCCTTTTTATTATTTTCATAGTCGGGTATGGAAAGCATCGGGTCATGCCGCCATACCAGCATAGCCTTTACAGGATACGGGTCCTCGGACAGTATCACATTGGGAAGCATTTGAACAACCCCGTGGGCAGGGTCCGGGGTGGGGAATCTGGGTGTGCCCACGCCGTCACACCTCTCGTCCGACACCTTGGGAAGATCCTGTTCCACCAGCTTTCTGAGCGGCTTTTTGCCGGCGTCTTTGGCTCCCTTTTTGAAGAACAGTCCTCCGGGGGCCTCGATATTCCCCATCAGGGCGTTTAGTATAATGAGGGATCTTCTGAAGTATACTTCGTTCAAGTAGTGGGAGCAGCGGTAGCCGTAGTGGAAAATAACCGAGGGCTTTGCCTCGCTTGCCTCCCGGGCAAGGTTTATAATCTCCTGCGCCGGTATTCCGGTTTCCTGCTCCGCCCACTTTGGAGTGTAGGTCTCCACAAAGCTCTGGAGCTTCTTAAAGCCCTCGACCCACCTGTTGACAAATTCCTTGTCATAAAGACCTTCCTTAATAATTACGTTTATGAGGGCATAGTTGAGAGCAAGGTCAGTCCCCGGCCGTATCATCATGTATTTATGAGCCTTGGTGGCTGTGACGGTTATTCTGGGATCTATATAGGTGAGCTTTGTTCCGCTGTCCAGCCCCTGAATAAGCTGTTTGACGGCTTTGAGCTCAATGGATTCAAAATAATTGCGCCCGTAGAGTATTATGTGTTTTGCCTTGCCCAGGTCCACGCCGGCGCTTCCATCGGCGTATCCCGTCAGAGACCTGAAAGCCGTATTGAGAGAGCCCTTGCAGCAGGAGTCATGGGTAAAGTAGTTGGGAGAGCCTATGGCTTTCATAAAAGTTTTACTTATATGTGAATTAAGGTGGGCCCTCTCGGTCATAGCAATGCTGCGGCCACCATTTTTTTCCTTAATCTCCCTGAGTTTCTCGGCCACATAATCGAGGGCCTCTTCCCAGGTGGCCTCCCTCCACTGTCCGGAGCCCCTGGGGCCGGTCCTGATTAATGGGCTCTTAATCCTCTCATCATCGTTTAAAAGGCTTACCCCGGCAGCCCCTTTGGGGCAAATGCTTCCTTCAATACCCGCTACATGGGGGTTCCCTTCAATAAGCTTTACATCATCATTCTTTACCATAACCTTGATGGGGCACCTTACAGTACACATTAAGCACATACTATAAACGTGTTGCATCAACAAAAACCTCCCCTTAGTACTAAGTCAGTCCCTATGTTTTCCCGTATCACGGGTAAATTTATAAAATATCAATCAGGATGAGTTAATTGAATCCAAGTCCTGCTACCCCTTTCATAAGAAATTATAATTGTATAAATAACTATCTATTATACAAAATATCAGATAAGGGAAATGGGTAATGTCGCCGCAGTGACAAAAAAAATGTCTTCTTCTTGACAGTGTGACTGTGTATATATTTTTCAGGCTTCATAGAAAAGGCTTTGCTACTGTATTCGTGGCGGTGACAATTTTCAGCTGTTTTAAAAAACTGCTGCTTAAAAAATAATGATTTTTCACTACATATTTGTTTTGAAGCTGACATATATAAGTCGCCCTCAGGACTTAAAAATGTTACTATTTTTGGTATTCTCAAGAATAAAAGGTTCTTTACCGGGGGTGTAGGTTATAAAGGAAGCGGAAGAAATGACAGGTGCAGGATCTATAAAAGGCCAGGGGGGCCCTGTTTTTAGGGAGCGGGTATTAAGGGAGTATGAAAGGGAGTTCCTTCGGGATATAGGCAGAAGGGTTGAGTATAAAAAAGGCCGGATTTTATTTAGGGCGGGAGAATCCGCAGGGAAGATATTCCTTGTTGAGAACGGCCAGGTAGGTGTTGGCCGGATTAGTGGGGATGAGCTCAATATGTCTGTGGAAAGGCTCAGAAGGCCCGGGGAGCTGGTTGGATTATGTGCTTTTTTTTGTAGTGACAGAAGTTGTGACGCGCAGGCCCTCAGTGATGTTACAGTTTTATCGGTTGACAGAGATGATTTTCAGGAGCTGCTTAACAGCGATCCTTTTTTTCTAAAAAGTATTATGAGCATACTGCATGAAAGGGCTGAAAGCTGTGGGTCTGCAGAGGATGGCATTGGCTATGCGGAGAAATCCTGCACAGGAGCCCGGAAGTTTTCCCGGGATAATTGTCAAACAGACGACAGGTGATTGTCATTAATATGACAAAGCTAAAGTCTTGCGGCTGACATTGGTCAGCCCTTTTTTTTGGTAGGGTATGAATGTAGGGGTTTGTTTAAGCATAACAGGCGGAAAGGAGGGTATTCTAAAACCTTATTAGCGGAAAAACAGTATACACCGACATATTTTTTGTGCTATTTTGGGGAAAAGGACTGGTTATCTGATTTTAAGCAGGTTTTCAGAATGTCTTCCCATTACCATGTTATACTGCCAAGGCAGTTAAGCAAATCCGGAAAGAAAGAGGTGTCAATCCCGGCGGGGAAGACTAATCCCATATATAATGGGTAAGAGAGTTATGCCGGGGATAAAATTTGTTTAATAAAAACAGGTTGTATAAGGCTTCATTAATTATTTTGGTAGTACTTCTGGCAGGGCTGGTATTTGGAACAATGGTTTCCGGTGCTCAGACTGTGGGTAATGACCTGGGACTGGGAGGAAAGCTGGGGGCCGCCATCGCCAAGGCTCCGGTCGGAACCGGTGCCGGACAGGTTGATCTCAACGCTCCCAAGGGATTCCTGGGTATCCCCGGGGCGCCTAAAATCAGCCCGGTTGTTGCATTCCTCTGGGCTGTATGGGTAGGCTGGATTTTTACCACGGTCGGAGCTTTCGGCGGAATTATGGCCGGTGTGGGACACATGACTGTATTTGGCCTTGGCGATTATACCAAGGGCTTTAAAAAGACTGCTCCTGAATTCAATAAGGTTATGACCGATTCACTTCGGATGGCCAACCAGTGGCTGGTGGGCCTCTCATCGGCGATTAGCGTTCTTACCTATCTCCGTTCAAAGCGCCTTGCCTGGCCGCTGGGTCTGGCTCTTGGCTTTGGATCACTTTTGGGAGCTTATTTCATCCCCTTACTTACCGGGGGTAAAATTTCCTTTAGCGCGTACCAGGGCTGGTTTGGCGTAGCTGTATTCGTAGTTGGCGGATTCCTCCTGTATGAAACCACCCCCAGGGGCCAGGAAGGTAAAAAGGCTGCCAAGGCTGCTGCCCAGGCCTTTGAGAAGAGCGTTAAGGAAAAGGGAAGCAGTGAAGATACCGGCGCCGAGGGAATTAAGGTTACCAAGTGGGGCATTGGCAGGATTGAGTTCTCCTTCTTCGGAGTGGAGTTTGGTTTTAATCCGATCATGGCCTTTATCGGCGGCCTTTTAATAGCTGCAATATCCTCCTTCCTGGGAGTGGGCGGAGGCTTCCTGTATGTGCCTTACCTTACCAGCCTCGTGGGTCTTCCCATGTTTGTTGTGGCTGGCACCTCGGCTCTGGCGGTTTTGATAAGCATGATTACCAGTATTATGTCTTACCTCACCAATACCGGGGCTGCTGTGGACTGGGCGCTCATTGGCGTTGAGCTTATAGGTGTTTTTATCGGCTCAATGATCGGCCCCCGCACTCAGAAGTACATCCCTGACATCTGGCTTAAGAGAATTTTCGTAGTACTGGCCCTGTATGTGGGTCTTGGCTACTTCAGCAAGGGCTTCTTTGGCCAGGCCTGGGTTCCGATGTAAGAAAGACTTATTTCAAAAGTCCGGTGCCGGAGAAGCATTTTATCCGGCACCGGGCCAATGCTTTCAGGGAGGTGTAAGGTATGGACTGGTGGACTGCGCTTGACGGATTTTTAATTATTTTCTACCGTTTAACTGGTTGGGCTGTCCCTGACTATTTTATAGGCACATTTATGTTGGCCATATTGACTGTAATAATTGGGGATTTTACCACATCTCTGGTTTACCGGGCTAACCGCTCTTATTTTAAAAGGCTGAATACCAGGTTGGGAGAGCTTCACGAGTCATCCATGGTGGCTCTGCGCCTAAAGGACAAAACAAGTTATAAGGCCGTCAACCGGGAGGCTAACGATACCTTCGGCCAGGTTTTTTTTGGCATGTTCGGCCTGTCGGCATCCTACCTGTGGCCTGCGTTTTTCGCCCTGGCATGGATGCAGACAAGATTTGAAGGCATAAGCTTTCCTCTTTTTACAAACAAGCTGACCACCGGCTATTTTTTCACCTTCCTGGTAAGCTACATTCTGGCCCGGGTTACTTTTTCAAAGCTAAGGCCTTACCTTCCCTATTTTAAGAATGTAATGAATGATGAAATACATGAGTCAAAACTTGCAATAAATGATAAGGTAAGTTAGCTTTTACAACTCATAATAACAACTGTTTTTCCGCTTCTAATTAATGGACCTGCCTTTTAAAGAGCAGGTCTTCTTTTTCCTGTAACTGAATTCTATCATGGTATAATGGCAATGTTAAATTAAGATGCATTATCTTTTAAATAAGCAAAAGTTATTATGCATCCCCATTGGAAGAATAGTATTCTAAAATGTCCTATAATACGATTAACGGTATAATGAACTGTTTATATTTTTTTTATGATAGCGAACCGCCGCTAAGCTCTGCGAATGTCAAATCGGATCAACCTCATCCAGTGCCAGCCTTGTCACTTTAGTGAAATCCTTTTCCTTTTTTTCTTCCCTGGAGGCGTTTACCTCCAGTATGTCATAATTACCCGGTGCAAATTCAGGAAGTTCTTTATCCGGACTTATCGCATTTTTCTTATCTTTGCTCATATATGTCCCTCCTGTGGGCTTAGCGCCTTTAGCTATGGTTATTCTTCTTCAAAAAAAATCAAAAATATTCATGTACATGTTCCCCATTTTTACTGGTTGGAGTATAATAATCCTAATAGCTCAATAAGAGGTTTTCGTTCCCTGCTGCTTAGTCCTAGGGTGGTGTTAGGCAGATTCCGGGATTCCCTCACCATTTGGGCTAAGTTAATCTTTAGGAGGTTTATCTATGCAGGACAAAACTCTCGTATGCAAGGACTGCGGTCAGGAATTTGTATTTACCGTGTCCGAGCAGGAATTCTTTGCGGAGAAGGGGTTCACC
Organism: Bacillota bacterium; assembly: GCA_049323755.1. Taxonomy (GTDB): domain Bacteria; phylum Bacillota; class Desulfotomaculia; order Desulfotomaculales; family Desulfocucumaceae; genus BRHc4a. Next base: position 59,902 of record JBMOPE010000011.1, read on the forward strand.
AACGAACCGTCGCGCTGCCTGGACTGCAGGGCTGCCCGCAGGAGGAAAAACCGCGAGGAGGGCGGCCAGTTCGGAGGAAGAAGGGAAATGTTCCCGGCAGTTTGCGCCGAGTGCGGAGTGGAAACAATGGTTCCCTTTAAGCCAAGCGGAGAGCGCCCGGTATACTGCCGCGACTGCTTTGCCAAAAATAAGCGCTACGCATAAATACTATTAAATGAAACAAGCATACCCGGGGAAGTCCCCGGGTTTAATTATTTGTTATCGGCTTAACATAACAGAAAATTTTTTAGCTTTCGTGGAAAGGCAGTACCCGGGCCAGCTGATCGGAAATGTCATCAAGATTTATGGCATCAGGATCTAGAAGACACTGGAGGCAGATACCGTCAACACAGGCCAAAATGATAGCTGAAAGGGCCTTTCTTTGAGATGGCCCTGTTTTATTCAGCCTGGAGAGAACGTCTTCAATGTCTTTACGCCAGGCGCTGTATTTTTCTCTGAATATAACCGCGAAGTTGTTGTTTTCCAATAGTGCTTCCTGAAGCAGGTAGTAGTTTATTTTCATTAAAAAATCGTATTTTAGAAGGCTTTTGAACACAATCAGCATAATCTCTTTATTTGAAACGGCAGCCCCTACCCGGATAGCTTCTTTAACGGCCTCGGTTATTTCATTTGTACTTATATCCAGAATATCGTACAGCAAGTCGTCCTTTGACCGGTAATAATAAAACAGCGTTCCTTTGCTTATTGCTGCGTCTGAAGCTATATCCGCAAGGGTAGTTCTGAAAATCCCCTTCTCTGAAAACAGTTTGATTGAACTGTCCAATATTTTTTTCTTATTTTCCTGCAAGATTTCCCCTCCATACCCCGTTGTTAAATAATATTATCCCTGTTAGTGTCAAAAAACAATTCTTTTACCTTTCCCATGTCTTTGAGAAATGCGGCCGATAACCGGGATGCACAGTAAGTACAGCAAGCAGGTGACTGCAGCCACACCGGGCCAGCCCCATGTGTCCCACAGGGGACTGAGAAGCACTCCGGCCAGGCTGCCCCCGGTGTAATAAAAAAACACGTACAATCCTGAAGCTGCAGCCTTGTCTTCTGTAGAAACCGAGCTGACCCAGGATGTGGCGGAGGAGTGGGCTGCAAAGTACCCAAAGCACATTATAAGGAGTCCTGCAATAATAAGCGGGGCAGGCGAGAAAATGGTGAGGCAGGTCCCGGCGGACGCCACTGCCAGCCCCATCTTTGTTGAAAAAAGGACACCCCTTTTACGGGACATCATTCCCATAATTGCGGAGCTGAATGTTCCTGCCAGGTAAGTAAGAAACAGCAGTCCCAGGGTATCCGGCGAGTAATTGTAAGGAGGGGCGGAAAGCCTGAAGGTGAGCACATTAAATATGCCCACAAAGTTAAACATTATAAGGCCTCCTGTGAAATATGCTCCAAGCAGGAGGGGATTTTTAAGGTTGGAAACAGTTGTTTTAATTACTTTAAGGGGCCTGTATGGGGCAGGTTTAAAGGATTTCGATGCAGGAAGGAGATAGGCAAAAGCAAGCGCTCCCGCCAGGTGCAGGAGGGAAAGTGTAATAAAGGAAACTCTCCACGAAAAATATTCAGCAATGAAGCTGCTTATTATTCGACCTGCCATGCCTCCCAGGGTGTTTCCGCTTATGTAAAGCCCCATAACGGTGGCAAGCTTTTTAGCGTCAAACTCCTCGCCTATATAAGCCATGGCAATGGCCGGAACTCCCGCCAGCAGGAGGCCGTCGGCAAGCCTGCCCAGGAGAATCAGGTCAAAAGAACCTGAATAGGCTGTTATTAAGCCTGGAAATGCCGAAAGGATCAGCACGGCTGATAAAAGCTTTTTTTTGCCCACTACATCGGCCACCGGGGCATAAAACAGAAAAGACAGGCCTATTGGAAATATTACCAGGGAGACGGCAAGGCTGGCCGTAGAGGAGTTAAGGTTGAATTCACTTGCAAAAAGGGGCAGCAGGGGCTGGCTCATGTAAATATCCGAAAAGGTTATAAAGGAGGCAATAAACAGGGCCAGGTTGGCTTTTCTGTAACGGGATGTTTCTGACATTATGCATATACCTCAATCAATTTGGACATTGCTTATATGATTAGGTTTAAAGAACTATTTACTATAAACCCTTAGAATCTCTTTGGCTCTCCTGTATATAGGGTACTCCACCATCTTGCCGTCGACCTGTATAACCGCCGTCCCGGATTTCTCCGCCTCGTTAAAGGCGGATACCACTTTACGGGCATACTCAATTTCCTCTGGGGCGGGGGTGAATATCCTGTTAACCGGGGTCACCTGGGAGGGGTGGATGACCAGTTTTCCCTGGAACCCTGTTTTTTGGGCCAATTCTGCTTCGGATTCCAGCATTGCCAGGTTCTTTATATCCGGGAACACAGTGTCAAGGGGCGGTTCTATACCTGCGCTGCCCGATGCCAGAACAAGCTGCCCCCGGGCGAAAAAAAGCCCGTGGCTTTCAGCGGGATACCTTAGTCCAAGTTCCTGCGAAAAATCAACACCACCGAAGGCCAGCGCCTTAATGCGGGGAGTACTGGCCGCTATTTCACCAGACTTCAAAATCCCTGCAGGACTTTCAATAAAAGGTATAAGCCGGGTCTTACCAGGGGTGATGCCCTTTCTTTTCTCAATAAGCCCCAGGAGCCAGTCCACTTTTAGTACATCACTGGCTGATTCGGCCTTGGCTAGCATCAGTCCATCCAGCGGGAGACCTGCTACGGCCTCAAGGTCATCCAGTATGTATTCTGACCGGGTGGAATTTATTCTCACGAACACCTTTTTAGACGGGGGGGCAAAAATTATTTCCCTCAGCGCTTCCCTGGCAGCAGCTTTCTGGCTGTAGGCCACCGCGTCCTCAAGGTCGAGAGTGACTGCGTCGGCCTCCGAGGCTAATGCCTTGGCAGCTTTTTTAACATCATCAGCGGGACAGAAAAGTACGGTTCTCAACATAAAAACTCCCCCATTCACTGTCAGTGGAAATAGTTTTATTATCTATATTTACTACAGAGTAAGGCATTATGCCTTCAGGATATTATTAAAAATGACCTTCTTTTTATTTATATAGCACAGCTTTCCCGGAGTATGAAAATAAAGCCGGGAGAGAGCCCGGCTTTAATGGTCTTCCTGGTTATTAAAATGAAGTGTTGCTAAGCATTACTTTGTTGCGGTATGGCAACTCCGGTTTTAGCTACAGGGGCCTTAGTCATGAAGGACAGTGCGGCTGACACCAGGAGAAGTATGCCGGACATAGTGTAGCTTATACTGTAGCTGCCGGTACTGTCCACCGCCATTCCGGCGATAATGGGGCCGATAAGCGCTGCGGCTCCCCAGGCGCTGAATACCAGGCCGTAGTTGACACCGGCGTTTTTTAGCCCAAAGTAGTCATAGGTAACCGAGGGGAAGAGGGACAGCAGCGACCCGTAGGCTAATCCGGTAAGCACAGACCCCAGCAAAAGCAGCGGAGCCGTACTGTAATTTACAAACATGAACATATTGGCTGCCTGCAGGCAGAATACTATCAGCATAGTATTAGTCCTTCCAAGCTTATCGGAAAGCCAGCCCGCCAGGACCCGGCCTCCGGCGTTGGCCACTGCCAGTACTGCAACCAGGATAAATCCCCAATTTATGCCGCCCTGAATTTGTGATATCTTTGCCAGGTGACCAATTATCATAAGCCCTGCTGAGGCAGCAAAGCAGAACATTATCCACAGCAGCCAGAATTGGGGTGTTGCCAGCATCTCTTTAGGTGAATAGTCTATGTTTGAGGCTGTGGATGCACCTGTCTTTGTCTGGGGCGGAGGCCCGCCATAGGGAACGTATCCTTTGGGCGGGTAGGCCAGCAGCTGGGACAGCACCACAATTACCGCAAAGAAGAATATTCCCTCGTAGATAAATGATTTGGATATCCCAAAGTTTTTCATCATGTAGTTGGTAAGGGGCGCAATGTATACTGACGCCAGGCCGAATCCGGCCACCACCAGGCCCGCTATATGCCCCTTTTTATGAGGCTGGAACCATTTAACTGCCGCCGGGGTGGGGGCTGAATAGCCAAAGCCTATGGCTGCCCCAACAATAAGCCCAAATCCTATGGTTATACCGGTTACTGACTGGGTTAATCCGGCAACGACCATTCCGGTTCCGGCAAGTACCCCGCCAATTGTGGCTATTACCCTGGGGCCGGCCTTATCCAGCCACCGGCCGGCAATAATCATGAATAGCGCGAATGAAACGCAGGCCAGAGAATAGGGAACCTGTGATGCTGTTTTTGTCCAGTGCGCCTGGTCTACCAGGGCTTTGGCAAAAATGCTCCAGCTGTAGAGAACTCCAAGGGCCAGGTTAACCCCTACTCCAGCCAGAACTACCGACCAGGCTTTACTAATACTGGGTTGAGAAGGATTGTTCATAATTATACCTCCAATTTTAATTACCATGGTGGTTATTAAATAGGCTTACCATGGTAGTAATACAAAACATTCCAATTCTCTTCTGCCGGGGCAGTATATATTTGTACTGGTATAGAGATTCATTTTTAAAAAAAGATGAAATTTGAGCACAAGATTGCCGATTCTGTCAAATCCGGCAATCTTGTGCACTTTCGGCTTAAGCAGTCTACTATGATTCTTCAATCACGTCTTAAGAGAGTGAGAAAGCCAGATTGCTATTACTGCTTTCCACCCACCAGGGAGTCTACCACTGTAGGATCAGCTAGAGTTGAGGTATCGCCAAGCTGGTCAATATCACCCGAGGCTATTTTCCGGAGAATTCTCCTCATAATTTTACCGCTCCTGGTTTTGGGCAGGGCATTGGTAAAGTGAATTTTATCAGGTGAAGCTATAGGACCTATTTCCTTGCGAACATGGGCTACAAGCTCTTTCTTTAGCTCCTCGGAAAACTCAAATTCTTCCTTTAATGTTACATATGCATATATGCCCTCACCTTTAATATCATGCGGGAAGCCTACTACTGCGGCCTCGGCCACCTTAGGGTGGGCCACCAGGGCGCTTTCCACTTCAGCGGTGCCCAGGCGGTGTCCGGAGACGTTTAGCACATCATCTACACGGCCCATGAGCCAGAAGTACCCGTCCTCGTCCTTTCGTGCGCCGTCACCGGTGAAGTAGTAGCCGGGATATTGAATAAAATAAGTGTTTTTAAACCTTTCAGGGTCTCCGTAGACACCCCGCATAATTCCAGGCCACGGCCTGTTGATGACCAGGTACCCGCCCTCATTTGCGTCGGTCTCAGTGCCGTCCGGCCGGATAATCTTTGGATTGACACCGAAGAAAGGTACTGTGGCTGAGCCGGGCTTGGTGGGTATTGCCCCTGGCAGAGGGGTGATCAGTATTCCTCCTGTTTCTGTCTGCCACCAGGTATCCACTATAGGGGTCTTCTCTTTTCCTATCACATTGTGGTACCAAATCCACGCTTCTGGATTGATAGGCTCACCAACCGTTCCCAGCAGGCGAAGGCTGCTAAGGTCCCTCCCAAGGGGCCACTGCTCTCCGTCCCTCATCATTGCCCGGATGGCTGTGGGGGCGGTATAGAATATGTTTACACGGAATTTTTCAACAATCTCCCAAAATCTGTCCGGCTTGGGATAGTTGGGAACCCCCTCAAACATCATGGAGGTTGCCCCATTGGAGAGAGGTCCGTAAACAATATAGCTGTGGCCGGTCACCCAGCCGATGTCAGCTGTACACCAGAATACATCTTCATCCCTGTAGTCAAAAATGTATTTAAAGGTGGTAGTGGTATAAACCATGTAACCGCCTGTGGTGTGCAGTACACCCTTGGGTTTTCCTGTGCTGCCGCTGGTGTAGAGAATGAACAGTGGGTCTTCGGCATCCATTTGTTCAGGCTCGCAATATTGCGAAGCGTCAGCCATTTTTTCATGCCACCAGTGGTCTCGCCCCTCAACCATATTGCAGTCCTTTTCCACTCTTTTGACCACTATGCAGTTCTTTACCATGGGGCACTGGGCCAGGGCACTATCGGCATTTTCTTTGCTGCCAAGCAGTTTTCCGGCCCGAAGACCATAGTTGCTGGTAATAAGGGTCTCTGCTTCGGCGTCCAGTATCCTGTCCCGCAGTGCCTCTGCGCTAAAGCCGCCGAAAACTACACTGTGAATGGCGCCAATCCTGGCACAGGCCAGTACGGTGATGGCCAGCTCGGGGATCATTGGCAGGTAAACCGTTACCCGGTCACCTTTTTTTACACCCATACCTTTAAGCACATTGGCGAATTTGCATACTTCCCGGTGTAATTGATCATAAGTATAAGTGCGTGACTCATCCTGGGGCTCACCCTGCCAGATAAGGGCTGCCTTGTTTCTGCGCCCGGTTGTTAAGTGACGATCTAAACAATTATATGAAGCATTTAGTTTGGCTCCCTGGAAATAACGGATATATATGTCATCTTTGAAATCGAATTCCTCGACGGTATCCCACTTCTTAAACCACTCGATGTTTGCCTCAGCCATTTCGGCCCAGAATTCATTGGGCTGTTCCACCGATTTGCGGTACATCTCATCCCGCTGCTCCCGGCTGCTAACCTTGGCCTTTTCCACGAACTCATTCGCGGGAGTAAATACCCTGTTTTCGGTCATTAGATTTTTAACACTTCCGACTGTCATAATACAACCTCCTATTTTAAAATTTATTCATTGCTGTTTCAAGATGTGAAACGTGATTTCATTTATAATATAGCATGGATATGTCAGACAGTTAAGAAATGTCGCGCAAGTGGAAATATTTTGAGGCTTTTATATCTTTATAGAGGGTTGAGTGGTTAATCCTGAAATGCAGGCAAATAGCGGATGTCGGCTTCCGGACAGTCTATTGTCGCTAAAGTTGCATAGAAAAACTGTTTCATAATGTGAAACGTGTTTTTATGATTTTGGGGGTCCTGTTGGGGATTTGCAGGTGGAGTAATGACAGGTGAGAGGGATAAAAAAAAGGCCGGATGCTTTAATGATAATTGCCACTACAGCAATTACCGGTCAGCATCCGGCTATGGACTGTTTTTATATGCCAGGGGCCTGAGGCTTATCCTTGAACCTGCTTGCGAATTTCTTCAACAACATCGGGGTTTGACAGAGATGTAACATCTCCTACAGCCGCCCTATTGGAGATTGATGCCAGGATGCGGCGCATAATTTTACCGGAACGGGTTTTGGGCATATCGGGAACAATATAAACATTATTCGGCCGGGCAATCTTACCTACAACTGTCGAGACAGCCCCGGAAATTTTGGCGGCCAGTTCACGACTTGCCTCAAAACCGGGTTTAAGGGAGACATACAAATCGGGAACCGTGCCTTTAATCTCATCCTTGGCTGCAATAACAGCAGCTTCGGCAACTTCTTCCACCGTAAGGGCGGCGGACTCGATCTCCTTGGTGCCCAGACGGTGCCCCGCCACGTTAATAACATCGTCTATCCGGCCCAGTATCCGCACATACTTGTCGGCTGACATCACAGCCGCGTCGCCTGCCATGTAGGGCCAATCCCGCCAGTCTTTGCTGTTCGGGTCTTTGCAGTACCTCTCGAAATAGGTGGAGACATAGCGTTCCCGGTCTTTCCAAATGGTTTGCATTAGTCCAGGCCAGGGATTACTGATGCAAATATTGCCGGCCTTACCTTCTCCCGGCTTAATCTCGTTACCCTCATTATCGAAAATCACCGGGTGAATACCGGGCACGCCCGGCCCGGCACTGCCGGGTTTCATGGGGCTGAGGGCCGGCAAGGTGCTGCAGAGAAAACCGCCGGTTTCCGTCTGCCACCATGTATCAACGATGGCTGCCTTTCCTTTGCCGACCACATTGTAGTACCACCTCCACACCTCGGGCTCAATGGGTTCTCCCACTGTGGTCATGTGCTTAAATTTATAATTGTATTTGGCCGGCTCATCCGGGCCGGCTTTTCTAAGCCCGCGGATTGCTGTCGGCGAGGTGTGGAATATATTTACGTCCAGCTCCTCTGCGATTCTCCAGACCCGCCCGGCGTCCGGGTAGGTGGGCAGCCCCTCGTAAATTACTGTGCTGGCGGCAACAGCCAGGGGTCCGTAAACGATAAATGAGTGGCCGGTAATCCAGCCGATGTCAGCCATGCACCAGTAAACATCCTCGGGATGAATATCCTGGATAACCTTTGACATCCAGGCCACATAGGCCAGATATCCGCCTATGCTGTGCTGCACACCCTTGGGCCTTCCTGTCGACCCGCTGGTATACATGAGGAAGAGAATGCCTTCGGCCGGCATAGACACGGGCTCTACCGTTGTTCTGGCATATCCTTTTAGGAGGTCGTTCATAAAGTAATCCCGGCCCTCGATCACAGGCGCCGAGGAGGAGTAATTACCGGGATGGCGCTGCCAGATGAGCATCTTATCAACAGTTTGGCCTTCTTTTTTAGCCACCTCGGCGGCCACATCTCCGATAGCTTTGTGATCAAGCAGTTTGCCGTTCCGGTAATAGCCATCAATGGTGATCAGCACGCGGCTCCCGGAATCCCATATTCTCTCACCGCAAGCCTGGCCGCTGAATCCTGCAAACACCTGGGAGTGGATTACCCCCAGCCGGGCACAGGCAAGCATTGTTATGGGCAGCTCCGGGGTCATCGGCAAGTGCAGGGTGACCCGGTCGCCTGCCTTCAGCCCGCAAAAATCCCTGAGAACAGCAGCCGTCTCATTAACTTTTCTGTATAGTTCCTGGTATGTCATATGTACAACTGGTTCGTTCTCGGGTTCCGGGACAAAGTGGATGGCCGTTTTATTCTTATACCTGGCCAGATGCCGGTCTACACAGTTATAACTGGTGTTTAGTTTTCCGCCCACAAACCATTTCCAGCAAGGGGCGTCACTGGTGTCCAGCGTAGTGTGCCAGTACTGATCCCAGTCAAGTAAATCGGCAAATTCTTTAAAACATTCCGGGAATTTATCCAGGCTAAATCTTTCAAATACTCCAGGATCAGTCAGGTTAGCCTGGCCAATAAATTCAGCAGGTGGGTATATATATTCTTCCTCCTGCCAGTGTACTGCATAGTGGGCCCCGCTGCCGTTTTCCTTTTCCGACACAGTACCAAACCTCCTTTTAATATACTTTATATATATTGTTTATCCCCGACGTTTCATATTGTGTGGCGCCGCTTAAGCGGCGCCACGCAACATCAAGCCTCAGGCTGATGTGTGTACCTTGATAAGCATTTCGTCAACCTCTTTGGGCGGCGGTGCGGTTAGAAGTGAAACCACAATATTGGTGATGAAATTGAGGGGAGCTGCAACTAAGGCCGAGCCCACTGCGGGTATGTAATAGGCCCAGAAGGGGTTTTTACCCATGAAAAGGGCCAGGAGCGATACTGTAAGGCCCACCAGCATACCTGCTATGGCGCCGTACTTGTTGGCCCGGCCCCACCAGATGCCCAGCAAAATTGTTGGGAACATTGTGCTGCCCGCTATGGCAAAGGCCATAGCCACCAGCTGCGCAATTAAGGCCGGGGGTTTAAGGGCCACGATAATAACCAGCACTCCCAGCACCAGTGTACCTATCCGGGCCACTAACATCTGCTGCTGGGCGGTTGCCTTGGGGTTAAGTATGCGGTAGTATATATCGTGGGAAACCGCCGCCGCCGCAGACATCAACAGCCCGGCCGTGGTGCTGAAGGCGGCTGACACCGCCCCGGCCGCAAGGAAACCAATAAACCAGATAGGAAGTCCGGCCAGCTCCGAGGCTGACAGAATAATCATGTCGGCCACCTTTTGTCCCCCGGCGGGGTTTAAGAGTTTTCCAAAGGCCGCATAGGCGGGGGAGCTCCAGTACAAAACCCCGATAAAAAACAGGCCCCAGGCCACCGACATGCGGGCGCTCTTTTCATCAGGAGTCACATAAAACCTGGTAAGCACGTGGGGAAGCCCGCAGGTGCCCACCATCAGGGTAAATACAAGGGCAATCCACTGGTAGGAGTCCTTAATGGCCCAGGGCAGAGCGTATTTGGGGTCAACCTCCATGGCTGAATATACCGCTTCCCCGTACCCTATCTGGGGTATAAGGGCAAAGTAACCCAGTTTATGCGCTATAAAAAAGAGTGGAATTAAGAAAGCCACGATAAGTATTACATACTGGATAACCTGGTTTCTTGTCACTCCCAGCATCCCCGAGACAAGAACATATGCCAGCACCACCACCGTCCCTATTATTACTGAAGTGGCATAGCTCCACCCGAATATCCAGGCGAATATCATTCCTATGCCCTTATATTGTCCGGTGCAGTACACAAAGGCAATAATTGCAGTTACCACCGCCGCCAGCGCCCTGGCGCCCTGGGAGCAGTAGCGGTCCCCGACGAAGTCAGGAGCGGTGTACTTGCCAAAGCGCCGTATTTGGGCAGCCATTAATACCATCAGAAGGACATAGCCTCCGGTCCAGCCGATAACGTAGCCCAGCCCAAAGTAACCCTGCATGTATACAAGTCCTGCCATTCCCATGAAGCTGGCGGCACTCATCCAGTTGCTGCCAATGGCCATACCGTTCTGAATGGTGCTTATTGAGCGGCCCGCCACCCAGTAGTCCTCGGTTTTTTTGACCATTGACTGCAGACCCACAACTATGAACAGAACCAGCACGGAAAACATTATTATCGCCGGAATCGGCTTAAAGGTCTGGGTTACCACAAACCCTGACATATCCATTTTTCTTCCTCCTTTCTATGGGCTGTATATAGTGCTACTTACGGTATTTGCTGTAAATTTTCTCCACGTTTTTGCTGAAAATCACGCAAAGAGCCACAAAGGCAGCGATGGAAAACTGACCGGTAAACCAGTAGTGGAAGGGGAAGCCAAGGAACCTTGCCCTGGTTATAAAGCTTTCTCCCAGTTTACTTTCCTGTGCTGCCAGGAGAAGGAACTGGAAGCCGAAGGTTATCAGTGCCCATACCAGTACAATAATGCAGATAAGACGGACTTCAGCCCGCATACCCTCTGAAAGAGGCTTAAAAAAGTTGACATACTGGCGAATTTTGGGCTTTGGCAGGTTTTGGTTGGAAAACGGTGTATTGGTGTCCATGTATAAACGCACTCCTTTCATAAGAATTTTTTACTGGCAATTACTCCAGGTCCAGTGAGGCTGTGTCTTATTTTTGCTTAAAAAGAAGTAATGCAGAACTTATGCGTACCAGGTGCCGGCTCTTCAGTAAGGCGGCTGGTAAGGCCTGAAGAAAGAAAGCTATTTGTTACCGGGCTCACCCTCTTTCATTGTTTTACAGATGAAAGGCCGCATGTGTTATGTTACTGTGTTTTGGGTAAATATTGGTGACAGAAACGAGGTCATTAAGTTGCTCTGAAGGTAATGAGCAAGTGTGAAGCAAGAAGTGAATGGTGTGTTTTATGTTGGAAAACGCAGTTTCAAAATTGGGGCTTCAATGATATTTATACTGCAAAATTATTAGAATGTTAAGAAAATTCAGTTGAAAGGATATAAATAACCCCCTTTTGTCACTACGGAAGGGGTTAACGGTTAGCCTTCCCCAATGGATAAAAAAGCCCCCGGAACCTATGTTTCGAGGGTTTTTAGCATATTTTGCAAAGACCATTTATTCGGTATTCCGGAGGCAAAACTTTATTCGGATATGACAGCCGCATCAGCCGGTATTCCCAGTTCCCATGATTTCAATACCCTTCTCATTAACTTGCCGCTCCTGGTTCTGGGGAGACTCTCGCGGACTTCTATTTCCTGAGGAACCAGGTGGGGCGCCAGCTTTATGTTTATAAAGTGCCGTATATCCTCGTTGAGTTCATCGGACCAGTCAATACCTTCTTTTAACACTACAAATGCCTTAATTATTTCACCCTTCAGGGGATCCGGCTTTCCGATGACCCCTGCTTCCATGACAGCAGGGTGCTCGCCAAGCTTACACTCTATCTCAAAGGGGCCGACCCTTTCACTGTTTATTTTTATTACATCATCTATACGTCCCTGAAACCAGAAATAGCCGTCCTGGTCCTTGTAGGCCAGGTCTCCGGTGAGATACCAGGGAGGTACCCGGAAATATTCATTGTATTTGTCCCGGTCCTTCCATATACCCCTCATCATTGCCGGCCATCCCGTCCTTATGGCCAGCTGTCCCATTTCCAGGGGCGGCAGCTCCAGGCCGTGTTCATTTATTATGGCAGGGTGTATTCCCGGAACGGGCTTTCCCATGGAACCCGGTTTTAAAGGAAGACAGGAAAAGTTTGCTATCATTAGACCGCCTGTCTCAGTCATCCACCAGCTGTCATAGACCTGCTGGCCAAAGGTATTTTGGCTCCAGCGGTTAATGATGGGGTTAAGGGGCTCTCCCACACTCAATATTTTCCTTAGTGACTTTAAACTGTACTTTCTGGGTTCTATTCCGCCGGTTAGCATAAGCATTCTAAGAAATGAGGGGGTTGTGTACCAAACCGTGACCCTGTACTTTTCCAATATGCTGTACCAAATGCCGGCGTCAAAGGGGCCGTAGTAAACTATCATGGTTACCCCGTTAAGAAAAGGCGCCCATACTCCATAAGATATTCCAGTTACCCAGCCTGGGTCCGCGGTGCACCAGTATACATCTTCCTTCTTTAAATCCATCACCCACCGGCCCGTCTGGTAGTACTGGAGGGCACCCTCATGGACATGCAAAACACCTTTTGGGCTGCCGGTGGACCCGGAGGTGTATAGAAGCAGCATCGGGTCTTCCCTGTTCATCCACACCGTTGCCGGGGTGTCATCCGCGACATCTACAAGCTTTTCCCAGCAGCACTTACTTTGGTGGTCGTCTGTAACTATAACATTCCTGACAGACAGGACTTTGCTGTCGCAGATCCGCTGCCTCAAAAGGGAGTTTGTAATAACCAGGGAAGGCTCACTATCAAGTAAAAAGCCGGTTACGGAATCAGTCATGTACTTGCAGTGCAGTGGCACGGCTATGGCCCCGGCTTTTACTACTCCCAGGAAGCTAATGTAAAAATGAAAGGAGGACGGCAAAAGGAGCGCCACCCGGTCACCTTTTCTTATTCCAAGGGCCTTCAGGGCGTTGGCAAACTTATTGGTAAGCCTCTCCATGTCTTTGTAGGTGTATATTTTTTTTCCGCTGTCTTCATGACATATAAGTGCTGTTCTGTCGCCCTTCCCGTTATGGACATGGCGGTCGATACAGGAATATGCTATGTTTACCCTGCCGCCTTTTTCCCATCCAATCTTTTTTTCCACGCTGTCCCAACTAAAGGTGGAATAGGTGTCAATATAGTCTTTAAAATTATAATTCTCCCTTGTTATTCCGGTCCGGGGACTCTCTTTTCCCACTCTGGCTCAACTCCTTTAACGAAGAGGTTTTATACCGTGTTATTTATTGAAAAAACTTACATCTCACCTGGACCCTTGTAGCCAAGGTGCATTGATATTGAAGTACAGGTTTCTTTCAACACCGAAACAAGCCTGTATATCCTTTCAAGTGTCAGCCTTGAGCTGGGTCCTGTAATACTGAGCCCCGCAATGACCTCGCCCTTGTGGTTATATACCGGGGCCGCTATAGCTCTTACTCCCTCCACCATTTCTTCTGCGTTCAGGGCAAAACCCTGCGCCCGAACCTTCTCAAGGTGAGAAATAAGTTGTTTTATTTCAGTAATGGTGTTTATTGTGTATTGGTGAAGCTTCTGCCCTTTAAGTATATTCATTACATTTTCGGCAGTCAGATATGCCAGTAGAATTTTTCCTTCCGCAGTGCAGTGAACCTGGCCCCGCAGTCCCAGGTTTACTGTTAAGGCCTCGGGGGAGTGGTCACGTTCAACTACAAGAATCTCATTTCCGTCCAAAACCGCCAGTTGGACTGTCTCCCTTGAAATCTGGACTAATTCCTGAATGTATGGGATGGCTGCCTTCCTGAAGTCCAGGCTGTTGAGCGCCTCGAGTCCCAGGTGCAATACTTTTGTTCCCAGCCTGTATTTATCGTTATTAGAGTCCTTTTCAACAAAACCGTAAGAAAGGAGGGTGGAAACCAGCCTGTGAACGGTGCTTTTATGAAGTCCTATTAATTGGCCCAGCTCGGTGCAGCCGAAGCCTTGGGGGCTTCGCCCCAGGGCTTCCAGAATCAAAAGCGCTCTCTCCACCGAATGGACCGGGTTTTCCACGGGGTGTTCAGCCATTTCCGAGCTCCTTCCATTTATATTTGTATAATTATCTAAATAGTTAAAAATTATAGCTTTACTATAACTTCGGCAGGGTATTCAGGAAAAGCACCTTCTCCTGACCTGTAGATTTCTGTATCTGAACTGTCGTTTTGAAATTCCCACTTTACGGGAGTAGATAAATCATTTTTAATTAAGAGTGTTTTCTATAAATGACAGGGTTATTATAATTGAGTAAATAATAGTCCTACTTTTGGTGACTGGAGGGCTAGCATATGGCAGGGCCGGAGCAAAATGCAAATACAGTTTTAAAGGGAGAGTTTTTACGTCTTCCCAGGGGTGGTGTTATTAATGCATATCTGCCGGAAGATATCTTTGTCCCTGAGGTATGGGTTCGAAGACTGGGGCTGGAAGAGGGAGACATAGTTTCTGCGGAGCCGCTGGGCAAGCTGGGGGATTCACTTCTTTATGAGTTTACCGTTGAGGAACGAAGGGGAATGGGATCCTCGGCAATGAGGATGTCTGCCACAGGGCCTGTTTTGCTTCACGGGGGGGAGTGGATGATATACAGTGAAGAGGAGGGAGAGCTAATAGCACTGAGGCCGGGTGAGGTGCGGGCCATGAGATTGAGAGAGGGAGACCTGGTGGAAGTTGGCTATATAAAAGGAGATTTTTCCACAGCCAGGATTGCCTGGAAATATGAAGAGGACTCTCTTTCCGAAATAAAGTCAGGATATAAAAAACGGCAGCCTGAAAGGAGTGAAAAGGCCAGGCTGGATGTAGCGGATCCCATACTGTCAGATCGGGTTGTTTTAGTGATAGGGGCCGATCTATACAAAGAGTCATTTAAGAAGATGTTTGAAAGGAGAGGGGCAGAATTCCTTTGGGAGTCCGGCTTTCAGGGGGGTGCCGGCATAACTGTGGAGTCAAAGGTGCGGAGGGCTGATATTGTTGTGATAGTAACTGAAATGATGTCTCACCGCATGCCGGCCGTGGAGGTTATGTGTGCCAGGAGTAAAAAGCCCTTTGTTTATGCGCCTTCAAAAGGGGCTTCAGGTGCTGTCCGCCAGTGTCAGGACGTGTTGGCAAAAAAAATGGGCAGCAGGTGAAACCCCGTTGCCTATTGGTTAGCTGCAATATTCTGTACTTTGATTGTTTGTTCTGACCAGAAAGACTCTACCCTGCTGGTTATTACCCCTTTTTTTACGCTTACTTTGATAATGGGATTTTCAAAACGGACTGCAATAGGGATATGCTGCTTTTTTCCTTTATCCATACATTAACCTCCTCGTATGCTTTATATCTACATGATAATAGTTTGAAGTTAATTTTTTATTAACTGGTCATGAAGAATTTATTATATATTTGATTTCATTGTTAACTGGTATGGGAAGCTGCAAAAATTTTGAATAAGTAAGAGGGAAAAATAGGTAAAAGGTAGAAATAACCATGCAGGCATAAAAATGCATTGGATGGTTATATATGGTTGTTGACAGAAAGCAGCAGGTTGTGATTATTATTATTGCCGCTGTTGTTCTTTTTGCTGCCGGACACAGGGTTTCTGTCTGGTATGGTGACAAAAAACAAAATTTAGCAGATGAGTCAATTGTGGTTCCTGCTTCCCAAAGCAATGTGGGGCGTGAGATTGCCGTTCACGTATCAGGTGCTGTCAAAAACCCCGGGGTTTATAAATTCAGTGGGCAGATGAGAGTTATGGATGCCGTGGAAAAGGCGGTGCCTTTAAGTGGGGCTGACATCCAGGGATTAAACCTCGCAAGGCCTTTAAAGGACGGTGAAAGGATTGAAGTACCCTCTAAAGATGACGGGAGCGGAGAGAGGACTGAAGCACCCACTAAGGATGGCGGGAACCGGGCAGTAAAGGTAGCCTCATCCGGTGCCAAAGCCGTAAGGTCAGCCAGCCCGGCCAGTGTGAACATAAACAGGGCCAGCGCCAAAGAATTGGAATCTCTTCCGGGCATAGGCCCCGAGCTGGCAGAAAGAGTAATTAATTACAGGACAAATAAAGGATTTTTTGCCTCCGTGGAAGAATTAAAAAAAGTGTCGGGGATTGGCGCAAAAAAATATGAGAAGATAAAGGATTTAGTTACAGTAAATTAATCTGCGGGGTTGGTCTCGGATGGAACTGGAGCTGCTGGTGCGTCTTATGCAGATGCAGATGTATTCAAATACATACAATAGCCGCAAAAGTGACAGCGGATTTGGAGGTTCATCAAATTTTGCACTTATTCTGTCTGCCCTTATGGATTCTCCGGGAGGGTCCGGAGCAGCAGGATTAACCATTAACCGGAGCGTTCCATCAAGTAAAGTCCATAGCAATGGTTCGTTAAGCAAAACGGAAACTTACAGCAATATTTATAAAGCAAAAAGGATTCCAACGGAGTCACTGGCTGAGGGGCTTGAAGGGGTGTTAAACAAGGCTTCGGCCAAATACGGGATTGAACCGGATCTCCTCAGGGCGGTTATCAAGGTTGAGTCGGATTTTAACCCCTTTGCTCTTTCAAGTGCAGGTGCCATGGGCCTCATGCAGTTAATGCCGGGAACGGCAAGGTCCCTGGGGGTTAATAACCCATATGATGTAAAAGAAAACATTGAGGGTGGAGCCAAGTATCTTCGTTCCCTCCTTGACAGGTTTGACGGAAATATTAAAATGGCTCTTGCCGCATACAATGCTGGTCCCGGGGCTGTTGAGCGGTACGGGGGTGTTCCTCCATACCGGGAAACTGTCTCATATCTCCAAAAGATAAATAAGCTCTTTAATATTTTTTAAAATCACCGGGTTTTCTCGGTGCTTTTGTTTTTCTTGATTATAGTCTATTTAGGTCACCTGCTATGTTGTTTTATGGAAATGATGGTATTAAGTTGTTAATATGTTAAATAATAAATAAGATGTTAGAATATGAGTAGTTGGCAATATTAAGAAAAGTCAAAAAAGTAACTTGACTTACAATTAACAGTATTTTAAAATAATTATGACAAGTTAAGTAGCTTCTTAAAATATTTATTCGTTAAACAATTTGATAGGGGTTCGGAGATTTGGAGATAACCCTTAAAAGCTTTTTAAGTGCTTTTAAGGGTTTTTTATTGGAATAAGGGGAGGTGAACTGAGCTGGTTTCCGAAGACATGCAGAATTAAATGACAGCTATAATATTTCATAATTAATTTTATATAACGGAGGTTAAAAGGGTGAAAAAAATACTTCTACTTATATTTAGCTGTATTTTTCTATTGGCAAGTTCAACCTCTGCATTTGCGGCAAAGCAATACGATTTAGTTCTTGTGCACGGACTCTCAAACAAACACCAGTGGAGCGACAGCTTTTTAAGGGCCTGCCTCAATGCCTGGGGTGATGGAAATGTCTACATAGTCTACCTTAATACGGACAATAGTGTTTCGACAAGATATCTGGACGGCAAAAAGATTATCAGCATCGGAAAAAATGATTATTCTGCCGGTGATGGTTACGTGGATGTGCAGGCTAACCTTTTAGCCCAGAAAGTTACGACACTACAGCAGTCACATGGATTAAGCAGTCAGATAGATATAATAGCACATAGCATGGGAGGACTGGTTTCACGCAGGTATATTTACCTGAAGCCAAATACTGTTGCCGGGCTTGTAACACTGGGGACCCCTCACCACGGGTCACCGCTGGCAGACGATCTTGACTGGGGAGCATTTTTCATAGGTGCCGAAAAAGCTGTCTCTAATCTAAAGCCTTCCTGGGTTGAGAGTTTTAACGGCTCATATCCTGTTTCCGGAAGTCCCTTATATAATGGTGGAAAAATCTATACCATCAGGGGCGACGCTGACGGATTCATTTGGGAGTGGGGTGTGCTGGGTGAAATATACGCAGGCTGGAATACACTAACCCTGCTCCACTGGACCGACAGTGACGGTGCTGTTCCCAAGGCATCACCATTAATCACTGGAGCCACCCACATTGGTGATTTCTGGGACTATGACCACTACGAACTGGTAAGACAGTCTTCTGTGGCTAACAAGGCTGCCCAATACCTGCCTTAATAAGCAAGACCGAATATGGTATATGCAACATCACTCCCCCGAAAAATTCGGGGGTTTTTAAATTTGTGCTGGGAAATGCCCAAACCATTCTGAATTCTGACTTCTGGATTCTGGATTCCGCCGCTGGAACAGCGGCAACGCCCGCAGGGCGTTAATTTTAAGTATAGTTGGACAGGTGGTTTCATAAAAGTATAGGTATAGTTACCAAAAAAAGGTTGGTGTTGCATAGTTATGCTGCCGGTTGAAGTTAGTAGAAAATACAGATGGATCAGATCTATTATCAGTGCCACGCTTTTAGTGTTTTTTGTGATACTGTCACTGAGACTTTCGGGACAGGACCTGCCGGGGAGATTGGTGGAGAAGCCCGGTAGTGTTTATGGGGAATACATGGAGTGGGAAAAGGTAAAGGGTATATTTGCAAAAAACAAAAAAGCCCTGGTAATTGACATGGACACCGGGATGAGTTTTTATGTTAAACGGCGCGGAGGGACCTTGCATGCCGACGTGGAGCCTCTTACTGCTGAAGATACCGTGGAAATGCAAAAGGTGTTCGGGGGTAACTGGAGCTGGAAAAGGCGTGCTGTTCTGGTTAACATAGAAGGTACTTTGATCGCCGGGTCGATGAATGGTATGCCGCACGGAGGCGGTAATATTTCCGACAATAATTTTCCCGGACACTCCTGTATCCACTTCAGGGGCTCAAAGCTTCATATAAACGGGCGGGAAGACCTGGCCCACAGAATGATGGTGTATAAAGCTGCGGGAAGGATTGAGGAGCTTGTTACCGAAAGCAGTCCGGAGGAGGTTTTGAAAATTTTCTTTACTGCACTTGAGCAGGGTGAATTAAATATCTTAACAAGGGTTACACATTTCACCAACCCGGACCAGGTGTCCCAATTATTGAAGAAGGCAGAGACTGTGGAGAGGGTAAGGGTTTTAAATACGTCCCCCGGAAAGGGAGAGACGGTCAGTGTAAAACTGGCTATTGAATTTAAAAAAGACAAAACCAGCTATGAAAAAACAAAAGACGTTCAGATGATAAATAGCAGTGTGCTGGGGTGGAGGGTGGAATGCTCCTCTGTGGAGCCTCTAATGATGGTAAACAGGGAGGCTGACTGGGTACTGTCAGAAATAGAGGTTCTTGATGATATTGAGGAAAATTAGACAAAAATTTCTAAAATTAAAAGGTAAGATCTGGTATTGTGTCAAATAGATGATTATAATGCCATATCTTACCGGGGGTATTCAGTTTGATATCCAGGCCTTTATTATATGTAACCATTGCCTTTATTCTGGGAATAGCGCTTAATGCGCTGATAAAGGTGCCGTGGTGGGTATCCCTGCCGGCTTCTCTGGCCTTGGTAGGACTTGCCGCGGCGTTCCTTTTTTTAAAGAAAAGAAATATATTTCCATTGCTTGCTGTTTTGTTTTTTATGCTTGGAATGCTTGTATCGGCCCCAGACCTAAGAAACGCAGGTACTATGGAAAAATACCTGCAAAAGGTTGTATCTGTGGAGGGATATATTTGTAGGGACCCGGACTTGAAGGGAAGCGGAACTGTGTATACCCTTGGAATAAGCAAGGTTTATGAGGATTCTGAACCCCTTGAGGGAAAGGGAAGGGTGCTGCTTTATGTCCAGTCCGGGGGCCCTAAGCTTGAATACGGTGACATTGTTAGAGTCAGGGGGAAACCGTATATGCCGGAAGCCCCTGGTAATCCGGGCCAGTTTGACTATGGAGTGTATCTTCATGACAGGGGAATATGGGGTATTATTTCAGTAAAGGATTTTGCCAATATCGAGAGGACAGGTAAAGGGGGAGGAAACCCTGTTGCCGCTGCTGCCCTTTCTGTAAAGCAGAGGCTTATAGAGATAAACCGGGCTACCCTGGCTCCTGATCAGGCATCCCTTGTAAATGGAATGATATTTGGCACCCGTGGAGGAATCGACCGGGAGACCGAGGATATTTTTAATGAATCCGGAGTTGTTCATATTCTCTCGGTAAGCGGGCTGCACGTAGGTCTTGTGGTGGCCGTTGTTATTGGCATTCTCAAAATTATGGGGCTTCAGAGGCTTGTTTTTCCCGTTCTTTCAGTGGTTTTAATAATATACTCATTTATTACGGGAATGGGGCCGGCAGTGGTGAGAGCCTCCCTGATGGCATGGATTCAGTTTCTGGGGCACAGGCTCGGCCGAGAGGGAGACTGGCCAACTACACTGGCGGCGTCGGCACTTGTTATACTGGCCGTTGCCCCCAATTCCCTTTTTGAGCCGGGGTTTCAGCTGTCATTTGCAGCCACCTGGGGGATTCTCCATATAGGGCCCATAATTGACAGCTGGTTAAATAGGGCCGGTATTAAAAGGCCCTGGGCAAGGGGAACCCTTGCAGTATCAGTGGGAGCAATAGCCGGTACTATGCCTTTGGTTACTTTTTACTATAATATTATTTCTCTTATCTCAATACCCGCCAATATCCTGGCTGTGCCCATAGTGGGTCTTATTCTGCCGTCCGGACTACTGGCAGGAATGGCAGGCCTTCTGTTTATCGAAGCAGCCACTTTCATAAATTACATAACTTCAGCCCTGGTTGAGCTTATGATGCTTCTTGTTAACCTTGTACACAGTTTTCCCGGAGGTGTATTCTATGTGGCTACCCCTCCGGTGGCGATGATTATGGCATGGTATTCCTCTATGTTTATGCTTCCATATCTGCGTGAAGGATTATTTAAAAAAACAGTTATCCGGGTGTTTTTTCTTCTGCTTTTAGCTCTTTTTCCTATTGTGAGCCTTATGCCTGCCGGAGTATTTGACCGGGGGCTTTTACAGGTGCACGTAATAGATGTAGGACAGGGGGACAGTATATTGGTCCGCTTAACAAACGGGCACTGCATGCTGGTTGATGCAGGGGGATGGAAAGACGAGTTTAATAAGGGTGGCGGAGCCGGGGAGGTTGTGGTTAAATATCTCAGAAGGCTGGGCATAAAAAGAATTGATGCGCTGGTTTTAACTCATTCTCATGAGGACCACGCAGGTGGTGCCGCTTTTTTGTTGAACAAAATTGAAATTGGAACGGTTCTGGTTCCCCCGGTAAACTCGGGAGAAAACCCGGCTGAATGTCCGGACCCGGCTTACTATAAAATGCTTTCACTGGCGGTGCAAAGAGGTATTCCGGTGCAGGAAGTCGTTTCCGGGGATAGTATTGCACTGGACCCCAGGGTCAGTGTAGAGGTTTTAGGGCCAGGCCCAGGGCTCCTCACAGGGACAAGGTCCGACTTAAACAACAATTCGGTTGTTTTATCACTGAGATATCTTGCAAGGTCATTCCTTTTCACAGGAGATATTGAGGAGGAGGGACAGGTGCAGCTGTTGGAATCCGGATTTAATTTAAAGCATGATTTTTTAAAAGCTCCCCACCACGGCAGCAGGTACACAAACCCAGATTTTATAGAACGGGTTAATCCTGGGCTGACAGTTATATCTGTGGGGAAGAACTCTTTTGGACAGCCTCACCCTGACGCCATAGCTTTGTTTGAAAAAGGTGAAAGACCAGTTTACCGCACCGATAGAGATGGGCTTGTGACGGTTATTTGCGATGGAGAAAATATTAAAGTAATTGCTACCGGTAAATAATATCTTCTTTAACCGGTTACCTGGTGAAGGAGTGGGGAAATAATTGTCGAATAATTAAATAATTATGCAGCCTGTTAGTTGTTAACAAAAATGGTCAGTATTAGTGAAAGGAAGAAATTCTTTGCGGTTAACAAGTAAATGTTACTATTTTCTGGCACTTGTCTTTATTTGCACTTCTATGCTTGCCGGCAATCCATCCACAGCTCTGGCTAATGAGTATTCGGCTGATAAAATCCCCGTTATTGCCTACCATGAGGTTCTTCCCTTTGTTAATACAAGCGATGCCTCAAATCCTTCAGTCATATCCCTGGCCCAGTTCAGCCAGCAGATGGAGTATCTGTACAAGAACGGGTACTATACGGCCTCCATTTCAGAACTGGGGGAATTCGTGAAGGGGAAAAAGAAACTGCCTCCCAGGACAGTTGTCATTACCTTTGATGATGGTTATGAATCCAACTATCTATACTGCTACCCTTACTTATTAAAATATAACTTTAGGGCTTCCATTTTTTTGATGGGCAAGGTTCCCCAGGAGGCAAGGCCTCATCTTAGCGGATTTCAGATAATGAGTATGATAAGGTCAGGCCTGGTTGAAATTGGCTGCCACACCTATGACCTGCACAGGGAAATAGATGGTAAGCCTGCTCTTGAGGTGCTTCCTGAGCCTTTGATACAAGCAGATTTCGCCAGGCTTAATCTTCTTTTACAGAGGATCGGTATCAGGAGGGTGCAGGCCATAGCATACCCCTACGGGGCAAACAGCGCGGCTGCCACAGGGGCGGCCCTGTCAGCAGGCTACAGGATAGGGTTCACAATAGATGAGGGTTATGTAAGGCCCGGTGATTCCATAATGGCACTGAAAAGGTTTAATATTGGCCCTGATGTCGACTTAAATAAATTTACTGAAATTATTACAGGCACAATACGCCAGTCACCTTAAGAAGAGCAAGAAAGGAGATTATCATGGGCGAAGGTATTTTCAGACAGAAAAACGGTATGCTTGCAGTTAATATTGTTGCCTCATGCGGGGTAATGACTACGGATCAGCTCTCCGGCCTTGCCCGGCTTTCCGAGGAGTGCGGGGTGTTCAGGGTAAAGCTCACATCCAGGCAAACCCTGGTGGCGGTACTTGATGAGGATAAGGCCGGTATGCTTATAAGCGCACTTCCCGGCATCGGGTTGAGAGTATCTCCCTACGGAAATGTAGTCAGGGCAGTCAAGTCCTGTCCGGGCAGCAGTGCCCTCTGTCCCCGTTCCATTGGGGACTCCCTGGGGCTGGGAATAGAAATACAGGACCGGTATCTTGGAATGGAGGTTCCAAAAGATTTTAAAATAGCCGTGGCAGGCTGTGCCAGGGGATGTACCGACCCGTACTGCGCGGATCTCGGGATTATTGCCACAGGCCGGGAGGTTTTCGATGTAGCCATAGGTGGCTATGGGGGAAGCTCACAACCCTTTCACGGTAAGCTAATTGGCAGGAAAATAAATAAGGAAGACATTTTTTCAGTAATAGACCATGTCCTGGAAAGGTTTAAGGAATTGGGAGAACCCAAAGAAAAACTGGGGCGCACAATAATGAGGCTTGGTCTGAACCCGTTCCTTCCTCCCTCTCAAATAAAAGAGGCAGCACAGGAGCCCCCTCAGGATTTCCTGGAATTTCTGAAATGAAAACAGTTAATTAAGGAGTGAATATAAATGCGTTTAGCAGAGGCGATGGGTGTCGATCTGGAGAAAATGTCTGCTCCGCTGGATAAAATATGCTCTCACTGCGATTACCATAATTCCCCGGAATGCCGGGAGCCGGAGTGCCTTGTAGGTTTTGCCGGGAGGGTTTTGAGATACGCCGCTCAAAAAGGCCTGCTGGATGTCCCGGGGGCTTCAAGCCTTATACCAAGGGGGGACTTTAAGCCTTATTATCCGGAAACGGTGGTCCCGGCCCTGGCCCAAACCTGCCACCAGTGCAAGGAGTGCAGGGATAATCACAACCCCGACTGTGTGGTGGCGCTGGTAAGAAGCAGTATAGAGTATACAGTTTTAAGCGAAAACATACCTTACCCCGGAAGTGTATTTATGTACCTTGCCGCTGTTAAGGAACATAACCCCGATGTGGCCGCCCTTCTGGCACTGGAGCTGAGGAAGAAAGGGTAGAATTTAGGGATTGGGAATTGGGAATTAGGAATTAGGGGTTGTATAGGAGAAATGCAGTAATCGAATTTTATCACCAATTACTTACTTCCATTTCCCAAATCTTGACTGGTGAATAATGCTTAATAAAAAGAAAAAGTCGCTCTGGGCGGCTTTTTAAAGGCACAAGGAAAAATAAATTTTTGACTGTGTATAACTTCAATATAAACTATAGGGAAGGCTCGGAATATCACGACGTGTGCTGATGCTCCGGCAATTCCCAATTCCCAATTCCTAATTCCTAATTCCGGACCCATAATGAAGCATTAACAATGCCGCTGATGCAGCGGCAACGCCCGTAGGGCGTTTATTTATTTCTTGAGTAGAAGCTGCTGCAGCCTTTTTGTGGACTGTTCCTGCTGGTATTCCAGATCCAGAAGATTATTTGGTATTTTTGAAATGTATCCGTTGATGTCCACATTGGCATCCGGGTTTTTATACCTGTAGTCAATATCCCGGCGTATATCATCCAGGTACTTCATTACAATTCTTTCTCTTTCCCTGCCCAGGTCAATGAAATTGGACAGCTCTGCCTTTATCTTTGCATCGGTTACTGTCTCGTTCATGCCGGTGAGCTGTTCAAGTTTCTTTTTGCTGTCTTCCACTTTTTTAAGGTTGTCGCTTACCTGGTTAATTATAAGGGAATTATCCTGCAAGTTTTTAATTGAGTAAAAGGTTACCATTGCATTCTGGTAGCCGTCCACCAGAGCTTTTATATTCTGGTTGGTCGGGTTGTTGCTTTTTTTACTGCATGCTGCTGTTAAAAGTCCAAGGGCCAGAACAAGAAGAATGATTAAAATCTTTTTCATTTTAGGCAAAACCTCCGGTAAGGTTTTATTTATAAGGTAGTGTAAAGGAAAATGCTGTCAGAAACAGTGGTTCTTTTACCCCACTTATTTATAGCTGTAACGGTTATTTTATTAACGCCCTCCTCCAGGGTAATGGTCCCGCTGAAAATTCCATTCTGCTGGTTTATATTGGTTTTTGCCTCGTTAACATAAAGCACCAGCACAGTATTTGTGTCTGTAATACCGCTTATGGTAACCTGCTTACTGTTGGCTGTATCCGGGATTATTACCTCAAGCTTAGGCTCCGGAGGGGTGAATCTTACGTTTTTTTCAACCACTGCGGTACCCCCGTCACTGTTGGTGGAGGTAATCTTTATTGTATTTTCTCCCTCCTTCAGCTGTACCGCTGTGTTAAACCTTCCCTCGCGGTCTGGTTTTGCCGGGGTGGAATTGACATATACAATACAGTTCTTTTCAGTTTGTCCGGTTATAGAAAGAAATTCACTGTCGGAGTAATCAGGGGGGACAACCGTCAGCGTTGGCGGAGCCGGTCGCCGCTCAATGTTTATTGTACTGGACTCTTCAATTTTTTCTTTTCCAAGGGTTACAACTTCTAGCTGGTTTTTCCCGACCTGAAGGCTGTAGGGGAAGTTAAACTCTCCGCTCATATTCAGAGGTACTTCCTGACCCTCGATAAATACCTTGTAGCCGGGGCGGGTTTTTCCCTTGATATATATTTTTTCTGAAGCTATTAATTCAGGCAGGGAATTAAGTGTTGTAATGCGGGAGGCCTTCTGCAAAGACTGATCGGTTGGGGCCGGGGCAGCAGCCGGCGCAGTATCCTCAGGAGGGGTACTGCTCTCGGTGAATGTTTCTGTGCTGGCCGGGCTGTCTACGGGTGTGGCTTGCGAAGGATCTTCTTTTTGGGCGCACCCCGCCAGTGCCAGACCCGTTATTATAATAATTATTAATATGGCAATACTTTTTTTCATGCAGCACCTTCCAAAATGTCCTTTCCTTCTTACTAGAAGTTTCGGCGGAATAAGTCAAAATCCTTCTAAAAATCCCAATTTAAGCAGGGCCACTAATGATAAGTTGCCTTAAAATAAAGGATAAATGTATAATATACAATTAAACGATAAAGGCTGGTGCTTATGGACTCATTGATTAGGTCAATAGATGCTGAACAGAACTTTCGGGTTTTTGCCGCAGTTACCACCGGAGTTGCTGAGGAGGCAAGACGTCGGCATGATACCTGGCCTATAGCCACTGCCGCCCTGGGGAGGGCCATGACCGGCGCCCTTCTTTTGGGGGCAAACCTGAAGGGAAAAGATGTAATAACAATAAGAATAATGGGTGACGGGCCGCTGGGGGCGATAATCGTTTCCTCCAATGCATCGGGTGAAGTAAGGGGTTATGTACAGGAGCCCCATGTGGACCTGCCACGAAGGGTGGAAGGAAAGCTTCCGGTGGGGGAGGCCGTGGGCAGTGGAATGCTATATGTAACCAGGAACCTGGGCTTAAAAGAGCCTTTTACCGGAGGTGTGGAAATAGTTTCCGGTGAAATTGCTGAAGACTTAACCCACTACATGGTTACTTCCGAGCAGGTCCCCTCGGCTATAGCACTGGGGGTTTTAGTGGACAGGGACGGGAAGGTGGTTTCCTCCGGGGGGTTCTGGCTGGAAATTCTTCCGGGAGCAAAAGAAGAGGTTATTGCCGAGCTTGAGAAAACACTGTCAGGGCTTCCCCCTGTAAGCAACATGATAGAAGGAGGGGCAGGCCCCGAGGATATTGCCAGGACGGTGGCCGGGAATTTCCAGTTGAAGGTGCTCGAAAGCACTGCCTTAACCTTTAAATGCACCTGTGACAAAAAAAGGGTTGAAGATTTGCTGATAAGCCTGGGAAAGAACGAGATACTGTCCCTGGCGGAAGAAAAGGGAGAGGCTGAGGTACGCTGTCACTTTTGCGGGGAAATGTATACTTTCACCAGGGATGAATTGATAAAGCTTGCTGATGAAATGTAATGGATGTGAAATTTGTAGCAATGGGCTTTCGGATGCAAAACCGGAAGTCCATTGGTTTTTTGCAGGAATGGGTTATTTGGGGTAAAAAGGATATATTTCTATTCAAATAAATAAAATGGTGCAGGGACTACTTGGTACCTCCTTTTCATAATTTTTTGTCGAAAGAAAATTTGTGCCATTCTGCACAATCAAGAAGGTAAAAGTCGTTATGTAACGAATATACATATAGCTAAACCTCAAATATTAAAGGAGGTATTGAAAAAATGTCCAAAATTATTCGCGTAAACATGACTGCCGTAGAGATCAAGCATGAGGATACACCACAGCAGTACGCCCCGCTGGGCGGCAGGGCGCTGACCTCCAAGCTGGTGCTGGACGAAGTGCCGGCCAACTGCGACCCGCTGGGAGAAGACAACAAACTTGTGATAGCCCCCGGACTATTATCGGGCACCA
>JBMOPE010000012.1:0-12614 GCA_049323755.1 Bacillota bacterium
CAGTTTTTTCCGTTGCGCCCTTCTTTCTGGACTGATCTTCCTTTTGGCCATAAATAAACCTCCAAACTGATGCTCTTATCTTACATCATTTGTTTGGAGGTTTACACAAAATTTGAAACGGTCTCAAGGCCAGAGATAACTATTATTACACTGGAGCATAAAACTATATAATCCCGTATAAAAAAATCCGCCCTGTCAGCTTGAAGGGCGGATTTTATTCCATTTATTACTCCAGCAATCTTTTAAGAACCTTTCCCCCCACTCCCCGGGGCAGCTCATTTGTGATCACGTACTCCTCGGGGATTTTGTAATTGGAAAGTTTATCTTTTAAAAATTTAAACATCTCCTGCTTATCTATAGACGCCCCCTCCTGGGGAACAACATATGCCTTTACCACTTCGCCCTTAACCGGATGAGGCGCACCTACCACAGCAACCTCAAGAACGGACGGATGCAGGGCAATAGCTTCCTCAACCTCCCGGGGGTACACATTAAACCCTGCTGATATTATTAGCTCCTTCTTACGCCCGGCAATATAAAAGTATCCTTCTTCATCCCTGTATGCCAGGTCTCCGGTATGCAGCCATCCTTCCTTTAATGTCTCCCTGGTCTCTTCCTCCCTGTTGTAATACCCTTTCATTATGTTCGGCCCTCTGGCCACCAGTTCTCCAACCTCACCTGCAGGCATCTCCCTGCCCTCCTCGTCCACAACTTTTACCTCTACTCCGGGAAGTGATATACCTATGGACTTTATTTTGCGCTTCCCGTGAAGGGGGTTGAGGCAAACCACGGGAGAGGCCTCAGAAAGGCCGTAACCTTCAACTATAGGAATCCCAAAATCCTTTTCAAAGGCTTTTATAATTTCCCCGGAAATGGAGTCACCACCGGAAATGGCAAATTTGAGCCTGGGGAAAGAAGCTTTTTGGCGCAGCCTCAGCAGCACGGAAAACATGCTGGGAACACCGTTAAAAACAGTTATTCCCCCCTCGGACAGAACCTGCAGCATTTCCTTCGGCATGAAGTTATCAAGTATGGTAATGGTGCACCCCAGGTACAACGGCAGCAGAGAGCACACCGTCCAGCCAAAGCTGTGGAACATGGGCAGCACCGCCAGGAAATTATCGTCCCGGCCGAATTTTGATGCCTCGTCCAGTGAAGTCACATTGCCAAAAAGATTGTTGTGAGTCAGCATGGCAGCCTTGGGGCGGCCTGTTGTTCCAGAGGTGTAAAGGAAAGTGCACACCTCATCTTCACATACCTCAGGAAATTTGGCGGGAGGGGCAGCCATTATCTCTTCCTTTTTTTCATCATCAAGTATAATAAGGGTCAGGGGCAGGTCGGGGAAATTCTTTAACTGTGATCCTATAGCCTGGTTGGTAATAAAATACTTTGCGCCCGAATCCATAATTATAAAAAACAGTTCCTGGGGGGCCTGCAAAAGGTTTAAGGGAAGCGCAATCCCTCCCGCCCTGGCTGTTCCCAGGTAGGAGTATATAAACTCCGGGCAATTTGGAAGAGCAATGGCAACACGGTCGCCCTTTTTTAATCCCAGTGAACACAGATACCTCGAATACTGTTCAATACTCTGCTCAAGTTCCACATAGCTTACCCTGCTGTCATGGTATAAAAGGGCCAGATAATCAGAGCCCTGAGCATGTCTCTTGTGAATCTCCGAAATAATCAAGGAAATTCCTCCTTCAAAGCCAAATATCGGTCTCTTTTCGACATAAATTTTAACTTTTCCTTTCGAAATATACTTTTCGAAATAAAAGTTTTAGCAACAAAACAAAATATTTGGAAAGCTGCTCTTAAAGTAACTTTTGTCGAATTTTAAATCCTGGAGCCAGAAGTCAACCCCTCAGATAATACTTAAATGCCTCAATAAAATATTGTCATCCATGTTATACTTTTAGAAATGGCACCCAAATAAAACATTGCTCTTTTCTGGCTGATAATATAAAATTTCGGTAGTATTTGCACATGAAGGGTTGTTTTATATGAGTATTAAATTGGTTACCGACAGTTCCTGCGACCTGCCTGAGGATATAATAAAGGACCATAACATTACAGTGGTTCCACTTTCAATCTCCTTTGAAAATGGTGAGACCTTCCGTGAAAGGTTGGACATTACCCCTGAGGATTTTTGGGAAAGACTTAGAATGGCCCGGGAGCTGCCTAAAACCTCCAGGCCTGCCCCTGAGTTCTTTGCCAGGGTATTCACGGAGGGGCTGCAACATTATAAGTCAGTTATATATATGGGAATATCCTCAGCCATAAGCGGAACCTTTGAAAGCGCCAGCCTGGCCAAAAGGCTGGTTTCAGGCGATGTTCACCTGATAGATTCTCTTACAGGCTCCCTGGGACTGGGAGTTCTTGTGGTCAAAGCAAGTGAAATGGCAAAGACAGACACTAATGTACAGTCTTTAGTAAAAAGAATAGTTGAATACCGGGACGAGATGAACACCCTGTTCACTATGGATTCCCTGGAAAATCTCATTAAGGGCGGGCGCCTGGCCAGACTTCCGGGGCTTATAGGAACCATGCTGGACATAAAACCCATAGGTACGGCCAGCAGCAGGGGGTCGATTGATATACTGGAAAAGGTTCGGGGCCGCAAAAAATCTCTACAAAGGATAGTTCAGCTGGTTGGGGAAATGGGCAGCAACCTGCAAGAAAAAATAGTTGGGATAAGCCATTTAAGCTGCCTGCCTGATGCTATCAAGGTAAAGGAGAGCATAGAGGAAAAGTTCCGGCCCAAGCAGGTTATCGTCGGGAAGATAGGAAGCACAATGGGGACATACGCCGGAACCGGGGGGATAATTGTATCTTTCTAATTCTGCTTATAAACCCAGGTCTTCACCGACAATAATCAGGCTAATACGCCCCCTGTCTGACGGCATAAGGCTGTCTATCACCGTGTAAAAGCGGCATATTCTCTCCTGGGAGCTGCAGTCGGAGCAGACCCCGCTCCGACTGCAGGGAGTGGACCTTCCCAGCCTCTTTGCCAGGGACGGGGCGATACTTTTCAACCTATTCCACGCCTCCTCCACACTACCGGCTATTTTGTTTTTTCCTGCCACCACAATAACTCTTTCCGGGCCGAACATCATTGCAGCAACCCGATTGCCCTTGCCGTCGATATTTACCAGCTCGCCGTTCATGGTAATGGCGTTTGTGCCGGTAAAATACACATCCGATGTTAGCCCCAGTTTCCTCCGCCTGAGGTTTTCTTCTGGCGATATTCCGGACTCAAATTGGTTAATAACGCGATAATCACCGGAAACAAGCGCATCATAAATTCCGGTTTCCCTAAGGGTTAGAGAATTGCCCATACCTATAACCGCACCTTCCGGAATAAGGCTCAGGGCAATCTGCCTTGCTTCAACCCTGTCCCTGGCATAATATGCATTAAAATTCTTTTTATTTAACCTATCAATTAGCCTGTCCATCATAACCCCCCATTAAAACCGGTTTGCCTGTACAATAGTAATTTCTTAAAAGGCTCGGAGTATCCTTCTTTATAGATATGGGTGGTCGCCTTTGAAAATCGGGCACCACCCATTCCTTAGCTGAATCTGCCTATAATAGCACCCATCACCTCATCAAAGGGAAGGGATCCTATTTCATCCAGCTTTTTATCCAGCTCTGTCTTTCTTTTCAGAGAGCCGGTTAGCACTATCTGAACCTCCTGGTCCTTGTCAACAAGAAGCGATGTAACTTCAAAGACTCCCCCAAGCAAGCCAAGTATCACAAGCAATTGGGAAGGGGTTAATGATAATTTTTCTTTATTATCACCACAGCCGTCGTCACCTTTATCCTGCAGCAGCTGTGCAAGAATTTTTTCTTTTATTTCGCCTAATCGGTTACCTGAAACCACGGGAACCCCCCTCAGCTACCCGAAATAATTACAGGCTCAGTGGGCAATTCCGGAGGCACCGCAAGCCCTGTGGTAAAAAGGACGAAAAGTGCCGTGGTGATTATGAGAAGCAGGTCATGCTGGGCATCTTCAATATCAGCCAAAGTGTAACACCCCCCGGCAGTTATATTAGTATAATATAAAAATCCTCACCATACGTTACCAAAACCCATATTATTCTAATAATGAATAAAAGGGGGCCCAATATGCTGGATTCAAATAAACTCATGAGCCTAATTTTTAGCATGCTCAACCAGGGCCAGCAACCGGCGGGAAGCCTGAGTGCAAAGAAACAAGACCCATTTCATATAAGGGAAACCGGCGAAGAGGTTATAGTGGCCCTCGAGGCTCCGGGGATTCAAAAAAGAGATGATGTTCAGTTTTCAATTGGAGTGACCAGAATGACTGTCAGGGGTATAAGAAAAAAAATGACAGGCCTTGACCAGCCAATTAATTCAGAGGATATTTCCGCAGAAAAATTTGAAAGGGCATTTACCCTCCCTTATCCGGTCCGCCCGGAAACTGCAATAGCCATATACAGCAAAGGCATTCTTGAAATAAGGATAAAAAAACTTCCGGAAAAAACCTGGGATAAAGTGTTTGTTCAGTTTTTGTAGGCGCTTCTAATTCTTTGCAGGAATTGTCGAAATTGGTCTTGAACATTTCATATAACTAACTGGCAGAACGGAGCTGTAGAAATTGAGAAATGCAAGAAGATCCCGCTTTTTCTGTGCGCTATTGACTTTTTTGTTAATCACCGGAGCCATAGGGAGCTATGGAGGTCCGGCTCATGCTTCGAATACTGGCGAGATACCTGTTTACATAGACGGGCTGCCTGTGGATTTTGAAGTCCATCCACTCATCCAAAACGGGCGAACCATGGTTCCCTTCCGGGCACTTGCAGAGGCCCTGGGGATATCTGTAACCTGGGACGGCCCATCCCGGACTGTGGAGGCCGGTGACGGAAGCAATACAATAAAGCTTCAGATAGACAATACTACCGCATACAAGAACAGTACCGCGGTTAAGCTTGACGTTCCGCCCATGCTCATTAACGGCAGAACACTGGTCCCGCTGAGGTTTTTCAGTGAATCCCTGGGGTGCCGGGTGGATTGGATAGAGGCAGCACATACAGTTAAAATAGCTTCACCCCCAAAACAAATGGAAGTGGTGGGGTTTTATGCCCTGGGCGACTCGTCAACCAGCAGCTGGAAAAACCTATTCGGAACAAAGTTTCCACAGTCCGGACCCGGCAATACAGATTCGGTAAGCACCCTGGCCCTGGGCTGGTACAGCCTTGACAAAGACGGAGAGCTTTTAACTAAAAGCCGGACAGGCTGGCAAAGGCCGGACGACTGGGAAAAGGTCCTTGAAGCCGCTAAAAAGTACAACCTCAAAACTGAAATGGTAGTTCATATGGCTGACGGGGACGGATCGGCCTCAGGGCTTATTTCCAATAATCCCGCCATTGCCGAAGCAGTGTCGGGAATTACCGCCGAAGCAATAAATTACAACGGGGTCAACATTGATATAGAGGGACTGGGCTGGTCGGGAAACAACGAACGGATGTTGCTTGAAAGGGAGAAGTTTACAGGATTTATTAAACTCCTTTCGAAAAATCTAAAGGAAAAAGAAATCTCCCTGACAGTAACCCTGCACCCCCCCAACAGCGCCTATAAGGGCTACGATTACCGGTCCCTGGGCCTGTTGGCAGACCGGGTGATAATTATGGCCTATGACTACGGACCGAAACCCGAGCCTATAAATATGGTGGTACAGGCTGTTGAAGAGGCCATAGCCTCAGTGCCACCTCAAAAGCTGGTGCTTGGAATATCCGCTCCGTCCGAAACACCTGAAAGCATTCTCACCAAGATAGGTATAGCAAAAAAATATAAACTTTCGGGCATAGCCCTATGGAGGCTGGGGCTGGTGCCGGATGGAATGTGGAATTCGTTAAGAGCCACAGTAAAGGCGAAATACTGATGCTTTATGACGTGAAATAAGTCCCCGCAAATTCTGCGGGGACTTATTTGATTATTAATGATTTTTTAATTAGAGCCGGTCTTAAAAATCCAGCTAATTATGTTGTTGGAAGTGCCATTAACACTGCTGACAACCTCCCCGGCCGGAATGGTAATTGTATACTCGGTTCCGGCACTCAGTCCGGAGTAGGATGCCGTAAGCTCATCTCCGCTTGCATTACCGGCCTCCACTGAGCCGCCTCCCCCGGTTATTTGAACATCAACACTGCTGTCTGTGACAAGGGTCATGTTAAATACCACTCTTATTGTCCCGCTCAGGGGCCATCCATCTTTTAAGGAAGCGTCCGGCGTGATTGTTAGGGTATTTCCGCTTATTGCTTTACTTACTGTAACATGGTTTCCGTTCGCATCCTTTACTATAATGCTGTTATAAGCGCCGCCGGCCGAAATATTCTCGTTAAAGGTGACGATAATGGGGCTGCTAACTGTAACGCCCATTGCCCCGCCATAGGGGGTTGTGCTGCTTACCGAGGGAGGCGAGGAATCACCTCCACCACCCGAAGACCCTGAATTCCCTCCGGAGCTGGAACTCCCTCCAGAACTGCTGACGGAGGTGTTTACCGAGCTGACAATTTCCTGGTTAACCTGGGAAGGGGCGCTTAACAGGCTGTCACCGATTGCCTCGGCCCTTTCCTGAACCCAGTTATTTACATCGTTCCAAGCTTCCCTATGTTGCTGGCTCATAATAGACGGGGCTGAAGGCGGTGTGCCCGACATGGCGGAAGCATACCCTGCCGGCACAACCACGGTAATTCCGTTTGCTGTAAGCTCCACCTCTCCATCGGCAACACTCGTCAGGGCGCTGTCAGCCGTTACCTCATTCATCCAGAAGGTACCTCTTACGCCTGCAACACCCCAGGGCATATCCACCTTCACACGAACCCTCTTCTGATAGTCTGCTTCCCACCAGGGCACATCTTCTTCCCCCAGGGTTATCATTAGAGGCAGTGGTCTAGCCGAAGCAAGTTGCCTTCCTTTTCCGGGAATCTTTCTTGC
Source organism: Bacillota bacterium (assembly GCA_049323755.1). GTDB lineage: Bacteria > Bacillota > Desulfotomaculia > Desulfotomaculales > Desulfocucumaceae > BRHc4a. Next base: position 6,955 of record JBMOPE010000012.1, read on the forward strand.
AATTATGTTAACGGCCTTATCCTCCTTGCCAAACACATATCCGAAAGCCAGCACCCCGAACATTTTACCCTTATCAAGCTTTATTTCAAGGTAGTCCACATAGGATCCGGGTGTGCCGTCACGCATTATGGCTGACCTGCCACGGGCCTCTTTTATGGTAATTTCGGTACCAGGCCTCAGCCTCAGGCCTGACCCGTCGGGAAAATTAAGCTCAGCCTCACCCAGCGGGCCTGTCTTAATCACCGCCCCTGTTCCGCAGGCGGCATCACGAGAAATTAATTGAAACTCCCCGCCAGTTTCTTTAAGAAAAACCTCTCCCTTCAAAGGCACCAGAGTTCCCACCAGGGACAGCTCCGACTTTTCAGGACTCTTAGTCAACATAACAGCCAGCCCCCTGGCCACCTGTGACCGTAAGGCCGGAGATTCAGGGGCAAAACTGTCTCCTCCTACAATTTCCATTAAACCGGCATCAATAGCGGCGGCTATACCGGGCCGCGCCCAGTAGTCCCTGCCTACATCCCTTACCTTTTCCGGAAGGGAAACTGAAGGCAATGGCTTATTGGTTAATTTTAATATAAGAACAGCTATCTCCGACCTGGTTACAAGTGACTCAGGCCTGAATGTGCCATCGGGGTAGCCTTTAACAAAGCCTGCCGCTGCTGCCGCCTCAATTACACCGTACGCCCAGTGGCCAGGGTTCACATCGTTGAAGGTTGGACCACCGGCGCTGGCTGGCTCTATTCCCGCCGCCTTAATAAGCAGCGCAGCCGTTTCCGCCCTGGTTATACCTTCGGCGGGCCGGAAGGTGCCATCTGAGTAGCCGCTGATAATTCCCTTGCTGACCAGGTAGTTTATATACGGATAGCTGCTGTGCTGGACAGAAAGATCTTTAAATACCGGCTCCGCAGCTAAGACACCTGTGGCTGAAACAGAAACAAGAATAGCCGCGACAAAAAATAATATTATGTATTTCTTTTTATCCCATACCGGCAAAACAATCACTCCTCTCATTGAACCGCTTCAAACATCAGGGGCCCTGGGTGGTAAAAGTAAAGGTATAATCTCCGGACAGGGAATTTCCCGCTGAGTCTTTTACAGCCCCGGCCGGTATGGTTACCGTGTAAGTCATGCCCGTGCCTGCAGGATTCCACTGCGATGCCTGGGGCTTTGAAAAGGAGCTACTGATCTGCACCTCATGGGCAAAAATGTCACACTGGTAATTGGTGTCCGACATAACCAGATTGTTAGCCCCTGACCTGAAGGCCACCCATTTTCCATCCCCGCTTATGTCAGGCTCTACACTGTAGTCATTGCCCTGAACGCCGTTTTCGGCTATGCTGGCTATTTGTATGTCACCGGTTAGCCTGTCATACACAAAAATATCATCTGTCCCGTTACCATCACCGCGAACCAGGTTTCCAGCAGAAGAAAAGAACGAAATAAAACGCCCATCACTGCTTATCCTGGGGGCATAGCAACTATAATTAGGCTGACCACCGTCATATGCCTGGCTTACACGATATGTAGATATATTTCCAGACTCATCAAAGATTCCGTTTTGATCTGTATCGCGATCGTGCAGGTAAACATCAACAAATCCGTTATTATCACCACTTACTAAATCTGTGTCAGGTGCGTAAAAAACCACAAAACGTCCGTCTCCGCTTATATCCGGGCTCAGTGCCCCTTCCGACGACTGGGCACCTCCGCTGCTGATATTAGCCCTAAAGGTCTTCCCGCTATCAAATACGCCGTCTCCGTCAGCATCACGGTCATGAACAAAAATATCCGAGTCAGAGTTAGTGTCCCCTGCCACCAAATTGTCAGCACCGGTCGAAAAAGTTACGTGCCTTCCGCTAGAGCTTATGGAGGGGAAATAGCTGTCATAGTTAGCCTCGGCTCCTCCTGTGGCAACACTGACCCTCATGGTGGCCACTTTTCCGGATTCATCAAGGATGCCATTTTCATCACTATCCCTGTCATGAATAAAAATATCTAAAAACCCGTTCGTGTCATTCGAAACCAGGTTTGAAGCATGAGACATGAACGCCACGTAACGGCCATTCCCGCTTATGGAAGGATTTCGACTATCGGCATTTCCCTGTGTCCCATCTGTTGCTATACTCACACGAACAGTCTTTCCTGTCTGGCGATCACGAACAAATATATCATCGGTACCATTTGTGTCACCGGCAACCAGAGTTCCGGCATCTGATGAAAAGGCAACATGCCTCCCGTCGCCGCTTATCGATGGAAACATCCCGTTCCCCTGACTGCCTGAGGTTGAAACGCTAATCCTCTCAGTGCTAACAGATCCCACCTCGTCAAATATTCCATCCCCGTCGGTATCACGGTCGCGGACAAAAATGTCACACTGGCCATTTGAATCGCCTAAAATTAGGTCTGAAGCATAGGATGTAAATGCCACGTACCGGCCAGTCTCGCTGACAGCTGCATGCTGGCTGTAATTATTGCCCTGGGTACCGCCGGTTGCCACGCTTACCAGCCTTGTCACGCCTCCCGGCGCCAGGGCCTCCACTACCGTAAGGTCAAACTGAACCGTATCACTTGCCACTCCTCTTGTTAGAGTAGCCGTTAGAGTCACTGGCTGATCCCCCTGCCCGCTGGCAGGCAATGTTACCGTGCCGTCAATATCAATTATGGCTGTTTTATTACTACCCCATGATATGGACGTGCCATATTTTCCTGTTGTATAAAGGTTCAAATCGCTTGCCACACTGTCAGGCGCATAGTTATACCCAGCGATTGCCTCAAAGGTTAAATCCTCCTTTTCCGCCGCCACAGCCTGGGCGTCTGTGGCGAAGGCGCGCTTTAAGATTATTGCGGGGTTATTGTCCTCGTCTTCTCCCTCATAGGCCACAAGGTATTCGGATAAATCAGGGTTGTTAACCACAACCGGCTGCGAGTCGCCGGTTTGGTCATCTATATAGAAGATGCTTCCAACAGCTGCGCCTGCAGCGTCCAAAAACTGGCCGGATGTTTTATAGTTATCGTCCCAGGCCAGAAGGTATCTGTCACTTGCAACATCATACGCCACCGAAGGATTATAGGACTCTACCGGTACCAGTGCGCTGCTTGGCCCAAGAACGACACCATGGTCAACCTTCACGCCGATTATCCTATCTGAGCATTCCCACACCACTAAAAATGTGTAGTTTTCATTATCATAAGCCAGGGCGGGCTTTTCCTGAAAAGACCCCGCCGGGGAACATTCAAAAGAGGCAGCAATTGGTGCTCCGGATGAATCAAGGCGTTGCCCCCAAATGGAGGCACCCACGTCCCACACCACCAAAAATTCATCATTGAAATCGTCATAAGCCACAACAGGGTTTTGCCCGCTGCCTATCAAAAAGGCAGTTCCGGGCGTGCCGCCGGAATCAACTACCTGCCCGTACACACTGCCGGAAACACTGTCCTCGTATACAATAAAAAATTTATCGTCTCCGTAGGCAGCCGAGGAATTATATTGATCACCCGGATTGTCGGATATGATAAAATTAATGTCAAAAAGTGTGCCGTCTGCATTGATAAACTGACCATAAATATCATAACCAGAATCAGAAAAATTACGGCAGTCTTCCCAAATCACCAGATACTTTCCATTGGTGCTGTCAAAGACAACAGATGGATAATCTCTTTCATTAGATCCCGCAGAAATGTCAATCTCGTTTCCTATTGTATTCCCTGTATCACTAACCAGTTGGCTGCATATTTTATAATATGAGCTTTCATAGTCCTGATACACCAGTAAATAGTTATCATCATTCGGGTTATATGCCATGGAGGGGTGATAATCCCCTGCGGACATAGTTCCATAGGCTGAAAAAGCCAGCGGCAATTCAACTATATCCTCACCTGAAGAAACTCCCAGTTCCGCCAGGGGAATAGAAAACTCGTAAACCTTGTGCTGGTAGCCAACATTTTCGGTATAGGTAAAAAACGACCTTCCCCAGCTTGTCTCGGGAACCGAAACCTTAAACTCCCTGAGCCCCCCGGCAGTCTTAACATATACCTTGGCGTAGTCCTTATCCCCGTCAAGGGTATTGTCACCGGTAACGTCAAGGGTAACATAGAGGTTACTGTCATCATTCATTACCCAACCATAGATATTCCCCGGGGGATGACCGGACCAGGGCCGTACATACTCTTTAAAAAAAGGCTCCCTGAATGAAACCTCGCCTATGCTTCCATCAGGGTCAACGCTTCCCCTTTGGGAATCCAGCCTGTATGTATAAAAAAGAGATTCCTCACTGATTTCCTTATAAAGATTACCGACAGGAAACTGAAAAGGGGTTTGATTAACCAGGAAACCTTCTATTCTTGCTGTTACAGAAAGCCTCCGTCCCTTGATCCCACCAGGGAATTCAACCTCTATATCTGTATTATCCACATTAATTACATCATAGTCTCTTTTAAGCAGCTTCCTGAAATCTTCGCCCTGCTGGCCATTTACACAGGAAGGCGGATTGTTCTCCAAAAATACCGAATCAATATGCGCTGCGCCGCCCCCATTTTGGACAATCCTTATTTTTACCTGCTCTGACTGTGCTGTAAGGCCACCAAGGTCGATTACCTTTTCCCGTAAGAAACGGTCAAATGACAGGCTTCCTGACTTAACCCAGGAATCTCCCCTTAAAACGAAAACATCGTACTCCCCGTTTGGATTTGTACTTCCAGGTGATATAACCACGGGATTAGGACCCAATTCTCCCGCACCCCTGGGATCGTCAGGCGATGCGTAAGCTGTGCCACAGGCCAGCAATATAACAGCCAGCATAATTAATATAGACTTTATAGCTTTTATCGGCAAAGTCATTTTTTCTCCCCTTCCCTGGCCTTCTCAGACGCCTTTTCCGCGACCTTGCCGCACCCGGTTATAATCAGGGACAAGGTAACGGCTACCGCCAACAACAAATAAATGACTCTAGATGGCATTACACTCCTCCTTTTAAACGGTAAAATCAATTTCATGCGCTTTTTTCATTTATGTTCCTCCCTGTTTTTTTTAATATTAATTTTAAAAAAGAATTGTAAAATTTTTGCAAAATATTATCGGGCTTAAATAGGAAATTGGTGTGAAAACATTTCTATTAGAGGCTTTAAATTTAGCTCCGGCGACGATCTACTCTCCCGGGGCTTTAACCCAAGTACCAATTTGGAGGTTGGAAGTTGGAAGTAAGCAAGGCCCTGCATTTTTTCATGCAGGGCCTCTCAAAATTAACTCCGGCAACGGCCTACTCTCCCAGGGCTAACGCCCAAGTACCATCGGCGCTGAAGGACTTAACTACCGTGTTCGGGATGGGAACGGGTGTACCTCCTTCGCTATGGTCACCGGAAAAATTAGTCTTCAGTTGTCGGTCGTCAGTCGTCGGTACTCGATCACTAATTCCTGACGACTGCATACGCACCTTCAAAACTTCACAGCGATTAGAATAATTGCGCATTGGTTTTGTCATCAGCCACCGGCTTCAATACATCGGGTTTTATCCCGACGTCCGACGTCTGACGACTATTAAGGTTAAGCCCTCGACCTATTAGTACCGGTCAGCTCAATCCATCACTGAACTTACACTCCCGGCCTATCTACCATGTAGTCTTCATGGGGTCTTACTTCCTTAACGGAATGGGAAACTTTATCT
>JBMOPE010000013.1:0-83413 GCA_049323755.1 Bacillota bacterium
TGACAATTAAGGCCTTTTAAGTATAATGCGTTAAAAGGGGGCAATTGCATTAATAGCCAATTGTCCCCTCAAAATACTGCCTTATTTTATATCGATTTGGACTTTACACAAAGTTCGGGATAGACCCAATCCAGTAGCATTTCCTTGTGTTGTGAAATTGGCATTTCTTCTATGTAGTCTAAACGGTGTTTCTCAGTAACAACTTCTACAGCACTATATAGTTTCTTTAGATTATGGCCGAACGATCGCACACCCCTTTCACCTGGTGGCTTTAACCCATGAGAAACCATGTAATCAAGAATAAGAGCTAGTTTTGCTAGTCGCTCAAGACCTATTGAGAACTGGAAGAAACCGGTATAATACCTCCCCTTATCTGAGCCTAGATTTGCGTTCCGCAATTCTGTGAGCGCAGTACAAATGCTTGAACGTGTGATATACCCTTCTTGTTGCAAAAGAAGAAATAAATGGTTCGTTGGCACTTATAACACCTCAATTATCAACATTAGTTTGAATCTCGACTTACCTGATAAAACAAATAGAAGACGGGACAAATGGAATACTGTCTATGAGTTATAGTTTCAGGAATAAATATCTACAAAAGCCTATCTACTTTTCTTCCTCTCTCCGACCCTTACCTATTCTCCATAACTCCATAACTATTGCAATTACAAAATAGCTGGCGGCATATAAAGACTCTGATATTCTTTATAAAAATAATAATCTGTCATTCCCGATATAGTATTAAAAATAACCTTTAGCGGAAAGCATTCTTGTGAACATAGCTTATCACGGTTTTGCTTTGCATTCTTCAAACTCAAATTACTTTCAAAAATACATTTCTCTTTTTTGCCCTTGCAAAGATTCTTAGCAGCAAGGAATTTTCCAAAAGTGGTTTCATGCATCTGCTCAGGATTTACCCAAAAAGCTTTAAACAATTGTTTAATTAGGTATTCCGCACGAGAATCAAGCCTTTTAACCTTATAGTTATTGAGATAGTGCTCTTTAAGGTAACTATCAAGGAAATCAAATAATTCCTGTCCATTTAACGAAAAGCATATAGATTTTGAGGTCATTACTCTTATCAATCCATATTTCTCGTGACTTATCTCAATATAATCCGGTGGTGTAAAACTTTTACATGCATCACTAATAAATAAACCTGTTAAATAACTTATAAATTTATTCTTTAAAGCTTCCCCACTATATTCCTCTACTGAACAAAAAAAATCAGAATAATACTGTGCACTACGGGGACATTTTTTCCTAAACTCAGAAATTAATTCCCTAATATCTATTAAATTAAATCTTACTGCATCATCAGTGTCGTGCTCCTTTTGTGCAATTTCATCTGCAAGTGCAACTATTTGACCTTCAACTGAAAAAGAGAAACTATTATTGATATCATAAGAATCTCGTAAATAGCAATAAAAATCTTTCAATTCTGGGTCAAAATAATCCAATGGAATACTTAAGGCATCAGCATCAAGTAATTGTGAAACCCCTTTTCCTAACTTTCGCTTGTCATATGATAAAGAAGTGTGGTGCAGTATTCCATCACGTGTTTCAATGTTTAAATCAAATTTTTCAAAGTCGTTTACTATCTTCAAACTCTGATAATTATGTTTAAATCCTGTTTTATTCAGCAGTACCGCAATATTATTTAATGCTCTCTCACCTGCATGGCCGAAAGGTGTATGCCCTAGATCGTGACCAAATGATATAGCAGCCGTTAAATTATCATTTAATTTCAGCCTTTTAGCAATTGAATCTGCTATTTGAAAAACCTCAAGTGTATGGGTCATGCGGGTTCTCGCGTGATCACTCTCAAAAAGAGGAAAAGCTTGAGTTTTTTTATCTAGTCGTCTAAATGCTCTACTATGGATTATCCTGTCCCTGTCCCTTTGAAAAGAATTCCTGAATGGATCTTTCATCTTAGCATTACGATGATCTACCTTATAAGGAGCCGCAAACCCCTTTAACAATGAGTTTAGGTTTTTGCAAAGTTCATCTTGAACCTTGTCGGGCTCACTATTTTTTTGCAAATTTTTCACCCCTTTTATATTTGGTAAACTTTAGATAAATAACCATTTCTTTTTTATTTTAACTTTTTCCTGCAAACACTATATAATAACGCCAAGAAATGAAAAACGAATTCTTATATATTAAAGACCACCAGCCTGGAACTACTTTATCAGTCCAAGACGGGTGGTCTTGTTTAACTATTTAAAATCTTACTTAATAGATAAATGAATAGGACTCGTGTTTTTCCCGTTGTTACGAAATAACCTTACCTGTCACTCAGGTCTTTTTATTCCTCGTCGTATTCACTAAAAGCTGCTACCATATCTTCTCTCGTATCCCCAGGGACCCGAATAGGAGGTGGAATTGATCCTGTTTCGAAATTACCTGGCTCTTTTCTGCACAGTAACGACCAATCACACTCTACACATTTGTCACCGTGAGGTCTCATGGGGAAGTCCTCATGTATTATTCTATCCACTGCCCATTCTATGTTTCCGACAGCAGCATTCACCGCCTGTTCATCAACGGGAACTTCCACCCTTTGATTATCTTTCAGAAGATGTACCGAACCGGTTTTTGCTTTTTCCCCGAGTATTTCTTTTGCTGCTTTTGCATAAAGCTGTACCTGGAGAGACATTTCCTTCCAATCTAATTTCGGGTTACTGTCAGGTTCATCACCTCCTTCCATTGTTTTGAAGTCAACAACACTAGCTTCGTAAATATTACCATGCTCGTCCTCTCGAAGCATTAAATCAATGGCTCCATTTATAACTGCTTTTTCTAATGGTATTTCAAAACGGGCCTCAACCTGCCTACTCCTGGTAAAGTCATCGGCAAAGTCTGTAACATATTGCTCGGTTATTGTTGCTGCTTTTTCCTTTGCTCTTTCGTATGCCCCTGGCCGGCTTTCGGGATCGCTGCTCGGATATACATGTTTTAAGTGGAATATATCGCAGGTAATCTGTTTTGCTTCTTTGGGAGTAGGTATACTATCCGGATACTTTTCATGCAGCTTGCATATAGCAGTATGTACTGTCTTACCGTATCCAAACATTATTTCTATGGGCGGGCTGAATCCAAAAATCTTTCTAAACTTGTAGTCTTGTGGACATCTGAGATAGTACCTTATATCGGAGAAACTGGTAGGAAGGACAGTTTCGTCAATTCTGCGTGATGACGGCGCATGTTCAATTCCTAATGGAAGCCCTTCTTTCTTTGTAGAAATTTCCGGATCGTTTAGACTCAGGGCAAATGGTGAGCTTTTACGAGCGCTTTTCCCGCCAGGAAGGCGCTCCGAACCCGTTATATATAGATACCGTTCCGCTCTTGTTATTGCCGTGTAGAATAACCGTGCCTCTTCATCACGTGTAGTTTGATAAGCTCCACGCTTAAGTGCTGCTCCAATTTCTTGTTGGGGAAGCCAGCCTTCATATTTTTTATTCTTCTTCGGAAAACGAAGATTTTCAACATCCACCACGAATACAACAGGAAATTCAAGCCCTTTGACTTTATGAACAGTAGACACAGTAACCAAATCCGGCCGAACTAGGAGACTATCCGAGCTGGTATCGTAACCGGTCTCTGCCACGTTTTGCAAAAAATTAAGTATTTCGTTAAAACGCTGGGTCGTATCAATACTCACATAAACGGCTTCAATATCTTGCATCATCCTACTAAATAGACCTATATCCTGCATGGTACCGTCATCGAAACTGGTCTTTTCTAGACCGAAGGCGTTGAGAAGATCAAAAACGAGTTGCTGCGGAAACACCCTCCGCCGGGTTCCTTCAACAGGAGCATGGATGAGGCGGCCCCACCTCGACAAGACAGTAGCAAGCTTATAAAAATCAGCTAGCGGATAAGCTGGCTTTATAAATTGATTGAAGTGATCTAAAGCTGTTTGGCGGGAAGGAGAACCGTTCCTTAGCAGTTCAAAGGTATCTCTTAGAACACTCACCTGAGGCCTGTCAAACACACTTCCTCCAGCCTCTAGACTGTAGTGAATACCTGCTTCTCTGAGTGCATCAGTAAACGGTGTGTGACGAGGCATTCCACCAGTTCCTTCTGGTTGTTTTGTAGAGCGCATTAGTATTGCAAAATCGGCCAGTGTGAGACCGCGAACGGTGTTGTTTTTTTCCCTATAGCTGGTACCAAGCAACGACTGTATCATTGAGGTAACCCAACGGGCTTCCTCATCTCTGGTATCGAACCAGAGATTCCTAAAGTCAACTGGACCAAGTGGCAAATCAGCCTCCGGCTCTTTTTCGATTCTATTTGCCCCAAGTTCAGCCGCAGCAAAACGTTCAGCAGAGTATACAATGACTGGAGCACTTCGGAAATTATGCGACAAAGTATGAACGGAACAATCAGGATATCTATCAGCGAAGGTAAGAATGTTATTAACGTCGGCACCCCGCCAAGCGTAAATCGACTGGTCGTCATCACCAACGACGAAAAGGGTAACACAGCGCTTTCGAAGTTCTCTTATAAGAGCCTCTTGGGCTGGGTTAACGTCTTGATATTCGTCGACCATAAGATGGCGCACATTTGAAACTGCCCGCTCTGCTCCTGCATGACCTAACTGCAAGGAATCGACCACGAGACGAATCATTAGCGAAAAATCAATGAATTGATCGACATCCATGTTTAGTCTTAGTTTTTCAAGTACAGAACCCAACAACCCGTCATGCTTCGTCACGTCTTCCGGGCATATCATTTCATCGTTCATAACCTTCCAAGCATTAGAAACCTCTTTAATAATCTTAAAATATTTTTTTTGCTTATTCTGAAGATCTCTTAATCCTAGTTTCCAGTACCTGGACATAAGATAAATTTTCAGTCTGTTTTCATCAAGAACATCATACTGAAAATATTTTGCATCCATAGCTGAAAGTATATATTGGCAGTATGAGTGTATGGTCCCTATATATACAGCCCCCAACAACGTCGGTTCTATCCCTGCTGACTGAAGTGCACCGGCCACACGCAATTTCATTGATTCGGCTGCTTTTTCTGTGAAAGTAAAGGCAACTATACTTTTAGGATCTTCTCCCTCCGCAATAAGACGAGCAATTCGAAAAGCTAAGGTTCGGGATTTTCCCGAACCCGCACAGGCTAAACAGAGAATGTCCGCCTTCGGATCGGCAGCAGCCGCTTTTTGTGCAGGAGTAAGGTTATCAGTGAGAATTTCATCTATGTTTTGCATCAGGACACCCCCTTCTGTTTGGATTTCCGTTTACAGTTCTGCTTTGCCTTCAAAAAAATATAAATTTGATTGGCATGTCTCTTTATAAACTCAGGTGGAAGTGCATTACCGATCATAACAGCCACCCGATATTTTCCTCTTTTTAGAGAAAAACGGTAGTTAGAAGGGAAAGATTGAAGCAGTGCTGCTTCCCGCAATGTGATGGCTCTGTCTTGTTCAGGGTGCAGGAATCGTCCTTTGGACGGGTTAACACAACCAGACGTTATGGTAGGAGATACATCGTCCCAGGCCATCCGACCATAAACATCCTTAAAACCATCACATTTTTTATGACAATCAAGCTGTCTGTCCTTACCTAAATCCCTTCGACTTCCTCCATCTCTAGGAATTTTTTGTATAATGTCCATTACTGATTTTTTTCGTTTCTCCGGAAGGTCATGGATTGAATCTCCACTCCTACCAGGTTTTTGCAGATAGCCAATAGTTTGACGTACTGTTTTTCTTTCTCGGTCAACCGGTGCAAAATCAACAGGGCCAAACCTCGATCCTAAAAGAATCATTCGATATCTACGCTGAGGAACTCCGTATTCTGCTGCATTCAAAATTTTTAGTCTATAGGTATAACCGAGTGTAGTTAATTCGTTACATAATTGAACTATACGTATATCTGAAGCAAGACCTGGTACATTCTCCATCATTATCGCTTTGGGACGAAGACCACGCACAAATCTTAAAAATTCAAAAACCAATTCATTACGAGGATCCTCGACTGTTTTATTTCCATTTAAGGTACGCATCATAGAAAAACCCTGACAAGGTGGACAACCTGCTAGTAAGTCTAATTCACCTGATTTTAAGTTAAGTATTCTTTTTACCTGTGCAATTGATACTTTTTTTATGTCCTTCTCCCATACATGAATACCCGGATGATTGTCTTTGTACGTTTCAACCGCAAGTGAATCTATTTCAATAGCGCCAATTACAGTGAATCCGGCATTTTTTAATCCCTGAGTAAGCCCTCCACAACCTGAAAAGAGATCCACTGCAGTAAAATAACAATTTTTCTTTTCGCAACTTTTTGTTTTAAAAAAGGATGTAGAAGCAATTTTCTCGGAATTTGCGTTCATAATAGATACACCTTTCCGTTCCTAAAAAGCAGGATTTCTCCCTCTTTTATATTTTTAACTAAATTGTTTCTTTCCGGCAATAGTTTTTTAATTATTTCACTTACTTTTTGCATGGGTAACTTAATCAAACACAAAGTATTTATAAATTTATGCTATTACTAAAGATAAATTATCGCTACAATTATCTCCTAAAAGCGTTCTTACTATTTTTTGAACTCCAAAAACATAATGATCAACTTGCTTCCTTTTATACACATATATATATGATGGGTGATGAACAGGTACATAATATCTACCATCTTCTTCATAATAATTATAGTTGAAATCATAGTTTAAGTTATTAATTGTTACATTCATTTGCTTAAATATAAAAGATGTGACATTCTGCCCAAGAAGAAATACCATTTTGGGATTTAAATTATTAAACTCAAAGAGTAAATTATTGTAACATAATTTCATCTCATTTTGCTTAGGATATCTAAGTTTGCCAACTTCATCTAAAGGCAAACATTTAACAAGATTTGTTTTAGCAAAAGTATACGTTTTTAAGCCAGTTTCTATTTTATTTATTAACTTTCCACTATTCGTATTTACTGATAATGGTGTATCCAGATTTATGTCATTAACTTTTTTAGCTGATAAGCCTATCCACATTATATCCGCAGAGTTACCTTTATCCAACAATGGTTCTTGATTTTTAAACAAATTACATTTTTTGCAGCAACTAATATCCATTTATATATACCTCTCTTAAATTATTAATTTAAATTCATCATTAAATTAATATACCTATGTAATAATAAATCGTTACAATCACTATAATTACCACTACACAGATTGAATTGTGTTCTACCTACCTGCTTTGTCAAATCCCGATTCGGCAAAAAAGCACCTATAGCTCCGTTCTTATGTAGAATACTTCCATATAATTTTGTTCCATGATATGGTCTGAATTGAAAAGCACTAACCCTAAACCCCACTCCACATTCCACAGCATATTTTTTTATCTGTATTGCCAAATTATACGATGCAACAATATCATCTTCGTTTTCCCCCGGGAAACCTAAAATAAAATAAGCCTTCACATTAATGCCGGCCTTAAAAACTCTTATTATAGTACTTATAATCATCTCTAAATTAGATGTCTTATTAATCATCCTCAAAATTCTAACAGATCCTGACTCGATCCCTATAAAAAGCTCTCGGCACCCGCTAGCTTTCATTTTATTTAATAAATATAGCGGTACATTTTTAAAAGATTTTACATGTGCCATACAACGCCAATTTAAATCAAAATTGGTAAAAATTTTGATTGCCTTTTTAATACTATCAATATTTTTAAGAAAAAGATCATCTAAAATCCTTATCGCGTTTAATTCAGGATATATACTTTTCAAACATTTGATTTCATCAATTATACTTTGTGCATCTCTTTCCCTTACTTTTATGTGCCTGTTGAGGGATCTAGCGGCACCACAGAATGCACAGTCATAGATACATCCTCTACTTGTTATAATATTTGCCTCAATTTGGCCATAATAATTTTTTTGTGGTTCATATTCAAAATATGAACGTTTTAATGGAATACTAGATATATTTTCGGGGAAATATTGAGAATTTTTATCAACATTAAACACCCTTCGTTTTTCTGTTTCAACCAATGGCTTTTCCTTTAATGTACCCATAATTATATCTCGTACAATAAAATCTCCTTCCCCAACTACTATGTCAATATTGTTCTCAGTTTCCCAATTCATTATCTCTTTATATACATGTTTTGCCACTTGCCCGCCGATTATAAAATGAACATCCACACAAGTTATCTCAACTATCAGTCTGACAACTTCGAAATTTGAAGTAAAGATATTAAGACACACATATCCAGGTTTCTTTTGACTAATTAATTCACCTATTTCAGAGGGGATTAGGTTATTTGCATATGCGTCAATTAATTCTACATTTATGCCACTCTGTTCTAAAGCTGTTGCAATATAACCTAAACCTATAGGGGGTAGCGAATCTTCATTAAATTTTTCTACCTTATCTCCAAAAATTGGTGAATTAATAAGTAATACGGAACCCATGAAACCGCCTGCCTTATTGAAAACTCCCCTTTACGGTTGCAGATTTTTGAAGACTGCCCTTTTAATCAATATCAACATCGCCTAAAATCTTTCTACCATAATCAGTATTATGAATGATATGGTAAAGTGCTATTGCCTGTACCTTACTAGGCCTTTTACGTTTTCTCTCAATTGCATTTATGGTTTGCCTTGTCAAACCAACTTTTTTTGCTAGTTTCTCTTGCGATAAATCAGCTCCGACCCGAAGAACTCTAAGATGTTCTGAAATAATGTCTTCTATCATTGAAAATCACCTTATTACTATTATAAGGTAAATATTAGCAAATGTAAAATATTTTTATATAATGAAAATAATTATTCCAATTTGTCTATATATAATACATTATGTAATTTTTCAAATAAAAAGAAAAACACTCCCTTTTAATGAATCCAAAAGAGAGTGTCATTATCCAACAAAAAGATATTTAGGAGTCACGAAAATAAAACTTTAGCTCAATTTTGATAAAAGCCTTATCCCCCATCTAACAGGCGGCTGAAATTTGACATGTTTCATTTTTTCAAACATAACACTTTTATATTTGGAAAGGTCATTAACATCCCAATGCCCTCCCTTAAAAACCAGTGATTGTAACAGACCATTGATTATTTTCTCCATTGTTTGCGGAGAAATATCCATCATTGGTTTAATCAAAAGCGTAGAAACCGACCAAGAATCCGGACGGGACACTTCCAGGACCCAGCAAGGGGAGCTCCCAGGTAGTTTAATAAACAACACAGCACAGACCCGCCTAGGACCTTCAGGGCAAAACGAGAACTTTTTCCCCAATGGCAGGTTAATAATCCCCATAGACATCGAAGCGCCCTTTACGGTTTCGGCGATGTATTCTACAGCCTTGTAGAATTCCTCCAGGCCCTGACCCGTATATCCCTGAACAACATCGAGGCTGTCAAATTCAATGGGTTTAATCTCTCCACCTGTTACCGACTCATCCAAACCAACAATCGATTTCTTTTCCTTTATTACTGTTTTCCCTTTTTTCCCGGTCTTAAAGACAACTGAAACGCCTCTTCCACTTTTCGCTAAAGGCATAGCCCTTACTTTTGGAAGCCTGTTAAATCCAAGGCCCATTGCAGGCAAAGCGATTTTTTCCTGGCTGCTGTTTTGTTTCACGCTTTTATCTTGACCATCCAGGGTATGGTCTGATTCCGGATCTTCCTCTTTTATCTTTCTTCGCTTGGACACATCCAACGTTTTTCGGTCTATTATCAATGGGTGTGAGTAATTGATACGCCTGAAAGGTATGGATAAACCATCTGCACCAAGCAATTCTAAAATTAAAATATTATTACCCTCGGAAATGCCACGATAAGTCCATCTAGTGTTTTGAAAGACTGGCGGCCTTATTTTAATAGAAATTCCATTTCTCAATTCTGCAAGAGGATCTCCAGGATTATTTCTCACAGCCTCTCGAAAAAGGTTGTTATATACATTATCCCACGAGTCTTTGACAACCCAATTAAGCCATACTAGCAAAACGAGCATTTTCTCGTCTAAAACACTTTTAGGAACCATTTCATTAAAACCCATGTAAACCTTGGCATCAGACACAGCCGCATTATCTATTATCAAATCCAAGCCATGCGGTACAAGGACCAAATTTGCTAGCATTTTGTTGGAAGCAAAAAAAGCGCGGACCAGTTCAACACAAGGAATATAAAACTGATTGCCCTGGGCGGAAAAACTCCATAAACACTCCTTGCCCATATTTTTATTTTTATAAAGGGAATAGAGCTCTACTGGTATTTTAAAACCACCACAGAAACTCCCACTCGCGCCGGCTCCTATTGAAACTGTATCATTCAATCCCAATTTTTGAGTATCTAATGGCAGACCGTTAGAATATTTCTGACCGAACCTGAGATACGGCAGAAGCCCCCATGGGTATATGACCCACTTGATTTGACCCGTGGATCTGAGAAAAGCTACCTCCATCCTCCATTGTCCATCCCGAATTTGACGTGGGGAACAAATCCATCTCAACTCCACAATTTCATCATTAATAAATGGCCAAGGATTTAGCCTAAGCTGGGGCATTCTCTTTCTTCCTCCGAATCAATGAATCCAGAATAATATAAAACCCAATTTCGTATTTCAACTGCAACTACATCTGCATATACTTTTCCAAGTCCGGCCAGCCTCACTATTTTCCATTCTTTAATCCCTTTGTGATTTTGAACCAACACCCTTACAGCCCATCGGACTCTCCTAATCTGAAAATCAACAACCGACTCAACAACGCTTTTAAGATAACATAAGGTTTCAGGCAGTCTATCCAAATGTTTCTCAAGAATAGCCAAGGAACTGATCATTTTACCTATCCTGCTTATCGTAATCCGTTGGGGCTTATCCACGCTGTTTAAAAGACTTTTAACGGCTTTTTTAACTTTTTCCAAAATGGCAAAGTCTCTGGCCTCCCAGTCCACTCTAACTGATATTGCCACTTTCTTTTTGCTTGCAGGGGAGTTGTCATCCAACCATTGTCTGTCATGTCTGTATAGCCAAGCATAAACACCAGGCTCTTTTTTACGCATCTCTGTTTTACCCAGGGAAGGGTCCTTATCTAGCAGGCGCAGCCAGCTATTTCGGTAGTTTACACTAACAATCCCCTGCACTTCAGAAGACTCTTTTCTAATCTCCTGCTTGTCCAATCTTAATTCATCATTCAATCTGTTATAAATATCAGTTAAAAAAGCTCTTGCGCCACCTGCTAAGAAACGCATCATCAGCAAGTGACGAATAGGATGAATGGCCTTTCGTGGCGTTCGGGTAATCTCTTTTATCCAGTCCCATTCATTTGCTTTTGTCACTCCAGACTGCAAGAAATTAAGTAATTCCAAACCATAATATGAGACAAATTCATTGGCTAACGGCTCCTGCCGGACGTTTCCTTTGGGAGTTATCAACCCACGCTTATTTAAAAGCACAAGGTAACACATTTGAAACCAATCCAGCTTTAAATGTTTATAATTTTGTTCCATAAGCCACTGAGCATCCTTCGCCAAAGCAACAAGGTGTTCCATTTGAATTGAAGTGTATATATTTGAAACTACCGTGGCGAGGCAATTTTTCAGCAATGCCGGAACAAATTCATGCCTGTTGAATCCATGGACCGGAACTGCGCTGCTTAACAATGGAACTGCATGTTCAGGACAGACCAGCACGCCTGGTAATTGATGCACCCTATGCCAATATAATTCTCCAAACTTCTCAAAATCTTCACGTGCACACTCCGGACAAAACCGCAAATTAGATGGTATGGATATTGCTCCGGCCATTATTCCAGCCCGTGTATGGATATTACCCCCATTGAAACCTATCATGGAAGCATGAACTTTCTGAGCAATTTCCGGAGATAAAAATGCCGCATAATATGGATAAAGTGTATGATAGTGTATTAAGACATCCGTTGTATAAGAGGCACCTACAGGCATATTTTTAATAAGCGTCCCCAGATTACTGGGTAAATCCACCACAGCTACAACACTGGCAGAATTAAACAATTCCTGTGTAGTCATTTTAGGGCCCGTATTGCCCGATCTAATGTGATACCTGGCGAAAACACTGTACAATAACTCATCCCTGTAGGGATGCGGAAAGAAGGCCAGCATTTTACTTCACCGCCTAGAAGGTCAGATCTTGTGCAGGTGTTTTGATCCAACCGCTTTCTTTTAAAGAGTCATAGGCCGACCATTGCTTTGCTTTCCCACGGTTCACTATATCTATTAGTACCAACGGTTCACGTTTTTCAGTTTTTGGTCCTTTCAGTTTATTGGTTTCTTTAGTTACAGCAGCAGTCGAATTTGCCATACCGGAGCCAAGGGCAAGGCGGGCCGCCCGCTGTATAATTTCACCAGTGTTTTCCGATTCACTGCTATCAGCCAAAACCCGTTCCGCTGCTGTTTGGGCCACTTTAGGCTCTATCTGCAGCTGCAACAGCGCTAATACAACCTGTTCCAGTAGACTTTCTGTCTTTTGCTGTCTTCTTTCAGCCTCTTTCATCCTTTGTAGCCGGATTTGCTCTTTCAAGCTTATCCCCGGCTTGAAACGCAGGTAATAGTCATCAACATCTACAGGCCGAATATCATCGTACTTTGATATCTCCAAAAGATTACCTGATTTTAACGCCTGTAGCATGGGCCTGACCAATTGCAGGCTGTCCTTGGCTACCTGGTGGATTAACGAGGGACTGATTGTCTCTTCTTCCGTTGCGATTGCTCTCCACTGGCACATCATGAAAATTTTCATTGCAATATCTATGATGCCCTGGCTCTCTTCGTACAAGGAGTCTTTTAGTTCCTGGGTCTGTGGGGTCTCGTTTCGGGTCCACTGGTAAATCCACATCCCCTCAGTTAGCAAGTCCCAGTTATCCCCCTGTTCAAGCCTCTCCCACACCATGTTACCCTGGCCGCTACTACGGCGCGCTTGCCTAAAATCATGATTAAGGACTGACAACGCCTTTGGAGTGCCAACCATTACCACTGGGATGCCGATGGTATTAACCAAGGTCACAAAGAAATTCAACATCTTGTCGGCGCCACCGCTTTTGGCCAAATTCAGGTGCTGGATTTCATCTATAATCAATACTCCAACGCAGTGCAGGTTGGCAATCTGGGCCATTCTCGCCAGCATAGCATCAATAGATAGCCTGTTTGACGCGAACTTTTGATAATAATTTGTTCCCAATAACCTATCTACTTCTGTGAAGAAGTTGATGCAGAGCCCTTTTAAAGAACCGTCAAAGGGGCAGTCCAACTTTAGCCAGACCAATTGATACAGGTTTAAAGGCGTTTCGTGCACAATAACCTGAGGGTACAAAGCCAGGATTCTTTCTATCGCCGTTGTTTTTCCTACCCCCGACACGCCTATCAAAGAAAAACTGGAAGCCGTAGTTCGAGTATCATTCCATTCAGAAAAGGATTGCGATTCGATAATTCGCTGGTATCCCTCTTGAAGCAGCATGGCATAATCCCTTTTGCGGGGGTTTCTGCCAATATAGCCTTGGCGGATAATACTGGAAAACCGCTTTTCCAAGGTCAAATGCTGCTCTAAAGGCTGAAAATAACGTAATAGCCTGCTGACACAGTGATATCTATAATGAGGTTCCAGTTGACGCTCCCCTGGGTTAACTTGGGGATATACCATGAGGGCTTCAACTGCGGCCTCTTCCGATAAAATGGGCGGCAGGGCTTCAATCAGAGGATTCCCCTGGTAATCCGGAATCGCTTGTTCCACATACTCGGCAATAACCGCCTGCCTATTGCCCGGCAAAAGTTTGTCATTCTTCTTTCCCATGTATTTTTTCCCTCTGCTTTCTTTTCAGCAACTCCATGGGACCGAGTGGAGAAGGAATAACGGGCGCTTTTTTATCCTTCTGACGAACAGCGACCGGAGCAAGTGAACCTTTGTCCAGTTCGAAGGCCTCTTCTTCCCTCCGGCGCTCACGCTCTTCCTTGCGATATGTGCGTATCTTTTTAACCCGGCTGGCCTTGCTTTGGTTCCGGTTCTGCAATTCCGTTGTCATTATTTCAGCCGTCTGGACAATGGATTCGATTTGACTTATTAAATCCACTGAATCTTGCATTTCTTTGTCATGCATCGTTTTTTGCATTTGTTTTTCATATTCCAAGAGATATACAATTTCATCATAACTTTTGCCTCGATAGCGCTCCTGGCTTTCCAACAGATAACACTTTTCATATCCGCGGCCATTTTCATCTCGGATATAAACGAAATCTATGTTACGGGGATCGTATGAGATATATGCCTTCCATGTTCCCTCTGTCCGGGCGCGATCAAACCAGAACTCTTTAACAGCACGCTGGCAACTGTAATACATTTTTTTAAATTTAATTCCCTTAGGTGTGACGGTAACTTTATCTACAGGCATTAGATTTAGCTTCACAATATCTTCAGGGTAGCTGCGAAGTTTTCCGGATCGATTGGAAATACCCCATTTCCACAATTCTATGGGTACCTGAGGAATATCATCATCAATCATCATCTCATCGCGGCTGTAATTGGTAAGATAGTGGTTATTATTATGGTGAAGAGCGCAATGGATCAGTATTTGGGTAAACTGGTACAAATCCAGCTTGGCATCCAGCCGGTAATCCCTCGCTCCTCTCTGCCTAAAATCAGTATCAACATATCCCGGCAAGAATGGTTTCACCCTGGCGTGAACAGTACGAAAATATCTCTCCACGATCCCTTTCCAATCAGCCCGGTAAGGAGCAGTGTTTTCAATACGCACATTAAGAGCGCTGCTCAAATTTTCAACTACTTTACCTTCCAGTTCACCCCGGTCGCCCAGAATTGCTTCCGGCAGGTGGGCACAGGGCCACTGTTCACTGCTGATATCAATCCCATACTCCTTACAGAACCCCACCTTGTTTGCTGCCGCATTGGCCAGAGCCATCATTGCCCCTAACCAGGATGGCCCTTCTAGGCCAATATAAAGTCCAGCAATCATACGGCTAAATACGTCGATTAACACATATATAACGGGACGGCCGATGATCCAGTTTCGGTTATACCTGGAAACCAGGTACACGTCAGCAATAGTCGCATCAATTTGAAACCTCGAACCTGGTCCCACTACTTCCTGATCAGATGTTCCTAAAATGGGCCGATGGTCTTTAAGATACTTTTTGGGGCCTTTTCTAGCTACCATCACTTCTTTTACATTGAATTCTTTCTCATACCAGTACCTGAACTGCCCCGGTGTAGGGCGTTCTTCCTCCGGCACAAGAATAGTCTTCTTTACGCCATTCTCGAAACAATGGGTCTCTGAAAAAAACTCTTTTATCATGAGTTGATAGGCTATAGATAGCGGATTCTCTTTTTCCGTCAGTAAAAATTTGTTTGCTGCTGTCCGAAAAATACGCTTGATATCCTCGTTTACATTTACTCCTTCCCCTTGAATATGGGTATGTTTTCGCGGACGTCCAAGTTTTTTATCAGATGCCTTCCGGGGTTCACCCCTTGCACCCGAATTTTCATAGTCGGAGAGCAGGGCATTTTTTGTTTTGCCACGCTGCCAATAACGCCTGAGATATTTGTATACATACCTTTTTGTAACCCCTTGTTCTTTCATAACCTGTTGTATAAGGGGGCCACGTGAAATTCTCCGGTAAACAGCAGGTTCGTTTTCCTCCGAAACAATTGGCCCAATAATCCCCCAGGCCCGATCCCGAAGCCTACGGTTTTTTTCACCTAATTGTGTTTCATCCACCAACCGGGCCCAGGGATCATCTATTACTCTCACCATATCTCCGGTTTCCAACATCTTTATGATATCGACTACCTTGCGGGTTTGGGGCAAAGCCTCATCCGAATTTATATCAATCGTATAAACAATGATGTTGCCTGGATCAATCCATAGAATTCTTTCTGTAATATCTTTGCCTTCAATGTCTTTAAACCTGAACAACTCATTAACTGACAGCATGACCCATCACCTTTTCCTGAACCATAAAAGTGCTCTGACTTAAACTAAAATCTTTCAGGTAAATCCGAGGCGTTGCTTTTTCCGGTTCACAAAATCCGTTTGCAAAATTTTATGCGCCATAAGGTATTTGGCTAGATTTAAAAAAACTCCGTTTTCAAGATTGAACTCCCTGTTCAAGCGAGAAACCAAAGTTTGCAAGGTGCATTCTTCACGAGGAATGGATTTAATCAGCACTTCCAGTAAATCGTTTACTTCAGCATCCTTTAAATCAGTAAGCCCATCCAACCATTTGAAAGGGTGAATCCACTCCACATTAGCAGCTAATATTTTAGGGATATCCAAATCCGTAACGATCCCCCAATCAATTCCCTGTTCCCTCCAATAGGCTCGTTCGATTTCAAGCTTTTCAAGTGTTCTTGGTTTCTCCAATTCTTCATGGGGTTTAATTGTTCTGGCCAGAAAAACAGTTTTTTTCTGCTCCCTTACTGTAATAAAGAAGTCTGTAGTGAAGACAAGGGGGGTTTTGGTCTGCCGGTCTACGGGATGATGGATATGTTTCCGATGAGCAAGACTTATAGTTTTTTCTCGATCCAACGGGTATTGCTCTCTGATATCCACCACATTATCAGCCCACTCCAAGAGGAAGAAATACCTCTTTTCATTATCTGACATCAGGTGATGCAATCTCCCTGTCTTCCAACCTTTGATACGAGAGACCCGTCCGGTGGAGGGCACATCCTGTATGGTAAGCCAGGGCTTGTAATCCTTGCCTTCTCCCTGGCCCCTTCCCTCTCTGAAATACCGTTCAATCTTTCCTTCATCCCAACCCATGTTTCGTTTCGACATAAAAAACCACCCTTTTACAATATGTTATAACAATACCATAAAAAGGTGGTTCAGTATACAACTTCTTTTTTCAGTATACAACTATATTTTTGAGTATATTACTTTATTTTTCAGTATACAACTTTATTTTCATTCTACAAGTTGTTCTACCACCAAAGCAACTCTATACTGGTGTTACGCACTTAACCAGTTCTTTAAAAGTTTTATCACAGAAAAAAGCTGTTCTGTATAAAATATGGTAAAAACAGGCGGTGATTTTATGGCTTATATAGTAAGACAGGGTGACACTATGGACAGAGTAGCCCGGGCAATGAATGTACGCTTACAGGAACTAATTGCTGCCAATCCCCATTTAGAGGATCCGGATAACATACAGATAGGGGATATAGTTTTAATGCCCGGTGAGACTATGCCTGCTTCACAGGCTCTATCAGACTGGTGCAGCTTTGTTTTGGATATTGTTGGCAATAGGGTTCCCGAGCCCGGTGTGGCGCTGGTGCAGTTTCCGGTCAGAAGGCACGTATTTGTGGCTACAATGAGCATGCCCCCGCCGTCTCAGTTTGGAAATCAGTTTAATATATACACCGCCTGGATAGCAGATAGTGTTTCTCCCCTGAGAGTGAAGGATTTTCTTGATTTAAGCCCTACAGCGGCACCAGGTTTTTGGGCTAATCACAAAAATATTCCCTCCCTTGCCCCCAACGATTTTATAGTGGTTACCCCGGAAGTTTCCGGACACGGACTCCAGCCCACAAATCCTATACCAGTGCTTAGGGGAAACCTGGTGAGATGTTGCAGGGGATAAAGAAATAAAGAATACATGAAAGATTTATTTTGTCATAAAATGATATTATGAAATACAATGTCAGCCTTCCCCCTCTTTTAAAATACAAAATGATGGCCTGGAAGGAAAGTGAACACCAGGCCATCATTGTAGATTTAGAGAGCCCCCGTATTATTAACACCCTAGAAGCCTCTTTTATTAAAGGTTGCAGGACAACTCTGCCTGAGGCCGTTTACTATCATACAAGAAATGGCCGGTACAGGGTTTTTGGCTTGGTTAACTACGATAACTGCAGCGGTATAATGACATTCTACGGCAAGGACTGGAGCACCCGGCCCAGGGAATTGAGTAAAGTTATCCCCAAAGGTGCTGGAGCACATTCTTTGGGATACATGCCAAATGAAAAGGCAATTTTGGTATTAAATGGCGGTTATTTATATAAAACAGACAGGTATGGAGCCAGGGTAAAAATGACGGCTCCCCTTACCGCCCGCGCAGTTTTTGCAGGTCAAAACATTTATGCAATTCAGGGTGAAATAATAAAAGTATACTCAGCCAGAGGCTTTTTTCTAAAAGCAATTTCCCCGGATCTATCATGGGCTGCAACAATAAACAGCGGGGCACTTAATTTTGCTGAAGGCACTGTTTTCGTCTGCAACGAAAAAGGCCTGCTGGCAATCATCGAAAAAGACAGCGGCAAGAAGATTACTGAGGGGGCTTTTACAGATGGAGGGTTTGCAGGCTTCAGGATCGTGGGCTACAATGGAGAGCTGCTTATAGTAGCCAGCACTGAGGCAAAGAAAATATACTGGCTTGATGGGGATTTTAAAGAAATAGCCAGTATTAACGTTTCTTCAATCATTCCGGGCAACTGGCTATTGACTTTCGAAGGCAGGGATATATTGGCATTAAAAACAGACGATGGTACACTATACACCTTCAACATACAGGATAACTGGGAATATTCAGGTGTGGCTTACACAGCTCTTAGAAAACAGGAAGGAAGCCTGCCGCCAAAGCTTCCGGGCATTGATAATATCTTTATTTTATATTGTGAGCACCACTGGGATAAGGACAGGGTAAAAGCGGTTCTGGGGTACCTGGACCGCAACCGAAAAGCCACCGATATAATGTTTGACAGTTTGCTGATGATGGCCCAGGAGTATAACGGCAAATCACTGATGGGTGACAGGCCTGCTGCTGGTTTACCTGAATGGATACATTATCTTGATACATTAATGGATGCGGGCGGGAGATACGAACTGGCTGAGCTGGCTTCCGGAGAAATAAAGTCAGAGGCTAACCTGCCGGATTTCAGGCCAATGATTTTTATTGGAATACCCTACCCCATGGACAGCTGGGAGCGCTACAAGTGGTTTATAGACCAGTGTGTTCAAAGAGCAGCCAATTTTCATAATGTGGCTTTAGCAGGCTTTTATTATACGGAGGAGTTTAAACCGGATACCAATTGCAACAAAATAAGCTCATATGTCCACAGCAAAGGCTTAAAATATATATGGTCCCCAGGTTACCCCGCAAAAAAAAGAATAATAAAAAATAATTCATTATTCGACGGCATTTTTTATCAGACCGGCTACCCCTGGGGTTATAAAAAAACTGCAAAAGGCAAGGAACATGAACTAGCCCTGGCAATGGCCAATATTATTAAACTGGGTATTTACCCCAACGTGGAGAGCATGAATGACACCCTGTGGTTTACTTTTACAAGAGATAAAGTATATACCCTCTGGGACATAATGCTTAATTACGGGGTTAACAATACTACAAAGCTTTACTTTACCGGGACCAGCCAGGTTCCTGAAGGCTGTTTTTCTGCCAACCCCTTTGAAAGGCAGCTTTATGATTTACACTATAAATTTCTGCGCGGCCTAAGGATGCCGGGAATGGCAAGGCCGTTGTATAACAGGGAAAATGACTACAGCTTGCAGCTGCCTAAAGGAATACTGGCAGATAAGATAAGGATTATGCCCCGCTTTACTAAAAATCCTCCGGGTAGAAAGTCCAGAATTCTGATGCTTAAAACCGTTAACGTCAACACCTCTTTCTAAAATACATTACCCACTTCCATTTTTAAAAGATTTACACATCATCATAAAAATATCCCGGCATGAGCCGGGATAGCTTTGGCAAATAGAGCCAGCTTTATATGCATTATTCTCTTTATAGGAACTCCCAGGGGCAGGTCTTTTTTTCCAGCCACTCCAAAAACATGTACAGGGCAAATCCCATTATGCCCATGGCTATTATAGCTGCAAACATTACATCCCACTCCAGTCTCGCCCAGGCCTCCATAAGGTGGTAGCCGATACCCCCTATGCCTCCACGGTTGGCTATGGTTTCGGAGAAAAACAGAACAGCTATGGCTGTTCCAAGGCTAATCCTGAGGGCGGTAAGTATTTTGGGCAGGCAGGACGGGAAGATTACATGCCGATATATCTGAAGTTCACCGGCGCCCAGGGAAAGCACCGAATCAACCATACTCCTGTTGACCTGGCGGGAGGCGTCCCTGGTTGTGACAAGTATCTGAAAGAAAACTATCACCGAAATCAGGAAAATCTTTGACAGCTCCCCCAGTCCCAGAAGGGTTATTACCAGGGGAAGGAAAATAATTTTAGGCACCGGGTATGTCAGGTAAACCAGAGGTGCGGCATAGCGGTCTAGACTCTGCACCCGGCCCAGGACCATCCCCAGGACAACAGCCGGAACCAGCGCCACCACCAAGCTTATAACCACCCTGGCGGTACTCACCAGCAGGTGGGCCCAGAGGTCCTTTCTCATTTCACTGGCAAAGGCCAGAAAAGATTCGTAGGGCCCCGGAAAATAAGGCTTATTCAACAAAAGAGACATGGCTTCCCAAAGGGCCAGCAAAAAAATTATCGCTGCAAAATAATCAGACGGAAAATGCTTTAACCTGCCCCCCATACCTAAAATCCCCTTTCGATAATACCCCGCACCAAAGAGCAGCGGTCATAGAATTGGGGGCTGTTACGGTAACCGGCATCGCCCATAGCACTGTTTTCAACTATTTGCAGTATTCTACCGGGCCCCGCAGAGAAAATAAGAATTTTCCGGCCCAGAAAAACGGCTTCCTCTATGCTGTGAGTAACCAATACTATGGTGGAGTTCTTTTTTCTCCAGAAATCCAGAAGAGTATTTTGAAGACCTTCTCTTGTAAGGGCATCCAGCGAAGAAAAGGGCTCGTCCATTAAAAAAAGGTCAGGCTTTAAGGTCAGCGACCTGGCTATGGCCACCCGCTGGCGCTGCCCACCGCTTAACTGGGCCGGATAGTGATTCCGGAACTCCCATATACCCAAATCCCTCAAAGCTTCTTCGGCGGCCATCAGCATTTCCTTTTTGGAATAACCTCTTATTTCCAGTCCCAGGGATGTGTTCTGCAGCGCCGTTTTCCAGGGTAAAAGTCCGTAGTCCTGCAGTATAAGCGCTGTTTCCTTTCTCTTGGGCCGCACCGGCTCTCCGTTTATTTCCACTTCTCCGTCGCTGTGCCTCATAAGACCGGCCAGTATATACAGCAAAGTGCTCTTACCACAGCCCGAAGGGCCTATTATGGCACAGGTCTGCCCCCTTTCCAGGGTAAAGCTAACATCTCCAAGGGCAAGAATCTGCGAGTTTTTGTTAACATAGGCCGCTTTTAGCCCGCTGACCTTTATCATTGTTTGGCTTGCGGCGGAAGGAGGTCTAACCTGGTAAGATCCTCATAGCTTAATTGTTTCTTTAGAAGCCCCTTTTCCATCATCCACCCCACAACACTCTCCACATGTTTTCTGTCTGGCGGCTGCGGAGAGGGATAGTGATCCATTTTGAACACATCCAGGGCCTCCTGGGGAACTCTTGCCTTCTCCACCAGCAAAGAGCTGTATGCTCCCGGGTTTCCGTTGATTTCCCCCGCAGCCCTGCCATAAGCCTTCAGGAACTTGGTTATAGCTCCGGGCTTTTTGGCGAGAAAATCATCGCGGAAGTAAATGACTGTCTGGGACAGGTTAGACCCTGTATCATCAATCACCAACCTTGCTCCCTTTTTTTGGGCCATTGCCGCCAAAGGGTCAGGAAGGCAGGCGGCCTTTATTTTATCCTCCAGGAGAAGGTTAAAGCGCACCGGTATTTTAGGTATGGCCTCCTTTTTAATCTCACCGGACTTAAGGCCGCTTTCAATCAAAAGATTATCGGTAACATACTCAATGATGGAGTTTGTTGAAACTGCCACCGGGACGTTCTTTAAATCACCCGGGGATGTTATCCCCGACCCGGGAGAGGCTAAAATGGCGAACCTTCCCTCTTTTCCGGTCTCACCAAGGCCCAGGGACACCATTTTTACGGGAGTTCCGCTGTTATTGAGAGCTGCCACGGCCAATACGTCCCCCAATGTACCGTCAATGGCACCGGCCTGAATGGCACTGTCCCTTTCCATGGCGCTGTCGAAATTGACCAGTTCCACATTAATCCCCTCGGACTTGAAAAAGCCCTTTTCCGCCGCCGCATAAAATGGCAGAGAGTCCACTATGGGGAGAAGTCCTATCCTAATCTTTTCTTCCTCTTTACCGGAGCAGCCTGTAACCATTACCATGATTGCGAGAATCATTAAACAAATAGATTTTCTGCAGCGCAAATAAATACCCCCTTTGCAATAAAAACAAATTCAATCTGTTTTTCTGTATTCCTGCTGTTTTTGGTAATAAAAAAATAAGATGTTTGACAGATTAATTTAAATATTAATGATTTTTCGACATTATTTATCAGGTTTCCCGAAGGAATAACTGAACAATGTTCGTAATTATCAAATATTTCCCTTTAATGATTTTAGGGAGGATATAAAATGAGCTATTCAGTTAAAACAAAAGATGAATTAATACGTAATATATCGTTTTTACGGCGTAAGGTTAGAGTATTAAGGGAAGAAAAGCGGAAACTACAGGAAAGAGAAAAGCAATTAACAGACATTATCAGGCAATCACTTACCGGAATAGCTTTCAACGCCAGTCCAAACCCTATGTTCATCAGCTCTATAGACGAAGGAAGAATGATTGAAATAAACGAAAGATTTATAGAGCTCAGTGGCTATAAAAGAGAAGAGATTATAGGAAAAACATCATATGAGCTTAATTTGTGGTTTGAGGCAGGGCAAAGGGAAAAGTGTCTATTGTTACTTAGGGAGCAGGGATCGTTACGAAATTTTGAAATATCGGTTCGTTTAAAGTCCAGCCACAAAAGGGTTGGCTTATTATCTGCGGTTACGGTCACAGTCGGCGGCCAGCACTGTATGATTGGCATATTTAATGACATTACTAAGCGAAAAAGGGCAGAAAAACTATTGCAGGAGAGCAATGAAAGATACAGGCTCCTTTTCGAAAATACCCCGGCAGGCATTTACGAGATAGACTTTGTCAATCTTAAATTTGAAAATGTAAACGAGTTAATGTGTGAGTATACAGGCTTTTCAAAAGAAGAGCTTCTTTCTATAAGCCCCCTAGACATTCTGTCCGAGGAAAGCAAAAAGCACTTCTGCGAAAGAATAACAGGCGGGTTTTTAGGTAAAAGGGCTCCCAAAATAACGGAATTTAAGATTAAACGAAAAGATGGCACTGAATTTTGGGCTATTATCAATGCCAGATATAAATATGATAGTGGGGTGCCGGTAGGGGCTACTGTTGTTGCCCATGACATTACCGAGCGAAAAGCTATAGAGGAAACGCTGAAGAAAAATGAGCGTTTCCTGGCCAATATTTTCGAAAGTATTCAGGACCGTCTTTCGATTATAGATACTAAATTCAATATTGTCCGGGTAAACAAGAAGGTTGAGCAAATTTTCACTGACTTTATTCCTTTAATCGGCAAAAAATGTTACTCGGTTTATTACGGGAGAAAGGAAGTATGCGATGGATGTCCCAGCCTGCATACCTTCAGGACGGGGAAAGCGGCGAATGCGGTTATCCCAATCCATGACTCAGGCGGAAATGTTATTCGTTGGCTGGAGCACTATAGTTACCCGCTCGTCGATGAAAAAACTTCTAATTTACAGGGAGTTATTGTATACGCCCGCAATATTACCGAAAAGATCAAAACGGAAAAGGAAATTATCCGCCTGGACAGATTAAACCTGGTTGGCGAAATGGCTGCCAGCATCGGCCACGAAATAAGGAACCCTATGACCGCCGTTCGAGGCCTTCTTGAGATAATTAAAAGCAAGGCAGAGTGCTCAGTTTACAGGGAACATTTTTCTGTTATGATTGATGAGCTCGACAGGGCCAATTCAATAATCAATGAGTTTTTATCCCTTGCCAAAAATAAGCCTGTTGAGCTTAAAAATCTAAACCTCAACTCAATAATAAGATCGATATCTCCCTTAATTACAGCCAACGCAATTAATTCAAAAATTGATATAGAATACCGAATAGGGGATATTCATGATTTACTTTTAAACGAAAAAGACATACGTCAGCTCATACACAACCTGGTCCGTAACGGTATTGACGCTATGTCACCCGGTGGAAAGCTTGTAATCGGAACTAACACGGAGGGGGACAGGGTAGTTTTGATGGTAAAAGATCAAGGTGCCGGAATAAATAATGAATTAATTGACAATATAGGCACTCCCTTCTTCACGACGAAGGAAAACGGGACTGGTTTAGGGCTGGCGGTCTGTTACGGCATCGCGAACAGGCACAATGCTTCAATTAATTTTGTAACTGGTCCTGAGGGAACAACTTTTTATGTAAAGTTTGAAAAGGCAGAATAAGTTGTTCAATTAGTACCGGAGACAATGTTTTATTGAAGCCAGGTTTTAAAGATTATAAACTCATCGTTATTGCATTCCAGGCATTTTCTCTGAATACCCTCTCCGTACTTGACATGGTCTTCTATACAGTCCAACAGCTTATGCCCGCTCTTTTCAAGAACCATATCCGACCCGCAGTTGCCACAAAGCAGTCTAAAACCGATCAAGAATTACCGCCTCCTGCCTTTTGATTAGAAATAAGCGGTTTCAGGCCAAAGGAAAGTATTTTAATGATATCAATATTTGTCTTATATACTAAACTTCTAAAGCCAGGAGTTTTCATAGCTGTTAATAATCTGTCAAAATCTTTATTTGTGGCGGCATTTAGTAATTTCCTCAGAACAAGCAAATCATTGCTCTTTTTTCTCAAACCCTTAAGTAGGGGATTTATATCTATACCCTTTACTATACTTTTTGCAGCCATAACCCCGGAAAATATGGCATTGAACTGGCCAAAACCCAAAAAGGGCTCGACACCGCCTCCCGCAGTCCCTACAAAAAATACTTTTCCCACTTTATTTGTAGATACAGTGCCGGCATGGTGTGGAAGTTCCCAGGTTTCCAGAAGGTCATATTTTTTTAGAATTTCGCGCGACTCAAGAAAGCGGTGCCAGTAGGCATTTAATTCTTCATGCCGGATATTCTGAACGACATGGGCAATTACTCCTTTGTTTTTACTGTAGGGTGCTGAGTAAATATATACGCCATGAGTAAGTTCATTATCCAGCCACATCTTCAAGGTGTCCTCTTCGAAATCCCCCGCGAAAATGCCTCCCTTTACCCAGGTCCGCATTACTTCCTGCCATATACCGTATCTCTTTGGGGCTGTCCAATGACCGTCTGCAACTACTATATAATCAAAATTTTTTTGTATATCTTCCGGCTGGACAAAACAATTAAAGTGCACCTGGCTCTTGACAGAATGATGGAGCTGGTTCTTAACGGAGTTTTCTTCCTTTCCCCGAATCAAAAAATAGCCCAGTTGCCCGGTAACGGCTACCTCATTATTGGGAGAGTAGTGGATAACTTTTTTGAATTTGTTTAATGGTTTTAATTTGATTCCCAGCTTATGGTCAAGGAATTTGATGGGATCTTCCGCTGGTCTTACGATTAAGTCTAACATCGCCGAAACATGAGGGTGGTATTCACCAATAAAATCGTTCCGCTCAAATATTGTAGGATGGATACCATTCCGCTCCAGCTCAATTGCACAGGACAAACCCGCTGTGCCCGCACCGATAATGGCTACTTTCATAACACACCTCATAAAGGTATATGATTAAAATAGTATGACCAATTATGGCGATTACATGAAACCCGGTAAGCACATTATTGTAATACAATAGTTTATAATGTCATACACATTGGAATAATAAATGTTATAAAATAACAATGGAGGAACTATATGAGCACAGAGAAAAACCTGAAAGATGCTTTTGCCGGTGAGTCCCAGGCAAACCGCAAATATTTGGCCTTTGCCCAAAAAGCCGAGGAAGAGGGCTACCCTGCAGTGGCCAAATTATTCAGAGCCGCATCTGAAGCCGAGGCAATTCACGCCTATTCCGAATTAAGAGCCCTGGGCGCCATTAAATCCACCGCCGAGAATTTGCAGGCCGCCATTGAGGGTGAAACATACGAGTTCACCAATATGTACCCGGGATTTATCAAGGAAGCCGAAGAAGAAGGGGCAACTCAGGCAAAAAGAGCTTTTTCACTGGCCAGTGATGCCGAGAAGGTCCACGCCGATTTATACAAAAAAGCCCTGGAATTACTGGAGAGCAAACCCGATACTGAATATTACCTGTGTACGGTGTGTGGTTATATTCATGAGAATGAGGCCCCTGATAAATGTCCTGTTTGTGGCGCCGGATCAAAGGCGTTTAAAAATGTAGGATAAAGCAGCACTGGAAGTGGAGAGCCGTATCACCGGCTCTCCATCTTTAATTTATGGCTACTATTAAAATATGTTGAATTACAGCGTTTTTTATGGGAACCTCAAAAGTACTAATCATGTAAAATAGCAATAGCCCGAACAGGCGCTCCGTCAGAGTGTTCATATTTTATTGGAAGAGCACAGAATGTAAATAATTCATTTCCTATTTCCCCTAAACAAGTCAGATTCTCAATAATAACTATATCAGTTTCAGCAAAAATTTTACGGTGGATCGTCAAGTTTTCATCTGAAACAGGGTCAATGCCTATCACATCTAACCCAACACCCTTTTTTTTACTATGGATCAAATATTCAGCAACTTCTTCTGTAATATATGGATATTCACCAAAATAAGAACTTGTCCCCCACCGGTTATCCCAACCGGTGTGAAACAAAATAAATTCTGCCTGATCAGCTTTTTCTTTTACACATTCAATATACCTAATAGTAATTCTTTGACCTTCTTGTAAATCACTACAATCAACAACCAATCCTTTTCCTATAAATTGTTCTACTGCAAATGAATCCAAAGTAGCTCTTTGGGCAAATAAATGTGCAGGTGAATCCATATGGGTCCCTGTATGGGAAAACATTGTCAATAAAGTTTCTTTGAAACCGTTTTTCTCATATGTATTTGCAACTTCTAACCTGGGCCTCTCTGTTCCTGGATAAACTGGCATATTTTCTGAAATAGTATGTGTTAAATCAATTACTTTCAAAACAACTCCCCCACTTGCTTTGTAACTATAATACAAATAATCTTTAGCTCATAGTATTCTCTATTGCACACTTATTTCATTACATATTTTGTTTCTCTTGTTCCTGCTTAGCCTTTGCATGCTGGTTACTCCGGATGTTCTCAAGGCCTCTTTTATGTACTTTGCGGAGTCATTGTAGAGGTTGCATCCACTGCAAGCTCTCCAAGCCTTTCTATAGCTTTCTCAACTTCATCAGACCATTTAACTGAACAGTTAAGCCGGAAATATCTTTTATAGTGCTGGCGGGATGAAAACAGGACACCTGGAGCAATTGATATTCCATCATTAATCGCTGCATGAGAAAGCACAACTGCATCATGTCCGGAAGGCAGCTCAACCCAAAGAAAATAGCCGCCCCGGGGGCTGGATGTCCTCGTCCCCCCTGGAAAGCACCGGGCTACCTTATTTTGGAACAACCCGATATTTTCCTCATATTGTTTTCGAAGACGGCGCAAATGACTTTTCAGCCCCCCATTTTTCAAATAAGAAGCCAGTGCCATTTGCAGGGCCGCAGGTGTGGCAAGCACCGACATTCCGTAACAGCGCCGGATGTCGTCTGTGTGCCGCCCCCCGGCCAGCCACGCCACCCGGTAGCCCGGCGCAAGCATTTTGCTAAAGCTTCCCACATAAAGCACAGTATTGGGAGATATTGCTTTTATAGGCCGCGGCCTGTATGAATCGAAGGTCAGCTCTCCAAATGTGTCATCCTCTATAACCGGAAGGCTGTGGCATGCACAAAGTTCAGCCAGTTTCTCTTTATTAACATCCGGCATGGAAGCCCCTGTCGGATTTGAATAGCTGGAAGACAAAAGCACACAGGCCGGACGGACCCCCTCCTGTAACAGGGTATGCAGCGTATTAACGTCCAGCCCGCTCTGAGGATTACATGGAATTTCAACGGCCCTCAGGCTGAAGAACTGCAGCAAGCCGTAAAAGCCGTAATATCCGGGTGATTCAACTGCAACAATATCACCGGGGCGGGCCACAGCCCTCAGGGCAAGCATCAAAGCCTGGGTTGCCCCACTGGTAACAAGGATCTCATCCTCCCGGGTTATACACCCCGCCTCTATCATCCACTTTGAAATCATTTCCCGTAAAGATTCATCTCCACCCCCAATATTATACCGGTTAAGATATTCCGGGCTACTACGGGCGACTCTGGCCAGATGTATGCTCAAATCATCATTTGGGAAATAATCAGGTGCAGGCATCCCGGCGCCCAGGGGAAAAACATCCCCTTTAAGGGACTGGATGGCGAGCCGCTCTATAGCCTCAGGAATTATCACGGCTTCAGTCCTCAGCTCAATACCGGACTGGCTGGCCTCGGGCGGTCTCACCCACGGGCGGGCGGAGCGGAGAATTTGGGGGCGAACATAGTAACCGCTTCGCGGCCTGCCTTCAATCAGCCCCATATCCTCCAGGCGGCGATACCCCTCCAGCACCGTCATAATGCTAACCCCCGCCTGTTTGGCCATCGAGCGGACAGAAGGCACACATTCACCATCCTTAAGTGTTCCTAAACTGACAAGATCCTGTATTCTGCTGACAATCCGATCATATTTCTTAATAACCCTCACCCCCGCCCGAAGCTTATAATAGGCAAATATATAACAGTTGTATTATTATTGCAACTGTTATAGGCAATTTTTTTATAAACTGTACCTTTCTTTTGATAACTAATTGGAGATATCATCACTACACAGTAAAATTTAATCCACTATAGGGGAAGGTGATCAAATGCCCGCCATTCGGGAAATGAAAAAGGAGGACCGTATCGAGGTTATAGATATCTTTAATTATTATGTTGAAAATAGTTATGCCGCTTATCCGGAGACAGTAATACCCTATGAATTCTTCGAAGAGATATTTATGAAGGCCGAAGGCTATCCCCGGGCAGTTATAGAAAATGAAGACGGTTTTATTGCCGGTTTTGCCCTGCTAAGGCCGTATAATCCTATACCGGCTTTCAGAGACACCGCAGAGATTTCATACTTTGTCAAAACAGGTATGACTGGTCTGGGGCTGGGATCACTTATGTTAAATTTCCTGGTTGACAAGGCCCGGTTAATAGGCATAAAAAATATACTGGCCGGAATTTCCTCCTTAAATGAAGGCAGTATACGGTTTCACAGCAAAAAGGGATTTAATGAATGCGGGCGGTTTAACGGTATAGGGATTAAAAAAGGGCATTATTTCGGTGTAGTTTGGATGCAGTTGGAAATTAAATAAACGCCCTTCGGGCGTTGCCGCTCTGTATCTGCGGCAGTTATCAAGCATTTTTCATGGGTCCTTGGGATTGGGGATTAGGGATTGGGGATTAGGGATTGGGAAAAATTCAATTACTACATTTTGCCTATACAATCCCAATCCCCGATCTAACATTGTCTTTAGCCGGAGAGATCATCAGTTTGATGGGGATGATCCAACTTCCAACCTCCGGCCTCCAACTTCTAATTTAGGGTGGCTTCAATGTCTTTTACCAAAAATATTCTTGTTAAGAAAATGGTTGTCGTTTACTACGTATGTCCAGGTGGCTGACGGACTTTTCAGTCCCTCCCTCTCCAGGTCAATGCCCTTGTCAGTTATCTTTACATTTTTCAAGGTTTTAATTATTTCTCGCTCTATCCTAAGGGGTAATTCCTCAAATTCCTTTATCACAAGCTTATGAAATTCATCCAGGGGGTTTTTCATGCTCAGGCTCACGAGATGTATTCCTTCCCTGATGTATGCCACATAATCCAGGTAGTCGGCCCAGCACCGGTCTATGTGGAAAAGAGTGATATGCATTTCAGCTCTTTGCAGGGTTTGTCTGCCGACGGTCCTGATTAAGCTGTTATAGCGTTCTGGCTCCCTGGCAGAAAAAAGCTGAAGCCGGTCCTCATTCATTAAAACATCCCGGCGCCATTTGTGAATTATACGGCGCTGCTGCTCTAATATATACGAATATTTATTAAGAGTCTTACGCATGTCAAAATTCTGTCCGTTCACAACACGCTGGACATGATCTATTCTCCTGTTTATGACTGCCGCTTCCAATGGCTCATCCTGCTTTAATGAGCGGTACCGGCAAGGAATTGCACTATCAATGCCGAAACGCTTTAAAAGGTCATCCTCCAGGCTTATAAAAAACCTTGAAGAACCGGGATCGCCCTGTCTGCCGGCGCGTCCTCTCAGCTGGTTGTCAACCCTTACACTCTCAAACCTGTTAGTGCCTATAACATATAGTCCCCCAAGCCCTGCCACCTTTGCCCACTCTTCCGGCCTGCCGCCTCCCAGGCGAATGTCAACTCCGCGTCCCGCCATATTTGTAGAAACGGTTACTGCCCCATACTCACCGGCCCTGGCAATAATCTCCGCCTCCATCTCATCATTTCTTGCATTCAGGACACTGCACTGAATTCCCGCCCTTATCAGACGTTCAGCCAGCATATCTGACTCTTCCACACTGGCAGTCCCTATCAGGATCGGCCGTCCGGTTGCATGGATATGAACAACCTCCTCAATTAGCGCCTTATATTTGGCCTCCTTATGGGTAAAAACCACGTCCGGCTGGTCTATTCTTATACAGGGGCGATTTGGGGGTATTGTTACAACCTCCAGGCTGTACGTCTCTCTAAACTCTTCTACTGATGTTTGAGCTGTGGCTGTCATGCCGCAAATCCCGGGATATAGACCTAAAAAGTGCTGCAGGGTAATGCTGCCCAAAACTCTGCCCTCCGACTGCAGGATTAGCCCCTCCTTGGCCTCAACAGCAGCCTGCAGCCCGCCGGGCCACTGCCTTCTGTCAGCAATACGGCCTGTGAGCTCATCTACAAGCTCAACCCTGCCATTGCGTATAATATAATCCACATCCCTTTTCAGAAGTATCCCGGCATGAAGCGCGCAGTACAGATCCGTCAGCAGGTCAATGTTTTCCGTGTCATATAAATTGCCGCAGCCGGTAATGTCCTCAACTTTATCTGCACCCGCTTCAGTAAGGTAAACATTTCTCTTATACTCATCGGTTTCATAGTCAATACCATACTCAAGACTCCTTACTATCCTAACCATCCCTTCAGGGCCGCTCCCCTTGGCGGGGATCTTTCCGGCAATAACAAGCGGAACCCTGGCCTCATCTATAAGGATGGAATCGGCCTCATCAGCCACCGCAAAATTAAACGGGCGGTGGACCGGTGAATCTTTCCCGTAGCAAAGGGAATCCCGAAGGTAATCAAACCCTGCCTCCCTGCCGGACACATAGGTGACAGCAGAGTTATAGGCAGCCCGCCTTTCCTTCATGCTCATGCCCTCTTTTACAAAGCCAGCCGACAGCCCCAGGAATCTGTATAAAGGACCCATCCAATCTGCATCACGCCTGGCAAGGTAGTCATTAAAGGCAAGAATGTGAACCCCTTTGCCCAAAAGGGCATTCAGATAGGCAGGCAGCACCGCCACAAGCGTTTTGCCCTCACCTGTCTGCATTTCCACGAGATTGCCCTGGTGCAGCGCTATCCCTGCAATTACCTGTACATCATAGGGCCGTATTCCAAGAACCCTCCATGAAGCCTCACAAACCAGGGCAAAGGCCTCCACCAGCAAATCATCCATTGATGCGCCATTCCCTGCCTCGCGGATAAGCTCCCGGGACCGTACTTTTATTTGACAGCTGTCCAGCTTTTCAATATTTATTTTTTTTATTTTATCCAGAAGCTGATAATACGGCTTCAGCTTATTTTTTGCCAGACCTTCTCCAACATTGGAGAATAATTTTCCAATCCCTGATAAAATATGCAATATTTAATTACCCTCCCTGAAAATCATAGCATTAATAATACAAGCGAAATCCAACCGGCTCTTTCGCTTATTGTAGGACTAGCTATGATTTGCAGCAGGGTATTCAGGCCTTTTATTCATTTGGAAGAGAATGAAGATGAGAATACTGGTAAAGTAGATTATTTCGGGGGAAATATTCCTATATGCTGATACATTGGGAGAAAGGGAAGAAAAAAGCATACTGGCGCTGATGAGTGAAATAAGTATAGTATACTTATAAATTGCCACAGTAATTTCATAGGCACAAAAAAAACCACCTGCTGAAAACCTGACTGGTTTTTCTGCGGCAATATTAAAGAGTCCCGCCAATAATACTGGCAGGCATATAAAACTAAACAATACTATTAACAGGTCATAAAAAACCATAAACAGATCACTTCTTGATGTCTTATAATTTTAAGAAATATTCACCTTAATTATATCATAATGGCTTTACAGGGTTATATCAGGTTATGCTAACCAAAGCGCCAGGCAGCAGGGCCTACTCCAGTGCCTGGTAAAAATCCTCTCCCAGCAGCGCCACATCTATAGATGCGAAGAAGCTTTCATTTTCAATAAGGGTGCCCTTATTGAAAATAACATGTATCATGTATTCGTCGTAATAAAACAATCCCTTTTGGGCCAGGGCTTCATAGTTTTCCAGGTTTGCCTTCCCATGCCCCATTTCGCGAAGCTGTCTGTTAACCTCGCCAAGTATTGTCTTATGGCAGCCCGGCATGCCTGCAAGCACTTCTTTAAAGGAAAACTCCCTTCCATTTTTTATGTCATAACAGTACGAGCTTAGCCGGAATACATGATCTCTGCCGGGAATGAATTCTACATCCCTTTCCACAATGCACACTTTTCCGGCAAAATTGGCGGCCCTTTCGGTATGCCTTGTTTTAACGGGCATAGGCCCCCCCTCTTTTAACTGAACTGCTGCAGCCTCTTTTATAAACCTGTCGTCGTTAATAAACTCCCTTGCCCTTTCCTCCATTTTCCTGTTAAGCTTTTCTTCAAATGCCTTATCAGAAAGCCCCCTAAATTCAAAATAATTTGCCTCTGTGGTATATCCTTTTCCTGAATCCCCCAGCCTTTTATTAACTATCTCCAGGTCATTTGGGAGCCACTTTCTTTTTAGCCTTTCTGCAGTATAAAGCTTTTTGCCGGGTGCAGCGTACCTGTCATAAACCTCAATAAAACCACCAAGCTTATGAAAAGGTATCCTGAATTCATTGCTGAAATCATGCGAATAAAACCAGCCATTATCCGGATTAAAGCATATTACAAGCTCACTCTCATTAATAAAAAACTCCTCGCTGCCGGTAATGCCCGGGAAAGGCCTGACCAGGCTGGACTCGTCGAGGTTTTCCCTTATAATCCGCTCTGTAATGGCGCTGTTAACCAGGCCTTGGTAATCAGCGTCCTTTACGAACAGATCCTTTAGTTTTAGCCTGTTCCCGGTATTAAGGTCATATACATAAGCCTTAACCCACGTTTTGTGATTGACGCTATCAACAACATGAAAGTAATGGCAAACACTAAGTATGTTATTGTAATTACCGTGAACATTATATCCCCCGTGCTGCATTTCAGGAGTTCTGCCGGTTTTTCCACCCCCGTTTGCCGTCCCTGGGGCTGATAAAACACCGGTATAGGCGGCAACAGTATTTTTAATCTCAGCGTTTATCTTCTCCTGTATTGCCTTATCAAGTAAACCTTCAATTTCAGGGTAGAATACCTCGAGATTATCCTGCAACCGCCTCTCATTGATACTAACTCCGTTTTCAACCAGGTAGGTTTTATCACTTTTTACCGGACTGGCTGAAATTGTGCTGACAGTTTCCTGCCGGGCCGGCTCCACAGGCTGCTGCCTGCTTAAGGAGCCGCAGGCCGGGATAAAAAAGGTCAGAGCTAAAATTAATACGTATTTTCTAATCATCCGGCCAACCTCACTTTACCGGCACATACCCGGCATTCTCCACCAGTGCCTGGCCCTCCTTACTCAGAACCCATTTCAAAAGCTTTCTTGCCGGGCTGTTTTCCGGCTCACTCTTTCTGATTACCGCGTAATAAGCTATTGAAAAGGGATATTCCCCTCTCATTATGCTTTTCTTTTCGGGCTTAACCCCGTTTATGCCAATCATCTTTATGGTATCCTTATTGTACATATCCCGCGCATAATAGTATACGGAATACCCCAGCGCCCTGTCGGAATTGTCATAGCCCGCCACCTTTTCAATAAGGTCGCCCATGCCTGCCGGGACATATTCTTTCCTGGGCTCCGCCATTTTCAGGTTTTTCATAACCATATTCTCCATAATAGTCTGGCTGCCGGAGTTCCTGGGCCTCTGGTAAGCAACTATCTCCCTGTCCGGTCCCCCGGCTTCCTTCCAGTTTACTATACTGCCCTGGTATATTCCCTGTACCTGCTCCACTGTCAGAGTATCTACAGGGTTTTTAACATTTACAAGGAAAACAAATGCATCCTTAACCACCGGCACAACCTCAAGATCGATGTTTTTCTCCTTTGCCAGGGCCAGTTCATCCGGTGAGGGCTCGGTAACAAAGATAATGTCCGCACTGCCCTCTATAAGGTTTACGTATGCTCTGTGAGTTTTATTATGCTTAACAAACTGTTTTGCCTCCTCGCCGCTCATGCCAAGGAGCCCGGAAGCCAGACCCTCGGAAAGAGGTATTGTTACCGTTGAGCCATCCACCCTGGGATAACTGTCCCTGGTAAAGGGCTCCTTTTTCTCCTGCCCGCACCCGGCGATTATGAAAAGCAGCAATACAGCCAGAGTAATAATACTTTTTCTCACTGATTAAACCTCCTGCAATCATTTTACCCATAATGTTAAGACGCAAATTTTACCAGTGGTGTTCCACCCTGAGTACCGTATGTGGAAAACATTATGTTACAATAAGTGAGTGAATATCATAATTTGCAATTTAGTAAAAGGAAGGCCCGGTTTGCAATATGAGAATTCTTTATCTTTTACTGACGGCATTTGTATTACTAATTAGCGCCTCCTGCGTTAAAATTGACA
Organism: Bacillota bacterium; assembly: GCA_049323755.1. Taxonomy (GTDB): domain Bacteria; phylum Bacillota; class Desulfotomaculia; order Desulfotomaculales; family Desulfocucumaceae; genus BRHc4a. The sequence continues at coordinate 34,920 of JBMOPE010000013.1, forward strand.
GTACGGCAGTTACCGGGGTTAACAGTGCCCCCCCGGAGCAACTGATTAATCAGGCTGGCGGGACAGTGGCGGAAAGAATAGCGCCCCCAAAAGAATTTACAAGAATTGAAGCCGAGGCGGGTTCCTTCGGCCAGTACCTGAGAAACCTTCCTCTTAAGCCCCACGGGTCTGAGGTAAAGTATTACAACGGTTCTGTGAAACAAAGGGACTCCCACGCGGCGGTGATTGACCTGGACGTGGGTGACAGAGACCTACAGCAGTGCGCCGACGCGGTTATACGGCTCAGGGCCGAGTACCTGTACGGAAAAGGGCAGTATAACAAAATTCATTTTAACTTTACCAATGGATTTAATGCTGACTATTCCAGGTGGATGCAGGGAAACAGGATTGTGGTGGAAAATAATAATGCCTACTGGGTCAGTAAAACGGGCTATTCTAAAGACTATAACAGCTTCAGGAAATATCTGGACATGGTATTTGCCTACGCGGGAACACTCTCTCTGTCCATGGAAATGCAAAAGGTTTCTATTGAGGATATAAAGATAGGAGACGTGTTTCTTAAGGGCGAGGACCCGGGCCACTGTGTAATAATAATAGACATGGCGGAGGATAAGGCCACGGGGGAGAAAGTGTTCCTCATAGCGCAAAGCTATATGCCCGCCCAGGATATACATATTCTTAAAAATCCCGGCGACCAAATAATAAGCCCCTGGTATCCGGTGGATTTCGGGGAAACACTGAAAACTCCCGAGTGGACCTTTAATAAAAGCCAGCTTTTCAGATTTCGGGAATAATAATTTGCACATGTATTGCCTTTTCTGTTTTAGTAAGATATAATATTTCCATTATTGATCAGGAGTTTTGCAGTATGTCTGAGCGTGTGCTTAACTAGCCAATTTTATATTGGTCCGCGTATGCGGGCCTGAAAAATTCCATGGCACCCTTCAAGGGTAGTTTTGCCGTGTGATTTTTCAGGTGCTGGTTAAGAGACACACAGGGCTTTTTAATCAATACAGGCAAAAAATGCCGTGCCGGTGTCGCACGGGTTTTTTATGCCCATTTTGAGGCCATAGACGGGTGTGTTTCCGTTCATGGCTTTTTTATTTCCAAAATTAGAAAGGGGTTTTAAATAAATGCATCAAAAGTCTATGGACTTACTGGAATTCATCAAGGTTGTCGAAATACTGGCCGGATTTGCTGTATCAGAGCCGGGAAAGATTATGATAAGAAAGCTTTATCCCTCTATTAACAAGAAAGTTATTGAAAGCTGGCAGACTGAGACAACAGAGGCCCGCGCCATTGTGGACCGCTGCTCCAGCATCCCCCTCCACAGCCTGAACGGTTTAGAGGATATTATGGAAAAGCCGGAAAAAGGCATAACACTCACACCGGAAGAATTGGCGCATATATGCGGCTTCCTGGAAGAGTGCAATAAGCTAAAGCGCTTTTTAAAAGACAAGGGCTATATTGCCCCCACTGTTAGCTCCTATGCCCTGTCTCTGGCAGAGCTTGATGAATTGACGGTAGAGATAAGGCACTGTATTCGAAACAACCAGGTTGACGATAAGGCCAGCCCTGATCTGGAAAAAATGCGCAAGAAAATAACCATACTTGAGGACCGTATAAAAAACAAGGTGGACAATATACTAAAATCTCCATCTTACAGGTCCTTTCTCCAGGAAAGCCTGGTGAGTACCCGGCAGGGTCGTTATGTCATCCCGGTTAAAAGTGAATACAAAAGGAGTGTTAAGGGCCAGGTGCTGGACACTTCTGCCAGCGGCGCCACCGTATATATTGAGCCTGCGGAAGTTTCCCGCTTCCAGGATGACCTTAATTTACTGAGGTCCCAGGAGGAAAAGGAGGTCTACAGAATACTGATGTCCCTAACTGCAATGGTTTATGACTGCCGCAGAGAGCTGTCATTAAATTATGAGGCCATGACGCAGCTGGACTTTGCCTTCGCAAAAGGTAAATACAGCAAGGCACTTGGGGCAGCCGGGGTCAAATTAAACAACAGTGGCAAAATTTATATCAAAGACGGTAAGCACCCTCTTCTGGGGGCGGCTGCGATACCTCTAGATATCACCCTGGGAGGAGAAACCCGGGCACTTGTTATCACCGGCCCTAATACCGGGGGAAAGACGGTAGCGTTAAAAACAGTGGGCTTACTAGCGCTGATGGTCCAGGCAGGCCTTCATGTACCGGTTGGAGAGGGTGAGTTTACAGTATTTGAGGATATTCTGGCCGATATCGGGGACGGGCAGAGCATTGAGCACTCCCTCAGCACCTTCTCCTCACATATCCACAACATCATAAACATACTGCAAAAGGCCGGCAGCCGCACCCTTGTCATCCTCGATGAACTGGGCGCAGGCACCGACCCGCAGGAGGGAACCGGCCTGGCCATAGCTATACTGGAGAGGCTGTTTGAATCAGGGGCCACTATACTGGCCACCACCCACTACAGTGAAATCAAGGCCTTTGCCTCCAGTAGGCGTGGCTTTTCAGTGGGGAGCATGGAATTTGACATTATTACGCTCAGGCCGCTTTACAGGCTCCGCATGGGGCAGGCAGGGGAAAGCAACGCACTATTGATTGCCCTGCGGCTTGGAATGGATAAGGACCTTATAGAAAGAGCCCATGAGGTGACTTACAATGAGCGCAAAGGATACAACACTGTGCCAATTCTCTCTCCCCCGGTCGAAGAAACACCGGAGGAAGAAAATCTGGCTCACAGCCGCCAGGTGGATCTGGGCAAAAAAATTGAGAAGGCTCAGCAGGCAAAAGAGCATAAGGCCCGGTGCACCTTTAAAATTGGCGACAGTGTCTTTATCAGTAATTTAGGTCAGACCGGCATTGTTTATGAGGAAATAAACAGCAGGGGTGAAGTAGGGGTAATGGTAATGAAGAGAAAGTTTAAAGTAAATCATAAGCGGCTTTCCCTTTATGTCGGGGCAGAGAATCTATATCCCGAGAACTATGATATGGACATTATCTTTGAGTCCAAGGAAAACAGGAAAAAGAGAAAAATGATGAGCAAGAGACACATCGAGGGGCTGACTATAAACTTAACAGATAAATAAAATTGTAAAAGGTTTCACATAGCTTTTTGGCGAACCCTTTCTCGAGGTGATTAACATGGGCCGGAGCCCCTTTTTCAACAGCAATAACCTCAGTGATTCCGAAATTCTGTCAACTATTGAAAAATTGATTAATGACCGCAACCAGCTGTTTGAAACACTGGCAAAAGCAGGGTCCGGCTCCGATCCTGCAATATCAGAAATGGCAAAGCAGTTTCATGAACTTGATAAAATATACCATCACTTTATTGATCTGGATATTCTATTTAAAGACCTGATGGAAATTGAAAAAGTAATTAACGAGGATGATACTGAAAGCGGGGAAGACTTCCGGCATCTTCTTGCGGAATATACTGAGAGTTATACAAAAGCTGCGGGGCAGCTATACCGGATGTTATTGGATAAAGGCTATATCACCGAGGAAGTTCTGGACGAAACTGATATGGATATTCTTAAATTTATTGAATATGCAGGGCCGGAATATGCCTGGAGGCTGGGAATAAACGTTGGAATAGATACCAGGGAGGCCCGGGAGCGCATCGAAAAATTGTTGGAAAAAGGTTTGCTTGAAAAAGTTCAGGGCACCATGCTGGAGGGATACCACAGGGAAAAGGACTGGGTAAAGCATATGAACCACACGTACTACAGGCTGTCACGAAAAGCAAAGCTTTTTTTAAGGGAATTAAGAAGGAAATCTGAAATAACCGGCAAACAGGATATTTAATTCATCCCTTAAGACTGAGTATTGTAGTATTTTTAATTGTATTTTCACTGCCCTGCATGTGAGGCTTCTTCAAGAGGGAACAATGAGAGAATAACCTATCAAGGGAAGGTGTGGTTAAATGAGTCTTATAGAAGAGATTTTGTCTCACAATAAAGACTTTGTTGAAAAAAGGCAGTATGTGGAATTCGAAACGACAAAGTTTCCTGATAAAAAGATTGTTATACTAACGTGTATGGATGCAAGGCTAACCGAGCTGCTTCCCAAAGCTATGAACTTAAAAAACGGTGATGCCAAAATAATAAAAAATGCCGGTGGGCTAGTGTCACACCCACTGGGAAGCGTCATGAGAAGCATTCTGGTTGCTATCTATGAGCTGGGGGCGGAAGAGGTTTATGTTATAGGACACCATGACTGTGGGATGGCTAACATAAATCCTGTTGATACATTAAAGAAAATTGTCAGCCGGGGTATTTCGGAGCAAACCATTTCAACCCTGGAGTATGCCGGCCTTAATCTTCATAAATGGCTTCATGGCTTTGACAATGTTGTCGAAAGTGTTAAAAAAAGCGCCGATATAATCAGAAATCACCCTCTTATGCCAGGAAGCGTACAGGTGCACGGGCTAGTTATTGACCCGCACACAGGTCAGCTGGAAATAGTTGTCGATGGACGGCTGGAATGAAAGAGAGGGATTACCAGAAGCATACCTATAAAAAACAGCAAGCCTGATACTTCATACATTAAAACCAGTGATAACTGTGCTTTCAGCCAGCCCGCCAGGCTCATGGTACTTACCATTGCTCCCATGAACATTGGGTTTAGCACTCCATTTACACGGCCCACCAGTGCCTCCTCTGATGACTGAAGGATTAATGTATTCACTCCAATGTGAATACAGGGGAAAAACAGCCCGCTTAAAAACTGCAGAGATAATGTCAGAATGAAACTTGTAGACAGCCCGACACCTATCACTGCAATAGAACTGGCCAGCAGCCCTAGGGCCAGCAACTTCTGAGGGGTAACTTTGGCGGCTATTTTCATTACCAGGCCGCCACCCAGCAGCATGGCTGCGCCGTTAACCATCATCAGCCACTGCACCTCTTCCTTCGGCAGTCCCAGCCTCTCCAAAACGATAAAAATACCAAGGGGCTGGATTATTCCCACTGCCAGACCTGCAAAAATAAATGTTCCCCCAAGCGCTCGTAAGACCTTACTGGACCAGACATATCGAAACCCTTCAGCCATTTCCTTCCAGAAATTATTTTCGGTGCTTATTTTTTCATCACTTTTATCAGCAGGTAAAAAAGTAAGTGCGGCGGCCGAAAGTAAAAATGCCAGTCCCGTAATACCTATTGCAATGTTAATACCAAAGGTCTGGTAGACATAGGTTCCCATTAAAGGTCCTATAATCATGAAAATGGCCATAAGAGTCTGAAACATAGCCATTCCCATCTGTAATTGTTCAGCCGGAACATGCACCTTAAACAGTTTCATCCCGGAAGGCTGTGAAAACTGCGAGAGAATAGCCGATACAAACGTGACTAAAAAAACTGCTTCCCATTTGCCGAAAACTATTGTTAAAAGCACTATAAACACTGACAGGGCGCTCAGTATATCACACCAGATCATGGTGCGCCTTGGCCGCCAGCGGTCAGCATAGGTTCCACCAATAAAAGAAAAAAGAAATATGGGGCCGAATTCCGCAACGGAAATAAGTGAAACTGCCAGGGGATTATTACCTGTTCTGTCCATCACATACAAAAGAACGGCAAAATTCCTCACCCATATTCCCACCTGTAAAAAAAGGCCCGAAACCATAATTGCTCTTATAAATCTGTTTTGAAAAAAAGAATGCAATTTTTTTCTCCTTAATAGAGCATCTTGAGACAAATTTTAAGTTTATTCAGTACTGTCTTTTTACTGTTTACCCGCATTCATATTATCCTGGTTATGAAGACATTACAATAGCAAAAATAAAAGGGCTGGAAAAAACAGTTTTTTGAGATAATTAACCTTTTAAAATGGCAAAAGATTTCCTTATTATAACAACAAATGAACAAAGGAGGCTTGTCGATTAATGTCGAATTATTAACTCCCACAAACATAGAAAGGGGCTGCACACCGCATAATGTTCAAGCAGAAAAAAGCCATTATCCTCGCCGTGATTGCTCTTGCACTCACCGTTACCGGAGCTTTCGCATGGAAACCCCTGAAAGGCCCTTCCCAGGTCAATAACAACGGAACACCGGCAGCCACCAGAATTGAAGACAAAAAGGCAACACCGGAGGAAATCAGTGAAAACGCCAAAAAGGCAGGGGCCAACGAGCTTGGGCAGGTACCAATTTTTGTATACCACCTGATTGATAAAGAAGAGGCCCGCTGGTCCCGGACTCCGGAAAACTTCAGAAACGATCTGCAGGAGCTTTACGACAGGAATTATGTGCTGGTCGGCCTCAATGACTACATAACAGGAAACATCAATATCCCGGCCGGAAAGTCCCCGGCTGTATTAACCTTCGACGACAGCACCCCCGGCCATTTCCGGCTGCTGGAAAAGGAAAACGGTGAAACCGCCGTTGACCCCGACTGCGCTGTAGGGATACTTAAAGATTTTGGTGAAAAACATCCGGGATTCGGTCACACAGCCACATTCTTTATAAACACCGAGCCCTTCGGCCAGCCCCAGTACTGGCAAAAGAAGCTGCAGCTGCTAAACGACTGGGGATTTGAGATAGGAAACCACACCTTAAACCATCAGTATCTCAAGGGTCTGCCGCCGGAACAGGTGGCCGAGCAGATTGCCTCCCTTCAGACTCAGATTCAGCAGGCGTTACCGGGCTACCAGCCAAAAGCCTTTGCCATTGTGCAGGATGGCGTACCAGATCCACTCACCCTGGGACTCAGCGGTGAAAGCAACGGGGTAAAGTACAGCCACAACGGCATTTTATGGTGGGCCTGGAGTGCAGCCCACTCCCCCTTCAATAAGGACTACGACCCTGCCCGTATTCAAAGAATTCAGGCTTTCACAGACAACGGAAGAAACTCGGTGGTCAACTGGCTGGAAAGAATCAGCGCAACGAGATATGTAAGTGACGGCAGAAAGGACGCCATTGCTGCCCCGGAGGGCTGGGAAAAACAAATAAAAGAAAACCACGCCAAAAGCCTGGTGACCTATAAAAAGGAGGAGCCAAGCCGAAACCCCGGACAAGACCAAATGTCCTCTAACGCCAGGGGACTGCATGTCTCCTTCATGTGGGCCGAGTCAAAGGACAGGTGGAACAAGGTACTGGACCTGATAGACAGCGCCCAATTAAATACTGTACAGCTTGACATAAAGGATGAGTCAGGCAGGATAGGCCACAGCTCAAAAGTGAAGCTGGCCGGTGAAATAGGGTCCAGCACCGGTGTGCTGCCTGTTGAGGACCGGCTGAAAGACCTGAAAGAGCGGGGTATATATTCTATCGCCCGAATAGTTGTTTTCCGGGACCCCGTTTTAGCTCAAAAAAGACCGGAATTAATGGTGAGAGCTGCCGATGGCAGCCCTCTGGCCGGAGGAGCCTGGGTAGACCCGTACAGCAAGGAAGTTCTGGACTATAACCTTGGCCTGACCCTTGAAGCTTACGAGCTGGGATTCGACGAGGTTCAGTTTGACTATATAAGATTTCCTGAAGGCAAAATAGCCAAAACAGCGGTGTACAACAGTAAGGCCCCGGACGACACCCGCACCAGGGTTGATGTCATAGCCGATTACCTTGGCTATGTAAGGTCCTCGATAACCTGGAGCAGGCCTTTTTCAGCCACGGTATTCGGATTCATGTCCTTTGCCGTGGACGACCAGGGTATAGGACAGAGGCCTGAGCGCATGGCGCCTTTTGTTGACTACCTTTCACCCATGTCATACCCGTCCCACTACGGCCCCGGCAATTACGGCTTTTCCAACCCCAATGCTCACCCCTATGAGGTGCTCGACGCCGCTTTAAAAGATTTCATGCCCCTGGTTGAAACTACCGGGTGCCAGCTCCGTCCCTGGCTGCAGGCATTTACCTGGGGACCTCCACCATACGGCAGAAATGAAATAAGGGCTCAGATAAACGCCACAGAAGATAACGGTATAAAAACCTGGCTGCTCTGGGACCCGGCCGTAAACTATAAAACAGGAGAAATAGCTCCTTAAATAAACGCCCTGCGGCGTTGCCGCTGAAACAGCGGCAGCTATCAAGCATTTTTCGTGGGTCCTTGGGATTGGGGATTAGGGATTGGTAATAAAATCCCAATTCCCCAGCCCTACGAACGTTGCCTGTCAATGGCATATTATTAATGGAATATTATTATTCACTCATTGCCCTTTCATAGCTGCGCCGGCGGTTCTCGTCACGGCAAATGCATGCATTCTTCATATTTTCCATGTATTCCACCTGTCTTTTATCCAAGTAAAGACAGACCTCCAGGGATTTAACCTTTACAAGGTCATCTACTGGAGAAGTGGCCTCCAGCCTAAAGTCCAGCCCCTTAAGACGTGCATATTTATTTCCATCACTCCCGGTATAAAAACTGATAACCTTGAAATATATGTCGCGGTTATATGAATTTCTGGCTACTACATCACCTTCTTTTATGCCACATAATAAATCTGTCCCGGAATTATCGAACAAAACAATTCCCCCCTTTTCCCTGGCCCCTTTGGGTAAGCAGCCTACCCGGGTGTAATTCCAACAGGGCGATCATTTCCAGCAGACTGGCATTCAGGTTTCTTAATTTATTTATATGGGAGAGCTATAAAGAAGGAGACGCTTTTAAAACAGTTTTTATAAAAAAACGCCCTGCGGGCGTTGCCGCTGAAACAGCGGCATTGTTAAGCATTATTCTTAGGTCCGGAATTGGGAATTGGGAATTAGGAATTAGTTTGGGCATATCCCGGCCCTTTTTTCTTTTCTATAGTACGAAGGGCTAATGCCTAAGCGCCCTCACTCATGTCATGGGCTATTGCCGCGCTGGCCTGCTTCACTTTTTGCCTTTCTATGGCCCCCATTTCTCCCAGTACATAGCCGGCAATATTAACGGCATGGTCCCCGATTCGCTCCATATTGCTAAGCATGTCCAAAAATACAGACCCTTCAAAACCGGTGCAGGCTCCATCATTTAACCTCATTACATGCCCACTGCGAAATTCCTTTTCAAGATTATCAATAATAACCTCATTTTTTATAACCTTCCGGGCAAGCAATTTGTCGTCGTTTTCAAGGGCGGTCAGCGCCATACCAAGCGTTTCTTCAGTAAGTTCCGCCATAGACCGGATGCTAGCCTGTGCCTCCTCGGAGAAGTGTATATTATTCTCCTTGGCATAAATAGCCAGCTCCACAATATTGTCGGCATGGTCACCGATACGCTCCAGGTCGTTAACCGCGTGCAGCAAGCTGGAGGCGTAATTTGACTGTTCCTCCGACATTTTTTTGTCGGCTGACAGTTTAACAACATAATCGGTAATACTGGAGTCCAGCCGGTCAATCAATTCCTCTTTTTGCTCCAGGTACATAGGATTCAGCTCTTTGCTGCCCGGACTGAAGAAAAACTGTACCGATTGGCCGAAAAATTCCTTTGCGTGCCTTCCCATCCTCAAGGTTTCCTTCATGGCCTGTCCCAGTGCAACCGATGGGTTACTAAGAAGCCTGGGCTCAAGGAAGCGGGGATCCATGTTGAACTGTGCATCCTGCCCGGGTATAATTTTGGTTACTGCCCAGGCCAGCAAGGAGACAAATGGAAGCTGTATCATTGTATTGGTAATGTTAAACATTCCGTGGGTCTGGGCAATTTGCATTTTTATGTTTAATGTTTCCCAGGTGCCTTCAAACCCCGGTATAAACACAAATACATAATTTGTTGCCAGCCTTATAAACTCCGGGAATAATCCAACGAGAAACAGGGGAAGGAAGATAATTGTGCCGCTCAAATTAAAAAGCGTGTGCGTCAGCGCCGCTCGCCTTGCCGCCACCGTAGTTCCGATGGCTGCCAGCAGGGCCGTTATTGTGGTGCCTATGTTATCGCCAAATAGTATAGGAACTGCCTGGTAGTAGGTTACCGCGCCCTGCTGGGCAAGTTCCTGCAGCACCCCGATGGTAGCGCTGCTGCTCTGGACTATTACCGTGAAAACAGTGCCAATTGCAACCCCCAGGAGGGCATTGTGCTCAACGCTGGTCATCAAGTTTATAAATACTTCCCAGTCTTTTAAAGGCTTTAAGCCTTTACCCATTATTTCCATGCCGTAGAAAAGCATTCCGAACCCAAAAATTATCTGACCCCAATTAGCAATCTTTTTGTTTTTAATAAAAAACAGCAAAAATACCCCGACAGCAATAATGGGGAGAGCATACTTTTCCAGCTTAAATCCTATCAGATAGGCTGTCATGGTGGTTCCGATATTAGCCCCCATAATAACGCCTATGGCCTGTCTAAGAGAAAGGAGTCCGGCGTTAACCAGCCCAACTGTAAGGACAGTGGTGCCGCTACTGCTTTGAATAAGGGCCGTAACCAATGCCCCGGTAATGACTCCCCGCAACGGTGTCTTGGTTCCCTTCTCCAAAAAGACCCTCAAACGGTTTCCTGCTGTATTCTGGAGTCCCTCCGACATGTACTTGATACCAAAAAGGAATATTCCCAGGCCACCCAGTGCAGTTATCAAAACCTGCTGTAAAGATATCGACATTCTTATCCCCCAATATTAATTTTTTTCCCAGTATATTTTATCAAATTCTAATAAAAAGATTAGTTATCTAATCATAACTTTAACATTATCTTTACATTCGCTTAACATAAATAAACGCCCTGAGGGCGTTGCCGCTGGAACAGCGGCAGTTGGCAAGCATTTTTCGCGGGTCCTTGGGATTGGGGATTGGGACATTATCATTAGCCGGAGAGATCATCAGCACATGTCGTGTCTTGTGTGAAAGTGAACTATTCCCTTTCTGTATAGTATGCCAGTCCAATTGACCCCGGGCCGACATGGAGTCCTATTACGGGGCCAACGGAAAAAACCGGAACCTTTATGGAAAGCTTTTCCTCTATTATACTTGCCAGCTTTATACCTTCGATTTCGTTATTTATATGATGGACAACAATCTCACCGAGACCCTTAAGCCTCACATCCTCATATAATTGATCCAGAATGGCCTGGACAGCCTTAACCTTAGTGCGTACTTTTGTCAGAACTGCTGTTTTTCCGTCAATAACTGTAAGTATAGGCCTTATCTGTAGAATTGACCCTATAAGTGCGGCCGCCCCGCCGATCCTACCACCCTTTCTGAGATATTCAAGGGTATCGGGCACAAACAGAAAGCGGCTTCGGGCTATAATCCTCCGGGCCTCTCCCACAACCTCATCTATGGTTTTTCCCTTTTTAGCCGCCCGGGCCGCAACAAGTACCGCAAAGCCAAGCTCCATGCAGTTTGACCTGGAGTCGACTATCTCAATAAGAGCACCGGGGTACCTGTCCATTATCATCTTTTTTGCCAACTCGGCGGAAGAGCATGTCCCGCTCATATCGGAAGAAATGAAAATCCCCACGACCTCATTGCCTTCCTTTACAAGACTCTCAAATATATTGTACATATCTTGCGGAACAGGTTGTGACGATGTTGGAATGCTATTGCTTTCCTCCATTTTTTTGTAGAAGGTGAGGTTATCTATCTCTTCCTCCTTATAAGTTTCCACCCCAAAATTTACGCTCAGGGAAACCACCGAAATATCAAGTTCCTCCCTTAGTATTTTGGGAATGTAGGAAGTACTGTCAGTCACAACCTTAACCGGCATTACCAAAACCCCCATCATTTTTAACAATTAACACACATTTATGATATTATAACAGATAAATTGCATGAAATTAACGAAAATTATACTCAAATCTCCTCAAGAACTTCCACTGTCCGTAATTCCTCAGCTGGTGGGCCCGGACTATTTGACGGCACATCATTTCCTGTATTTTAAGCTTATGCTCCAGGCTGATTCTCACGATTAGAATATATTTCAGATATCTTATCTGACTCATAAATACTAATCCCAACAGTACCCTTTAGGGCTGCTGAATACATAGCAAAGGCCACAGCCTTTGCTTCAACCGGCCTGTATCTTTTAAGAGGTCCTATAAAGCTGAGAGGGATTAATTTTAAAAGGATTGCCGCGGCTTTTTCCGCTGGACGGAATTCCGTCCGGTCCCCCAGTAGAAGAGAAGGCCTGAATATATCAAGGGAATCCAGCCCCAGTTTTTTAATCCCGTTTTCAACCTGCCCCTTTACGTGATTATAGAAAACTAAAGACTTCTCATTGGCGCCCAAAGCAGATATTATCAAAAACTTTTTTACACCTGACTTTTTAGCCATTTTCGCGCTTCTAAAAGGATATTCAAGGTCTACCTTTACAAAAGCTTCTTTTGTCCCTGCTTTTTTCATAGTTGTACCCAAGCAGCAAAACACCTGGTCAAGAATAAAATATTCCTGGTAATTCTCTAGATCTTCAAAATCGATGACCAGCTGTTCCAATTTTGGATGTTCAAAAGGAAGCCGTTTTCTGACCGGAGCAACCACCCTTGAGTATTCAGGGTCTTTTAACAGATATTTTAACAATTCACTTCCCACCAGTCCGCTGGACCCCAACACGAGAGCTGACTTATTTGACATAGCACACCTGCCTGTTATTGAATTTTTAAGCTTTTAAAAACCTGTTTTTCTTGCCAGTTACACTTTTCCTTTTCAAGTAATATCTGGTGGATAAGATAATGTAAATAAAAAGGAGGCCAGGGGTTACTTTTATATTTTTGCGAATATTCTTTATTTAGGATAATCTTTATAAGGGGTTGGTTTATAATGTTATATCTCCGGCAAATGAAAGACAGCATCTTCAATTTCCAGGCCTATAAAACCTTTGTACAACAGTCTTTCAAAAAAGTTATTTTTTATCTTTTGGCATTTACGTTGATTCTGGGCACAATTGATGCGGTCAGAAATGCTATTTCTTTCAACACTTTCGCCAAGAGGGTTTTTCCGGTCATGGATAAAATAGTCCTACACCATGCCGGAGGCCACAGTTTTGATGTAATCTATAATACACCCCTGGTCATAAAAGATATGGGCAATTATTTGCTGCTGTACAACCCTGAATTAATCGAGGCCATACAAAACAGGCTGTCAGAACCGAAAGCTGCTGCAGCGGACTCCCCAGAAAATAAAGGAAGATTAGTGCCCCTCATCAGTCATATCACTTTCCTGTTTGCAATTATAAGCCTTATATTTTTCTTTATAGGCAAGTTAGTGAGCTCACTGTTTTTGTGTATAATCGGCATACTATTAAGCAATATTCAAAGAATCCATTTATCCTCCAAAGATCTATACAGCCTAAGTATATACGCCCTCACCCTGCCGGGAATAATCCAGGTGTTAAAAAACTATACGCTACCCGGTTTTCCTTATTTTAACTTGCTCTATTATACATTGGCCGGCTTCTATTTATGGAAAGCGATACAGGCTATTAAGACCGATAAAACCCCAATCATTCCATCCAATAATCAGCCAATCCCTTCCTGATTCCGACACAGGACCATCCTGGCGTCGGCAGCTATTATTTTGTCTTTGTCCGCCAAAAGAGGGTTAATGTCCATTTCCTCAATTTCAGGATGCAGGCTGATGAATTTTGAAAGCTTTAAAAGTATCTCCACCAGTAAATCCTCGTTTATCGGAGCAGCACCTCTGAAACCCCTGAGTAGAGGGTAGCCCTTTATCTCTGATAACATTTCTCTTGCGTCTCTTTCTGTTAGCGGAACTATCCTGAAGGAAACATCCTTTAAAACCTCCACAAGGACTCCCCCCAGGCCGAACATAAGCATAGGCCCAAACTGGGGGTCCTTTGTCATGCCAATGATTATTTCCGTTCCACCGCTGATCATTTTTTGAACTGACACGCCTTCAATTCGGGCCCCGGGGTATTTATCCAAAACAGTGTTTAGAATTCTGTCGTAGGCCTCCCCAACCTGTTCAGGCCCGTTAAGGTTGAGCATTACGCCTCCCGCATCAGTTTTATGCAGCACATCCGGTGAAACAACCTTTAAAACTACAGGAAAACCAAGCTTTATGCTTAACTCAACAGCCTCTTCCATGGAGCCGGCAATAACCGTTTCATTAACCGGGATACCGGCCTCCCTGAGAATTTCTTTGGCATCAACCTCGGCCAGCAATCGCTGCCCTTTATTTACTAAATGATTCAGGACAGAACCTTTCATTTTGCACCCCCGTGCCTAATCCCGTTTTTTTTCTGATAATAGCTCACAAGTTTACTTATTGCCGTGGCAGCACTTCTTACCGAAGGAAACACCGCCAATCCCTCTGATGCCAGCATTTCACGTTTTTCCATCAATATTTTCCAGTGCCACTCCCCGGTGTTCCTCATTCCGAGCCCCGGATTGGCTATTGTTGCAACAATGGGCTTGATCCCCCCGGATAGTATTTTAAGGTACTCGTTCACTTCAAAAGTAATAAGCTGATCCCACATGGCACGTTCAAAGGGAGCTTCCTCGGTTACATTGCAGATTAAAAAGTCAAAGCCGCTGCTTTTGCCCATTATTTGCATGAACTCCATGGGAACCAGATCAGTTCCGCCCAATATCGAAAAATCAACCGGGTTTCCTATCCAGTTTACCAGCCCGGGCGCTCTTTTCCTTATTACCTCCAATACATCTTCCGGCATATCAACTACATCCAGCCCGGACTGTTCACATTCGTCAGCAGAGAGCACCACTTTTCCCCCACTGCCTCCTATTACCCCAACCCTCTTTCCGGTTATCTCCGGGAGGAAATTGAAAGCCACGGCCAGGTCAACGAACTCGTCCATATCCACAGCCTGGACTGCATTGCACTGCCGGAACATAACTTCCCAGGAGTTAAATGAACCGGCAATGGAAGCAGTGTGAGAAAAGGAGCTCCTGGTCCCCGCCCCGGTTTTCCCCCCCTTTAGCACTATTACCGGCTTGATTTCAGCAGCTTCCCTTAAAGTTTTAAAGAACCTCCGCCCATCTCTTACACCCTCGATATATATAACAATAATACTGGTTTCGTCATCCCCGGCAAGGTATTCCAGAAGGTCGCACTCATTTATGCCCGAGGCGTTGCCAAAGGAGATAACCTTGCTGAAAGATACCCCCCTTACCCCGGCATAACGTATAAAGTTTACTGAAATTCCACCACTCTGAAATATGCCTCCCACTTTACCGGACTTTGCAGGGAGGTCATAGGCAAATGAAAGTCCTTCCTTCGGATAATAAAGGCCCATGCAGTTTGGACCAATCATTGGTATGTCAAGCCTTTTTGCCTCTGAGGCTATCTCCTCTTCCAGTGCCTGTCCCCTCTTGTCCCCCGTTTCGCTCATCCTTGCGGTGAAAAGGTGTACACCCTTTACATTCCTGGCCGGACACTGGCGTATCATTTCCGGAACATGCCCTGCTCCTATGCAGGAAATAACGTAGTCCACATCCCCCGGAATGTCTTTCAGGGAGTGGTAGGACCTAAACCCCAATATCTCCTCAGTATTTGGATTTACCGGGTATAAAAGGCCCTTGTAGCCCGCCTTTATCAGGTAGTCCATAAACAGGTAACCAAAAGTGTTTGGGGTACCGGACGCCCCCACCACCGCTATGGAGCGGGGGTGGAAAATCTCTTCCAGCTTTCCCGGCAACGTCTTTTCTGATTTCAAACCGATATTACCTCCAGTAATTAAAATAAATGCTATTTTTTCTTCATACATTTTTCTTTTAATATATAAAATTTTCCTTTATCTAAGAAAATTTTTCTTATTCACCTATTACTATTGGAGATTCTTTTGAAATTAATTTTCAGGAAGAGGGGTAACCGCTCTCTTTTGCTGGTGATTATTTATAAATATTAAAATATTATTTACAACAGGGAATAAATGATAGTATCATTTAATTGAAGCATGGTTGTTTGGGTGTTTACCCGTTTAAAAAGGAAGTATGGCAGTACAGCAGGCAAATAATCCGGTATAGCCCCGGGTATTGTCCCGGTTTTTATTTTTTTAGGGTTCTACCGATATTTTTAACTCCTGCGGGAGTTTTTTTAATGTAAAAATAGTAAGGAGGAAAAATTTTGAAGGGATTATCGCGCAGAAACCGCTGGAGGTTATTAATTTCATCACTGTTGGTCGCATTGCTTGTATTAGCCGGCTGCTCATCGTCTTCATCTCCTAAAGAGAGCAAACAGGCAACCACAGAACTCAAGCTGGCACATTTTTTCCCAAGTACACACCCCGTTGAGACTGATTTAATCCAGCCCTGGGCAAAGGAAATTGAACAAGCCACCAATGGACAGGTAAAAATCACCAGCTACCCCGGCAACACACTGCTTCAGGCTGATGCAGTGTACGACGGCGTTGTAAACGGCATTGCTGATATGGGTCTTTCCTGTTTCTCCTATACCAGGGGGCGCTTCCCTGTGCTTGAAGCTTTTGAGCTGCCGGGAATCACCTACAACAACTCCAGGGTGGCCAGCAAAGTGGCCTGGGAGGGGATCAAGCAGTTAAACCCCAAAGAAGTTCAGGATACCAAGTTGATGATGGTGCTCACCACCGGCCCAGGAGATCTCTTCACCAAGGTTCCTGTAAGAAATCTTAATGACCTGAAGGGCCTGGATATAAGGGCAACCGGTCTTAGTGCCCAAACTCTTAAAGCTCTCGGGGCAAATCCGGTGGCCATGCCTCAGCCGGACGCCTATGAAGCGCTATCCAAGGGAGTTGTCAAGGGCAACCTCTCTCCCATTGAAGTGCTGAAAGGATGGAAACACGCTGAAGTTACAGAATACCTGACAAGGACCCCATTTCTATATAATACACTGTTCTTTGTAACCATGAACCTTGATAAGTGGAATTCGTTATCCCCTGAAACACGAAGTGCAATTGAAAAGGTTAATGAAAAGTATTTTGAGGAAGTTGCCATAGGCCTCTGGGATAAGCAAAACGAGGCAGCTCTAAAGTATGCCATAAATGAGAAGGGGATGAAGGAGATTACCCTTTCCAAAGAAGAGGCAGACCGCTGGGTAGCACTGGTAAAGCCCATCCAGGATGAATATGTGGCGGGTATAAACGCCAAGGGACAAAACGGACAGCAGGCTTTAGACACAGTAAAACAGCTGGCGGACAAATATAACCAACAGTATAAATAACCAGTCCGGGGGAAGTGACATGAAGGAATTAACAGGCTTTGTAACAGGGTTAAGCCGTATATTAGACAGAATAGCCGGGTTATGCATGGTGTGCACTATGCTGCTGGTTATAACCAATATTATCCTGAGGGTTCTTTTTAATCACCCCATTTTGGGTACATACGAGTACGTAGGATATTTGACCGCTGCCTTAATTGGCCTGTCTCTGGCAAACTGTGCCGTAAAAAAAGGGCACATCGCCATAAGCTTTGTGGTAGACCGCTTCTCTACCAAAGTTCAGGCCTTCATAGACAGCTTCATTAACATTATAGCTCTGGCTTTTTGGGGCTTCTCCGCCTGGTATATCTATAAATATGCCAACAGCCTTATAATTAACGGGGTGGTATCACCTACTACTCAAATGCCTTTCTACCCCTTTATTTATCTTGTTGCCTTAGGTCTGCTGGCACTTTGCCTTGTATTGCTTATAAGCGCTATTGAATCCTTAAAGAAGGCGGCATTTGACAGATGAATTCACTGCTTATAGGTGTTATAGGGATTATAGCATTTTTTGCGCTGCTGGCCCTGCGAATGCCCATAGCATCCGCCATGGCCCTTGTAGGATTTGCAGGCTTTAGCTACATGACCTCTCCTGCAGTTGCGTTTAACATGGTGGCAAAAGAAATTTTTGCCACCTTCTCATCTTATTCTCTTAGTGTAATCGCAATGTTTGTCTGGATGGGCTTTTTGGCCTTTTATTCCGGAATAGGGTCAAGGCTATATGTTTTTGCAAACAGCATGATTGGGCACTACCCCGGAGGACTGGCCATTGCAACGCAGGCGGCGTGTGCTGTTTTCGGGGCAATCTGCGGCTCTAATACAGCTACAGCGGCAACAATGGGCGCAATTGCCCTGCCGGAAATGAAAAAATATAAATACGACCCTTCACTGGCCACTGCCAGTGTGGCTGCCGGAGGAGTCCTGGGAGTTTTAATCCCGCCCAGCGTCATTATGATAGTGTACGGCATGGCCACCGAACAGTCCGTGGGAAAGCTTTTTATAGCAGGAATCATACCGGGAATCCTTCTTATGACGCTATATATGGGAGCAATATATATTATGGCGCTTCGAAAGCCTGAGCTTGCACCTGTTGGCGCCAAGTCCACCTGGAAAGAGAGAATTCATTCCCTTCGGGGTGGACTGGCCGAAGTACTTCTTATCTTCTGTATTTCTATGGGCGGCCTTTTTGCCGGGTGGTTTACGCCAACAGAAGCAGGTGCTGTAGGAGCGGCTGGAGTTTTGGTCTCATCTCTTCTATGGAGACATCTTACCCTGGAGAGATTTAAAAAATCCCTTTGGGATGCCACGCGGACCACTGCAATGATAATGTTTATGGTTGCAGGGGCAATTATTTTTGGCCGCTTTATGGCAATAAGCAGGGTGCCTTTTGAACTTGCCAACTGGGCAGGCTCCCTCCCCCTGCCGCCTATTGCGATACTGGGGATTGTTTTATTTATTTATTTATTGCTGGGGTGCTTTATTGACGCCCTGGCAATGGTTTTACTGACAATACCCATATTCTATCCGGTGGTGGTTACAACCCTGGGCTATGACCCTATTTGGTTCGGAGTTGTTATTGTACTGGTTGTGGCAATGGGGGTAATTACGCCTCCGGTGGGCATGAATGTTTATATAATAAAAGGTGTGGCTCCTGACGTGCCGCTTGAGGTGATTTTTAAAGGAATATGGCCTTTTTTGATTGCCATTATAATCTGTGCGGCAATTCTCATTGCCTTCCCTCAAACAGCAACTTTTTTACCGGATATTTTGTCAAAATGATATAAAATCCAATTATTTTTAACCTCCCCTTTCTTTATACAGGCCAGCTTTAAGCTGGTTTTTTTTATTGGTAAAACAGCCTGTCCTTTTTGGTCTGCTAAATTAATTAATACTAGCCTTTAGTAGCTCTATGGCTTTTTCACTATATTGTTTAATTTTGCTATTTACTGTAACATATACCATTATTGCCTAATAATATAAAGCATGCATGCATTAATTTTCCATTAATATTATAAGGAGGAATTGGAATGGGCTTCGACTCTAAACCCTGCGTAAGTGTTAGCGGAGGTACCCAGCAGATGTGTACCAACGAACCGGTAAAAATCTGGCCGGTCAATTTCAAAAAACATGTTTTTGCGAAAATACCGGTAGTCCTTGCAGAGATTGATGTTCAAATTGATGTCCTTTCAACTGTTACTTTACCCGAAGAAGCTCTGGAAATAAAGGATGTTAAGAAGAGACTCAAGCTGACTCAATGCCGGCTCATTCAGACTTCCAAGAAAAAGAAAGACTGGCAAACGGACTGGGATAAAGGCCGGGACAAAGACTGGGACGATGACTGGGACGATGACTGGGATAAGGATAAGGATAAGGACTGGGATAAAGAAAAGGACAAGGATTGGGACAAAAAATGGGGTAAAGACAAGTTTAAAGATTCCAAAAAACACGGCAAATTCAAGTTGTTCCTGGAGGGCTTTGTCCGTAAAAACATACTTTACTCGGTAGCGGGATGCAGAAATAAGTTTGGAGTATGTGGCGACATTCGCTCGTGCTCTATTGATGTTCCTTTCAGCTGTGTTACAACCATCGAGAAGTTTGCCAGCCCTCCTCTCCCTGTCGTATTCAGCAAGAGAGAGGAATTTGAATTCTTCAAATCAGCTCCTCTGCCCCCTAAATTCCCTGAAAAGGACCAGCTGCTGTCAGGAGACTTATCCGAATTTAACCAGTGCAGTTTTGAGTTCTTCAATGAACTTCCTTTCTGTGAGCTGGTTGCCAGCGAGATCTGTGAGCATGATGAGCTCCTTTTCCAGCAGCCTCTAAAAGGTGGGCCCTTTGAGGAAAGCACCTTTAGAAAGTTCTCGGAAAAGATGATTATTGACTTAACTCTCAAAATTTTACAAAATCAGCAGGTATTCATTGCTCCGGCTTTCAAGAAAAAACACGGGTTCAAACCTCCCTTCCACCCGTTCGATGTAAATGAGGATCAGGAAGAAATGTAATTTACTACTAACGGTAAGAGGCAAAGCCGGGAATGGCTTTGCCTCTTTATTTTTACACATTCCTTGTTGTAATGCTGACATTTACAGCATCAACCTGCACACTGGCATTTTCAGAGGATTGCTTTTTATACGCCTCTCTTTCATTTATCCGGTCATATCCCCTTCTTTCAGGATTTAATTGGAAAGCAGGACCGGGTGGCCGGGTTTTCGGCCGGTTATTATACCTGGATGTGTCCCGGAAATATGATAGCTGTAGATTTATACTCAATTCTCCGGCACTAATAAATCTTTTAAAATCAACTCTCTTTTCCGCTTTAAGAACAATTTCATTCATATGCCTCACCCCTTATAAAAAATCCCGCTCATATAGCTTCCTGGCTTTATCCGTATAATTACTTATATATTATGAGTCTTTAAAAAGCATTGTGCAAAATGAAAGATTGCAGCCGCATTTTCGTAACCCCTTTAGTCCGGTGTGAATATTAATAGCCAAGAGATGGTAGTCGTTTTCAAAAGGGAGGAATTATTATGGCTTGGGTATCAGGCTTTGTCCGTTATACAAAGACCTCGGAAAACCAACGTCTTTTTCAGGGAGATATTGTATTAAAAAAAGTTGAAGATGTAATCCTGCACGGCACTATAACAGAAGCTGACGGGAAAGGACCTGTACCGGGAGCCCTGGTCAAGGTCTTTGCCCAGTCTGCCGACGGCAGGGAAATAGCGCTGGGGCACTCTTACACCGGCGAAGACGGCCACTACCTGCTAGCTGTTAATAAAAACAAAATACCGGCTGGAACCGCGGCAATATATGTCAGGGCTGTAGCTAAAAGTTCACTTTCGGGATAACTTCTTAAAAGAAATCCGAATTATATTTTAGGAGCGGTAATATGGAGAATGTTAATACTGAAAGAGATATTTATACCGGCGAATCCCAAAACAACGATATGGAGTTTTACACGGTTAGCTCGGCAAAGGTAGCTATTAAATTTCCTTTATTAAAGGAAGACTGTTTACAGGAGGAACAGTCTTCCACTATAGAGGAAACGATGGAGAATGAACTTCGATTGGATGATGAGGCTGAAAGCGGGAAAGCAGAGCCTGATGAAAAAAATATAACCGCCGGCAGTACGGATGAGCTGGTGTTTCACGGGGTGGTCAGGGACGAAAACAATGAGGTTTTGGAAGGTGCGGCTGTTATATTGTTTGCCTTATACAGGGGTGGTCAGGAAAAGCCCCTGGGATACGCCTTAACGGGCAGCGGTGGGGAATACGTGATAAATATACCCGGTAAGATTGACTATGACGATCTTGACGGGTTTAAGGCAAGGGCGGGCAAAGCCATTGGTGAGCCTGCAAAAAGCACTGAACCGGCCAGGGATAAGAAAAGGCCTGATCTAAACAACCGGAAAAATGATTTCAATTCTTTCCTGAAATTTCTCTTGCAAAGATGATAAAAGAAAGGGGCCGCACCTTTATCATCCCCAGAGTTTAAGTTTATTCGCCTGCCGGAAAAAATATTTCGGTTACATATTTCTTCTATTGTGTACACAATATATTTCTCCTGTGCCGGCATAATTTTAGTATAAACCTTCCTGTAACTGGAATGTAAACATTAATTTCAATCACACCATATTATGGTTATTGACACTTTTTTTACCATATGGTATTATTTTCCATACATCAACATAATAACCCGGCCTTAGTTATGGACCAATTTCTCAGTCCTGGCTAGCACATTAACCACAATACGCCCTAGGCGTAACATCAAGAAAGCAGGTCCTGGGAGCTCTAACTGTTATTTGACCGCCCGCAGGCGGTTATTATTATCCCCGGGGAAAAAGCCAGTGCCATCAAATCTGTACACAGGAGTTGATTTTTTTGACAAAAGATTTAAACAGCCGGAGGTCTCGCAGTATTTCTTCAGAGTCTCCTGTAGTAGACATAGCCTCGGAAAAAAAAGACCGGGAAAGTATATATGGCTTTCGCTACCGGATTTATGTTGAATTAATGAATAAAAACCTTAGTTCGGTTGACCACGTTAATAAATTGATGTATGACGATTTCGATTACTGGGGTTTAATTATTTATGTCCGAATAGGGTTGGAAATTGTTGGCACCCTTAGGTTGAATATAGGATTTATAAATGACTTTTCTTCTTTTTTTATCAATTCCTACCGATTGGACAAGTTCCATAAGATTGCCATAGATAACAAGAAAAGCCCTATTTTGTGCTTTGCTTCAAAACTAATGATTGCCCCGGCCTACCAGGGCACATACATTATTAAACTTATAATGGAAAAGGTTCATAGCATCTGCAGGGAAAAGAAAATACAGTTTATGTTCATGGGCTGTGCACCGGGACTGGTGAGTTTTTATGAAAAAATGGGCTTTAGAAGATATACATCGAACATCAATATCCCGGAGTACGGCTATATAGTACCCCTGGTTATTTTGCCGGAGGACGCTGAACATCTATGTAATGTGGACTCCCCTTTTATTTTTGATAATAAAGTGGAATATTCCAGTAAAATGTCAGCCTGGCTGGCCCAGGAGTTCCCCGAAACAATAAAATTTATAAACCTAAACTTAATTAACAGGGAGAACTATTGGGACTTTTTGACAGAAAAATTTAAAAATCCGCCTGACAAGGCTATAACCCTTTTTCATGGGCTGTCCAGGACCCAAATATATAGAATATTACGGACAGCAACCATTCTCCAGTGCCAGAAGGGCGATGCAGTTATCAACAGCGATTCGGTGGACGAGGCATTTATTCTGCTGTCCGGCACACTGGAGATAAGCAGACAGGTTTCAGGTTATCACCATTTAATTTCTATCCTTGATGCAGGACAGGCTTTTATCAATATAGTTAGCGGCGATCTTTCAACAAGAGAAACTACAGTAACTGCATTAACAGATTCAGAAATACTTGTATTATCGAGCAATCTGATTAATAGAATAGCAAGCTTAACTGAGCCGAAAGCAATACTGCACCAGTCATCTTAGTTATTTGTATAAAAAGCTTAGGAGGCTTATCACTAATGGATAAAAAAGTTGACTTACTGCTTGTTAACAGCCTGCCACTGCGACAGAGGACAATTTCAGATACATCACTTGAAAACAGCCTGGCCATTATCCGAACTTACCTGGAGGACAGAAACTACAACATTAAAGTACTGGATTACCAGAGAATAAATAATCTGGAAAAAGGAATACCTAAATGGTGCATTGCATTACTAAGGCACATAACCACAATGCAAATAAATGCCTACAGCAATAACAATAAAATACAGGCTATTCTTCTTATGATTTTATCTTTTCCTTTCCATTCTTTGTCCTTTTTCTGCAAAAAACTATTCATAAAAGGCATCATTAAAGAAATAGTAAATACTGTAAAGGTTAATAATGTGCCCTTTGTAGGTATTAAGGTATGGTATGGAGATGCATATAAATGGAGCACCTGTCTTTCCTCGGAATTAAGAAAGCAATGCAAAGAAACAGTTGTTATTGCGGGCGGCCCGCAGGTGAAGGTGTACGGGGAGGCCGTTGTTGAAAAAAAACAGTTTGACCTGGCAGTTATGGGCCCCGGTGAAGAAGTACTTAATCAACTTCTCGAATTAAGAAAGAAAATATTAAAAAAACAAGATTTTCTCAAAGCAGTATTGTCAAAAAACAATCATTCCGCGATAATAAAGCACGATGCATTTCTTTATGATAAGGCCAATGCTAACAAATCCTCTATAAATGCAATCATTCCAAAGTACAATAAAAACGACCTGGAAGGTAAGATATATCTTCATACACTGGTTGACGGGTATGGCTGCCCCTGGAACAAATGTTATTTCTGCACACATACCCGTTACAAAGCTCCCTATCGGCCCAGGGATGTAAAACAAATAATAGATGAGATAAAGTCAATGTCAGAAATGGGAATTTCATTTTTCAGGCTTAGCAGCTCTGACACACCTCTCACCCATGGTAAAAAAATAGCTCAGGCAATATTGGATGGCAATTTGCAGATAAATTACTCCATGTTTACCAGACCGGCCAGGGTGACAAGGGAAAGGTTTGAGACATACTGTCTCATGATAAAATCTGGTCTCAGGGCGGTTTTTATAGGGGGAGAGACAGGCCACGACCTTATAAACAATAAAATTATGAACAAGGGCGTCTGCAGGGAAGATATTATTGACACAATAATATCTATTAAAAAGGCAGCCAAAATCACTGGAAAAAGCTGTCGAATTGGACTTTCCCTGATATATCCCTGCCCTGTAACGGATAATGTTTCAATGCAAGATGTATACGAGGAAAATATTTCACTTGTAAAAAGCACTATTCCCGATACAGTTCTTGTTAATCCACCGGGAGTATTTCCGGGAACCAGATGGTTTGAAAAGGCAGAAAGCCTTGGCTTTAAATTTAAGGATAGCCTTGTCCATGACTTGATGCAGTATGAGTACTCTATACATAAACCCGTGGAATTATGGAAAAAGCTTGATATTTCTTTAGGTGATTATGAATTGCGTAAATTAGCTTCAGAAACCGGAAGGCTTCGCAGGGAAATAGCCTCCATGGGGATTCCCACTGATGTTTCCGATGAATACCTCATGATGTCCGGGGCGATAGGACTTAAAACCAGGGAACAACTGCAGCAGTTTAAAACAAACACACTGATAGATACTATATCCGGAAGCACCAGGTATACAGAAGAAATTGCCAGAGAAATAAATCATGTTAGCGCCAAAATAGCAAAACATAATATAAAAAACTCATCTATGGCAGTTTCCCTTTAACTCCAAGGCACATACATTAATGTTTAAATAACATACCATCCCAATATAAGGAAAAAAAGGAATCCCGACAGGGATTCCTTTAATTTTTCAGGATTATTGGTTACTCTTTGAAAAGCTGTTTTTGTAAAATCCGGTGGGAATAAAAAAATTACCAAATAGCAACGAATTTTTCATTTGGCAGATTTTCATGACCATATATACAGGAATAAACATACCATTAATTTAAAATTGTAATTTGAGTGGTTAAAGGGGGTTTTATAGGTGGGCGAGAACGAAATAATTTCCATTGCCAGGGAAGTTATTAATGAAAATACCTCTTTTATCCTTAAAAAGCTGGGTTTTATAGAAAAGCCCCACAATTTAAAATTAAAAATATGTGAGTCTTATGATGATGCTTTGGGAATGTGCTTTGCGTACTTTAAAGACAATGATAAAAAAGAACTGACAGAAGCTGTGGTTATATTATATCCATCCAATATGATATGGATAAAAATATCAGACAGAATAAGGCTTCCGAGAATTAGTAAATTCTCGCAAAAGCTTTTTGAAAGAAAGGTTCTTCATGTTCTGGCCCATGAGCTTCGGCATTTCTGGCAATATCATACCGGAGAGCACAGGGAATATCACCGGCTGTCCAAATTTCTACCCGGCAAAGTGCATCTTATTGAGTTGGATGCCGAAAAATGGGCCGAAGATTTTTTATCAGTATACGGTTTTATACCCAGAATAGCTAATTTATCGGTATAAGAGGGTTATTAAGAAACTCCAACCCTTACTATCTCAGGTTTTAATATCCTGACAATATCCTTTGGACCCATTCCAACGAGAAAGCCTCTTTTTCCACCATTTATAAAAATCTTAGGAAGCTCAAGAATAGTTTCCTCCATGTATACAGGTATAACCTTCCGGGTTCCGAAAGGAGAAGTCCCTCCTACAAGATATCCAGTATGTTTTGCCGCAGTATCAGGAGAACACGGAGAAACGGATTTTACACCCAGGAGCCTGGCAAGGCTCCTGGTGGAAACCTGAAGGTCTCCGTGCATCAGTACAATTATTGGATTTTTACTCTCATCTTCAAGCACGATAGTTTTAATAACAACATGCTCATCAACACCCAGTTCACGGGATGATGCTGCAGTCCCTCCGCGCTCCTGATACTCATACAGGTGGGAGGTAAATTCTACTTTCTCTTTATTTAGTAAACGTGTAGCAGGGGTGACAGGGTATTTATCTTTTGCCACAGCAAGCAACAGCCTTTCGTAGTTTTATACCCTCAAAATGACCCCAGGTCTTTATTAGCCACAGAGGACACAGAGATTAGCTCACAGGCACTACTCTAAAGCAAAAGTTAATAAATTCGAGAAAATCGGCCAGCCGTTTTAATTTCATATTATTTAGAAGTCTTTTAGCATTCAAGCAGGGCTAAAAACCTCTGTGTCCTCTGTGTGCTCTGTGGCTTTAAAAGGACCCTAATTTTCATTCTCTGATGGTGCCTGCCGCTTGCGGCATGAAAAACTATCCCTTATTTTGGATAAATATACCTCAAGAAAAATAATGCGTCAAGAAGCGGCAAGATGCACTGAATACATTGTTTCATAAACTGTTATGCGCGGGCTGGAATAAAAAAGGAGCTATTATCCTGCACTATCAGTGTATAATAGTTTTAGTGCATCTTTAAATACTCCGGAGGACAGCCTATGGACGATAATGATAAAAAAAGTGACGATTACCAATTTGGAAACAACAACCCACCTGAAGATGACATAAAAAACGAAACCGGAAAAAAGTCCTTTTTTAAAACTTTTGGGCCTGTTTTGGTTGTAATTGCTTTGCTGGGCAAGGTTATAAAGCCTCTTCTTGTGCTTTTGAAATTTAGCAAGTTCGGCGCCACCTTTATTTCAATGTTTGTTACAGTGATCGTTTACTCTCTTTTTTTTGGATGGAAATTTGCGTTGGGCTTTGTCATTTTGCTACTGATCCATGAAAACGGTCATATACTGGCGGCTAAAAAAATAGGCCTGCCTGTTTCCAAACCAATATTTATTCCCTTCGTGGGAGCTTTTATAAGTATGAAGGAAATGCCCAAAAGCGCCAGGCAGGAAGCAATAATAGGCGTGGGCGGACCTCTTTTAGGGGGACTTGCCTCAATTGCATGCTTTTTCATATATGACATCTTTGATGAAACATACTGGCTGGCCCTTGGCTATGTCGGGTGCTTTCTAAACCTGTTTAACCTTGTTCCCCTGGGATTTCTCGACGGAGGCAGGATAGCCACCGCTATATCCATTTGGCTATGGGTGCCCGGTGCAATTATTTTGGGTATCCTGGCCATTAAATTGGGAAGCCCCATAGTTATTCTGGTTTTAATATTAGGACTTTTCGAGGGATACAAGGTATTTAAGAAAAGGCATAATCCTGAATCTCTTCAATACTACCAGATAGATCCCTCGTTCAGATTTAAAATGGGGATGGCCTACCTGCTGCTCGTTGCGGTGCTGGGCGCAGGGATGGGAATCTCCCTTGAAATTCTGGACAATATCAGACGGTTCGACGGTCCCGGTTACGGCTCCTTATAAGTAAATGCACTTTCATATACCATCAAGCCGGCATAGGCCGGCTTTTTCCGTTTGTTCTATTTACGTTGCTGTATAAGTTCTCTGGCTTTTGTAAACAAAATAAAAAATCCAACATATTTATAAACAAACTATCTATAACAGCTCGATTACAGGTAATTTAGGGAGGAGTGGTGCAGTGAAGGCCAGAAGCGTGAATAATGCCAAAGGAATTGATGTCTCTCACTGGCAGGGTAATATTAAATGGAGTCTTGTGAAAAATGACGGTATTTCCTTTGCCTTTATAAAGGCTACTGAAGGAGTTGATTACCTGGACCCGAAATTCTCAGTAAATCTGAAGGAGGCAAAAAAGGAGGGAATTCTTGTAGGAGCGTATCATTTTTGCACCCCTTCCAGCGTTGAAGACGCTTTATGCGAGGCCAGTCATTTTATCAATGTTATTATCAAACACGGCGGATTTAATATCCTTGATTTGCCGCCAGTTATTGATATAGAGAAAGATGCAGGCCTTAACAGGGAACAGATATCGGAAATTGTCCATGCATGGACCAATAAAGTAAAAGAAGAGTCCGGCATTCCGCCGGCTATATATTCATACTCATATTTTATCCAAACTTATCTGGACGAAAAACTGTCTTACTGCCCACTTTGGCTTGCACATTATGGCAGTAATCTGCCGTCCGAATGCTCCGGCTGGAAATCCTGGCTTTTTCTTCAATTCACAGACAAGGGAAAAGTAGGCGGAATTGATGGAAATATTGATCTCAATGAATTTGACGGAGATATATCCAAATTAAAATTATTATGTAGAAAATCCCTCCATCATTAAGGCTGCTGTTGTTTTTTCATGTTAAGCACAACAGCGGCTAACTCTCCCCAGGTCACCCTTGCAGCCACCGGGTGTTTTTCAGTGATAAGCCCAAGCTCCTTCAACCTGTCGACAACATGCTGTTCAATATAATGGCTGTCTAAAAGACCCAGTTTATCTACGACAACTGCGAGCATCTCTCTTGTTACAGGGCCTTTGGGAGAAGTTCCATCAAGTATTTTTTTATCTACTGCCTTTTTCCAGCTTGCCTTTGCCCAATCACTTACTGTGTCCACAAATCTGTTTACCTCAACTGGGATTTTAAAACCCTCCATAATACTGATAATTGATGACGCATAATTGGGATCGGTGGCATATCCGGCTGACTGAAGCTTTCTGATATAATCCACAGGGTCTCCGGCGGCTGCAACAGCCGGTGCATATCGCTCATTTCCCCTTATAAATTCTGCATAATCCTTAAAAGACTCAGCGTAATTGTTGTATGCCCTGAACCTGCTTATCACCTCAATCCAATGCCCATCGTAATACTCTTTTGTAAGGACTACAACATAACCAGCGGGCCCCTTCCCCTTTATGTTAAAGAGATTTTTGCTATCCCTTCCGGTATTTATGTCCCTTACTATAAACTTACCCCATCCGGTTTCATGGGCAGATTGAGAAATCATAGAGGCTGCCGGCAAACCATAAACAAGCTGTGTCTCATATGCCCCAGGCATCAAATGGCTTATAAAATCTATTGGATTCATATCAGCTTCCCCCCTGATATCATTGAACGGTCAACTAATTTACACGATATACTATGTTAAACTATAGCTTATTCGTTCCGGGTAGCATTCAAATTAACTCTGAGAGACATAAATACCGCCGTAAAACATTTTACCCAAAGAGAGCGGTGGTTTGGCTCCGGATGAGCATAAAACTTGCGTCATTCAAGAATAATATTGTTATCAAGGCTTGGAGGGAGCATATGGAAAATCTTGTTTGGGCCACAATGCTTTGGGTACTGGTACTATTATTGGTACCACTGGAGCGAATAAAACAACTCTGGCCTGTGGCGGTCATAACTATGCTCTGGTTTTTTTCAGTAAACTATTTCTTCATAAACTGGGGATACTATCGCTTTACCCATATCATAATTTCCTTTCTGGGAGTTCCTCTTATTCAAAATCTGGGTGGAGCCGCAGGCGGAATATTACTGATGAACTGGATGCGGCCGAGCCCACTGATTAAAATTTTTATAGTGGTGCTGGCCGCGGCATTTTTTAACTTGTCAGAATATGTTTTCAGGTTATTCGGGGCCTTTGTATACGGAAACGGCTTTAATCCGCTATTAAGCTTCATACTTCATCTGGCAATGATTTCTATACTTGTATGGCTATGCCTGGCGGTTGTTGGAGAAGAAAAAATATATAACAGTCAGAGAAAGACAAGGTTTATAAGGTAAAGAGAGAGCCCGCCAGGGCTCTCTCTTTTATTCTGTCGCTCTTAATGTGTTTTATTAAGTATCGCAGCCAGGTCCTCATCAGGGGTTGTTATAGGCTTGATATTAAAATTCTTAACAAGAACGTCCAGCACGTTTGGCGATATAAAGGCCGGCAGGCTGGGGCCTAATCTTATATCCTTTATGCCCAGATGCAGAAGCGTAAGCAGTATGGCTACGGCTTTTTGCTCATACCAGGACAAAACCATGTGCAGGGGCAAATCATTCACTTCACAGTCGAACGCCTTTGCCAGGGCAAGGGCAATCTGAATTGCTGAGTAGGCATCATTGCACTGCCCTATGTCTACAAGGCGCGGTATTCCCTCAATATCGCCAAGTTTTAAATCAAAGAAGCGGAACTTACCACAGGCAAGGGTTAAAACCACAGAGTCCTTTGGCACTTTTTGTACAAACTCGGTGAAATAGTTACGCCCCGGCTTTGCCCCGTCACAGCCCGCCACCAGGAAAAAGTGCTTTATTGCCCCCCGCTTTACCGCGTCAATAATCTTGTCCGACACCCCGAAAAGCGCGCTGCGGCCAAAGCCAACCATTACTGTCCCCTTGTCCTCCTCCGATGGGAAGCCTTCCATTTCCAGGGCCTTTTCTATAACCGGGCCATACTGGCCGTTTTCCACGTGCCTTACACCCGGCCAGCCCACCAGCCCGGTGCTGAAAATATTGTTAAGGTATGCTTCCTGGGGCTCCTGAAGGCAGTTGGTGGTCATAAGAATGGCGCCGGGGAAGGTGGGAAACTCTTTTTTCTGGTTCTGCCAGGCCGTGCCGAAGTGCCCGTATAAGTGCCTGTGCTTCTTGAGGCCCGGGTATCCATGGGCCGGAAGCATCTCACCGTGGGTATATATATTGATGTCCTTACCCTCGGTCTGCTTCAGAAGGTCGGAAAGGTCCTTCAGGTCGTGGCCTGATACCAGTATGCACTTCCCCTTTTTATGCCCCAGGGGAACTTCGGTGGGCACCGGGTGTCCAAAGGAGTCGGTGTTTGCCTTGTCAAGCAGCTCAAGGGTACGAAGATTGATTTCACCACACTTTAACACCATTTTCAGCCAGTCGTCCATGGTGATATTTTTATCTGCCAGGGCTGCCAGTCCCTCATGGATAAAGGCGTAAACCTTATCGTCCTCCTGTCCCAGCACACGGGCATGATCTGCATATGCCGCCACACCCTTTATTCCGTATACAAGTATTGTCTGAAGAGACTGTATGTCCTGGTCGGCATCGCGGTCTATAATAAGACCCATGTCCTCCCCCTGCCTGGTTAATTCCTTCAGGTCGGCGGCCGGTTTAAAACCTGCCGAGGGGTCGGTAAAATCAGCCTTCCCGCCTGCCTGCCGCACTTTATCCCTTAGCTTGTCTCTGAGATCAGTACATTGTGTGATTAGCGGCAGGAACCGCTCCGGGTCAAAATCAACATTGGTAAGAGTTGAAAAAACTGCCCTCGCAGTAAATCTGTTGACCTCAGGGTCTACTATCCCGACCCGTCTGCCCTCGTTTGCAAAAAGGGACAGCCCCTTAACTGCATGAAGGAGAAGATCCTGAAGGGCTGATACTTCGGGAGTCTTCCCGCAGACACCGGCCACGGTGCAGGCGAACCCCTTTGCGGTTTGCTCACACTGGTTACAAAACATTCCCATGACATCAAACTCCTTAGAAATCAAAATGTAAATCCTTTTGAATTATATAAAAATAAATTCTCCCAAATCACCTAACATTATGCCTTATAATAATAGTCGTCGGACGTAAGACGTCAGGAAATAAAGATTCTAATTTAGGGTAGTAATCTGACGACTGCTTACCGAATTGGCCAGTTGACAGCCGGAAAAGTAAAACCGCCAAAAGGCGGTTTTGGAGGCTGTTTAATTATCACATCTCTTAAAGAGGTCTGACCGGCACACATATATCAACAATATGCTTATTCTCCGGGTGATCCTTGGGGTCATTATGGCACATCTCAAAGCAGGGGCGGTCATCAGGCTGATACCCGCTTTCAGGAAGCCACTGGCTAAATACCAGGTCCCACGCCTCCTGATACTGGTCAGCAGCAAGCTCAAATCTGGCAAAGGCGTACTTTCCGCCAGGAACAAGCATCTTTCCTATTTCACCCTCTACAGGAGTTCCCTCCGGTATAGTGACACAAACACTTACCCTCAGATTATTCTCCTCTGTAATTTCGGGATTGTCATGATATATTGCCAATACCCTTGTGTCGGGGGAGCTCAAAAGCCCCCTGGGGCCGGCCCACCTCATAAGCTTTCCGAAAAGGTTTTCGAAAAGCGCGCTGTCCCCCTTATAGGGGCCTATGTGGCGAACATAAGCCACGTGGAAATCCGGAATTTCCTTAACCTCGATTTGGACTGACCTGTCATTTTTCATGTTAATCACCCTCCATGTTTGATTTACAACATCAATATACCAGGAGGGTAAATCAAAGTCTTTTCCAGTGTTGCTCAGCCTTTTGCTTCCCTTGTCATCTATTTTGCAATTCTTGCGGTCCCGCAGATATCCGCCTGACCTCCACTGGCTGGCAGACATATCAAAGGCTTCCTTAAAGGCCCTGGCAAATGTTGCAGGACTTGAGAATCCACACCCCATAGCAATTTCGGTAATACTTTTCCTGGGATTGTTAATTAGCTGGTCGGCGGCTTTTTCAACACGCAGCCTGCCTATGTATTGATTAAGGGTCTCTCCGACTATTCCCCTGAAAATCCTGTGAAAATGGTACGGGGAAAAGCTGGCGACCCCGGCAAGAGTACCAAGAGACAAATCTTCTCCAAGGTTGCTTTCGATATAGTCAATAACCCGGTTTATTCTTGCCACATATTCATCCCTTAAATATTTCTTTCCTTTCTCGTCCATGTACAGGTCAAACCCCTTAGAATAATATCCAACGGTGGAATTATTCTTTGGCTATGTGAAATATCCTTCCGTAATATTATTTAAAACCCGGGTAATCAACTGTAAAGCTATATTAGTTTACCATCTCATCACCCCCTGT
This sequence comes from Bacillota bacterium, assembly GCA_049323755.1. GTDB lineage: Bacteria > Bacillota > Desulfotomaculia > Desulfotomaculales > Desulfocucumaceae > BRHc4a. Next base: position 67,658 of record JBMOPE010000013.1, read on the forward strand.
TAATAAAATGAGAGGAGTTGGCTTTACATTTTTTTTATCCGGTCATAAAAAAGCAATAAAAAACCGGCCGTAGTAAGCTGCGCCCGGGGTAACAAAGACTGTGTGGCCCTGTGATAGCCCTCTGTTGAGTTATTATCCACCATTGGATAATATTCTTTTGCAAATCTTGCATTTTCTACAATCCAGTCTTCTGGATTATAAGAAATGTCATAAATCCCCTTGCTGTCCACCCTGTATTCGAGCTTCCTTTTTCCAGCCCAGTCCTCATAATGCTGATGCCCGCAAAAAACCTTGCATGAGGCGTGGTGGGGAACGCATAAATCCTGAACAAGGTGAACGGCAGCGCCCAGTAAAAACATGGATTGGTAGTGCTTCTTGTTTTTCCACATTTCCAATGCCCTTAAGAAGAATTCAGAGCACTTTTTCGCAGCGTTGGGCCAAAACCATATTCCCGAACCATTATAGGGGTCGTAGTAGTGGCAGGCGCTCTTAAGACCGCTGTCAACCCACAATACCCCGTTATTCAGTTGTTCGGAGAACATATTAAACAGGTGAGCTGATCTGCTATTGCCGTCGTTTAAAACTATCTGCACTCCCTGTTTAATAAGAAAAGAATGGGTCCCCTCTAAAATCCAGGGAATGTGCTCTTCGGTGGCAGGTGCATTCCTCTTTAGCAATACTGCCGTACTCAACAAAACCACCTCCAAACCGGCTTTCTCTTATTATCCGACAATATTGTAAAATAACGGCTAAGAGCCTATTAATAAACAAAAATATTTATTTAATTTATTTTTAAGTTTTATTAAGAAACGTAAAACCATTATTAATGCCCCGGAAATAAGGATAGAACGACCCTTCCTTAACACTGTCTTAATTTATTTTGACTTTATTTTTAACACCGACACTATAGAATAAAAACATACCAGGGAGGTGCAGATGGATGCAAACCATGCTGGAAGACAAGGTATTTGATGCTTTTGCCAGTGAAATTTACGATATTAGAAAAAAACTTGAGGAAGTCGATGATCCAAGGGCCGCCAGAAAGTTATTCAGAAGAATAAAAGAGTTAAAAAGCCTGCAATTCTGGCATCTAAGCCCATCAAAAAGAGAGGATATTCTGAAGCTTTAGACAGGATATGTAAATACATCATATAGGTTTCCGTATTGTTTCTAACATAAGATTAGACGTGCAAATTTTTACTTTGCTATACTAACCATTAGAGAATGGCCGCCTTATGGCGGCCACCTGCTTTTGGATTATAGTTTCTTTTAATCATTAAACGATTTTAACAAGAAGCAAAACTTATAGTTACTATCACAAAGTTTTATACTACTCCGAACGCCTTTAGTAATGCACTTCCTGACCTTATTGCAAAAAATGTGTCTTAAAGTTGACTGTTATTTTTTATTCTATAATATTAAAATAAATGCAGGGGAGGTGCAGTGATATGCATATGATACCGGAAAACACAGAAATTGATACTTTTACCAAAGAAATTTACCAATTAAGAAAACAACTTGAAAAGGTCGATGATCCTGCAGACGCACGGAAGTTATTTAAAAAAATAAGAGAGTTGAAAAGCCTTCAATTCTGGCAAATAATCCCTTCAAAGAGAGAGGGAGGAAGTAACTAAATCTTAAATGTTTTAAAATGCCGGCAGGCTATCCATAAACTGGTTAAGCATACCTAGTAAAGACTCTACATTCATTGTAATGGTTTTACCGTTTAACAACGCTGTGAACTGCTCATTCTGAAGTGATGTATTCTATCTCTCAGCGATAACCTGCCGGGCCCTCATGAATGACTTTTATTGTACCCTATCTACCTGTAATTTTATTAACCGACAGCTTTTCGGAAAAAAACAAAAAACACCGTTCCCTCAGAGTTTGTTTCAAATCTTATTCCGGCATTATGTCTGTCGGCTATTCCGTAACAAACCGCCAGCCCCAGACCGGTTCCGTTATCTTTGGTGGTAAAAAAGGGAGTCCCTATTTTATCAATTAAATCAGGATTTATTCCCGTACCCTGGTCCTCCACTGACAGCACCACATATTCCCCTTCAACATAGGTTTTGATGGTCAGTTTTCTTCCTGGAGGCATTGCTTCCAGGCCGTTACTGACAAGGTTATGGATGAGCTGTCGTATGTCTTTTTCATTAACCGGCAAGTTTGGTATTTCTTCCAAATCTAAATCTATTTTTGCTTTTTTATTTATGGCAATTGCCTCCATAAGGGGCAAAATTGCATTAATTACTGAATTCAGGTTCGTTTGCTTTAACTCCATTGGCTTGTTTTTTGCCAGAGAAAGAAACTCTGTTATTATTGAGTTTGCCCTGTCAAGTTCCTCGATCATCAGATCAAAGTAACTCCTGTATAAAGTGCATTCCGTTTTACCCATAAGCATTTGTAAAAAGCCCCTCACGGCGGTCATTGGGTTTCTAATCTCATGACCTATACTGGCAGCCATTTCTCCCACAAGGTTAAGCCTCTCTAAACGTGCCATTTCCTTTTCTGTTCTGATTTTATCGGAAATGTCCCTTGCATATACTATTGCCCCGTTCACCTCACCTGTGCTTTTATCGATAAGAGGGTAGCAGTAATGGTCCTGCCACCCTGTTGTATTCCCTTTTGAATCCCTGTCCTGAATCACCGCATGAGTCGATTTTCCCGTTTTCAAAGTGGTCAGACCTGGGCATTCCTCACAAGTAGCATCCCTTCCGTGGTAAACACTGAAACATTTCTTTCCCTCAAGGGGGAGGTACCCTTTATACATCTGCTCAACAATTTTGTTGACGCGGATAATGTTAAACTCCTTATCTATAACCGAAAGCCTATCCTGTATGCTCTCGAAAATGTGTTCCAGAAAGTGCTCATTTCTTCGAAGCTCCTCCTCCATATTCTTTCTGGCGGTGATATCATGCACCACAACCAATGCCCTTACGGGAATTCCATATTCAAATATCAGCCTGGAACTTATTAAAACCCAAAGTTCCAGCCCGTTTTTTCCTATAATCTTATACTCCGCATTTTCCGGGACTTTCTCTCCCCTGGAAATCATTTTTATCCTTTCACTGTAGTCCACTTTGCTTTCTTCAGCGAGAATATCAAAGGGACTCATAAGAAGAAGCTCGTCTTTGGTATAGCCTGAAATCTCACACATAACATCATTTACACTGGTAAACTTAAGTTTATTCATATCTATTTCGTAAATCCCCGCCGCTGCATTTTCGACCAGGTACCTGTATTTTTTATTGCTTTCCTTTAACAGCTTTTCCGCCAGTTTACGTTCTGTTATATCATTAAAAGATCCAATCATGCACAATTCTGTTCCTATTTTACATGCAACCGCCGAAAGCAGCCCTTCGCGCAATTCTCCGGAGCTTAACCGGCCCTGAACTTCCAGGTCATGAAAATATCCCCTTTCGTTTAGCAGCATAATTGCTTTTGAACGGTCATTGAAATCTCCCCAGAAATTCATTTCCAGGTATGTCCGCCCTATTATTTCTTCCCTGGAACACCCACTAACTTTTTCAAACCTTTCATTTACATCAATAAATATTCCGTCTTTCAGAGTGCTGATAAACATGGGATTGGGATTGGCATTAAAGGCCGTGGAAAACCGCTCTTCCGACAACCGCAATATTTCCTCTATTTTCTTTATACCGGTAATATCAGAAAAAGTGCCTACATACCACTTCAACTCGCCTTTTTTACTTAAATATGGAACAGCCTGTCCAATAACCCATATGGTTTCCCCATCCGGATGTACGTACCTGTATTCCATTTTAAAAAAGTTCCGTTTTTCAACACACCCCAGCCATTCCATCTGCACCTTTTCACGATCGTCCGGATGGATAGCATTAAGCCATTCAAAGCCCAGTATCCTCTCCAGGCCCAGCCCCATTATTCTGCAAGCCTGTTCATTGGCATAAAAGCAAAAGCCATCTTCATACACCTGGCATAAACCTACAGGTAAGGCTTTTAACAAGACTTCGTAATGACCCTTACTCTCTTTTTGGGATTCTTCTATTAACCAGTGTTTCTCTATTTCACCAAGGAGTTTTTTATTTTCAGCCTCCAGCTTTGTGTTTGCTGCTTCCAGCTCAAGTATGCGTTTGGCGGCCATCTCTTCTTTTAGCCCGGCGACCTCCTTTATCAATCCCGCTAGTTTCTGTATTAACTGATTTTTTCTTTTCGGTTCATTACTCATTACGGCCGCCTCCTAAAAACCGGGAAAATATATCTAAAAAGTATATTATTTAACTAATAATAGGGATAATCCTTCGGATAAAAAGTCTTATATTGTCGGTTATTGCTGCTATATGAGCACTGTAGTCAGAGTCTTCATTAATCAGAGGATTCAAGACGAATTAAAATCTCATTTATTACGGTTTTTCATCTTCTAAGTTCTTACAAAAAGTCATGGATAGAGTTATAATATATATCTGCTATTTAATATCCATCTGTTGAACCAGGGAGGGAAAAAAGTTTTGGATATAGCTATCAGAAGGGCTTTTCCGGATGAAAGCAGCACCCTGACGGAAATAACCTTAAAATCAAAGGGGTACTGGAATTACCCTGAGGAATATATGCAAATCTGGAAAGATGAACTTACTATAACTGAAAGCTACATAGAAAAAAATGCTGTTTATGTTGCAGAAATAAATAATGGAATAATTGCAGGCTATTATTCCATAGTAAACAATGAAAAAGATCTCTGGATTGGTAATGTATATGTACACAAAGGTTACTGGCTTGACCACCTTTTTATTATGCCCGGCTTTATGGGTATCGGGATTGGCTCTGCGCTCCTAAACCATGCCAAAGATCTTTGCAGAGGTGTAGGCTGCAAAAAACTCTCAGTATTCGCCGACCCCAATTCCCGGGGGTTTTATGTAAAATTGGGGGCCATTTATTTGAGAGAATCTCCTTCAAGTATACAGGGGAGGAATATACCGGTGTTTGAGCTTGCTATCCCCCGGAATGATACAGCTTTTTAAATAATTAACACTATAATTACAAGCTGTTTTTTAGTAAAATATCTTTGTTGTGTCATTTATAATAGTTTTGTTGTGTCATAAACATTGGATTATACGAAAGGATATAGAATATTTTCATGAGTGAAATAGTAAGCGCAGTTTTACTAGGTATAGTGGAAGGCCTTACCGAATTCCTGCCGGTATCGTCCACCGGGCACTTAATACTGGTAAACAGGTTTGTTGGGTTTACAGGTAATTTTGCCAATATGTTCGACATAGTCATACAGCTGGGAGCCATTCTTTCGGTTGTGGTATATTTCAGGAAAAAGCTCTTTCCCTTCGGAAGGTCAAAAAGTGTTATTGAAAAAAGACAGATATGGGATATATGGAAAAAAGCCATTGTAGGAGTCTTTCCGGCGCTGGTTATAGCAGCTACTGTGTGGGAACATGTAGAGGAGCTGCTTTTTAACCCCTTTACCGTCTCAATAGCACTGATACTTGGGGGGTTTTTCTTAATCTTTATTGAAAACAGGCGAAAATACAGCCATATAAATTCTATTGAGGCATTGGACTATAAAACCGCCATACTGATAGGGCTTATCCAGTGCCTTGCCATAATACCCGGAACATCAAGGTCGGCAGCAACTATAATAGGAGCAATGCTTCTGGGAACCTCAAGGGTCGTCGCGGCCGAGTACTCATTTTTTCTTGCCATACCAACGATGTTTGCCGCCACCTCCTACTCACTTTTTAAATCAGGCCTTGGGATGACATTTTCTGAACTGGTAGTGCTGCTTACCGGATTTATAGTTTCCTTCATTGTAGCCCTTGCTGTTATAGCCGTTTTTATGAACTATATCTCCAGGAAAGACTTCAAGCCTTTCGGGTATTACCGTATTATTCTGGGAGCCCTGGTGCTGGTTTACTTTTACTTCTAGAAAAATAAGTAACGCCCCGGGGCGTTGAAGGACATAATCTGGCAATGAAAAAGCCGGTTCACAGTGAACCGGCTTTTATTGTTATAATTTTTTCTACTGCATGGGCTGCTGGAATCCGCCTGCCTGCTGCTGGGCAACTTCCTGTTTTCCCTTTTCCACATACCGCTGCTCGTCAGGGCTCAACATGTAGATAAGCTGCTGCAATTCACCAACATGCTGCCTTTCCTCATTGGCAATATGGTAAAGAACCTTCTTGACCCTTTCATCGCTCGTTGCCATGGCATGTGCCTCGTACCCGATTATAGCCTCCAGCTCTCCGGCCAGATCCACACGAAGGGCCTGTACCAGTTCCTCATTGGATAACTGCCGGGGCACATTGGCAACAAACGGGTTGCCTATTTGAACCAATAAACACACCTCTTAGCACTTTTTATTTATTCTTGGCCCGGACGCCAGATTATATGTAAGCCTAAATCCCAAACCTGACCAAAAATGTTGTTCCCTCCGGGCCGGTTTCAAAGCCTATTTCTGCATTATGTCTTGCCACAATACTGTAACAGGTTGCCAAGCCCAGGCCGGTCCCGTTTTCCTTCGTCGTAAAAAACGGGGTGCCTATTTTTTGAAGTATTTGATCATTGATACCCTTACCCTGGTCCTGTACGACCAGAACCACCTGGTCACCTTCCAAAAAAGTTTTTATTGAAAGTCTCCCTCCCACCTCCATTGACTCCAGTCCGTTCCTGGCCAGGTTCAGAATCAACTGGCGGATTTCCTTTTCGTTTAATAAAACGTCCGGGACGTTGCCAAGATCAATTATGATGTCCTTGTTGGAATTCCTTGCCTGGGCCTCTATCAGCGGGAATATTGCCTCTATGATGATATTCAGGTTCACGGCGCGCATTTCTTCATTCTTATTTTTCGCCATAGACAGGAATTCAGTTATAATTGTATTGGCCCTGTCCAGCTCACCGATCATAATATCAAAATAGCTGCTGTACTGTTGACACGGCTCTTTAGAGGAAAGTATTTGCAGAAACCCCCTTATTGCAGTCATAGGATTTCTGATTTCGTGACCTATGCCGGCAGCCATTTGACCCACTATATTCAGCCGGTCGAGCCTGGCCATTTCCTTTTCCATTTTTCTTCTGCCGGTTACGTCTTTATAAAAAATGGAAATTCCATCAGGGGATGGGTAAGCGGAAACATCAAATATTTTGTCTGAAAAAATCCCCGATAACTCAAAGTTTACCGCTAACCTTTCTTCCATTACCCTTTTATACATGTGATATTGCCTCGTCCCAAAAGCGTCAGGAAATACCTCCCAGATATTTTTTCCTATCATTGTTTCCCTCGGCCTTTGGGTAATATTTTCCGCCACCTTATTCAGGTAAATAAGCCTCCATTTTTGATCAAGGGCGATAAAAGCATCTGACATGCTCTCAAGAATATCTACAAGATGGTGGTGAAGCTTATCAAGCTCCTCACTCATTTTCTTTTGTTCAGTAATGTCCCGGGCAATAATTGAAACACCTGATAGATTGCCCCAGGTATCTCTTACTGGGGAGACCGTTACTGAAACAGGAACATCCGTGCCGTCTTTTCTTTTATGAACCGCCTCGTAGCTCTCAACACGTATTCCCTGCCTTATTTTATCCAGCGCCAGCTCAATTCTTTTGGGGGCGCCTTCACTAAGAATTTGAACCGTCCGCCCCACCACTTCCTCTGCTGAACACCCGTACAGCCTTTCGGCACCTGAATTCCAGGTTTCTATAATATCATCCAGTGTTATCCCGATAATAGCGTCATCGGTTGACTCCACTATGGACGCCAGTTTTAGTATTTCTTCCATTGCCTTTTTCCTTGAGGTTAAATCCCGGATAATGCCGGTAAAATAAATCTCCCCGTTTGAAGCCCATTTTGAAATTGAAACCTCTATCGGGAACTCTGTTCCATCTTTCTTTAAGCCTGCGGTTTCAGTTATTTTACCTGTAACACTGTATGTTTCACCGGACAGGGCTTTTTTTACGCCTTCCATAAAGGTTTTTTTAAAGCGTTCCGGCATAATGAAGGTTAAAGGCTTTCCCTTTGCCTCTTCCGGAGTATATCCGAAAATTTTTTCAGCTGCATTATTCCAAAAAATAATATTTCCCCAATTGTTAATTGTTATTATTCCATCAGTTGCAGACTGAACCACCGACCTGAAATGGTTTTCACTGTGTCTCAGGTTTTCAAGGAGCCGGAAGTTATGGGTAACATCCATAAGAAAAAAGATTAGCAATTCCACCTCACCATCTTTATCCAGCACCGGCACCAGGGTCCAGTCCCAGTATGTTATGCCCCTTTCGGGATGGTCCTTGTACTCAAATGGCCTGGCGTGAACATGGTAGGTATTTTTGGATCGCACCACTTCCTCAAATATATCCCGGGCGTCAGAGGGATAAAAATCAAAATGATTATTGCCGGGAAAGTCAGACACATCTCTATTGTCTGCCTTAGCATAAGCTTCGTTTACCCGGATAAAATTAAAATTCCTGTCCAGAACTGCCACAGGCGACAGTATATGAGAAAAAAAGGCATCCATTATCTTTGAATTATTCGATGAAAGCATTCTTTCCAGGTTTTTAGCCTTCTCTTTATAATAATCCCTTTCTCTTTTTAATGCTGCTGACTCCCGTTTAAGGCTTTCTATAACATCCGTTGAAATGGAAATCTGTTCCTCTAAAGATGCTGACAAATCTCCCCACTCTCTTTCTCATATATAACATTCAAAACTGTGAAGCCTCTCCCGCCTACGCTTCGCTAAGAGGCGGGAGCTTCCTGGTTCATAGAAAATTTGAAGCCAGGATAAACACCTCTATTTTCTGGGCAATTAATTCTACAATTTCTATTTAATTCCCTTTAACAGGATCGATTATCTCAATCGAACAAATACATCTCCCTGTGAATAATATGAAAGTTAAAGGAGTTGGTAGTATGACGAGAAATAACTATTCGGCAACAATAACTGAAGAAAAAATTCAAAACCAGTGTACTAATGTGACCTACCCTCAGGTGGGGGGGTTAAAAAACAGCGCTGTGGAGGCCCAAATAAACGAGCTTATAAAAAGAACGGTATTCAACCTTATTCCTCCTGAGGGCTGCGAGGAGTATCAGGAGATATTTGGGACATATGAGGTGAAGCTCAATGAAAAAGGCATCTTAAGCATTAATATCAATATGTATACTTTCAGAATAATGGCCGCCAACGGCCTGGATGTACAAAAGTCAATAAATGTTGACCTTGAAACAGGCAAGGTCTACCAGCTGTATGAATTATTTAAACCTGGCAGTGACTACCGGATTGTGCTTTCCAGGATGATTGAAAAGCAGATAGAAGAACGGCAGCTGCCTATGATAAGAGAATTTACCGGTATTACAGATTACCAAGACTACTATTTAACCGATGACAGCCTGGTGATCTATTTCCAGGAAATCACCTATTTCCCGCACTATGCCGGAATTCAGGAGTTTCCCATCCCGTACAGACAGATAAGAAACCTGGTCCGCCCAGGCAGCCCCATAGCCAGGCTTCTGCAAGACCCCTGATTAACAATAATCTTGATTCAGTCTCACCCATTGCTGGGGACGTTCCGGCTTTATTTTGATGCATCTGCTTCAGCAGGTGCGTCCCCTTTCCTTGTGAGAAGAGGAGTATTACCCCTTGACATAATGTCCTGTATTGGATATAGTAACTCTAAAGTATACTTCTTTGGTATACATATGTCCCTTTGATTCCAATCTTGTATAATTTTTGCCTTCGCAGGCTTTTTTTTAAATATATACTATACCATTTTAGTATAGTATAGACAATTATAAGGAGGGGAAAAATGAATATTTGTCCATCAGCAGACAAAAAATTAATTGACTTTATGCTCCGTAAGCCCATCGAGACATCTTTTAACCGCGTGCCCAACCAGGCCCTTAAATGTGGCTTCGGTATGCAGGGGGTATGCTGCCGCCTGTGCTCCAACGGACCCTGCAGAATCAGTCCAAAGTCAACCAAAGGTGTATGCGGTTCCAACGCCGATACCATCGTGGCAAGAAACTTTTTAAGGTCGGTTGCTGCCGGAGCGGCCTGTTACCTGCACGTGCTTGAAAATGCAGCAAAAAACCTGCGTGAAATAGGTAAAGGAAACACAAGTGCCTCCGTTAAAGAGCCCCAGGCACTAAAGGAACTGGCTGAGCTGCTCGGCATAAAAGAGGAAGACCTGTCAAAACAGGCCGTCACTGTAGCTAAAATAATACTTAAAGACCTGTACCGGCCCCGGTTTGAGGCCATGGAGCTGGTCGAAAAACTTGCCTTTCAGCCCAGGTTTAAACGCTGGCTGGAACTGGGGATTTTACCCGGTGGAGCAAAATCCGAGGTTTTTGACGCCATTGTAAAAACCAGCACCAACCTCTCCAGCGACCCTGCCGACATGCTTTTACATGCTTTACGGCTGGGAATAGCCACAGGACTATACGGCCTGACAATGACCAACTATCTAAATGACATAATGATGGGAGAGCCGGGGCTATACACCGCCAGGGTCGGATTTTCCGTAGTAAGTCCTGATTACATTAACATAATGGTTACCGGCCACCAGCACTCATTACTATCAGCGCTGCAGGAAAAGCTGGCGGAACCGGAAACAGAAGCCCTTGCCCGCAGCGCCGGGGCAAGGGGATTTAAAATTGTTGGCTGCACATGCGTGGGCCAGGATATTCAGCTCCGTGGAAATCACTGCCGTAAAGTGTTCGCAGGCCATGCGGGCAACAATTTCACCAGTGAGGCCCTGGTTTCCACAGGGGGAATAGACCTGGTTTTAACAGAGTTTAACTGCACTGTTCCCGGCCTGGAATCAATTTGCGAACAGCTGCTGGTAAAACAGATATGCCTGGATGATGTGGCCAAAAAGGCCAACGCAGATTACGTCCGGTTTGATCTAAAACAAGGTGAAGAGCTTGCCTCCGTTATTATAAAGGCAGCCCTTGAAAGCTACAGCAGCCGCCGCTCAAAGGTGCAGATAGATATTCCTGACCACGGGCATGATGACGCCCTTGCCGGGGTTAGCGAAAAGTCACTTAAAGGTTTCCTCGGCGGGTCCTTTCAACCCCTTATAGACCTGATCGCCTCCGGAAAAATAAAAGGTGTGGCGGCTGTGGTCGGCTGCTCCAATTTAACCGCCAAAGGACATGATGTCTTTACTGTTGAACTGACGAAGGAGCTTATAAAGCGTGATATTATTGTGCTTTCGGCAGGATGCACCAGTGGAGGACTGGAAAACTGCGGATTTATGTCACCCAAGGCGGCAGATCTGGCAGGTGAGAACTTAAAGGCAGTCTGCAAAAAGCTTGGAATTCCACCTGTTTTAAACTTCGGACCCTGCCTTTCCATTGGAAGGCTGGAAGCTGTGGCTGCAGAAATGGCCCGGACCCTCAACATCGACATACCACAGCTGCCCCTGGTTCTTTCGGCCCCCCAGTGGCTGGAAGAACAGGCCCTGGCAGACGGAGCCTTCGGGCTTGCCCTAGGTCTCCCGGTGCACCTGGCCATACCGCCCTTTGTTACCGGCAGCAAGCTTGTAAGCAAGATATTAACAGAAGATATGGAGCAACTTACCGGGGGAAGGGTAATCCTGGAGGGAGAAATTGTCCCGGCAGCCGATGCTCTGGAGAAGGTTATAGTTCAGAAAAGAAAAGAACTGGGATTATAAGGGGTGATTACTGATGAGGCGAATTCTGATTAACCCCGAACTGTGCAGCGGCTGTAAAAACTGTCTGCTGGCGTGCATGGCGGAGCACTCCAGGGAAAAGACGGTGCTGTCCCTTGATCTTGAGGATATGGCAACCCTCTCCAGGAACCTGGTAGAGCCCGACATGTCCGGTAAGCCTGTACCTGTTATCTGCAGGCACTGCGACACGCCTTCCTGTGTGAGTGCATGTATTAGCGGGGCCATGACCAAAGACCCCGATACAGGAATAGTCTCCAGTAATCCCCAAAAGTGCGCCGGGTGCTGGATGTGCGTGATGTCCTGCCCCTATGGCCTGGTATTCCCTGACTCCGAAGGCAGCGTGGCCCTCAAGTGCAACATGTGCAGCGGCACAAAAGCACCTCGCTGCGTTGAGGCCTGCCCCACCGGCTCCATATCCGTTTACGATCCGGAGCCCGGCATAAAAACCGAGGGGGGATTACAATGAAATACCTAATCCTGGGCGCCGGTGCGGCTGGTGTTAATGCCGCCAGGGCAATACGGGAAACCGACCCGCATGGCGAAATAATAATAGTCTCAAAGGATGACCGGGCTTATTCACGCCCCCTGCTGCACCACGTAATCAGTCAAAGCAGGACACCGGAAAAGGCGGTTTTTGCAGAAGACAGTTTTTTTGAAGAATACAATATCCGTCGGCTAACAGGACTGGAGGCCGTTAGTCTAGATACGTCCCAAAATGAAGTTCTCCTTTCGGACGGCCAGACTTTGTGTTATGATCGGCTTTTAATTGCCACCGGAGCTTCATCAGCATTCCCGCCCATAGAAAACCTGGTCTGGGGAAAACAGGTAACAGGCCTTCGCAACATTGAAGATGTCCGGAAAATTAATGCTTACTCTCAAAAGACCTCTTCCGCTGTTGTTATAGGAGCAGGGCTTATCGGAATGGACGCCGCATACTCGCTGGTGAGGCAGGGAGTTAAGGTTTCGGTGGTGGAAATGGCCGCGAACATCCTTCCTCTCCAGCTTGACCCTTATGCTGCCGGATTATATGAAAAGCTCTTTCGCGACCAGGGGGCTGAATTCTTTTTCTGCGAGACTGTTTCATCCATTGCGCTTGACTCTGACAATAACGTACTGGGGGCTCAGCTTAAAAGCGGCAAGTTTATCCCTTGCGGCATGGTGATTGTGGCCGCCGGCGTAATACCAAACCACCGGTTTTTAATAAATACACCTATTGAAACAGGGCGAGGCATTAAGGTTGACTCATTTCAGCAAACATCTGTTTCCGGAGTCTATGCGGCCGGAGATGTATGCGAGTCACTGGAAACGTTTACCCAAAAGGTAGCAGTTACCCCGGTATGGCCGTCGGCTGTTAAGCAGGGACAGGTGGCCGGATATAACATGGCCGGAATATCAAAAAAAATAAATGATAACTTTGCTTATATGAACTCCATGACCTTTTTCGGTATTCCTTCAATATCCTTCGGCCTGATTAAATCACCAGACAACAGCTACCGGGAGCTGGTCTTCCAAAACAGCTTAACCTATAAGAAATTTATCTTAAAAGACGGACTTATACGGGGAGCAGTCATACAGGGAGACATTTCCGGCGCCGGCCTGATAGGAGAACTGATTAAGTCCGGAATTGATATATCTCGTATTGAAAACAAGCTCTTCCAACTGTCTTATGCTGATTTCTTCAGCCAAAAAGAAAACGGGGAATTCTCCTTCAGTCAAAGTAAACAATGCTTCCTTTAATATCCTGATCAACAGAAGGCAGCCCAAAAGAATACCTGGGCTGCCTTCTTTTTAACCCCGGGCCAATACATTATAACAACTACTCCCACAAGTGCTATTATTCCTCAAGAGCCGGTTCAGCCGGAGAACCCGTTAGCACATAGGGTTGATTTTCCAGGCCTGCCCTTAAGTAACTGTTAAGTTATACACAGAGCATAATTTCCATACAAAAAAAACTGCCATACATCATGGCAGCCTTTTTATCCTGCATACCTATAAGCTGAAGAAAAATGAATTATATACATCGGGCCGTCCATTTCCCAGTATCCTGCAGGCGGCCTTGCATTTCTCCTGATGGTGTCCGCCGCGATTTTGCACTGGCTTGTTACAATTGACTTGCAATCCCCTATCTGTATCCTTTCCCCTGGTCCTATTATCCTGTATTCACCCTGGTACCCGGGTTTTTCAAATATGCAAACGTAGCACTCACCTGCATCTATCATAGTCACCGGGCTTATATTGTGAATATTTGAGATGGAGGTGCCCGGTACAAGCCTGTATGAAAAATCACCGTGCCAGATACGGGCGTTCAAGGTGAATTCTGTTGATCTGTAAAAACATTCCATAAGGTTTTTTATTTTATTAAAAGCCCCGGACAGCGACCAATCCATATACTTGCCGTTTGTTAAAGAGAGGCTTGACATCTTTAATCCACCTCCTTGTATCCTTATCATAGGAAATCTAATAAAGAATAGCACCAGTTACCCGCTCAAACGCTGAATAAACCAACCCAGGAGCATGTATTATCGTCGAATGTTTCACAATGTAATAATTTTTGGCTGGGAACTGAAAATTCTTTTGTCTATATTGTATCTTGTCACCACATTTTTAAGCAAGTGAAAATTCCAAATTCCCCATAAATTCCGGGTTATGCCAACTATTATTAACACCACATTTTTGTGAATTCTTAAAAATCCCCGGAGCAGGTACAATAATTCCCATACCTGTATTCAATTATTTTTTACAATTATTTAAAAAACTATTCTAAGATATGGCACAATATTAGTTGTCGTATTTTGGCCTCTTCAGAATCACTTTCCAGTCTTGCCGAGGAACTGAATACAGTAATAAATAAATTTAAAATCTGACAACCCTAAAAGCGCCCCTGCTCAGCGGAGAGGGGCGCTTTTCTTCTACTCAACAAAATGTTTTATAAATATTTAAGAATTTATTAATAAGGAGGAAAGATTGTCATTTTATTATAAACAATAAAAACTATCACAGAAAAGGAGCTATGTTATATGGATAAATGGGTTTGCGAGCTGTGCGGGTACGTCTATGACCCTGAAAAGGGATCTGAAGGAGCAGCCCCGGGCACACCTTTTGAAGAGCTGCCCGATGATTGGGAGTGCCCCGAGTGCTATGCCGATAAAAGCCAGTTTAAGCTGGAGTACCTCGCCAAACAAAAAACCCCCCGGCGCTGAATGATTAGCAGTGACTAATGGTTTGTTGGTTTTGACAACATCCAAATCTTCCTGGGGAATAAGCGCAATATCCTTATAATAATATTTTGCGTAAGAACGCCCCTGTTCCTTGGGTGTAAGCTGGCGACGGGGCATCGTATTAATAAACTTATTGGTTATAGGTACTGGAAACGTCTGTTTAATCCTAAACAACGTGGCAAGAATGCCCATAAAAATCACTCCAAATATTCTGAGCAGCCCCGGTTCAGGAAGGACGTTGCTGGCCAATTGTTTGCCGGACAACTGCCTGAAATCCTAAATAAGCCTACCCAAGGGATGCATTTCAAGCGTCAGTCATAGTAAACCGGAGCGAGTTCATACCTTCCCGAGAGTGATGGAGATTTAATTCTTTTGGATACGGGCCTGGGCACCAGGATAGGGAAATTGAACGGATTTCCAAGGCACTCCCTTGACAAAAAGCCCCTTATGCACCTTTGAGAAACCAGTCGCGAAGAAGTATATCTTCATGACAGCCTTCCTCCAGTCCACGAAAGACCGTGCTTATTTAAGGGATATACCCGCCGGGTCCAGGCTGCGCAGCAGATCAAGTTCCAATGCCCTGGGCTCCGGAGTAACGGGTATTTCCCCTTCGGGCACAAGTATCTCAAAAGAGCTGCTGTTCTGCACGTCATCCACCGTCACCCCGGGGTGCAGGGAGATTAGCTTCATTCTCTTGGTTTCCTCGTCATAGCCATAAACCGCCAGCTGGGTAATTAACCTGTAGGGCCCCCCTCCCGACGGCAGCCCGGCCTCCTCCCTGGCGCCGGGGCCGCTCAGGTAGCCGGGGGTGGTTAGGAAATCCAGCCTGTCCACAAATTTGGTTTTGTCCTGGCGCATTATGATGATG
>JBMOPE010000014.1:0-12180 GCA_049323755.1 Bacillota bacterium
ACCGCATAGTGCGTGAAGGTCTTAAATTCTTACTTGTGGCGGAAGAAGACCTGGAGGTGGCGGGCGAAGCTGATTCCGGCATTGAGGCGCTGCGCATGGTTGAAAAGTTGAAACCCCATGTAGTTTTATTGGACTTCCGGCTGAACGACCTGGAGGCATCGGAGGTCTGCCGACAGATCATCGGGAAATACCCGAATACCGCCGTTATAATACTGACCGCCTTCATGGATGATGATATACTGCAAAAGTCGCTGGAGGCGGGGTCGCGCGGTTTTCTCCTCAAAAATGTGGAGGCCTTTGACCTGGCTAGAACAATCCGCGCCGTCGCCCAGGGAGAAATCGTTATCGACAGACAAGTGGCCGGCCGTGTCCTCCAGGCGCTCAAGGGCACCAAAAACCAGCCCCCCTCATCCCAACAGTCATACAAGCCCAGCCAGCGGCAGAAGGAAGTACTGACGCTGCTGTCGCAGGGCATGACCGATAACCAAATCGCCAAGCAACTGTACATTGCCCCCAGCACTGTCCGTTTTCATATTAAACGGCTGATGGAGGAAATGAACTGCCTCAACCGTCTGGACCTGCTGGCCAAGGCGTTCAGGGAAGGAATACTGGCCTAACCCCTTTAGGCATAAAATCTTCAAACAACTTTCGGCTACCATCATTGAATACTCAATTCCGTTGACTCTCAAATGTAAGGAAAAAGAAAAGCGGGTGCTATATATAATCCCGCTTTTCCCCTTATATTAAATATAACGGATATTATCATTTTTATATATAGCACTTGGGAAACAAATAAAAAAGCTTATACCCCAGCTACCAGCGAAAAAACCAAAGGTTGCACATTATCGTGCAACAAAACTATTCCCTGCCGGCGCAAGTATTCCATATGGGCTAAAGTCTCAATCAATGCAACACAGCGATTCTGCAAATCCCTCTTTTTCCAGGGCTGACTCCAGGATAGGCGGGAAGCAACCTGGTAAGCAGTCAGTGCCTTACTGCCAATTACTGCTTTCAGTTCACATAACCGATTTTCGTGATGACACCGGATTTCCATCACCCGCTGCTGCAAGTTGTTAAATATTTTCTGGTGAAGCCGGGAGTACCATGTCAGTTCGCAACAATTCCTCCTTACTTAATGACTTGAAGTAGTTATCAAGAGGATTGTCATTCACCAGGCTATTCAACAAAATAACAGGCGTAATTCCCGGCAAAATATGATCCCCCGAGAAAAGTAACCGGTTTTCCGGCTCGTAAAGGCAGATATGATCCGGAGCATCGCCCGGGGTCGAAATTACTTGTAATCTATAATCACCAGCGGCAACGATGGTGGCCCCCGATACTTCTTTGATCTTCCCGGCTAAGCCATAATGGTCGGGGTGAAGGTGGGTAAGCACCACCTGCCGGATACTGGATACTTCTACTCCAAACCTATTTAACTGCTGTTCAAGTTCTTTCCATGACTTTACAGTATTTAACCCCGTATCAACCAGAGTTACCTCGGCTTCTTTACCTGTGGGTTGTTATAAAATCTGGCGCTTTCCAGGCTAAGTAATCTTACCATCTAAACTACAAAACGGATTGGGCCTGTCAGGGCTTAAACAGCACCTTTATGGCCCCATCCAGTCTCTTTTCAAAAATCTCATATCCCTTTTGGGCCTCTGCCAAAGGTAGGCTGTGGGTTATAATTGGGGTCAAATCCAGTTTTCCGTTCTGAATAAGGTTGATGAGCTTCTTCATGTGGATTAAATTGGCCAGTCCCATTTTGATGCTGATATTTTTGGTCATCAAAAATTGCATCGGCAGCTCCACGGGTTCCTGGAATACTCCTATGGAGGAAACGGTCCCGCCAGGGGCCACTGCGGTCAGACACTGATCGAATACTTCCGGTGCGCCAACAGCTTCGATTACATAGTCCGCCCCCCACTTGCCGGTAATGTCCATAATGGCCTCCGTCGGATCTTCCTGCGATGCGTTGATTATATGATCCGCTCCCAGGCGGGTGGCTATTTTAAGGCGGTAGTCCTCCATATCCACGGCGATGATTTTGGCCGGGCCAAATAAATGCGCCACCGACACCGCACAGAGACCAACCGGCCCCGCACCCATAACGGCCACCACGCTCCCGGGCTGGATACCCGGTTCACCCGGGTTGATTCCCGTCGCCCCCATGTATGCTGTGGAAAGGATATCTCCGACAAAAAGCACCTGTTCATCGGTCAGATTTTCCGGAATCTTTTCCAGGGACACATCGGCGAATAAAACACGGGCATATTCCGCCTGTACTCCCTGCAGGTCGCCGAATAATGGCCCGCACCCATAAAGGGCAATGTGCTCGCAGGCAATAATAAGGTTATTCCGGCAGGCCGGGCACCGCCCGCACCACACCCCAGCCGCCCCCAGAACTCTATCGCCGGGTTTTACTTTGGTAACGGCAGATCCCACCTCCTCCACCACGCCGGTGAACTCGTGGCCAATAATAGTCCCTGGCTCCAAGCCCAGGTGGCCGTGCATGATGTGCAAGTCGCTGCCGCAAATGCTGGACGTAGTAACCCTTACAACTGCGTCTTCAGGCCCCTGGATCCTGGGCCGGGGAACCTCTTCCAGCCTGATATCACCCACACCACGGTAAACGATAGCTTTCATCATCCAACCCCCCCTTATTTCATAAATTTAGCAAGTATAAACTTACGCCGGTCCTTATAATGAAGTCCCACCCCCGGCAGTATCTCATATCTAAATATTCAGGCAATTATAATTATACAGAAATATTGTCCGCCCATAACTTCCCTTTCTAACAGTTGTCCACTGTCAGTCTGTTAGTTTGTGACTGTCAAAACAGTCACGAACTTTGGGCAGAGAAAAGCCCCATGTCGAAGCCGTCTTCCTTTTTGTAGCGGTTATAAATATAGTGACGGTAATTGATATACTCGTTGTAGTCACAGATAACACCGATTTCTTTCAATGCCTCGTCCAATTTATCCATGGTAGGCGGACAGCCTTTGATATCTATGGCATTTTTAATGTTGGGGTGATCCTTGTTCAGAGCATATGGGCATTTACCGAAAAGGACTGTGTAGTCGAACCCCGGGGTTGGTTCCTGCCTTTTGCCCGAAATCAACTCCATGTTGGGGAAGGGTTTTCCTTTGAAAGCGGACATAAACATGATCAGCATGGGGTTGTACATCGTGGAGCAGCCGGTGCACAGGGAACTGTCATATTTCCTGATAGCCAGACCGGTGATGCCTCTCTTTTTAAAGCCCACGGGACCGGTGTTTTCTTCGTCCCACTCAAAATCGGATTCAACGTAGGCAATGTTTTTCTGCACATCTTCTCCCCTGACTTCTATATCGGCCAGGTTTGTGCTGAGACCGTGGCGCTTGGCATGATAGGCCAGGTGTTCCACTTCGCCTGCCTTGTGGCCCATTATTTCCGCTCCTACCACATCGCAGGCCAGATAGTTCCGGGAAGCTATAAGCAGGCTTTTTCGTTTGGCATTGCCGGTTGGCCCCGGTCCTTTGGCCAGAGTAAACACCCCATCGATAATGGTGAGTGCCACAGGCAGTTTTTCAATTATGTGAGGAAACATGTGGTCAAGTTCCATGTCTTTGCCGTGACAGAATTGCTTCGAGTTCCTGTTCAAGCATCCCTTAAGGTTTTTAATCCCCAGTGAGACCTTGCACTGGTTGTGGGTTTTGAGCACCGGCAGATTGACGATCTTGTCAGATTCAAGTGCTTTTTTGGCCACAGAAAGCTTGAAATGGCCATAATCCACTTCTTCAAATTTATCCTCGTTGAAATCCACCAGTTCAACGCCGTACATCTCCTGCAGTTTTTCGTACCCCAGCGTTTTGAACATTTTCCTGCCGATGGTTTTGGGTATCATCAAGGGGGCCTCCCCGATGGTGAGGTTGCGAAAGCCTTCTTCGTAAAGTATTTTTACCAGGGCAAACATTACCGAGGATGTAGTTACCACCCCGTAGGGCGGAAAGGGCAGTTCATAGCTCCAGAAAACAAGATTGGGCTTGAGCAGTATTTTATCTTTTTTATTCAAGTCCGCCAGCCCGTCGCACAGCTCCAGGGCTTTTTTAAGTGACTTGTAGGCATCGTTATATGCCACTACTGAAACCACAGGTTTTGACATAATATATTACTCTCCCAACCAATAAACTTTGCAGCTTAGCGCCTTGCAATGATTGTGGCCGCACCCTGGCCGCAGCAGCAGAAGAGCGATCTGATGCCCCATATTGCCTGCTTCCACCACACAAATTTTATTAATTCCACGCTCTCGAAGGGCGGGATTGTTAAATTTTAACTAATCTTTAATTCCGGCCAGCCGTTTGGCAATTTTTTTCTTGGCTTTAAAGTCATACATGCCGGTAATGGCAATCTTCTCCATAATGGGTGAGCCGCCGCCGTGAATGCCGGCCACCTGCATTACCCCGGCGTGGGCCGAGCAAAGCATGTCGCTGCACAATCTGAAGCAGCGTTGCTGGCTTTCAGCGCTGATAGCGGGGTTGCGCATGATATATTTGTTTAGAAAATCCTTGGTAACCGGGTTCAGAAAATCGCCTTCCGGGGGGAGTGTGGCAGGCAGACCGCCAGCGATGTCGGCCAGTATTTCATGTTCATGGTATACATTGATTCCGGCGTGGTAGCGTGCCACGTTGGTATATATGAAGTTTGGCACATAGGTGCCGGAGGCTGACTTAAGTGATTTAACCGCCGAGGCGATCCCGGTGCCGTAAACCAGCTCGGCTACAGCCACCAGGTTAGCAAGGCTGTCCCGGACGTGAGCAGTTTTCTCAACCCCGTTGTATTCAGCCACTAGAGCAGTGGCGCCCATGATCACGTCGGTTACAGCAGGTTTACAGCCGGTGTAGCTGTGCCGGTGGTAATTGGCAAACTGGATGGCGAGTTGACCGGCGAATTTGGTTTCGCCACACATAAATACCCGCTCCCAGGGCACGAACACGTTGTCAAATATGGTAAGGGAATCAGCGCTGCCGTATTCCTCGATAGGAGCCTTAAATTCTTTTCTCTTCCGTGGCGCAGAGGCCCGGCAAACCAGATACAATCCCTCTGTATCCGCCGGGATAGCAAAGGCCACCGCCCAGTCGCCGTCCTTTTCAGTCATAAGGCGGGTGGGCACTGCTATAATTTCATCCGCATAGGGGGCAGTGGTATTATGGGCTTTGGCTCCCCGCACCACGATACCGTCAGAACGCTTTTCCACCACCCTAAGATAGAGGTCCGGATCTTCCTGCTCAAAAGGCCGTTTCATACGATCGCCTTTGACGTCGGTCTGGGCGCAGTTGCCCACGAGATCGTTTTCCTGGTAGTATTCCAGGTATTTCAAGAAGCGTTCATGATAGTTGGTTCCCATAGCCAGGTCGCAGTCCTTGGTTACCACGGACAGGGCATTCAGGGCGTCAACGCCCATGCAGCGCTGGATGCACCCGCCCACATGCCGACATAAAAATCTGGTCATCTCCTGTTTTTTTAGCAAATCATCCACGCTCTGGTGTATGTGGGTATAGCGGTTAATAGTCTTTCCGGTAATGTGGGAGGTGGCTGTCATTAAATCGGCATATTGGGGATCGGCAGCAAAATTGAATGTTTCGGAGATAACATTTTGGCCCGGAATTAAAAGGGGGTCATCCCTGTCCAGCAGTTTTCCGTCGATATACACGTTCTTACGCATGGAACGAAGCTTTTCCCGGTACTGCTCTGCGGTTCTCATTTATCTTCCTCCTTATTATTTAGAAAAAAATCGTCCTTTAGTGCTTAATACCATCCCCGGTAATAAAGAATTTCCGACCATTTTCTGTAATCCTTGGTTGCGTTAAAACATAAATCTATACTTTTTCCAGTATGTGCACACACATGGCAGCTTCTTCGTAACCGATATTGCCGCCCCCGTTTTCC
The DNA here is from genome assembly GCA_049323755.1 of Bacillota bacterium. Classification (GTDB taxonomy): domain Bacteria; phylum Bacillota; class Desulfotomaculia; order Desulfotomaculales; family Desulfocucumaceae; genus BRHc4a. The sequence goes on from JBMOPE010000014.1 coordinate 5,926, forward strand.
GCCAAAGCCAATCTGGCGCCATGTACCTGCCTTTCACCGGCTTCTCCCCTGAGCTGGGTAACCAGTTCGTATATTTGGGCCAACCCTGAAGCACCGATGGGATGCCCCCGGCTTTCCAAACCCCCGGAAGTGTTTACGGGCATTTTGCCTCCCAGAATGGTCGCCCCGGATTCAGCAAAAATACCTCCTTCTCCTTCAGGACAAAAACCCAGGACTTCAGTCTGGTGAAGTTCACCATAAGCTGAGGCGTCATGGACCTCCGCCAAATTGATATCTTTAGGTTCAACACCCGCCATCTCATAAGCCTTACGGGAAACCCTGAAACCAATATCCGGTTCGTCCAAGTCCCGGTCGGTTCCCGTTCCCAAAACAGAAGCCCTTATTTTAACCGCCCTTGCCTTATCAAGCTTCTTTAAAAAGTTCTCTGAACAGAGAATAGCCGCGGCCGCCCCATCGCCGACGGGAGCGCACATGGGAAGGGTTAAAGGCCATGCAATCAGCCTTTCGGCCAGCACTTTTTCCACAGTCATTTTCTTTCTTATCTGGGCCTTGGGGTTTAGAGAACCATGAAAATGATTTTTAGAGGATATAACAGCCAGCTGTTCTTGCGTTGATCCGAACCTGCCCATATGCCAGTGGCACATGCTGGCGTAAATATCCATAAAGGCGCTTTTTGACTTGCCCGCCTCCTCTTCAGACTGTGCGGGAACTGTAAAATTAACTCTTCTTTTGATGTCTGAAAGCATATTAAAATGTACTTCTATATTTTCCACATCTACCCCTGTGAAAAATCCTTTAAACATCTTTTCCCTGTCGGTGTTATATACTTTTTCTGCCCCCACAGCCAAAACACAGTCGTAAAGCCCAGCCTTTACGGCTGTCCATGCTGAATGAAAGGCCGTAGAACCACTGGCACACGCATTTTCAACATTCACAATAGGGAGTCCGGCAAACCCTAAATGACGCAAGGCTACCTGACCGCGGATACAATGCTGGTTGTCAAAGTACCCCCACCCGCTGTTGGAAAACCAGACCGCCTGGACCAGTTCCCTTGAAATTCTTGCGTCTTGTATAGCTTCGGTTATTGCTTCCCCGGCCAGATCTCTGATTTTTTTGTCGAGATATCTTCCAAAAGGTGTCATTCCGACACCTATTACGTAAACATTATCCATACAGAACTCTCCATTAAAATTATTTATTTGGCAACACCTGTTAGCGCTTGAGTTTATACCCCGCCTTCACCCGGTCCCAGGTCTTAAGTGTAATACCCAATTCACGCAGCTTATGCTTTTGTACCCGTTGGGTGGGTGTCTTGGGGAATTCCTCCATGAACTCAATATAGCGGGGTACGGCAAAATAAGGCATTCTTTCTTCGCACCAGGCGATCAGTTCCTCGGGTGAAAGTTCTTCTCCAGGCCTCAGTATCACACAGATCTTTACCTCGTCTTCCCCTACTTCCGAGGGCACAGCTATAGCAGCGGATTCAAATACCCTGGGATTTGAACCGACTATTCTTTCCACTTCAAAGGAAGAAATATTTTCTCCCCTGCGCCGGAGCGCATCTTTTTTCCTGTCCACAAAATAGAAGTAACCGTCCTCGTCTTGTTTTCCATAGTCCCCTGTATGAAACCACAGATTTTTATAGGCTTCCAGTGTTTTTTCGGGCATTTTGTAGTAACCGGCCATCATGGTATATGGGCGCAGGGGCCTGCTTATAATCTCGCCGATGGTTCCAGGAGGGACTTCCTTATCATTGTCGTCGACTATTTTAACCTCATAGTAGGGAAGCGCTTTGCCGAAAGAACCGGGACGGAAGGCATTTTGAGGATTGTAAGCCACTATCCCGTTTTCTGTAAGTCCGAAGCCCTCAAGGAAATCCACACCCCAGCGTTCCCTTCCCTGCTCGTATACATGGGCAGGGATAGGAGCGGCCAGGCAAAGCTTTACTTTATGGTTACGCTCGGAAGGGGTTACCGGCTGTTTCCAGAGGATTTCCATCATGGCGCCTATCCCGCTAAACTGAGTGGCTCCACACTCAATCATTTCGTCCCAGAAACCGCTTGGGTTAAATTTGTCTCCCAGGGCAAGGGTTGCTCCCCCCAACAGCGCGGGGATAGTGGTAAGCCCCTGAGCGTTGGCGTGAAACAGCGGCAGGCAGGTGTAATACACGTCATCTTCCTGTCCCCTTCTAACCTCATAAATGTCTTCCCCGATTGTTATAAAATAACTGTGCTGACACATAACGCCCTTGGACGGCCCAGTGGTTCCGGAGGTATAAATGATGGCCAGGAGATCGGTTGGGTCCATGGAAACTTCCGGATTGCCTGCGGAAGCGTTATAAAGTCCGGCAAAACTTGTCGCAGGAAAGCGCAAATTCATCAGGGGCATTTTATTCCGGTGGAAAATAACCACCTTCTCCAGCGCCGTGAGGTCGTTTTCCACTAACTTCAGCCGGTCAAGAAACATCTCGTCAATCACCAGCATTTTGGAATCGCTGTTGTTGATGATGTAAGATAAAAAGTCGCCTTTATAAGCGGTATTCAGCGGGACTTCCACCGCCCCAATCTTGGCCAGGGCAAACCAGGCATAAAGGAACTCGGGGCAATTGGGCAGCATAATACTTACCTTGTCCCCTTTACCGATGCCCATGTTTAAAAAGCTGTCAGCCACCCGGTTGACTGTCTGATTGAGCTCTTGGTACGACACTCTTTCATTTTTATAAATAAGAAATGTTTTTTCCGGATTCAAAAGGGCTCTTTCTTCTATAATGTATCCCAGCGTACGGTTCTGCAAATTTGTAAGATCAAGCTTCAATTGGACTCCCCCTGTCTCAGAAAATATTAATAAACTATCCTTGGGGGCTTTGGTTCTCCCCGGTCAATGGTCTTGTAAAAGTATTTGAATTGATAGGGCCTTTTCATCACCACGGCGCCCTTGGGGCAAATGGCCTCGCAGTCCCCGCAAAACATGCAGTCCGCGTTGGGTTTCATCAGGTTTTTTTTATTCACCGTCTCCAGGGAGCCGGCGGGGCAGATTTTTGCACACATGCCACACCCGGTGCAATTGTCGTTGAATTCGACAACACCCATCCGTATTTCATCGCCGCGGTCAAAGGCCGGTATTTTCCTTTTTTCGGACCGGCTGATTTCCGACATATTATCCCTCCCCAGGGTCTGGCGGGTTTAATAAAGAATTTTTTTAGACCCGTTTTCATACCAGTCCACCTTGTGGGTATCCCTGTGCACAAAGCCGTCCGGGCTGCCTACCGGATAACCCACCGCAATGCTGGTGACAAATTCATATGGATACTTGATGCCAAAAAATTTTTTCCACTTGCCGGTTTTTTCAAAGGCCAGCTTGGAAAAGCTTACCCAGCAGGTTCCAAGGCCCAGGCTGTGGGCAGCCAGAACCATGTTCTGACCGGCAATTCCGCAGTCCAGGTCGGGCTTGGACACACCCCGTACATCCTTAAAAATAAGGATTGCAGTGGGCGCGCCGTGATAAAGCGCCAATTTTCTGTCCGCTATTAAGGTGATGGCCGAAAAAGGAACCGGGTGCAGGTCGTTTGGCATAAATCTGGTAAACAGCTTGGCCAGGAGCTTTTTAAAGACTTTAAGGCCTCCGATTCTGTAATCAAGCAGACTTTTAAGCAACTTGCATATTCTGACGACTTCTTCGGTCAAGCCGTCAATTATCTGCTGGTCCCGGACAACAACAAATTTCCACGGCTGGCTGTTGCCGGCGGACGGCGCAAAACGCCCGGCTTCAAGTATCCTCTTGATGAGTTCTTCGGGAACCTGCTCCTTTTTGTAGAGGCGTACACTCCTGCGCCTCAGTATTAAGCTTTCCACCTCGTTCCAGCCCGCTTCCGCTTCCATTGAACCGGAACCGCTTGCTGATTTATCTTCCATCACAGAGTTACCTCCCTGTCCTGAACAAATATGCCTTTTACCTCGGGTATGTTTCAGAGATAATTCTTCCCCCGTCGGCAGCCAGCATTTCGTTGTTACCGTCCTCAATCAGCATTGACCTGGCGTCCCTGAACAGCTTCTCGGTCATATACTCCCGTGTCAGACCGTTTCCGCCCAGTATCTGCACCGCCTCGTGGGCTACCTCGAAGGCCATCTGGGTGCACCTAATCTTTGCGGCGATGGAATACTCGGCGAAAGGGGGATTATTGTTCAGATTATAATTCAGCACCGCCCTGGAGAGTGCCCTGCAGGCTTCAACCTTTGAAAACATATCAAAAACGCGCTGGCGCACCGAGGTATGTTCAATAATGGGCTTGCCGCCCTGAACCCTTACCTTGGAGTATTCAAAGGCCTCCTCAAAGGCAGCCCGGGCTATACCGGTGGCAAAGACGCCCATACAGGCATTGGCGTTGGACAAAACCATTTCAAGCATAAAAGGATAACTATCCGGCCCACAAACCATATATTTTTGGGGGACCCTTACATTATCAAAATATATCTCTCCCTGGTTCAAGTCCCTCTGGCCCACTTTTTCCAAAGGCTTGCCCTTGGAAACTCCCGGGAGGTCCAGCGGGCAGATACAAATACCGCCGCCCATCATCCCCAGGTTTCTGTCAATCTGCGGAAACAGCAAAGCATGTGTGGCAATGGTGCCGCCGGAAACCCAGGCCGACTTCTGCCCGTTGATAACCCAGTAATCCCCGTCCGGCTCGGCCTGAACATTCATTTTATATGAAGAATTTGTATTTTCCTGGCCGGTCATTACCATGTCACTTCCGTGATCCGGCTCCGTACTGGCCCAGCAGCCAATTATACTGGCGTCCCTGCACTCACAGAACGGCTTTACGAAATCTTCAATCAGTTCGTCATCTCCAGTCATACAGGCCATAAGAAAAGGAAATCCGGCCACTGCCAGCAATACTGACAGCCCCACGCTGGCTGCAGCCATTTCTTCAAAAACAATATGTGCCTGGAGAGTGCTGAGGCCCACTCCACCGTATTCGGAAGGAAGCAGAATGGCATGGTAGTTCTGTTCATACGCCATTTTTAAAAAACGCCAAAGAGGAGATCCCCCGGCAATTACTTCCTCGGCCGTCATTGTATCCAGTTGCTTGGCAATGGGCTTCATTACTTCCTGGGCGAAAGCGCGGGCTGCATTCCTGATATCTATGTCTTCTTCAGTCAGATCTATATTCAAATCCAAATATTCCATTATGCTTCTCCTTTCGATTAAACTGGGATGTTGTATTTCTCACAGTATTTGGGGTATAAAGCATAACCCGGTTTTAGTAAGGGCATAAGTTCCATTATTTTTTGAAACGGGCCTTTTGTTTTAATCTCACCCTTGGCCAGGGCCACCGGAACCATTATTTTCTTCAGCCAGAATTTATGAACTGTTTCTCCGGACAAGGTTAAAGTCACTATAGCATTGCGGCTATTAGCCTCACTGCCTATTACAAGACCGTCCCCGTCGAGATACATGGACACTTCAGGATAATCTTTTAATACATACTTAACCGATAAACTCTTTTCCTTGAGCTTTTCTCCAAAGGATGTTGTCTCCAGCAGTTCCTGCCAGAATCCGCCAAATAATTCGCTGACTTCCGATGCGTCTTTGTAAACCTTTCCCACCAGTATCGACTCCTTTTTTTTATTTTTTTGCAACTGTCACAAAAAAAGTTTCAATACCTCCCCCTGATATTTAAAGTTATCTGTCATTTCTGATTTTAACAAATCTTTTTCGAATTGGCCCTTATACGATTAATAGTTTGGAACCAACATGCTGACAGTTTTAAACTGTCATTTGGCCAGTTAAATTACTATTGTTTTTTAGGGGTTTCTTACCGGTGATTAAATTTTCTATAATGATGCAATAAGCAGTCTCCGGCGGGCGGACAGTATCCCTGGCATGAATTTTATAAAGGAGATTTTAAATATAGTGTTGAACTATCCTCAAAATTACATAAAAATAATCGGGGCGGTGCAAAAAAGGTAAATGGAAAACTGATAATTAGCAATAATTTTCCACAGGGTATAATCGCATACGCTAAAATAAGACTGGATGCCTTTACAGAAGGCAACTACTCCGGGGGGGGGGAGATTAATTGACCGACACAGAACCGTCTCCCAAAATAAAATTGCTTATTGTGGACGATCACCGCATAGTGCGTGAAGGTCTTAAATTCTTACTTGTGGCGGAAGAAGACCTGGAGGTGGCGGGCGAAGCTGATTCCGGCATTGAGGCGCTGCGCATGGTTGAAAAGTTGAAACCCCATGTAGTTTT
>JBMOPE010000015.1:0-77605 GCA_049323755.1 Bacillota bacterium
TGTAACCCGTAAAAATTCTTCCTTGGATAGTGCTTTAACAAATTTTAAACAAAGTGGTTGGAATTCAGAATGCCAACCACTTTGTCAACAGCCCCGATTGGGGGTTTCTCCTTTACAGATACAATAGACAATGCTTCGTACTATAGAAAAGAAAAAAGGGCCGGGAAATGCCCAAACCAATTCCTAATTCCCAATTCCCAATTCCGGACCCATAAATAATGCTTAACAATGCCGCTAAGCGGCACGGGCTGAAGGCCCGTTATTTTATTGTCAATGTAAATAATGTTTATGTTTAAAAAATATCTTGATTCATTATCATCAATGATGTAATTTTACATAAGAGCTTTTAAAACGGTGCCGCCTGGAGTGGTTTTTTGAATGAAAATAACTATCATTGGAGCGGGTAAGGTGGGTACTGAAATAGCCCACAGGCTTGCCGAGGAAGGTCATGACATTATCGTTATTGACCGTAATGAATTTCAACTGGCTAAGATACAGGAAAGTCTTGATGTTTTAACGGTTAAGGGAAATGGTTCAAGCTCCCAGCTATTAAGGGACACAGGTCTTGATGACAGTGACCTGCTGGTATCTGTTACAGACAGTGATGAAATTAATATGATATCCTGCATGACGGCCAAAAGAGTGGGCATCCCCAGGACAATAGCCAGGATAAGGGACCCCGACTATGTGCGGGATTTGATTATATCCAAGGAGGATCTGGGCATTGACCTGGTTATCAACCCTGATTTTGCCGCCTCCGTGGAGATTTCCAGGCTTCTAACACTTAACCTTCCTGTTCACACCGAGCACTTTGCCAATGGAAAGGTGCAGATGGCTGAACTGATGGTTGATGAGTCAAATACTCAGTTTGCCAATAAAAGAATTATGGACATTGAACTACCCAAGGCTTGTCTTGTGGTTGGTATTTCACGGAAAGGCGAAATGAACGTCCCCGGAGGCAGAGATTATGTGTATCCCAACGATACCATTTATATCCTGGGGAATACCGAGTCAATAAAAAAAGTTTGCACCAGGTTCAAAGTAAGGCGCCAGCGCGTTCAAAATGTAATCATAATGGGCGGCGGCAGAATAGGGCTGTACCTTGCCGAAAAGCTGGCAAAGTATGGGATGAAAGTCAAAATAATAGAGCAGAACATGGACAGGTGCCACGAACTGGCCAACCGGCTGGATGACGTGCTGGTTTTAAAGGGCGACGGCACCGATGTGGACCTTCTCAAAAGGGAGGGCATACAGGAAACAGATGCCTTTGTAGCTGTTACCGGCTTTGATGAAGAAAACCTGTTAATGGCCCTTCTGGTAAAGCAGCTGGGGGCCAAAAGGGTAATCGCAAAGGTAAGCCGCCCCAGCTATGCTCCGCTGGTAGAGCGGCTTGGCGTGGATGCGGCCATCAGTCCCCGCCTTATTACCATAGGTGAAATATTGAGGTTTATCAGGGGAGGAAGGCTTCTTTCCCTGGTGCTACTCCTTAATGAGCAGGCTGAGGTGCTTGAGCTTATTGCCCAGCCCGGGAGCAAGCTGGCAGGTAGGGCGCTGCATTCCTCGGGCCTGCCCAAAGGTGTGATCATAGGAGCAATAAGCAGGGATGACAAGGTTATAATTCCCAAAGGTAATGATGTGATACAGGACGGAGACCGTTTGGTCGTATTTGCCCTGGGCCATGTGGTTCATATAGTGGAAGCTCTTTGCAGCCAGGGGGACGAATATTGAACAGAAAACTGATTTTACGCGCGCTGGGACTGGTTTTGCTTTGTGAGGCTGCAGCCATGGTCCCTTCTCTTTTACTGTCATTTTATTACCGGGAAAATGACTGGATGGCCTTTTTGCTCAGTATACTGGTGACGGCAGCTGCCGGGGGATTGATGGCTGTATCAGGCTCCGGCAAGGGTAATGTGGGCTACCGCGAGGGCTTTGCAGTTGCTGCTTTCGGGTGGACGCTGCTGGCAGGCTTTGGTTCTATTCCTTACCTGCTTTCAGGTACTCTTTCCAGCCCTGTGAACGCATATTTTGAAACCATGTCGGGGTTTACCACCACAGGGGCGTCAATAATGACGGACGTTGAAATATTATCCCACGGTATTCTGTTCTGGCGCAGCCTTACCCACTGGCTGGGCGGGATGGGGATTATTGTTCTTACGGTGGCCTTGATACCATCCCTTAGGATAGCGGGCCTGCAGATGTTTAAGGCCGAGGTCCCCGGCCCCACCAAAAGCAAGGTACTGCCCAGGATAGCCCAGACCTCCAGGGAGCTTTACAAGATTTACATTGTTCTTACTGTTGTCATGATAATTCTGTTAAAGCTGGCCGGAATGAACTGGTTCGACTCTTTTATCCATACATTCGGAACAGTGGCCACCGGCGGTTTTTCCAGTCATAATGCCAGTATAGCAGCCTATGACAGCGTTCTGATTGAGGGAATAATAATCTTTTTCATGATTATCTGCGGTATTAACTTCGCCCTTCATTATTTTAGCTTAAGGGGAAATTTCAGGCCTACCCTGAAGGACCCTGAAGTGAAATTGTACCTGGGAATAATACTTGGAGCTGTTTGCCTTATCACGGTGAATCTGGTTATGAGCGCAGACTATGGCGCCGGCAGGGCAGTAAGGGAATCCTTGTTCCAGGTGGTATCCATAACAACAACCACCGGGTATGCAACTGCCGATTTTGACCAGTGGCCGTCAATGAGTAAGGCGCTGCTTCTTATTCTGATGTTCGTGGGCGGGTGCGCCGGTTCAACAGCAGGCTCAATAAAAATTGCAAGGATTTTGATACTTATCAAGGGCATTTCGCGGCAGATAATGAAGCTTCTTCACCCTCAGGCGGTAATCCCGCTGCGTGTGGGAAAAAATATTGTTACCCAGGAAGTTTTGGATAACGTTCAGACATTTTTCTTTCTGTATATGATGATATTTGCCGGATCGGTGGTTTTTGTTACTTTAATGGGGGTTGATCTTGTCAGCTCGCTGTCTGCTGTGGCTGCTACCTTGAGTAATGTGGGTCCCGGCCTTGGAGCAGTGGGGCCTATGACCAACTACAATTCCATGCCGGATGCCGCCAAGGTGCTTCTTTCTTTCTGCATGCTTATTGGAAGGCTTGAAATATACACCATTCTGGTTATACTTAGTACCAAGTTCTGGCGCAGCTGATTTGTTTTTTACATTTGACCGTATTTGCGCTTTAAATTCTTTGTGGTAAAATATTTCGGGTAGCCGTAAAGGAGGAAGAGCAATGTCAGGGCACTCTAAGTGGTCAACTATAAAAAGAAAGAAGGCCAAGGTGGATGCTGCCAGGGGCAAGATATTCACCCAGTTGGGCAAGGAAATAATACTGGCCGCCAAACAGGGCGGAGGTGACCCGGAAAATAACCTGAGACTCAAAAACGCCATTATCAAGGCCAAGGAGGCCAATATCCCCAACGACAACATCCAAAGGGCCATTATGAAGGGTACTGGAGAGCTGGGCGGTGGGAGTTACGATGAGATAGTATATGAGGGCTACGGTCCGGGCGGTGTTGCGGTGATGGTTGAGGCAATGACTAATAACCGGAACCGCACTGCCGGAGAGGTCAGGCACCTTTTCTCAAAATATGGCGGAAATCTTGGTGAGAGCGGCTGTGTTGCCTGGATGTTTGAAAAGAAGGGCCTCATTGTTATTGAAAAGGACTCCGGGGCTGAGGAGGACGATTTAATGATGGCCGCCCTGGATGCCGGGGCGGAGGACATGAAGGTTGAGGAAGATGTCTTTGAAATAACCACTGAGCCCGCAGCTTTTGAAGCTGTCAGGGACGACCTGGAAGGCAACGGCTATAAGCTGGCCGAGGCCAATGTGTCGCTGATTCCCAATTCCACCGTTAAAATAGACGGGGCCCAGGCCGAGCAGATGTTAAAGCTGCTGGAGACACTGGAAGAGCTGGATGACGTCAATGATGTTTATACAAACTTTGATATGGATTAGAGGCACTAGGATAAACGCCCGGGTGAAAACCCGGGTTTATTTTTTGGGGAATTGGGAATTGGGGTTTGAAAGTTGGGGGTTGTTGGGCGTTTATGTATATATGCAAACACAAGCGGTAATAATATGGCAAAAAGTGGTACATTGCTGGGGGTAATTTCCTTGACCAGAGTTCGTGTTTTAATAACCGGTGCAGCTATTTGCATGACAGTTGCTCTTTCAGTATTTCTGGGTGCTGCGTTTATGTCCGGTATACTGGGGAGGCCAATCCTTCCGGTATTTGGGCAGGGTGCGGTCAATACCGTCTCTCCGGGTGCAGTTTTGAGGGAAGAAAACTGCTATATTTGCGGTGATGTTGAGCTAGTTTTTCAGGGTCCGGCTTCGGGGGACATAGTTGGTAAAAGCGCTAAGGATTTGAGAGGCAAGTATTCCGAAAAAGAAGGATGGTCCGTGGGTCTGGATAGTGACAGGCTGGTAGTCCTGAGGAGGAGTATAGATGGCTTTTGCGGTGAGCACAGCAATTACCGGCATCTCGGCATTCATAGAGACAGGCTGGCTGTCTACCAGGGGCCGCTTGGATATGACCAGAGACTTCTGCGAGTGGAAGAGAACAAAAAGCTGGACCAACTTCCCCCGTCACTTAGGGAAAAAATGAAAAAAGCCCGGGACTACAACACACTTTCTCCGGAAGAAAGGGATGTGTTAAGGGCTCACCTGGAGTTTACAGATGAAAGACTTCTCAACAGCGCCCTGGAGAACCTGGATGAAGATGTGGAGTAATTCTGCTTATTCTGTATGATTTTGGGGTCGGAATACAGGAGACAGGAGACAGGAGACAGGAGACAGGAGACAGGAGACAGGAGACAGGAGACAGGAGACAGGAGACAGGAGACAGGAGACAGGAGAGGTTATGTTAACTAAGTCTCGGTTGGACAATGATGAAAGGTTTTCAGTATAAGCTCACGATAATTAATAATCCTGCTTTGTTGGCAGGATATTTTGTTTTAATACAAGAATTTTATTTACACACAGGGAAAAACAAATTTTGGGTTATGGAGTGAATGCGGGGTTGGTTATAATTGGTATTGACCCCGGTACCGCCATCACCGGCTACGGTGTGATCGGGTATGCGGGAAACAGTTTCAGTGTTCGGGATTACGGCTGTATAAGAACTGACTCCGGAATGGAGCTGGCCGGGCGCCTTGGTATTTTATACGGCAGGCTCAGGGAAATTATTGACAGGCACCATCCTGATCACTTTGCAATAGAGGAGCTTTTTTTTAATAAAAATGCCAAAACAGCCCTGGCTGTCGGCCACGCCAGGGGAGTGGCCATGCTGGCTGCGGTCAGGTCAGGCCTGGAGGTTTATGAGTACACGCCCCTGCAGGTTAAACAGGCCGTTGCAGGAAACGGAAGGGCGGTTAAGGAACAGGTGCAATACATGATAAAGGCTCTTCTCTGCCTTAAGGAGGTACCTCGCCCTGACGATGTGGCGGACGCGCTGGCCGTGGCAGTTTGCCATGCCTTCAGGTGGACGGGTGCGGAGGCTTTAAGAAGATGATTGCTTTTTTAAAGGGAAAACTACATTCAATAAGGGGTGACGCGGCGGTAGTGGAGGTTAACGGGGTTGGGTATTCGGTTCAGGTTCCCCTCTCGCTCCTGTCACAGCTGCCTCCCTCCGGTGATGAGGTTATGCTGCACACATTTATGTCAGTCAGAGAAGACGGAATGAGCCTGTATGGGTTCGATACACTGGAGGCCCTTGATATATTCTCCCTCTTGCTAAACGTCAGCGGCATAGGTCCCAGGGGGGCCCTAAGCCTTCTGTCGGTAATAACTCCAGGTAACCTTGTCATAGCTGTAAAGGAAGAGAATGTCGCTCTTCTCACAAGGGCTCCGGGAATAGGTAAAAAGAGTGCCCAGAGAATTATTCTGGAGTTAAAGGACAAGCTCAAGGTTGAGGATTTTTCCGGGGCATTTGCCGTCCCTCCTATCCATTCAGAAGGTCAGTCCGGTGATGCCATTGATGCCCTGGTAGCGCTGGGGTACAATGCTTCCCAGGCTGCTGTGGCAGTAGAAAGGGCAGGAAAGGATATGAAGGCCGGAGCGCCGACTGCCGAGCTGGTTCGTCAGGCTCTCAGGCTGCTGGCTGATTCCAGAGGCATAAGGTAGGTTATAAAGCGGGGACGCTTAGAGAACCGTCCTCAAAAAGGGAAGAATTATAGGGGGACCGTTTTTATATGGACAATTACCCTGAACAAAGAGTAATATCCCCCGCTGCCCGGGCGGAGGACCGTGAGATAGAGGGCAGCCTCAGGCCCCGCAGGCTTTCTGAGTACATAGGGCAGCATAAGGTGAAGGAAACCATTGATATTTTTATTAAGGCCGCCATGGACAGGGGAGAGTCCCTGGACCATGTACTTTTATTCGGCCCTCCGGGCCTTGGAAAAACAACTCTGGCAAATATTATAGCCAACGAAATGGGTGTAAGCATAAGAGTTACCTCCGGCCCTGCCATAGAAAGACCCGGTGACCTGGCGGCCATATTAACAAATCTTTCGGCTGGAGATGTTCTGTTTATCGATGAGGTTCACAGGTTAAGCAGGCCGGTGGAGGAAATACTCTACCCGGCCATGGAGGACTCGGCCATTGACATAATCATCGGCAAGGGGCCGGGAGCCCGCTCCATAAGGCTTGAGCTCCCCAAATTCACAATAATCGGGGCTACCACAAGGGCGGGCATGATTACTTCTCCGTTGCGGGACCGCTTTGGTGTTATAAGCAGGCTGGACTACTATGGTGTGGAGGACCTGGTGCAAATTATTACCAGAGCGGCGTCCATATTAAATGTCTGCCTTGAGGCTGAGGGCGCTGCCGAGATAGGCAAAAGGTCCAGGGGAACCCCAAGGGTAGCCAACAGGCTTTTAAAAAGAGTACGTGACTATGCCCAGGTAAGGCACAGCGGCTTCATCGACAGGAGTGTCGCCGTTGAGGCACTGGAATTTTTTGAGGTTGATCCCCTTGGACTTGATGAAATAGACAGGCGGATACTGCGTATAATAATAGAGAAATTCGGTGGCGGCCCGGTGGGTCTGGACACTATTGCCGCAGCGGTGGGGGAGGAGTCTGACACCGTTGAGGATGTGTACGAGCCCTATCTTATGCAGAAGGGCCTTTTGGCCAGAACTCCCAGGGGGAGGGTGGCAGCCGCCTCTGCATATAAACACCTGGGGATAGCGTATGAGGATAAGACAGGCGGGGGAGAACAGGGGTCACTTCCCCTGAAATAGGAATTGGGAAGGGGATTGGAGGTAAGTGCTTATTATGAAAGTATTGCTCCATACATGCTGTGGCCCTTGCTCCATTTACCCGGCGGATGTGCTTAGAAGGGAAATGGATGTAACGGGATTTTTTTTTAATCCAAACATCCACCCCTTTACCGAGTGGAAGGCAAGGAGGGAGACCTTTTCCGGGTATGCAGGAGATATAGGCCTGCCGGTCATTTTCGACGATAATTACCTTCTCGAGGAATTCATAAGGGGAGTCGTAAACCGGGAGTCAGACAGATGTTCCTTTTGTTATGAGATGAGGCTCCGGCGGACTGCGCAAATGGCTGCTGAAAAAGGTTTTGAGGCCTTTTCCACAACTCTTCTGGTGAGCCCTTACCAAAAGCACGATCTTATAAGGCAAACCGGGGAGATGGTGGCAAAGGAATCAGGTGTAAAGTTTATTTATATGGACTTTCGCCCGGGGTACAGGGAGGCAGTGGAGCGATCAAAGGAAATGGGAATGTACAGGCAGAAATACTGCGGTTGTATTTATAGTGAAAAAGACAGATACTACCGGAAAAAGAACAGGGGGGGTTGATTTTGGAGGGCCCTTTTGTTTCCCTGGGTAAAATGGTGTTGCTGGGAGGGCTTTTACTGGTGGTTCTGGGGCTCATCATGATGGCTGCGGGTAAGGTTCTCAGCCTTGGCCGCCTTCCCGGAGATATATTTATTCAAAGGGGAAATTTCAGCTTTTATTTTCCCATTGTCACCTCGATAATACTGAGTATTCTGCTGACTGTTGTGCTTAATGTAATATTCAGGAGATAAATATGAATTGGGGAGTGGGGAGTGGTTTATGTTAACAATTCCGGGTCCCCTTTATTAATTCCGGGCCAGTGATAATGCTTAACCACATAACCAGTCAGTGTACCATTCGGCAGGAAAAAGCTTTAATCTTGTCGAAGGTACATTTTGTTTAAGGAAATAACATACATCCGGAGGTAAAAATGACAGAATACTTAAACTCAGGCTATTTTAAGGCGGCCCGATTATTTTTGGCGCTGTTATTCGCAGTGTTCCTTCCATATAAGGCAGACAGCCAGGTAATAGTGGCCCCTAAAACCGTCCGGATAGGAATGGCCCAGGATATATCCTCCCAGGAGTTTTCTGTCCGGGGGGAATACAGGCTGGTGGACAGGGAAAACGGAAATGTTCTGGCTTATGTGCTTCCCGGTGAGAGCTGGGAGATAAAATGTGAGGGTAGTGAACTTAAAATAAATAAGAGTGGGGTCCGGGTAGCGGAATCAGGCAGTGTAATAGGTCTGCAGCAGGTTGGCCGGGGAATGGCTGTTCTGGGGGCGGACGGCTCATTAAAAAATATCGGACCCTCTGACACAATGTCGGTAATAAGCTCCGGAGGTAACCTTTCTTATTTAAAGATGGACGGAAATGTCAAAATAATGGGAGGTTTGGGGTTATCCAACTTTAAGGGCGGCGAGGAAATTAACCTGGTTACCCTTAAAATGTCAGGCCGGCCGCAAAATTTCCGGGGTGATATGGAATTCAGGGCACAGGGGCAGGGTGTCACGGTAATAAATGAACTTCCGCTGGAAGAATACCTTTACGGGGTTTTGCCCAGGGAAATGCCGGCCTCATGGCCAATGGAAGCTTTAAAGGCCCAGGCGGTGACCTCCCGGACCTTTGCCATTTCCAGGCTGGGTACATACAGCTCTTACGGGTATGACCTGCTGGCCACCCAGATGAGCCAGATGTACGGCGGCTATGACGCCGAACATCCTAACGGGGTAAGGGCTGTGAACGAGACTGCAGGCCAGATACTGACCAACAGGGGGAAGCCTATCAGCGCCTTTTTCCACAGCAGCAGCGGCGGCTATATTGAAGACTCCGGGGATGTCTGGAAAGAACCGCTGGAATACATAAGAGCCAAGGCCGATCCTTATGACAGAAACACAATCCACTATAACTGGGCTGTAACATACGACCGGCAAAAACTGGTTGACCAGTTAAACAGTAAAAGCAGTCTTTATAATAAGCCCGGGCAGCCGGTGAAAATTTTTAAAGTCATTGACAGTATTGATATCCTGGAAAAAACGGCCTCCGGGGCCAGGGTCAAGAAAATATGTATTACCGGTCAAGACGCGGAGGGGAAAGCCCTTATCGTTGAAATATCCAATGCCGATGCGGTTCGCATGGCACTTGGGCTGAAAAGTTCTCTTTTTACAATGCAAAATGTAGTTGATTCCTCGGGTAAGCTGGTTTCAATAACGTTAACCGGTTCCGGATACGGCCACGGGCTGGGAATGTCTCAGTACGGGGCCTGTGGAATGGCGGACCAAGGTTATAATTACCAGGATATATTGAAATACTATTATAATAATTGCTCGGTAGGGCCGTTAAGCGGGGTAGAGTGAGATTTTAAAAACATCCGACTTTGACTATTATCTTCCCGAGGAATTGATAGCACAGGACCCCCTTCCCTGCCGCGACGAGTCCAGGCTTATGGTGGTGAAAAGGGAAAAGGGGACCTTTGAGCATAGAAAATTTAAAGATATAGTGGAATACCTCCACCCCGGAGACGTTCTTGTTTTGAATGAAACCAGGGTGATACCCGCAAGGCTTATGGGGGTTAAGGAAGGTACAGGCGGTATCATAGAAGTCCTTCTGCTTAACAAAAAAGAAGACAACCTCTGGGAGGCCCTTGTAAAACCCGGCCGCAGGGCGAGAGCGGGAACAAGACTAATTTTTGGGGATGGGATTTTAAAGGGCACGGTAGTTGACGCCACCGACAGCGGGGGGCGGATAATCCGCTTTGAGGGCTTTGTCCCTTTTGAAGAAGCTCTTTATAACATAGGGAAAATGCCTCTTCCTCCCTATATAAAAAAATACCCGGAGGACCCCGGCCGCTATCAGACTGTATATGCCAGGACCGAGGGATCTGTGGCGGCGCCCACCGCCGGGCTGCACTTTACTGCGGATTTGCTAAGTGCCATTAAGAATATGGGCATAAAGGTTGTTACCGTACTCCTGCACGTTGGGCTGGGCACTTTCAGGCCGGTGCAGGTTGAGGATATACGGGAACACCACATGCATGAGGAGTTTTATCAAATCTCCCCCGGGGCTGCGACAGCTATAAACGAAGCAAGGCAAAGTCCCGGCGGAAGGGTTATAGCCGTGGGCACCACTACTGTTCGCTGCCTGGAATCCGGAGCAGTGGGGGAGGGCAGGGTCAGTGCGGGTTCGGGCTATACAGATATTTTTATATACCCGGGCTATGAGTTTAAGGTGGTGCAGGGGCTGGTTACCAATTTTCACCTTCCCAGGTCCACCCTTATAATGATGATAAGCGCGCTGGCAGGACAAGAGAGAATTCTAAATGCATACAGTGAAGCTGTTGACCTGCGCTATCGCTTTTTCAGCTTTGGGGATGCAATGCTTATACTATAGGGTATTCCTTTGGGGTCAGGAGACAGGAGACAGAATACAGGAGACAGGAGTTTTGCAAGCCCGCCTTTAAGGTTTGTAATAGCCTCCTCTCCTATCTTATTTAGGTACAGCAGAAGAAGCAGGAAGATTATGTTCTTAACTTAAGCTCATAATAGATACCACAGCCATTCTGTCTCCTGTCTCCTGTCTACTGTCTCCTGACGGGAAAGTATTTCAGAATGAGGTAAATGATGAGCATAAGTTTCAGAGAGATAAAAAGTGATGTAGGAACTGCGGCCAGGAGGGGAGAATTGACTACACCTCACGGTGTAGTGGAAACCCCTATTTTTATGCCGGTGGGAACCCAGGGAACTGTAAAAACAATGACTCCTGAAGAAGTCCGGGAAATAGGGGGCAGGCTGATTCTTAGCAATACCTACCACCTTTACATGAGGCCGGGACATGACCTGGTGGCCGAGGCTGGGGGCCTTCATAAATTCATGAATTGGAATGGCCCCATTCTTACAGACAGTGGCGGGTTCCAGGTATTCAGCCTCGGGCCCCTGAGAAAAATTGAGGAGGAGGGGGTCTGGTTCCGATCACACATTGACGGGTCGGAGCACTACTTCAGCCCTGAAAGGGCGGTAGAGATACAGGAGGCCCTGGGAGCCGACATTGTCATGGCCTTTGATGAGTGTGCCCCTTACCCCAGTACCCACGAGTACGCCCTTAAGGCAGTGGATAGAACCACCCGCTGGGCCAGGCGGTGCAAGGAGGCCCACCGGAGGGAGGATCAGGCCCTTTTTGGCATTATACAGGGGGGTGTCTACAAAGACCTTCGTGAAAAAAGCGCCCGGGAGCTTATAGAGATTGATTTTCCCGGCTATGGTATAGGGGGGCTGAGCGTTGGAGAGCCTAAAGATTTAATGTATGAGACGCTGGATAATACAGTTCCCCTAATCCCGCGTGAAAAGCCCCGCTATCTTATGGGGGTGGGGTCGCCTGACTGCCTTCTGGAGGGGGTTGCCCGGGGCGTAGATATGTTTGACTGTGTTCTACCCACCAGGATAGCCCGTAATGGCACAGTATTCACCCATGATGGCAAGCTGGTGGTCAGAAATGCAGAGTATGCAAGGGACTTCAGGCCTCTTGACCCTGACTGCGACTGCTACTCTTGTAAAAATTACTCCAGGGCTTACATAAGGCACCTTATTAAGGCAAACGAAATACTGGGGGTAAGGCTTACCACAATACACAACCTTTACTTTACTCTTAAATTAATGCATAATATCAGGGTGGCCATAGACGAGGGGAGGTTTTACTCCTATAAAAAGGAGTTTCTGGAAAGATTTCAATCTTGTTGATTTTGTGATATAAAAATAAAGGAGAATGATACTGCTTCGAAGAATTATTTCTCTGTGGAAAGGAGGTCATGCCTGAAATATGGAGCAATATGGTACAATAATTTATATTGTTGCGCTATTCGCCCTTCTGTACTTTTTAATGATAAGACCGCAGCAGCAGCGTCAGAAAAAGCACCAGGAAATGATAAGGGGGCTGAAGGTAAACGATAAGGTGGTTACCGCCGGAGGCATTCTGGGCACCGTGGTCAAGGTGAAGGAAGATACCCTGGTGCTGCGGGTGGCGGACGGTGTGCGCATTGAAGTTTTAAAGAGCGCAATCGGCCAGGTGCGGGAGTCCGCAGAAGATGAAGAAGAAACAAAGGAATAACTGCGTCGGCCTCCTTCACGGGCGTCGGCTTGATATAGACGTTGGTGAAGAACCGGTATCGTAAAAGACTTTCAGAGAGTAGGCAAGAAGTCTACTCTCTTTCTCCGTAATCAGCAATTTTCCATAATCACCACAGTGAGGGTTTCCGTGCCAGGAGGATTCGATGATAACGTTGGAGGATTTAAAGCTAAACCCGGTGGTGGAAAGCTTTGTAAATAAGGGAAACGAGTTTCTGGGGACCATGGGCTTTACAGATCACAGCCACCGGCACATTACCCTTGTCAGCAGTATTGCCAGGAATATTGTGCTAAAGCTTGGCTACCCGGAAAGGGAATCCGAGCTTGCCGCCATAGCCGGGTACCTGCACGATATAGGAAACGTGGTCAGCAGAAACGACCATGGTATTTCCGGTGCGATGATTGTATACCCAATACTCACGGGTATGGGGATGGAGCCGGACGAAATGGCCATCGTTCTGTCGGCAATAGCCAACCACGAGGAGGAGTACGGGCAGCCTGTAAATATTGTGGCTGCCGCCCTTATACTGGCGGACAAGTCCGATGTACACCGGTCAAGAGTCAGAAACACGGACTTCGCCACCTTTGATATACATGACAGGGTTAATTACGCAGCGGAGAGCGCCTCTGTCTGGGTGGATACCGACAGGCGCGTGATTACCATGGACCTTACCATAGATATAGAGATATGCCCGGTAATGGAATATTTTGAAATATTTTTAACCAGGATGATATTGTGCCGGAGGGCTGCCGCATTCCTGGGGTGCAGTTTTGAGTTAATTATTAATGGTTCCAAGTTGCTGTAATGAATGCATTTAGTAAAGGAGAGAAGGACATGAAGTGGAGTAAGGTGATTGCCCTGGCGGCAGTTGCCGCGCTGGTGGCCCTGGCGGTGGTGCTGTCAGTGGCGCCCGGTTTGGCGGACAATCAGTATACCCAGAAGTACCTGCCGCTTACAAAGTGGATAACCCTGGGTCTTGACCTGCAGGGAGGCGTTCACGTTGTCGTGGAGGCACAGGACACCGAAGAAGTTAAAGTTACCCCCGAGGCCATGAAGCAGCTAAAGGCGGTAATACAGAACCGGGTTGACCAGTTTGGTGTCGCAGAGCCTGTAATCCAGCAGCAGGGGGAAAGAAGGCTTATTATTGAGCTGGCCGGGATAAAAGACCCTGAGACGGCTGTTGACACAATGGTTAAAACAGCGTACCTGGAGTTTAAAGACCCCGAGGGGAATGTCGTCGTAACCGGCAAGGACCTGGAGTCAGCCCAGGAAGCCAAAAACCCGGGCGGATCTGTTGTGGTAAACCTTTCATTCAAGCCCGAGGGAGCCACAAGGTTTGCAGAGGCCACCGCTAAAAACGTGAACAGGAATATCGCAATTATACTGGACGGTCAGGTTCTGCAGAATCCCAGGGTTACTGAGCCTATAACCGGCGGTAAGGCCGAGATTACGGGTTACCAGAGCCTTGAAGAAGCTCACAATATAGCCATACTTCTTCGCTCAGGCGCTCTTCCTGTTAAGGTTGAAGTGATGGAGAAGCGGGCCGTGGGACCGGCCCTGGGAGCAGACTCCCTGGCCAAGTCCAAGCATGCCGGGGTGGTGGGCATAACTGCCATACTTATTTTCATGCTTATGTACTATAGGGTGCCTGGGCTTGTTGCCAACTTTGCCCTTATAATATATACTCTGATAGTGCTGTGGGTATATGCCGGGTTCAATGTTACCATGACGCTGCCCGGAATTGCCGGATTCCTTCTGTCGCTTGGTATAGCGGTGGATGCCAACGTTATTATATTTGAGCGGGTCAAGGAGGAGCTGAGGACCGGGAAGAGCCTCAGGGCCGCCATTGACTCAGGCTTCAAGAGGGGCTTTACGGCGGTGTTTGACGCCAACGTAACCACCGTCCTGGCCGCTGCGATACTACTGTTCCTGGGCACCGGTCCAATTAAGGGCTTTGCGGTGACCCTTATAATAGGTATTGCCGCCAGCATGTTTACGGCCCTTTCAGTTACCCGCTGGCTGCTGCACCTGTTGGCTGCCACAAATCTGGTTAAAAACCCCAGGTACTTCGGGGCATAGGGGGGAGGATAAGGAATGTTTCACTTTGTAAAACACAGAAAGATCTTTTATGTACTTTCAATACTGGCAATACTTCCTGGAATTATCTCCCTCTTTGTGCAGGGAATGAACTGGGGCATTGACTTTAGCAGTGGAACTATAGTGGAAGTCAGGTTTGATAAAGATGTCCCGGTGGACAGTGTAAGGCAGGTTGTGAAGGAACAGGGACTGGAAGAAGCGAGAATTCAGCAAAGCGGTGATAAGGACTTTCTGGTCCGCACCAAACAGCTGGGCCAGGATGAGAGCGCCAATCTCATAGAGGCCTTTAGATCTAAAATAGGTCCTACAGAGCTTTTAAGAAACGAGACGGTCAGCCCTATTATCAGCACCGAGCTGTTCTGGAACGCCTTTTGGGCACTGCTGATAGCCTCCGGGCTCATGCTGATATATATTACCTTCAGATTTGAGTTTAAGCAGGGGGTTGCAGCAATCATCGCCATTCTTCACGATGCGCTGCTGGTTATAGGTGTTTTCTCTATATTCCAGATTGAGGTGGAAAGCGCTTTTATAGCCGCCATACTGACGATAATCGGTTACTCCATCAATGACACAATAATTATATTTGACCGTATCAGGGAAAATATGAACATGAAGAAAAGAGACCAGACCATTGAGGACCTGGTTAATCTCAGCATCTGGCAGACCCTGGCCCGTTCCATAAATACCGTTTTGACAGTCATGTTTGTGCTGCTGGCCCTTTACTTCCTTGGCGGCACCACGGTCAAGACCTTTGTGCTGGCAATGCTTATAGGTGTGGCCAGCGGCGCCTACTCCTCCATCTTCAATGCCAGCCCCATATGGGTTGACCTGAAGCTGATGGAGAAAAAGGGAAAAGTTAAAATCGCAAAGGCTTGAGATTAAAAAAAACCGCCGGACTACCGGCGGTTTTTTTGTCGGGAATCAGGAATTAGGAATTAGGAATTAGGGGTTGGGGATTGAATTAGCCAAATGCAGTATTTGATTTTCTCACCGCGCATGGCTTTTATTTTTGGTTATATCAGGCAGCTTATTTTCTTATTATTTATTAAAGCCGGAGTTTTTTTTGTTCAATGTGGGAAAATAAGTTTCAGGAGGTTTCATCGTTGAGCAACCGTGAAGATGAAGTATTGGAAAGCTTGCGGAAAAAGGTTACCGATCTCGCTATTAACATGGAAAAAATGAAGCTGGCGGAATATGTAGACCTGCTTAACAGTCCCTGGCGCCTTTTATGGGTTAATTTTATATCCGGAATAGCCCGGGGCCTGGGTATAGCTATAGGGTTCGCCATCCTTGGAGCTCTTATAATTATATTCCTACAAAAGCTGGTGGAACTTAATCTGCCGGTAATAGGCGGGATCATAGCCGATATAGTTGAAATTGTCCAGCAGCAGTTGAATACAAGAAGCTATTAATATAAGAATATCCACATCCTGGAGGTAGCAGATGCTGACGGAACAGATGAAGCAGGAGTTTAAGAAAAAATTGCTGGAAGAAAAGGAAAATGCCATGGAAAGAATTGAGGGGATAGATGAAGGGGGACTCCATGAGTCGCTGCGGGAGTCCATAACTGAGCTTTCCCTCTACGACAACCACCCGGGGGATATTGGAAGCGAAGTGTTTGAGCGCAGTAAGGACTTTGCCCTGAGGGAGGACGCACTGCACCTGGTAAGTGCCATTGATGACGCCCTTGAAAAAATGGAAAAGGGCACATATGGCAAGTGCGATGTTTGTGGAGGGGAAATATCTCAGGAGAGGCTGGATGCTGTGCCTTATACAACCCTCTGCATAGACTGCAAAAGGGGGGACGAACAAATACCCAGAACGGAAAACCGGCCGGTGGAGGAAGAAGTTCTGGAGGATGTTTATGCCAGGCCCTTTGATAATGAAATCGATAATGTGGAGTTTGACTGGGAGGACTCTTTCCAGGAGGTCTCCAGGTGGAACGAGCACGCCGTGAGATCTCAGGCGGGATCTTATTACGGGGGCGGGGAGCTTGAGGAAGAAGACCGCAGGGGATCTTTGGAAAGAATAGACAACATCCCCTATGAAATAGGAGATGATGGAGTCATTTACCAGAGCTTTAAGAGTATAGACGATGAGGAACCTCCGAGGGAAACTATCGATGTGGGATACCAGCACACCAGGCAGGAGGAATAGTGAGATAGGAATTGGGAATTGGGAATTAGGAATTGGGCGTTTAGGGATTAGGAATTGGGGATTGACAGTCTGAAAGACGGCAGCTCGAACAGGACGTTTATTTAAAAATTTCTTGATTGGGACAGATTTTACGTGTTATAAATGACATAAGCCGCAAGGTGGCATATATATAGCTCGGGATTTATTTTAACCAATTCCCGATTCCCAATTCCCAATTCCGAACCGCCGCTGGAACAGCGGTAGCGCCCGGAGGGCGCTGTATAAAAGAGGTGTGCTGCATGGAGCAGAAAACCAATGTTGAAGGAATATCGGTTGTAACCAGTATTGCTTTGACTCTTGGAAAGCTTGTGGCCGGCCTGTCCATTAATTCGGCCGCCGTTTTTGCCAGTGGGGTTCACTCCGGGCTGGACTTGCTGGCTTCCGTTCTTTCATACTCCTCAGTCAGCCAGTCAAGGAAACCTGCTGATGAGGATCACCGGTACGGCCATGGAAAATATGAAAATTTAGCCGCCATTGCCGAGGTATTTTTCATTTTAATTGCGGTTTTGGTGATTATTTACAAAGCGGTTCCGGGCTTCTCCTCCTCTGTAGTGGACATAGCCCGATCAGATGTGGCCGTTGCAGTAATGGGTGTTTCCTGCCTGGTAAGCTTTTTTGTTTCCTCAATGCTTTCAGGGGCACACAGAAAGACAGCGTCGGAGGAATTGCTGGCTGACCGCCGCCACCTGCTGGTAAATGCCTGCACTTCTGCAGTGATTTGTATTGGGATGCTGGCTATAAGATATACCGGAATAACGATCATTGACTCCCTTCTGGCGATTTTGGCAGCCCTGGTTTTGCTGTTCGAGGGATATACGCATGTTAAGAGGTCAGCTGGTGGAATAGTTGACATAAAGCTCACCGAGGAAGAAGAGGGAATTATTAGAGAAGTGCTGGCCCGTTACGGAGAGGAATATGTTCAGTACCATGCACTGAGGACCCGGCGGTCAGGCCCGGACCGCCATGTTGACCTGCACCTGGTGGTGCCCAGGGACCAGGTAATCGCGAAAACACATCAAATATGCGACCATATTGAAAGGGATATTAACCACAGGCTTCCCGGGGTTAACGTGCTGATTCACGCCGAGCCCTGCAGACCCTTTAGCGGCGAGTGCATCTGCTGTGGTGTAGAAAAGTCACTGCAGAAAAATGAAATCCAATGCAGCGCTAAACCACACTCTGAGGAGGACTGAACCGATTTACCCGGACGGTAAAACTTATGGTATTTTCCAAAAAAGGAGGATACCAGTAAATTTGTGTCGAAAAATCAGGGAAGAACCCTGATTTTTTAATCTACCATCCCCATAAAAAATGGTGCCGCTGCGTAATAAATAAATAGACGGGGGCACCGGAGAGGGGCGGCGGGGCCGAAAGGAAGTGAAAGGGTGCTTCCGGAAGACATTCTTGAAAAAAAGCTTGATTTAATAAAAACTGGTGACTTAGTGACCAGGGAGGATTTGATATCTGAATACCGCTCGTTTGTGGCCAGGGCGGCTATAAAGGTGTGCGGAAGGGGTCTTGAGTGGGACCGTGACGATGAGCTAAGTATAAGCCTTATTGCCTTTAATGAGGCCATAGACCGCTTTGATAAGACAAGAGGGGTACCCTTCCCCGCATTTGCCAGGCTTATTATCAAAAGCAGGCTGATGGATTACATGAGAAAGCAATCCCGGCATGTCACTAATAGCGGCGGGTCCCTGGACGACCTTGATGGGCGGGACGTTTCCGCTCTTGAAGTTTCAAGGGCATGGGATCAGTTTATTGACAGGGAGTCTGCAAAAGAAAGGGAAGAGGAAATAAAGGAATACAAAAATATAATAGGGCAGTTTGGTATTACTTTTGATGACCTGGTAAAGTGCTCTCCGAAACACAGGGATGCAAGGGCTAACTTGTTGAGGGTTTCCAGGGCACTGGCCAGTGATGACACCCTTTTTTCCCAGATGATGAGTACCGGTAAGATACCTGTGCTTGCGCTGTCAAAACTGGCGGAAGTTCACGTTAAAATAGTGGAGAGAGGCAGAAAGTATATAATAGCCACTTCAGTTATTTGGCGCTACTGTGAAGATTTGCTATATTTGTGCTCCTTTTTAAGGCTGCCGGGAAAGGAGGCCAGGGACACGTGAAAATTAAGGCTGTTGTTTTGGAAGTAAGAGAAAAAACATGTATCGTCCTCACCGCCGACGGCAGTTTTCGGGAGGTAAAGGCCAAGGGTAAATCTCAGCCCGGCCAGGAAATAACGTTGCCGGAAACAGGGTGGAGATTCAATAAGTATGCCCTGGCAGCGGCCTGCCTGGTGTTCTTCATAGTAACCGCAGGGTTTCTGAATTTCTCAATGGCTCCGGCAGTGGCGGCATATGTCTGCCTGGACATAAACCCCTCGGTTGAGCTGGCCATTGATAAGGATAACATTGTCCGCAAGGCCGAAGCTTTAAATGATGATGGCAGGGAATTGCTTACAGGACTGCAGCTGAAGGGCGCAGGCGTCGGGGATGCGCTTGAAAAGCTTATAGAAGTGGCTGTGGAGAAGAAATATATACAGCCGGGAGAGGAAAATGTAATTATGTCCTCAGTTGTTCCGGCGGGTAGTGAGGAAATCTCAGAGGTCGATACTGTTGTAAAGGATAGAATTGAAGCCTTTCTCCAGAAGAAAAACATAAAGGCCGAGGTGGTGGTGGGCAAAGCAACCTCTGAAGTAAGGGCCGAGGCCGAAAAATCAGGGATGTCCACCGGCCGTTACATGTTATACATGAAAGCAAGGGAAAATGATGCCCAAATAACCCCCGGGGATTTCAGGGGTAAGAGTATTCGCCAGATAGAAAAAGACCGGAAAATTAAGTTTAAGGAAATATATAAAACAGGAGAACAAGATGGGGAGAAGCCGAACCAAGAAGGCAAGGTTCCCCCAGGACAGCAAAAGAAAGACCGGGATGCTGAAAATAGCGTCGACTGGGGCCGTTCCCAGTACGACAGCAGTGATTCTAATACACAGGCCGGACAGAGTAATGGGGAAAAGGATAAAGATAAAAATCCGGATAAGCCAGGTAACGGCTGGGGCCCAGGAGGTTCAAAGCAGCAGGACCCCGGTCGGCAGGACAATGACAGTGGTGGAAAGCAAAGCAAGGATAACAAGGATGACGGAGGCAAGGATAAGGTAACACAGCCGGTAAAGGGAGATGAGGACAAGGGAAATGACCGGGGGGACGGCGGAAATAAAGGCCAGGGTTCCTCCGGCAATGCCATTTCCGGGGGAAATGGAGGCTCCAGTAGTTCCGGCAGCAGCTCCAGCAGTTCTAATGGCGGTAGCAGCGGATCGCCTGTAGGAAAAGGCAATTCCGGAAATAACGGGTCGGAAAAGGGCGGCGGTAAGGATTGATTCCCATTTCCCAATTCCTGACCTGTTAAATAGTGCTAAACGTTTGGGAACTTCTCCTTTACCGATACAATTGGCGATGTAATGAGCCTCAAGAAATGAAGATAGGGCTTTAGGGAAATACTTAAACCAATTCTACCCTGAAAACAACCCAGGTCTTTATTAGCCACAGAGGGCACAGAGATCACAGAGAAGAATTGTAATGCACTACTCTGTAGCAAAAGTAGGCACTTCGGGAATAATTATCGAACATCTTCACTTAATTTAAAAGATCTTTTAACATTCAGGCAGGTCTAAAAACCTCTGTGTGCTCTGTGGCTTTAAAAGGACCCAATTCGGGACATTCCTCCGACTATCATAGATTATGCCACAGAAGAGGTGTGTCCCCTTTCCTTATATCGGGGTGAGGGACGCTATAGTCCCGAGGGGCGGCAGCCCCTTTTGAAATGAGGATGCGGGCCAAAGGCCCGTTTTTTTAGATATATACCTTTCCCTCGTCACCATCAACCATTATTTTCTGCCCGTCATCAATAATTGTTAATATACCTGGGATGCTTACCACCGCAGGTTTTCGTATTCCCTTGCAACTATGGACCCGTGGGACAAATACCCCCCGTTTTCCATCACAATTGCCGAGGCCTTCAGGAAAAGAGGAGTCCATGCCGGGTCTGTGGAAGGGGCCACAAGGATCTCTCCATGCATCAGCTTTCCTCCCTGGTCCGGGTGCAATATAATTCTTGCCTTGCCGGAGGCCTTCCCGGCAGCCACTCCTAGCCCTTTTATTGCATTACTGCCGGAGAATGATACAGGAGGGCTATTAAGAGGATTATTCCCTATAATAAAATCAGGGGGAGAGAGGGCCTCTAGCTCTATTCTTCTTATTTTTCTATCATATACCAGTTCTTTAAGGCCCCTGCCATCCCATGTACCGTATAAAACTGAAACTATATCGGAAAAAGAACAGTGAAAAATATCATCCTTTGGCTCCAGAATCCCCCTGTCATACAGCCGCTGCCCTGTTTCAATGTATATTTTCAGTATTCACCGGCAGGCTGATTAATATATTGGGATGACAGAACTAAAAAGGGATTGGGTTGCTTCGGGAGAATATTGATACTGTAGGCCCTTTCGGGGCCATAAGGATGAGCGGAGGAAATGCTGTTGTCACAGACAGGTCCGGCAGTGCAAATACTATACGATCTTGAAGAGAGGCCTCCTGTCAAAAGAACACTGGTTTACAGCTTCCAGTGGCTTATATTTACCCTGGCCAACTCGGCGGTGGTGCCGCTAGTGGTGGGAACAGCGCTGGGACTTGACCAGCAGGGAATAGCCGACCTTGCCCAGAGGATACTCTTTTTTTCTGCGCTGGCATCACTGCTGCAGGTGCTTTTCGGTCACCGGCTGCCTATAATAGAGGGGCCGTCGGGGATGTGGTGGGGGGTTTTTATAACCCTTTCGGTGCTTGCTCCGGGGATCGGAAAGCCTCTCTCTGTTTTGCGGACTGACCTTGAGGCGGGACTTCTGGCGGCGGGGCTGGTGATGGTGCTGGTGGGGGCCAGCGGGCTGATGAGCTTCGCCTTAAAGCTGTTTACACCGGCAGTTACGGGTTCGGTCCTGGTGCTTCTGGGCCTGCAGCTTTCCGGCACCTTTGTGGCCGGTATGCTGGGTGTGGGGGCTTCAGGCAGTTATATAGATATAAAATCGGTAGTTGTTTCCATAATTGTGGTGCTGGTAGTATTCTGGGTGACCCTCAAAGGCCCCGGCTTTTTGCGCAGCATTGCCATACTGGCGGGAATAATGGTGGGCTGGGCCATATCTGTTCCTCTGGGGCTTACAGGAACAGGACAATGGGAAAACTCTCATGTTTTAAGGGTTCCAGAAGTTTTTGCCTGGGGAACTCCCACCATTGATGCCGGAGTGCTTTTTACATCTGTGGTAACGGGGCTTCTGGTGCTCAGCAACCTTGTGGCAAGTATCCTGGCTATGGAAAAAACAATAGGCAGAGAGCTTCCGGGAAAAGTGTACAATAGGGGAGTTATTTTTACCGGGGTTGCCGATATTATGGCGGGGCTCGGGTCCACTGTGGGCTTTGTGCCCTATTCAGCGGGCGCGGGAATGGTAAGCCTTACCGGGGTGGCCTCCAGGCTGCCGTTTATAATTTTTACTGTTGCCATGATGATTTTGGGCCTTGTTCCACCGGTGGGAATTTTTCTGTCTTCCATACCGGCCCCGGTGGGCTACTCCGTTCTCCTGGCTTCCTTTGCACAGATGATGGGCTTCGGGATAAGGGATTATCTTAAGCTCAAGCTGGACACCAGGGACTTTTTCGTTGTGGGATTTTCAGTCCTTTTCGGCGCGGGGGTCATGTTCCTTCCCCCCGGGGTTTACAGCGGAGTGCCGGTGGTGGTCAGGTATATTCTGGGGAATGGATTTATAACAGGAATGATTCTTGTTATAGTCCTGGAGCACATCATACTCCCCCGGTCAAGGTTTGGAAGGATGAACACATAAGACTTACAAGTATAGTTTGGGGTCTGAATTCTGAATTCCGACCGCAGATTATTTCAGGTAAGCAATAAACGTATTGCCTGGCTGTAACGAAAAGGATATAATTATAAAATAACGGGATCATGAAGGTCCCAGCGTTGCCAGACGGAATATCCTGCAGAGTATAAAACCATAAAGTTTGTTAAGAGTGGCCATGAAGGTCTGAAAGCCGTTGGAGCGGTTATAATATCAGATCTGAATGGCTATTATTGTTTTATGGCAATATTATGAAGGATTGGTGTTTCTACATGTGTAATGCAGCCCATCACGACCATAGCACCGCTTGCGTTATAACAGAAAAAACAGTAAATAGGGTGGACCCCAGGGTCAAAATAGTGGCCATTTTCGGGTTCGTGGCAGTGGTTTCCTCTCTTTCCTCGGTACCTATACTGGCGGTGGCGGCGGTACTGATGACCGCACTGGCTTTTGTTTCCGGAATAACGCCGGTGCAGTTGGCCAAAAGGGTTGCCCTGGTCCTGCCCTTTACGGGATTTATACTGGTATTCCTTCCCTTTATGGTTCCCGGTAATCCGGTATTCAATATAGATGCAGGGCTCTTCAGCCTTAACGTTACTGACCGGGGCCTTGACCGGGCGGCAATACTTTCACTGAGGGTGCTGGGAGCGGTCCTGGCTGTGAATGTTCTTACTGCCTCAACTCCCCTTGCTGATTTAATGAGGGCCCTTAGGGAACTCAGGGTTCCGGGCGTATTTGTGCAGGTTTTGGAGTTTACCGTCAGGTATATATATGTGCTGGCCGAAGAGGTTAAAAGGATGAGGCTGGCGCGGAAGTCAAGGTGCTTTGAGACCGGAAGGAGCCTTTTTGACCTTGATACTTTTAAAGCCTTGGGACATCTGGTTGGAGTTCTTTTTGTCCGGTCATGGGACAGGGGTGAAAGAATATACAATGCCATGTTATCCAGGGGGTACACCGGTGACGAGGGGCCGAAGGCAAAAGTTGCCAGGCCCGGCTGGACGGATATTTGCTGGGGAATGGGTGTGCTTGCAGTATCCGTGGGACTGAGACTTTTTGAAAAGGGCACTCTCGCCGGCCTGTTTTAAAAGGGTATTTATTCGACGGGTGGGGATTATAATTGGCTGTAATTGAGATTAATGACATTTATTATACCTACAGAGACGGCACTGAGGCCCTTAGGGGCCTTTCACTTTACGTGGAGCAGGGTGAAAGGGTGGCACTGCTGGGCCCTAACGGGGCGGGCAAGTCAACACTGCTTTTGCACCTTAACGGAATCAACCTGCCCAGGAGTGGAAAGGTTTCAGTGCTGGGGCGCGAGGTCAGCCGGAAAACTGAAAAATGGGTAAGGTCCAGGGTTGGGATAGTTTTTCAGGACCCTGACGACCAGGTTTTTTCATCCACGGTGTGGGATGATGTGGCCTTCGGGCCTAAAAACATGGGTCTGGAACGGGAGGAAATTGAAAGCAGGGTCAGATATGCCCTTGAGGCGGTAGGAATGCTTGGCCACTCAACTAAGGCCCCTTATCACCTCAGCTACGGTCAGAAGAAGAGAGTGGCCATAGCGGGAGTTCTGGCCATGATGCCTGAAATAGTGGTGTTGGACGAGCCTATGGCCTTTCTTGACCCCAGGGGAAAGGACACCCTGCAGGGAATACTTAACTGGATGCATGACCGGGGACAGACCATTATTATAGCTACCCATGATGTTGACTTTGCCGTTGAATGGGCGGACAGAGTGGTTATAATTAAAGACGGAAAGACTTTGGCCCACGGTGGCCGTGATTTGCTCAGGGACTGGAGGCTGGTGGAAGAGGCCCAGCTTAGGCTTCCCCTGATAAGCAAGGTATTTTTAAGGGTTGCGGAAATGGAAATAAAGCCCCTTCCACAAACCATTTCCGAGGCGGTGGATGCCATAAGGGAGCTTGCCGGAGGCCACATGACACCGGCTGAGAAAGGACGGGAAAGAGGTATGGAAAGTAAGGTTTCTGAAATAAACAGCGGTTATAATGCCTGGCTTGAGCCCGAGCATCTGCACTATCACAGCGGGGTGGTCCAGGCGCGGGCTCTTTGGGGAAGGATGATGAAAAGGGAAAGCTGGGACGATATTCGCGGGTGGATAAGTTACGCCGTTGACCCCTCGGGGGCCCTTCTGGATGCCGATATAGCTCCGGGTGAGGATAATTTTTACAAAGTGGCCTTCTATACTGGTGATGAGGGACTTTATAACCTCGTAATGGAGAGTGATGGAAGATTTGACGGGGGCAGGCTGCTGCAAAGGGCCAGGATTCCGGTACCGGTGGGGCACCATATTCATGGTAATCTGGTTAACACCTGCAAGGAAGGACTTGACGTGTACTGTGAAGAATACAGGGAATACGGTCCGGGGCAGGAAATCATATTAACGGTTATGCTAAACGGAAGGCCGCTGCCCGGTTCTATAATAAAAGCCACATACCACTTCCATGAAGGGGATGGGTATCCCTGGACAGGTGAGACCGGGGAGGATGGGCGGGTTAAATTCACTTTCCCTGAAAAGGGCCACTGGTTATTTACCTGTACCCATTCGGACTCTTCGGGGCTTTATACATCATCCTTTGTTATAGCCGGGGTAAGGTAATATTAGGTGTCTACACCTGCCATAGTATTGGGTATAATAGTATGCTGACACATGATGAAGTCGATATAACACGGAGGTCAAATTTGAACGGTATCAGGCTTTATTTGGCACTTATCACTGCTAAAATTTTGTATTTTTTAATAAGGCTCCTTGGAAAGGGCAGGGGAACATCCCTTCCGGGAAGGGTTGCACTGCGGATATACCCCGGCCTTATAAGGGATCTGGCAAAACGTATCAAAAAAGGTATTATTGTTGTGACCGGAACAAACGGCAAAACAACAACCAACAATATGATCGCCAGGATTCTTGAGTCCAGCGGGCTCAGGGTTTTGATAAACAGGGAGGGCGCCAATCTTATTACTGGTGTGGCGACAGCTTTTGCCAGGGACATGGACATCTTCAACAGGCGGACCTTTGACTATGCTTGCCTCGAAATGGATGAGGCGGCCTTTCCCACAGTGGCTCCACTGGTAAAACCAGGATTTGTGGTTGTTACCAACTTTTTCAGGGATCAGCTGGACAGGTATGGTGAGCTGGATAAAACGGTATCCCTTGTAAGGGGCGCACTAAAAAGAATGGAAGGTTTGAAACTTATTTTGAACGCCGATGATCCCCTTGTTGCTCAGCTTGGACGTAGTACGGGACAGCATTCAGTGTTTTACGGGGTGGCTGAGCACGGTGGTGTTACACGCAGGGGATCGGCGGCCAGGGAAGCAAAGTTTTGTCCTTTTTGCGGCAAGGAACTAAATTACCGCTATTACCAATACAGCCAGCTGGGGTCCTACAGCTGTCCAGGCTGCGGTTTTATCCGCCCGGACCCTGATATTGAGGGGACATCTCCTGAAATAAGGGGAACAGGGACTTCATGCCGCGTGAGATTTAGACAGGGGTCTTTCATTCCCCTGGATGTGCCTGTATATGGAATGTACAATCTCTATAACGCCTTAGCCGCCTATTCCACTGCCCTTCTTCTGGATCTGAGCCCTCAGAAGGCTGCCGGGTATCTAAGGGGGTACCGTCCTGCCACAGGAAGAATGGAGAGGTTTAATTACCAGGGGAAGCAGGTATACCTAAATTTAGTGAAGAACCCCACCGGCTTTAACGAGGGGATTGGGGCACTGGTGGAAATTGCTCATCCGGTTCTGGATGTGATGATCGCCATAAACGATAATGACGCTGACGGAAGAGACATTTCGTGGCTCTGGGATGTTGATTTTGAAATACTGGCTGATAATCAGGAAAAATTACGGGAGATAGTGTGTTCAGGCCAGCGGGCCGAAGAGATGGCCCTGAGGCTTAAATATGCCGGGATACCGGAGTCCAAAATAGAGGTGGAGGGTGATTTCGGTAAAGCGGTTGAAAGAGCCCTAAAAGGTACGGCAGGGAAGACCTGTATTTTGGCAACTTATACGGCCCTGTGGCCGGTGGAAAGGATTTTGAGCGGGTATGCCAAGAGGGATCAAGCCGAAGTTGAACATTTGCCACATGTATCCTGACCTCCTTAATCTATACGGAGACAGGGGTAATGTAATGGCCTTCAGAATGAGGTGCCTGTGGCGGGACATAGATGTGGATATTTACCAGGTCAATATAGGTGAAAAAGTGAACTTCTCGCAGATGGATTTTATTTTCCTGGGGGGCGGGTCCGACAGGGAGCAGAATTTAATGACTGCTGATTTAATTGAAAGATCCGGCTACCTGGAGGAAGCCATTGAGGGCGGTGTTTCTGTCCTGGCCATTTGCGGAGGCTACCAGCTCCTGGGGAAATATTATAAAACCCAGACCGGTGAGGTTATTCCCGGTCTGGGCATTCTGGACCACTATACAGAAGGCGGGGAGAAAAGGCTTATAGGAAATGTTTCCGTAGAAATTGACCTGGGGGGCGTTACAAACAGAATAACCGGGTTTGAAAACCATTCCGGGAGAACTTACCTGGGGAAACTGGAGCCCCTGGGCAAGGTGCTGTCCGGTCATGGCAACAATGGGCTGGACGGAATGGAAGGAGCGCGCTACAAAAAATTAATCTGCTCGTACCTGCACGGCCCTCTTTTGCCGAAGAACCCTTTTATAACCGACTATCTGATAGCCTCCGCCCTTAATAGGAAGTTTGGCGATATACCCCTTAAAAGTCTTGACGATAGTATAGAAAACTCTGCAAACAGGGTAATGTTAAACCGTCTGCTGGGTTCCTGATTTCCTTAAAGCGGTACTCAATAATTGTTATAAGATTTTACACGTTTCATATATGTCCCGTTGGACCACAGAGTCTTTCGGGGCATTTTTCTATAAGGTACCAAGTGAGGGACTGCTTGACAGGACAATAAGTCAGATCTAAGATTAAATTATACTGACTGGTCAATTTAAATAAAATAGGAGGTTCTGATGCCGAAGGTTGGTATGGAGCCAATACGTAAAGCAGCAGTTATTAATGCGGCGTTGGAGTGTATTTGTGAATCAGGTGTTGAAGCCGCAACACTTGATATTGTGGCCGAAAGGGCAGGCTGCTCTAAAGGAGTCGTGGCCTACTATTTCAAAACAAAGAAAGGATTAATGCTGGAGGCATTAAAAGCTTTTCTGTCCTACTACCAGAAATCGATACAGAGTAAGATTACCAAAGGTATGAGATCAGAAGAGATGATTCAAATTGTTGTCGATGAGGGACTTCCTTCTCTTGAGGGAGATGGAGATGTTCATAATCCAGATATAAATGTTTCAGATCTACATGGCTCTGCTGGTGCAATGTGGATTCCTCCTGACAAAAAGGCCCGCCTGTTTGTGCAGTTTTTTTCGAGAGCTATGGTTGACCGTGAATTTCAGTCTGTGATCCAGGACGTCTATAAAAATGACATAACCGGCATTGAAGCCATTATTAACTACGGGATTGACAGTAATGAGTATTCCGGTGTGAACGCTTTAAAAACGGCTTACGGCCTCCTTGCCATGATTGTGGGCTTAAGCTTCTTTCGCGTGACTGATGTTGGTTTGCCCGGAAGCCTGGATAATCGTGTGGTGTGCATGGATTATTTAAATGACACTCTTATTAAAAATCATTAATAGAAATGAGCCCCGAAGGGCGCTAAAAAAATTTTTAAGGGGGTTGCCATGTTAAATAATGAGGAGATTGCCCTATCGGTGGAAAAACTGACCAAGCGTTTTGGAGATTTTGTGGCAGTAAATAGTGTCAGTATAAAAATCTCAACAGGTCAGGTTTATGGAATTCTGGGACCTAATGGGGCGGGAAAAAGCACACTGATCAAGATGATTACAGGACTTTTACGGGCAGATGCCGGGACGGTTAGTATTTTTGGCAAAAGCTTGTATTCACGGTCAGCAGTGGGACTTATTGGCCTGTGCCCACAAGAACTGGTTATTTGGGAAGGTCTGACGCTTCTTGAGCAGCTTTTGTTTATTGCCAGGATGTATAATGTTCCTTCCGATGCAGCCGTCAAAAGAGCTTTAGAGCTATTAGACGCAATGGGCTTAAGTAATAAAAAGAACAAACTGGCCTCCACGCTTTCCGGTGGAATGAAAAGAAGGCTTAATATACTTCTGGCACTTATGCACGACCCCAGGATTTTATTACTTGATGAGCCCCAAGCCGGCCTGGATCCGCAAAGCCGTATTCTGGTGCGGGAGTACATAAAAAGCATCGCCAGAAAAAAAACAGTAATTATAACCACACATGATATGGAGGAAGCGGACAAAGTAATAGACCGGGTAGCCATTATAGACCGGGGGAAAATAATTGTCGATGATACGCCATATCTTTTGAAAAAGACTGTATTCCAGGGAGAACTGCTTGAATTTACCCTGTCGGGCAGCACAG
The DNA here is from genome assembly GCA_049323755.1 of Bacillota bacterium. GTDB lineage: Bacteria > Bacillota > Desulfotomaculia > Desulfotomaculales > Desulfocucumaceae > BRHc4a. The sequence continues at coordinate 29,064 of JBMOPE010000015.1, forward strand.
TAGAAGACAGGGGTATATTTGATTCTATAAAGGAAGAATGTAAATCGGTAAGCATCAGTGGAAATGTCCTTCGACTGGTTTCCAGCACACCTTCAGATATGATAAAACCTGTTGAGGCGATCTTAAATAACCTGGGGATTCGAATTGAGGATATTAAAATACGAAAAGGAACTCTGGAGGATGTTTTTATTAGCCTGACAGGAAGGGGGCTACGTGATTGAGATTTAAGTACTATCTAATCAAAACTCTAAAGGAAAACTGGCGGGACTGGAAAGTGCTGCTATTAACCCTGGCTTTTGCACCATGCTTTATATTTATATTATATGGCGCGTACGGAAACACAAATCACAGTTATAATATAGTTTTAATAAATAAAGATAATGCAGATGGAAAATCACACAGCGAGGAAGTAATAAATCTTTTAAAGGAAACAAAATACCCTGATGGGATACCGGTCTATAATATTTCTTTTTCCAACAGCGTTGAGGACTCGATGGAAAAGCTGGAAAACAGAACGGTCGATGCCCTGGCGGTTTTCCCTGAAGATTTGACCGAAACCTTAAATGTAGCAGCGGTAAATAGTAATTATTCACCGACAAAGCTCAAGATCTTTGGTGATCCGCGCAATTCCAGGTATGCGGTGGCTGCCATTTTTTTACTGACAGACTTTGAGCATTATGTGAAAAGCGTTACCCATACAAAGGTTCCTGTGGAACTTGATGAGATTCTCATAGGAGAGGGCAAAGCGATTACTGACTTTGATTTATATGTGCCCGGAATTATTGTTCTGGCGCTGTTGAATATTATGTTTACAGCCGGTGTCTCACTGATAAAAGAAATTGAAAAGGGCACTATGCTAAGACTTGTCATGTCCAGGATTAAAACAGTAGAATTTTTTGGCGCTATTAGTGTTCTACAGATTGCATTAGGACTTGTTTCAATGGTGCTGGCACTGGTGGTAGCATTAGTCTGTGGATTTGAATTTAAAGGGTCGTATGCCGCATTGGTTATAGCCGGCATGGTTTCTGGTATTGGGGTTATTGGACTTTCCATGATCACCGTGAGCTTTTTAAAAAGTGTATACGATTTGATGACGGTAGGTATTATTCCATACTTTATTGTGATGTTCTTTTCCGGTATCTTCTTCCCTTTGCCGCCGTTCCAGGTAGCCAGTTTTGGGGAGAATATAATCAGGCTAAATGACTTTTTGCCTCTGTCACTGACGGTAACGGCATTAAACAAAGTGCTCAACTTTGGTGCAGGGATTGCTGATATTGGTTTTGAATTAATTGCTACTTTGATTATATCAATTGTATACTGCACTATTGGGCTGGCATTATTCAACCGCAGGCATATGAGGCTGCTTTAGGTCAAAATGAATTCCTTTTGACCTTTTCCTTTGACCTCAAGGTTATTAAATACTATATGACCGTTAACCATTGTAAGCTTTACATTCAGTTCCCTGTCGAGGAGCACCAGGTCCGCATCCATTCCGGGGGCCAGTGCTCCTTTAGTGTTTTCTTTTCCCAGCAGGCGGGCAGGATTGAGGCTGGCCATCCGGACGGCCTCATGAATAGGAATACCGGCTTTTTTAACCATATTCCTTACTGTATCAATCATTGTCAGTGAACTACCGGCAACAGGCCCCTCCGCAAGGGTAATTTTCCCATTCTTCATGGCTATTTTACGATCATTGAACACATATTCCCCGTCCGGCATCCCAGCTGCAGAAACTGCGTCGGTGGCCAGGGTCAATCCCCTGTTTCCCTTTACAGAATAAAGAAGTTTTAGCACTGAGGGGTGCAGGTGGCTATCGTCGGCAATAATTTCGGCGGTAATATCCTTGCTTGCAAGTACAGCACCTACAAGTCCCGGCTCCCGGTGGTGAAGTGGGGAGGACGCGTTGAAGAGGTGAATAGCATGCCTTACCCCTGCTTTAAAGGAAGACATGGATATTTCATAGGTGGCCTCGGTGTGCCCGGCTGCGACCACAATACCCTCCCTTGAAAGCAGTTTTATAAGTCTGGTGCTGCCCGGCAGTTCAGGGGCTAATGTGACCATTCTTAAAAAACCTTCGCCTAGGTTTATGAAATCATTCATTTCTTTTATGCTGACTTCCCTCAAATAGGCTGGATTTATGGCTCCGGCACGGGCGGGGTTCAGATGAGGCCCCTCCATGTGAGCGCCTATAAGCTGGGCCCCCTCAGTTATCCTCATGGCAAAGGCACTTACTGTTGAAAGGGCCTTTTTGCTTTTTGCGCCGGTAGAGGGCGCCAGGGTTGCCAGGAATGATGTTGTTCCTCCCCCGGCATGGTATGCCGCTATTTTTTTTACAGAGTCAGCCGTCCCGTCAAGGGTGTCGCATCCGGCTCCCCCGTGGACATGAAGGTCAATAAAGCCCGGGGATATAAGAAGTCCTTTACCGTCAATCTCAATGCAATCCCTTGAGCAATCTTCCTTGCTGCAGCATATTTTGGCAGCTTCAGATTTTAAGGAATGGGGGCCTGCAGGCTTTGGCCTGACTGTACAGCAAAGCCCTCCATAAATGCTGTCGGGATTGGGTGCCCCGGGTACAGCTATTTTACCCCTTCTTATCAATAGCCCCTTGTTGGGGACAGTGCCGCTGGATGTAATTAATTGTCCTCCGCATATCAGATAATCATTCATAGTTAAAGCACCCGGCCTTGTATTTTAAAGATAAGACATAGTAATAATTCAGTTTTGTATGGATGAAATCCTTCCTGGTTAATTCTTTTCTTTGTCCGCTGAATTTGGACAGATGTTTAGCAAAGGGCCGAATTGGGAATATTATAAGTGTTCGCGGATTAACTCACTCTTTCTTTCCCACCCGCCTTTTAAGGCGGGGTTTTTAAACGGGTGACAATTTTGGATAAAAAAAGTCAGATAAGTAAACAATAATAATACTGCATTAGGCAGTAAACCAGCCTCCTAAATCTCTCTCATGCCCCACACTGCTGTGGGGCTTTTTTTTATTATGCAGATCTTCTCTGTTTTGTCCGGGGAGGGAGGATTTTGGTGCTCCATGAAGGAAAATAATAATAAAGGGAGTGAGTCCGGATGAATGAAAAGCAGAGAGGGCCAGTATATCTGGCCGGGGCTATTATTGCCTGGGCTGTTATTCTGTGGTTTTTTACAATAAATAACCCCTCCTTCGTACCGGTTGCCAGGATGATTTTTATAATTGGCGTTATTCCTCTGGCTGTGGCCGAGTGGCTTAAGATGAAGGGCATTGTCAGTGGAAAGCTGCTGACCCCGTTAAAAGTTGTTCTGATTCTGGGGGCATTCGCTTACTGGTACTTTAAGATGAGGTTATAAAACAAAAAGCCCCCGTAGTGGGGGCCTTATGAATTGATAACCATTTAAAACCTGAAAAAATTTCCTACGGCCAGGCCTGCGCCAACTGCCACAGCCACGCTGACTATAACCCACATTACATCTTTCTTTACTCTGGCTGCAACCATTTCTATGTTGCCGGTCTGCAGTATCTCCTGTTGTAGAACCTGTTGTTTTTGTTTGCTCAATGCCTTGCCTCCTTAGTCTTGTTTTGCTATATAATGTTAACTTATCCTGTCAGGGCCATTGAATAGGTATTTTAATAGTATTACGCGATGAGCCTTCCCCTGAAAATACCTCCAGAATGCCGATTCCTTTTCCCGAAGGTTCAAAGGTTATGCTTATTTCAAAATCTCCCCTGTTGGGGAATTCTTGAGACACCAGGGCCGAGCTTTCAGCAACTGCTTTTCCGCTTTCATCCAGAAGCCGGGCATGCACCTTTCCTTCAGGCACCCTGGCGCTGCCCTTTACCAGTAAAGGAACTCCGGCTATCTGGTTTTCAACAGGGTGGGTAACCCATATGGCAGGCTCATATACCTTTTCAAGACTCCTGGTAAAGGGCTGGTCATAGAGGCCTACATGGCCCCACCAGTCCATTGCCCTGCTGTCAAGTTTTCCTTCGACCGTAAACATTACTTCCTTTATTTGTGGAAACTCGGTCAAGGTATTGACTATACTCTGGATACCCAGGGCCTCTCCTGCCGAACCTGCACTGGCATTCAAAACATCAGCCGAGAAATTTACCGTGGCTTTTCCCTCGGCTACTGTGATATCCAATAGCCGTGTATTGGAAGGAAGTACTTTCACCGATTCCTGTGTAAGGGGATTTCCGTTGATCAGTTCGTTTACCGCAGCTTTTGGGCCGTCCTCGGTGTAAGGAACCCGGTGTATTTCCCTTACCAGATAAGCGTCTTTTTCGTTAAACTTGACATAATAAACGGTTATATCTATAGGAGCCTTAGCTGTCTGTGCTTTTGTGTCATTACCGGGTGGAGTGCCAGGCTTATTGGCGGCTTTTCCTGAAAAGAGCCAGTAACCGCTAATAGCTGCTACCAGTATAACGATAACCGGAAGATACCGTTTCTGAATAGTTCCCACCCCCAGTTATTAAGCAGTTCAGGAGAAATTTTTGTCATTAAATGCAGTTATTTGTAGTAATTATAAATAAAGCAGGCATAATTTGCCTGCCGTTTATTTAATGGGCTGCCCTGCCGTTTGATTTTTCTTCTGTTTCTTCCATGATCTTTTGAATAGGATTTCTGAAAATGGCTGCAAATACACCTATAGCCCCGCAAATGATCAGTGCATAATAAAAATAAGTATAATCCGATAAGATTTCATTAACCATAATTATCCTCCCCGATTTGCCCCGCGATGGGTTTTATGTTTTATTTAAATATTATTACATATTTTTATTGGATAGGGAAGAGGTCAATAGTGCCATATAGATAGTTCCTAGAGCTGGTCCTTGAATGTTTGCTCAAACTGTTCCAGTGTCATCCTAATGTTTCTTGGTTTACTACCCTCAAAACCTCCGACAATTCCCCTCCGCTCCATAATATCCACCAGTCTTGCAGCCCGGGCGTACCCTATGTGGAGCCTGCGCTGAAGAAGGGATATTGACGCTGTTCCGCTTTCTATAAAGATTTTTACTGCCTGAACCAGTAATTCGTCGTAGTCGTCGTCGCTGTTACTGCTGGTATCACTGGCCGGGGGGGCCGTAAGAACCTGCTCGTCGTAAACGGGCTGGGCCTGTTCCTTTAAATATGTAACCAGCCCTTCCACTTCCTGATCGGAAAGGTAAGCTCCCTGTACTCTTACAGGTTTTGCAGCACCCACCGGCAAAAACAGCATGTCCCCCCTCCCGAGGAGCTTTTCCGCCCCGCCCATGTCAAGGATTGTCCTGGAATCCACCAGGGAGGATACGGCAAAGGAAATTCTCGAAGGGATGTTTGCTTTAATAAGTCCGGTAATAACATCAACCGAAGGCCTCTGTGTGGCGATCAAAAGGTGTATTCCGGCTGCCCTCGCCATTTGGGCCAGACGGCAGATGGAGTCTTCAACATCAGCCGGGGCCACCATCATGAGGTCGGCCAGCTCGTCAATTATGATAACAACAAAGGGCAGCTTCTGGCGGTCTTCCCCCGGGGAATTATTGCAGGTTGTATTATACCTTTCTATATCCCGTACCCCTGTTGAGGCAAATAATTCATACCTTCGCTCCATTTCCTTGACAGCCCACCGCAGAGTTCCGGCCGCCTTTTTTGAGTCTGTTACGACAGGGGATATGAGGTGCGGTATACCGTTATAGTTTGTCAGCTCAACCATTTTGGGATCCACCATCAGGAGCTTTACCTCATCGGGAGTTGCCTTAAACAGGATGCTTGAAATAATGGTATTGATGCATACGCTTTTACCGGCACCTGTTGCCCCTGCCACCAGGAGGTGTGGCATTTTCCCAAGGTCAGCCACAATAGGTGTTCCTGCTATATCCTTTCCAAGGGCTACTGATAGCTTTGAGGGGGAGTTCTTAAATTCCTTACTTTCTATCAGCTCCCTGAGAGTAACCGGGGATATTTCCCTGTTTGGAACTTCAATGCCTACCGCAGCCTTTCCGGGTATAGGCGCCTCAATTCGTACCCCCGGGGCGGCAAGATTAAGTGCTATGTCGTCGGCCAGCCCCACGATTCTACTTACCTTTATTCCCGGTGGCGGCTGGATTTCGTAACGTGTTATGGCCGGGCCCAGTGACACTCCCACAACCTTTGCCTGTATGCTGAAGCTTTCCAGTGTGGACTCCAATGTTCTGGCGCGTTCTGCCAGTTCCCTGTCGGAAACCTCATTATTAGCTTTTTCAGTTAATTTAAGGAGGTTAACCGGGGGGAGCCTGTATATACGGCCGTCAGCCAGAGGCATGGGAGGAATGTCTGCTACTTCTACCCGGGACTTGGTATTTTTCTTTTTGTTCTTTAGCTCTTCCGACGGGTCCTGGCTCTTTTCTGCTGCCTGGGAGGGTATTAGCGGTCTCTCTGTGTCTGTGTTTTTTTCCTTTAATAATACTGTGCGGCAGTCATCTTCATCCTGTTCTTCAGCCCGGACCTCTTCGGTAAGGTAATTTAAAACCCACCTCCATACTCCGCTGCCGGCTTTTTTTGCCCTTAGGGTAGCCAGCAGGCCAAGCTGGGCAAGAGTGTAGCCGGTAATAAGAATTAAGGATACCAGGGTTAGTGAGGCCAGTACAATGTAAGTTCCCACCGTTCCAAAGCAGCTTGTGGCTGCATAAACCGTCGTTGCGCCGACTATTCCGCCGCCTGCGCCCTTGTAGCCCTGATCCATTAAATCACCCAAAGGGATATCCATATGGGCAAAAGTCAGTAATACCAGTACCAGTATCGAAAAGCCCACAGCCCTTGGAGTCATTTTAAATTTGCTTTTTTCCCTGATTAGTTTAATACCAAGTAAAACCATTGACAGTATAATGAGGTACCTGTTTTCTCCGGCTATTACTTCCATGCCTCTCCCCAGAAGTGAGCCAACAGCACCCAGGGCTGTTGTGAAAAAGGAGGCAGCCCCCAGGGAGGCCAGAGTAATTACAGCTATCCCCAGAATTTCATAACTGATATTGTTTTGAGCCATTTCCGGATGAGAACTTACTCTCTTTGCCGCTATCTTGTTTTTATTGCCGGCTTTCATTTTTACTCTCCAAATGTTTGTTTTTTAGAAACAGATAACAGGTACGGAATAATTGCGACAAAATGGTATAAAAAGTGAGTATTTAATCTTTTAAGAGCTTACCATAAAAAATACCAGGTATCAAGTGAGAGGCGGGTTTGCAGATTTGGAGAGTTATTAATGAGTGGAATTTATTTTTTAGCAGGAAAAGGGAATACATGGTGGAAAAGGTAATGTAAAAAGCCGGGGACAATGCCGGGCGGAGGGTGTTATGAAGGTTGCTATTCCTTTCTCTACTGGAGTTATGCTTGCTGCAATATTATATCTGAGCGTGGGCTGGTGGGGATTCCTTGTGATATTTCCGTGGATAGGGTTTTCTATTTCGCTGGGAATCTACATAATCTCAGTTGTGCCTCAGAGGAAGAAGTCCATTGGCAGAAAGGTAGCTATTCTTATGATTTTACCGGTTCTGCTTCTTTTTGTTCCCATTGCGAATAACGAAAATTTCCAACTTGAAGGTGTTGTTTTAATTATATTAATTGGTTATTTCAATAAGGGTTTTATCCATTATGCGGTAGCAAAAATATTCGGGCCGCTGATCTGGGGCCGGGGGTTTTGCGGGTGGGCCTGCTGGACGGCGGCTGTTTTGGACTGGCTGCCTATAAAGGATGAGGGAAGGATACCTCCACATTTAAAGAGGATTAGATATATTACCTTTGCCCTGTCAATAGCTTTACCGGTAGCCCTGGTGTTTTTCCTGGGATTTGATGTGAGAAGAGATTATTTACATAAAACTGAGATGATGTGGATGCTTGTTGGCAATATAATCTATTATGTGGTGGCAGTTACCTTGGCCTTTGTTTTTAAAAATAAAAGGGCTTTTTGCAAGATTGCCTGTCCTGTGTCAGTTGTTATGAAGGTTCCCTCGTCAATTAGCCTGATAACCATTTCAGCGTCAGGCAACAAGTGCCGTAAATGCTCACTGTGCAATAAAGCCTGTCCAATGGATGTGGATGTTATGTCATATATTAGCCGGGGTGAAAGGGTAAGAGACACCGAGTGTGTTTTGTGCATGGACTGCAAACTGGCCTGCCCCTCCGGGGCAATTAAATAATGCCCTTATACGAAAAAATCTCCCGTAAGTATACAGGAGACCGGAGGCTCAGGTATTTCATGCCTAAAGCAGCCACTATAGAGAATGAGAATTGAGATTCAGACAGTAATTTCTATCAGTATTAGTTTTTTTGAATCTTTCTTCTTCTTATGAAAAAAGCTGCCGTACCGGCTAATATGAGAGCAAGGCTTACCAATTGGGCAATCCTGATTGGTCCCAGCATCAGGCTGTCGGTTCTGAGCCCTTCAATTACCAGGCGGCCCAGTGAATACAGCACAAGGTAAAGCAGGGCAACTTCCCCCGGGACCTTGCGTCTATTCCAGTAATATGTCAGAAAGAGGAATACACCGAAATCCCACACCGACTCGTAAAGGAAAGTGGGCTGGTAGTACCTTCCTTCTATAAACATCTGCTCTTTAATGAAGTTTGGAAAAATTTCCATAAACTGCTCAGAAACAGGTCCACCGTGTGCTTCCTGGTTTATAAAGTTGCCCCAACGGCCTATGGCCTGGCCCAGAATAAGGCTTGGGGCCAGTATGTCGGCGGTATTCCATACAGAAAGGCCGTATCTTTTCAGGTACCACAGCCCAGCTAATACCCCGCCCAAGATACCGCCATGAATGGCAAGCCCTCCTTGCCATATGGCAAGGGCGCTTAAAGGGTCATCTCTGTATTCCGGCCAGGTGAAGGCAACATAATAAAGCCTTGCTCCAATTATGGCAGCTGGAATTATTAAGGTGATTAAATTTATTATGTGGTCCTGGCTTATTTCTGTACGGGCCGCCCGTCGGTAGGCGAGAAGCGTTCCTGTCAGAAAGGCAGCCGACAGTATTATTCCATACCACCTTACCTCAATAGTCCCAATTTCAAAGGCTACTGGGTTTATCAATGTTAACCACTCCCGCAAATAGCTTATCCCCTGGTACAACTCTTATTCTAAAACGATTTAGACTAATTTGTCAGCAATTTCTTTAAATCGGGAAGTGTGAGTTGGGGTTTGGAATAATCGAAATGCAGAAATTGATTTTTATCACCAATTCCTGATTCCCATTTCCCAATTCCGGACCCAGTTTACATCAGAATTAGCACTTTAAGAAACCTTTTGTACAGAATTGTCCTGTTTGGATTTTTTGTTAAAGTATTCTTCTGAATAGTCGGTGGAGATGAGATACAGGTTGACCCAGAGCTCGTGCTCGTTTGGCTTGCCGTCAAGCTCCTTGGAAACTTCACGGAATTTTTTTTCCACCCGGTCTTTAAATGCTGAAAAGTCCACCAGCAGCTCCATTATATCCCTCTGGCTGTAGGATAATCCTTCTTTAATAGGTTTGGCCATGAAGGTACCCCCTGTCTTTAGCATTATTTGGTAATATATATAAAACTAATTATAGATAGTACCGGCATAAAAGTTAAGGGGTGAAGATTGTCTGTTTTACTCTCTTCCTGCCTGGCGCTGCATTAATAATAAAAAAGACCCGTAACAACGGGCCTTTTTTTACCGGATCAAATCGCCTGTTTATCTAAAGCCGAATTGGTTTTGCTGGTACGGAGAGTATACCGACTGCGTTCCCAGGTTGCTTTGCAGCGAGAACGGAGTAGTCGCGCCAAGGTTGGTGCCAAACGCTCCTTGGGTTCCCATACCGTATTGGCTGGTTCCGACATTGGAAAATGCCTGGGCTGTGGTTCCAAGCTGATTTCCGGTGCCGAAAAGGTTGGCGCTGTAACCTTGCGTGGCGTCTTGCCTGTAGAGCGGGAACTGCGATACTACCGGGGCCATATTAATGTTGGGAATCTGGCTCTGCTGGTTCTGGCCAAAGGTTCCAAACTGGCCGCTGAATGCACCGGTTCCCGGAATCTGGTTGGTAAGACCAACGGTTGAATAAGCCTGGGGATAAATCCCGGCGGTTTGTTGAAAATTCCTCTGGAGTGGGGCAACTTGGGCAACCTGGGTTACCATTTGACTTGTAAGGTTTGAAATCTGGTTAAGATCCTGGCTCAGCGCGTTGGCAACCTGCTGAATCCTTCTCAGCCCCTGAGAGGCCAATATTTCTTTCTGGGTCATCTGCTGAAGCTGTATTGCATTGGCCTGCTCGGACTGCTGCAGCTGGTTGCATACTTGAGATATGTCATTAATCTCCTGCTGCAGCCTTTGGATTTGCTGTTGAAGCTGGAATACTTGATCCATCTACTTTTTCCCCCTTGGAAAATATTTATTGCCATTTCGGCTTCCGGATTTTAGTATTTGCCGGGGGATTTCTATATATACAGGTAATTAAAGGTAAGAGTGGTTACTGCTGGCTTTTTTTAATTGAATAGAGGTCTATTAAACCGAATCCGGACGAGTAAATACCCTGAACTTCCGGTAGCGCAGCGATCCGTATAATACTGTGGCTTAAGGGGACAACCGGCATTTGACTCATTATGATGCTTTCAGCTTCTTTATACAGCAGCTGCCTGGCTTTGGGGTCAGTTACCCTTCTGGCGGTAACAAGGTATACATCAAGTTTTGGGTCTTTGAAGCGGGAAGTATTTAGGCCCTGATTCACCTGCGTTGAAGAAAAAAGGGTATACATAAAATTGTCCGGGTCGCTATTGTCACCTGTCCACCCGAAAAGAAACAGGTCGCCTTCCCTGTTTTGTATAGCTGACTTGTGTTCATCCCAGGACTTTTCAATAATTTTTATCCTTATTCCGGCTGGTTCCAATTGTTTTTTTATTTCCTCAGCCAATACTTTTCCCCCTGTGATTGAATATCTCCTTGAATCTTTGTAGGTTATCAGGGTTATATCAATTCCACCGGGGTAACCCAGACGATTTAAAGTGTTCCGGACATGGTCAGGGGTATACCTTGTAAGATTACTTTTATGGGTGGAAAGCGCAGGTGGTAAAATGCTGAGAGCCGGTATTGCTTCACCCTCCAGCACTTCAGACACTATTTTTTCCCTGTCCAGGACACCCGCCACAGCGCTTCTAAGCAGTCTGTTGTTAAAAGGGGGCTTGTCGGTGTAGAAGCCAAGATAGCTGATGTCCAGGCCGGGTACCGATACTATCTTCATACCATCCATTCTGAGCTTTTCTACATTTTTACCCCCGGGGTAAAATATTATATCACCTTTTTTGCTTAACAGTTTTTTTGTTCTTTCGAGGGGATCTTTCTCCTCAATGAAAAGTATCTTTTTTAACGGGGCTGGTTCTCCCCTGAAATATGGATTGGCTTGCAATACTATTTTATTCTTTTTATACTGACTGACCATATATGGGCCAGTGCCCGAAGGATGCTCCCAAAAGTCCTCCCCATACTTTCCAAAGGCTGTTGGACTCACCAACGGGGCAGCAAAGGGAAGGGCAAGGTTCTTTAGAAAGGGTGCAAAAGGATATTTTAGATTAAAAGTAATGGTGTTATTTCCCTCTGTTTCTATCGACTCAACAGGAGAGAATACAAAAGAGGCGTAGGGTTCTTCATCTTTTAAAGCCATCGACCTTATCATGCTGGCTTTTACCGCATTAGCGTTACATTCCGTTCCGTCTCCAAACCTTATTCCCGGCTTAAGGTAAAATGTCAGGCGCTTTCCTTCTCCAGACACTTTCCAGCTCTCTGCCAGACATGGCTCAGGCGATAATGTTTCGGGATTTAGCTTAACCAGTCCCTCGTATATCCCTGTAAGGGGAAGGACATTTTCGTACGACGAGCTTCTGACCGGATCAAGATGCGGCGGAAGGTTTTCCTGGATTATTACCAATTGGTCACTGTCTGTAAGGCCTATTCCCCGGTTACTTATGCAGCCCTTTACCAGAATAAGAAGAATAATAAGGGAAACAGCGGTGTAGAGTTTAACTTTCAAATTATGACCTCCTTATTTTAGCCTAAATAATGTAATTAAGGCAAAAAAAGGTAATTCCTTCCTGTACAAAAAAATATATTTGTTATTTACAACAAATATGAGGGGGATTAATATGTAACAGCACGTAAATTATTAATAATTTGGACAAATTCTAACGCAACCGAAAGGGGCCACAGCATTGAATAAAAGGTTTGGACCTGCGGGAAACCCCAATTCCTTTTACGGGGGAGGCTATAAGAGCTCTTTGGACATGCCTGGATGGCTTAGGGAAAAGGGGCTCACGGCATATGAGTACCAGTGTAGCCGGGGAGTAAATATTGGGGAGGAAATGGCCAGGGAATTGGGGCGGAGGGCTTCTCAAAATGGTATTTTACTAAGTATACACGCTCCGTATTATATCAACCTGGCTGCCTCGGACCCTGAGGCTAAGGAAAAAACAAAAAAACATCTGATGAAATCACTTCTGGCCGCCAGGTGGATGGGGGCGCGGGTAGTGGTGTTTCACCCGGGGTCCGGAAAGGATGACAGGCCGGCAGCTATGAAAAGGGCTCAAAATATACTCGGTCAAATAGTGTCAGCTGCAAGGGATGAAGGGCTGGGAGATATATTGCTGGCTCCGGAAACCATGGGCAAGAAAAGCCTTCTTGGGAGTCTGGATGAGATTCTTGAGCTGTGCAGCCTCGGGCCCAATATAATCCCGGCCATTGATTTCGGCCACCTGCACGCAGTCAGCCTCGGAGGATTAGATGTGGAAGAAGCCTTTGCAGTAGTTTTTGAAAAGGTTGAGTCTGCCCTGGGAAGAGAAGCGTTTAAAAGGATGCACATCCATTTCAGCCCGGTGGAGTATACCAGTGCCGGGGAAAAAAGGCACATGACCACAAGAGATGAAGGATTCGGACCTGATTTTCTTTTTCTTGCAAAACTTCTTGTCAAATACTCGGCTGATTTTACAGTAATATGCGAGTCTGACGGGCTACAGGCTGAAGATGCCCTGGTTTTCAAGGCAATATATGATGAGGTTCTTAACAAAAGGAGACAGTAGACAGTAGACAGGAGACAGGAGGACCGGGCATTCCTGATGTGTGGATTAATGATTTTAACTCCAGGTATTGCTTAGAAAACTCCTGTCTTCTGTCTCCGGACCCAAGGTATTACTTCTGGGCAGTCTCCTGTCTCCCGCCGCCGGAACAGCGGCAACGCCCGCAGGGCGTTTATTTAGTGTATTTCCACATTTTCCCCGCCGTACTGTCTTAACATCCCGGAAGCTTCCTCAGCCCTTTTGTCGTCACAGCGGACAGTAACAATCACATTTCCCTGCTTTACCTTTTCTTCAAAGAATTTACCTCTTTCTGCGGGAACTCCATAATCAGCCAGGCCGCCGGCAATGCCCCCGGTAGCTGCTCCTGACAGGAGCCCTGCTATTGGGCCGGCTGCCACAAGGGGGCCTATTCCCGGAATTGCAAGGGCGCCGGCTCCTGCCGCCAGACCGGCAAGACCTCCGATAACTCCTCCTGTACTAACTCCGTTAGTTACGGGATCTCCACCTGTGAAATTTGTGTTGGTTCTGCCGGTATCCTGCTGTCCCTTGTCATCCTTAACAACGAGGGAAATATCCTTTTCAAAACCCTTACCTCTTAGGTCATTAATAGCCTTTTCCGCGCTTTCCCGGTTGTTAAAAGCACCTATTACTGTTTTGGACACGGTAATCCTCCTTTATGTAAAAATACACTAATAGATTGCCTCTCTGTGGGTGAAACTATTCAGGCAGGAAGCCACCCTTTTTAAGAAAAAATATACTAAAAAACATGTTGTCTTTCCTGTTATTCTGTATATAATAAAAGCTGTATGTTTTTTAATAAACGGGAGGAATGGAAATGCTACCCACACCCAAAAAATTTTTTCTGACCGCAGCCAGCGCCGAAGGCCACAATGATTTAACCGCCTTTGACAATGCATTACTTTCGGGCCGGATAGGTAATATAAATTTACTCCGCGTCAGCAGTATTCTGCCTCCCGGAGCCGAGATGGACAATGACCTGGTTTTACCGCCCGGTTCTCTTGTTCCAACTGCGTATGGGTACATAATTAGCCGGGAGCCTGGTCAGCTTATTGCAGCCGCCGTTGGTGTCGGTTTCTCAAAGGATACTTTTGGAGTCATCATGGAGTATTCCTGTGTTGGATCTAAGGAGGAGGCCAGGGATAAAATAGAAAGTATGCTTAGGGAAGCCTTTGCAACCCGTAAAATGGAGCTGGTTGACATGAGAATTGCCGCAACTGAGCACAGGGTTCAAAAAATAGGATGTTCCCTGGCCGCGGTTCCTATGTGGTATTAGACAGCAAAGGACTATGAGCTCTGGCGACTGAATTATTATAACTGAATTATTATAGATGATAGATGTTTAGACGGGGGGAATTTTGTTGGATTTATGGTTTACCGAATATCAGACCAAAGACCTGACCATAGGGTGCCGGGTTGTTAAAACACTTTATCGTGAGAAGACGCCCTACCAGGAAATTATGGTTGTAGAAACCCTGCAGTTTGGAAGGATGCTACTGTTGGACGGAGTTATCCAGACTACGGTGGCAGACGAGTTTGTATATCATGAAATGATAACGCATGTTGGATTAAATACACTGAAAAATCCCCGCCGGGTACTTGTGATCGGGGGAGGGGATGGCGGCACCGTAAGGGAAGTGCTTAAGCACAAATCGGTAGAAAAAGTAACCCTGGTTGAGATAGATGGAAAGGTTATTGAGGCCGCCAAAATGCATTTGCCCGAAATAAGCTGTGGGCTTGACGACCCAAGGGCCGAGGTAATTGTTGACGATGGCATTAAGCATGTCAAGGAAAACAAAAATACTTACGACATGATTGTAGTGGATTCAACTGACCCCATAGGACCGGCCGTCGGCCTTTTCGGGGCTGAGTTCTACAGGGATGTCTACAATGCCCTGACAGATACCGGACTGTTTGTAGCCCAGACAGAATCACCCTTTTTTAACCGGAGCCTTATACCAAGGATATTTTCTGATATTAAATCCATATACCCTATAGGAAGGCTCTTTACTGCCAATGTTCCCACCTATCCGGGAGGGCTCTGGACCTTTACCATGGGATCCAAGAAATCGGACCCCCTGGAGGTGGATATAAGCAATATACCTGTAATGGAAACCAGGTATTACAGCCCTGAAATTCATAAAGCCTGCTTAACACTTCAGCCCTTTGTGAAAGAGTTGGTAAAGTAAAAAAACGGGAATTAGGAATTGGGAATTAGGAATTGGGAATTAGGAATTGGGGATAGTACATGTGAAATGCATTAATTGGATTTTATTCCCAATTCCGGACCTGTGATTAATGCTAAATAGAGAAAGACGGCAACGCCCGTAGGGCGTTTATTTATTTTGCCGGGGTGATGAATGATGTATACCGAATCATTAGGTGGATTTATGGGCAGTGGAGATGATTATGAAATCTCTGTTATTGTGACGTGTGTGCTGTATTTATTGTGCTCGGTAATGTGGAGGAAAGCCTTGACAGGATTGAAAAATCAGCAGAAAAGGTTTTAGCGACGGTAAGCTTTTGGTAATGCTGGGAGGAGAACACCTTGTAACACTTCCCGCCGTTAGGGCAGCCGCCGTCCGGTATCCAGGCCTGTCGGTCATTCATTTTGATGCTCACGCTGACCTGAGAGAAAAGTATCTTGGCATGAGCCTGTCCCATGCTACAGTGATGAGGCGTGTATTAGAAATAACAGGCCCTGAAAATCTTTTTCAGTTCGGAATACGATCAGGAACCAGGGAGGAATTTTCTTATGCCCGCTCTGCGGTGAACTTTCACCCCTTTACTGTTAACCTGGAGGATATTGTAAAGACGGTGGATATGTTAAAGGGAAAGCCTGTATATATTACGATAGATCAAAGCCCGTCCCAGACTCGGGGCGGGCTGTTTTGCCATAAATATGTTTAAATTCAACTTATATTAATGATGATGGTCACCCATATCTTCATGTTTGACTGTGGCCAGCGTCATGTCATTTGCGGAGCCGCTTACGATCATTGCAGTAAACGCTGCAGCCAAGGCGATTCCAAGAACTGTGAGTATTTGTGCGCCCATTTTTTTAAAACTCCTCCCTTTTAGTCTGATTTTTTATTCTAAGGATATACCATCACTTAAAAAAAGGCAAGACTATAACCGGCTTCCGGTATAGTAATAATCAAGAAGATTATTATTATAACAACATAATTGGACTCCAAATAACACATATTTAGAGATGTCTGATTACAGTTAAAAAAAGACATCCCTGCCTTAATTATCATCCCTAAAAATTCAATAATTCCAGCCGGTCCAAAGCAAAATAACAGTATGAAAATAACCAGATTTCTCATCTATGGATTAATGGGCTGGGGACTTGAAATATTTTGGACCGGACTGGGTTCGGCGATTGCAGGAGATGTCCGGCTGGCGGGAAGAACCTATCTCTGGATGTTTCCCATATACGGTATGGCGGTTTTACTTGAACCTGTTCACGACAGAATAAGACATTTGCCCTGGCTAATCCGGGGGGTCTTCTGGGTTATTGTCATATGGTTCCTGGAGTATGCTACCGGAGGTACAATACGGCTTTTAACGGGTGCCAGCCCCTGGGATTATTCCGGCGCCAGGTGGCAGCTGGACGGCCTGATAAGGTTTGATATGGCACCGCTGTGGTTAATTACCGGGCTTCTTTTTGAACGTTTCCATGACTTCCTTGTAACACGGCTGCGTTTATAATTAAAAATGCAGAAGGAATATATTTCCCGGTATTGAAGTATTAATACCGGTGGTAAATGAGCTTGTGGATAATATGTTGATAATAATCGACATAGGACCCTGGACCCACGAAAATATGTGCGGTTTTTTATCAAGAGGGTTGTGGATAATTTCTCAAGCCATTTCAATACCTTGCAAAATCTGGCATTGATTGCCAATATATCTTACAGTCTCGTTGGTTAGTTATTCTTCAAATAAATGATATGGGGGTTGTGTATATGGATTTAAAAACACTTATTTATGAAAAGGAAGGCTATGTGGCCGTTGTTACCCTTAACAGACCTCAGGCTTTCAATTGCCTGAACGAAGAAATGTGGTCGGAAATGTCTCTTGTACAGGATGAGATTGAAAATGATGATGATGTCAGGGCAGTGGTTATAAAGGCTGCCGGAGACAAGTTCAGTGCAGGTATAGACATATCTCTCCTGGGAAAAATAAATTCTCAATTTATACTAAAAAATCTTCAAAAAATGCAAAATCTTTATACCCGGTGGGAGACTATGGCTGTTCCCATTATTTGCGCCGTTAACGGGCTGTGCTTCGGTGCAGGGACGGAGCTTGCGCTGGCCTGTGACATAAGGGTTGCCTCCAGGGATGCCGTATTTGCCCTGCAGGAAGTTAACCTCGGCCTTTCACCTGATATGGGGGGCAGCCAGAGACTCACCAGGGTGGTTGGTGCAAGCCAGGCTAAAAGAATAATGCTTGCCTGTATAAAAGTAGATGCTGAAGAGGCACTCCGGATAGGTCTCATTGATGTGCTGTATGATAACGGAAAACTTGTTGATGAGGCAATGTCACTGGCCAAAAAGATTTCAGAAAAGCCTCCAATAGCCGTTAAATTTGGAAAGAAAGCCATTAATGTGGCAATGGAAAGCTCCCTCCATGCCGGATTGCTTTATGAGCAGGCACAGTCGGTATTCTGCTTCCAGACAGAGGATATGAAGGAAGCGATATCGGCATTTTTTGAAAAGAGAAAGCCCCAGTTTAAGGGTAAATAATTTTGTATGGATTTAATAAAATAAATTGTGTTATTTTTGAAATGTAACTGTTATGCTTATTGACTGCAAAAGAGCCGTGCAGGTAGTTGCACGGCTCTTTTAATATTTGTTGGCAGTTTCTACATCTTTTTAGGCAGGAAAAATAGCTTGGTGAGTCGAAAAGCTACCACAATATGGGCATAAGGGGGAAAATTCTTGGAAACCGCCACTTTTTTAGAGATAATGTCTGTCCAGCGGCACGATTTCCTGAATCATTTACAAGTGATATCAGGGCTTGTCCAGTTGAATAAGATCGACCGAGTAAGGGAGTATATTAACCAGGTAAGCCTGGAAGTGGAGAGGTTGAGTAAGGTTGGACATCTTGTAGCACCTGAGGTGGCGGCGGTTTTGCTAGTGGGGCACTTTCTTGCCGGTAAGCACCAGGTGGAAGTATTATATGATATAAATACCGACCTGAAAGACTGCTCGGTGCCTGGGAACATACTGGGGGAGGTTGTAGAGGCAGTATTTAAACAATCACTGGAATCACTGGTGCCTCCGGGAATCCCTAATCGAAAGCTCAGAATTTCTCTTAATGAGTCTGAAAAGAAATATCTATTCAGGATTTTTTGTCCCGAGCCCGATAAAGAGGCTGAGTCCGCCCAGGCCAGGCTGTCCGAAATAGGTAACAGGATGACCCCTTACGGTGGAAAGGTAGGAATAGTAGTTTCTGCCACCGGAGGAGAAATTTTTATAGTTTTTCCCCGTAATAACGCCTGAGGTTAATTATTTCGGTACATAATAATAAAGGAGACAGGAGACAGGAGACAGGAGACAGGAGACAGGAGACAGGAGACAGGAGACAGGAGACAGGAGACAGGAGACAGGAGATTTTGAGCCGGGTTTAAGAGCCTTGTATTTTTAATTTTGTTAAGATGGTTTAAGGAGCATACCTATGTTTTATGATAAGTCCAAAATTTATATCAAGGGAGGAGACGGCGGCAACGGGTGCATTGCTTTCCGTAGGGAAAAGTACATTCCTGAGGGAGGACCCTGGGGCGGTGACGGGGGCAAAGGCGGCGATGTCATTTTTGTTGCTGACGAGGGACTCAGAACCCTTGTGGATTTCAGGTACCAAAGACACTATAAAGCAGAGCGGGGGCAGCACGGCATGGGTAAAGACATGCACGGGCGGTCCGGTAAAGATCTGGTTTTAAGAGTACCTGTGGGAACCGTGGTTAGGGAGGCCGAAACAGATAGATTTATAGGTGATCTCACTGCTAACGGGCAGGAGTTGATTGTTGCCCGTGGAGGCAGGGGGGGACGAGGAAACGCAAGGTTTGCCACTATGACAAACAAAGCGCCCAGGATGGCGGAAAAGGGAGAGCCGGGGGAAGAATTTTGGCTTAGCCTTGAACTTAAACTACTAGCGGATGTAGGCCTGGTGGGGCTTCCCAATGCCGGAAAGTCCAGTCTTATATCCAGGATTTCCGCGGCAAAACCCAAAATAGCCGACTATCCCTTTACCACTATAGTCCCTAACCTTGGGATGGTAAGGGCCGATGAAGGGAACAGCTTTGTTGTTGCAGATATACCCGGCCTTATCGAGGGAGCTCATGCCGGGGTGGGCCTGGGGCATGAATTCCTTCGCCATGTGGAGAGAACACGCCTTCTGGTTCACCTGGTGGATGTTTCCGGGTACGGTCAAAGAGACCCGGTTAATGACTTTAACGTAGTTAACAGGGAACTGGCCCTATATAATCCCAAACTGGCGGAGAAACCCATGATTGTGGCGGCAAATAAAACGGATATGCCTGATTCCGCTGAAAACCTTGAATTGCTCGTGAAGAGCATTGGGGACAGGTATGATATATTTCCTATCTCAGCCCTCACCGGGGAGGGCATTGAAGGGCTGGTGGCCACCGTTGCCCAAATGCTGTCAAATATTCCGGCAGATGTTGTTGAGACCGCGCAGGAAGAAGTCCCTGTTGTACATGAAGTGGAGCCCAGGTTTGCTATTGAAAAAACCGATGGTGTTTATATCATTTCAGGAAAAGAGATTGAGCGGCATGTGTCCATGACCGATTTAGAGAATGAAGAGGCTTTAAACCGGCTGCAAAGAATAATGTCACTTATGGGAATAGATGACGCTTTACGTAAGGCCGGGGCCAGAAACGGAGAAACGGTGGTTATAAAAAATTTTGAATTTGAATACTCCGAATAGGCTCAAGTAAATGAGATAAATGTCGAATTATTAAATAAGGAAGCCAGTCGGGGGAGTGAATGAGAAGATGGTAAGAAAGCACTGTGAAATATGCCATGGTGAAAGCTATAGTTCTGCTGACAGGGGACCCTGGATTTGCCCTTACTGCGGATGTGATCTCTCGAAAACACCGGTACAGGAGTCAATACCTGCGTAAAGGCCGTGTGATATATTGCAAGGGGTGGGATGCCGGGGCATCCCATTTTTGTTTTTGGATCCGGACCCATGAATAGTGCTTAACAATGCCGCTGTTCCAGCGCAGGGCGGTTTTTTTAGTTTTAATTACTGCATTGTTTGGTTTATAATTAAAGTTACTGAATTAAGTATGCACGTGAGGACTTATGAAAAATAGATCTGATTTGAAAAAGGCCGGCAGGCTTGTGGTTAAAGTAGGTTCCAGCTCACTTATATATAAAAACGGGAAGCCCAATATTTCCAGGATGGAATATTTGGCACGGGAGCTGTCGGACCTGCGCAACAGCGGCAAGGAAGTGCTGCTCGTTACATCCGGGGCCCAGGGGGTAGGTCTGAATCGCCTGGGGTTTTCCATACGTCCAAAAAATATACCGGAAAAACAGGCTGTGGCGGCGGTAGGTCAGGGAATGCTGATGCACATGTACGAAAAGCTTTTTGCAGAGTACGGGGTGACTGTGGGACAGGTCCTTCTGACAAAAGAGGACTTTTCCGACAGGAAAAGGTTCCTTAATGCCAGAAATACCTTGTACGCCCTATTGGGCCTCGGGGTAATTCCCATAATAAATGAAAATGACACCATTGCTTATGATGAGATAAAGCTTGGAGATAATGACAATCTGGCCGCCCTGGTGGGTGGCCTTATAGATGCCGATGTGCTTATACTGCTGTCCGATGTAGATGGACTGTACTCCGGCGATCCCAGGTCTGTGAAAGATGCAAGTCTAATACCCGAGGTCAGGGAAATAACCGAGGAAATGGAAAGGTTGGCCGGTGGAACAGGCAGCAGCGTCGGTACCGGGGGAATGGTGACAAAACTCCAGGCTGCCAAGATAGCCATGCACTCAGGGGTTGTAATGGTTCTGGCCGATGCCTCTAAAAAGGATGTTGTCAGAAGAGTAATGGCAGGGGAAGACATAGGGACTGTTTTTTGGCCCCAGGTGAAGCTGGTTAACAAAAAAAGGTGGATAGCTTACAGCTCCTCGGTACAGGGAAAAATCTTTGTCGACGAAGGAGCGGCGAAGGCTCTTTTAAGTAGCGGCAAAAGTCTTCTTCCGTCCGGAATAACCGGAGTGGAGGGGGATTTTGAAATAGGAAACACAGTTAGCGTCATTGATACCCATGGGAACGAAATAGCCAGGGGAATCGTGAATTATTCCGCCAGGGACATAGAAAAGATAAAGGGAATCCACTCTCACGACATTAAGAGAGTACTGGGCCAGCAGGATTATGAGGAGGTAATACACAGGAACAACCTTGTTTCCTCATTGTAATATTTAGTGAAACCGGTAAGAGATAGGGGCGTTGCTAAACATGCCGGATGTGTGGACCCACCTTATTTGTGGCTGGGAAGTGCTAAAATATGTGGATAAACCGTTTAAAAAAATAGCCCGCAGGGATATTAAGCTTTATAACTTTGGGCTGCAGGGGCCTGATTTTTTTTATTATTATAATTTCCTCCCATGGACCGGAAACAAGCGGGCCTTTGCCATTGGTAACATGATTCACAATGAAAAGTGCGGCCTTTTCTTTAGAAAATCCCTTGAGTATTTGAAAGATAACCCGGATGATAGGACAATCGTGTATCTGATGGCCCTCATGTGCCACTGGTGCCTTGATCGGGTAACGCACCCTTTTATAAACTTTATTTCCGGGATACCTCGCGGTGAGGGTCCGGGCAATGAAAAGCTTGTTAACAATCATAAAAGGGTGGAGGCAGCCATAGACGCAATACTTGTGAAAAGGTTTTTAAATATGGATGTCAGGAAAGTACCTGTCAGCACCGAATTTAACATTGGGCCAAATCTTCCCGGGGAAGTGATTAACCTCTATAAAACAGTTTTACCTGTTGTATTTGGTAACGAATACCGGGATTATGCCGGTGAAGAGCTGTTTCAGAAGTCATACAGGGATATGATAAAGGCTCATGGAGTTTTATACGATCCAAGGGGTATTAAGCGGTTTGCTGCATCAGTATATGATGTGTTCAGTGCAAGGGTTGAAAACACAAGGCACTATTTTTACAGAGCACCGGAAAAAAATACCGAGCCATACATGAATGAGAAAAAGCGGGAGTGGTGCCACCCCATGGACCCCGGGGAGTGCTATAGCGAAAGTTTCCCGGAACTATTCCAAAAGGGCGTTGAGGAGTCCGTAAGGACGGTAAATATCTCTATGAAGTATATTTTAGAAGGTGCAGACGGAGAGGAGCTGGAAGAAGTAACCCAGGATATTTCCCACTCTACCGGAAAAGCCTGCACTGACAGCCGGGAGATGGTGTGTTTTAACCCTGTGCTTATAAAGGGGCGCTAAGATTGGACCCACACACATAATCAAGGAATGCAGCGTTAGTACAGGCATTTTCCTAAAATGGCAAAAAGGTAATTTTTACCTGGAGGTCGAATTAATTATTTGTGCTGTTATTGCTAAATGGAGGTGTTTGGACTGAAGGAGAGCATTGATAGAATAATAGAGCGCCTCGACCGGATTGATCAGAGGCTGGACCACCAGAGTAGTCTTTTGCTTGCTCTGCAGCATAATTCAGAGGTTGCAAGGGCTGAAAGAGAATCCATAATAATGGCTGTGACCAGATTAAGCGGCCGGTTGGAAGAAGTAAACAAACTGTGTGAGGATATATTAAAAAGGGTTAACAATATTGGTTTAACCCAGGAATTCATAAAAGAAAATATAAAAGATCAGGCTTTGGATATAACCCTTCTTAAAAAAATTATTTCTTATTAATCTCCGGAAGCTCTTTTACTTTAAAACTAGAGGCCTTCTTCAACATGTTGAAGAAGGCCTCTATGTCATGAGCCCGTAATGACCTTCGCTACGACTATTACGAATATCTACATAGCCCCAGACAACCTTTCGGCTGCCTGGAACCATTACGACACCCGCAATAATCTTTGCTCGACTATCATGGATATCTAGGAAGCCTGTAATGATCTCTCGACCATTACAAACCTCTGCAAACCATAAATGATTTTCGAAACCCATGATAATCTTAGCTCGACCGATAAATATCCCTTACGACCATATTGCAATCGTTCGGACTGCAATACAGCCTGCCGGAACATTTACCGATCTTCCCGCCGACTAATACCGAGCCATTTTGACCCGATATTAATCTTTGGCCGACTAATACAGAGCCCTTTTTGACCCTGTATTAATCTTGGCTCGGCCATTACGAACCCGTGATAGTATTATGTGCGTTTTTTTCTAAAGTATTCTTAGAAAAAAAATTTTAATGATGATTTCCGAGATAATCTCCTTCCAGGCAAATATTAAAGTCTGGCGGGTGCTCCTGGCTTATATTGCACTCCCTGTGTTTTTGCAGGAGCTCATGGGTCATTAAAAGGTGGTTGGCTATCTCATCCAGCAGGCGTCGGTCATTATTATCCAGGTAGATCAATTTCTCCTCAAGAGAAAGTAAGGTTGCTGACATATAGTCGTTCATTTCCCCGTTCCTCCCGTTCTTCACAAATATTAGCGGCCATTAGCTGTCGTATAAATATTCTGGCCCAATCCAACATCATTTATTTTTATAATCTTTTTGTAAAAATATGTCAATTATAGTGAATAACTGGTTGACATCATATTTTTTGTAGATTTTTGGTGTTTTTTTAGTATAATAAAAGTGTATTATTATTTTGAATTATTTTTCATAAAAGAAGGTGCTGCCTATGCCCAGTACCATAAAGGTAGATATTTCCAGGGACAAGCTAACGGCCATTATAAAAGTATTAGGAGAGGAACACTTTACCAGGGAGGATATTCTGAACGCCCTCAGGGAAAGCGGTGTCGTTTATGGTATTTTCGAAGATGTGGTGGAAATAGCATCTTCAGGCGCTGTCGACGATTTCATGGTTGTCGCCAAGGGAGACCCGCCGGTGGAGGGAAAACACGGCTGGATCGAAATTTTGTGGGATAAAAATGAAAGTAATAGCGTCCGGGATGTCGAAAGAACTGTCGATTACAGGGAAACCAGCAATCTGGTTTCAGTAAATGAGGGGGTTCTTTTAGCCCAAAGGCACCCTCCCCAGGAAGGGAAGCCCGGAAAAGCTGTAACCGGTGATGCAATAATGCCTCCCCAGGTAAAAACCGCAAAAATTATGGCCGGTAAGGGAGTAAAGCTGGACGCAGACGGTAATAGGATATTTTCCTCAACACAGGGACGACCGGTGGCCAAAATTGCCGGTCCCAATGTTGTAATTTCAGTTGAGCCTTCCTATACCATAACCGGTGATGTCTCAATGAAGACAGGGAATATTAGATTTAAGGGCGATGTGGTTGTTACCGGCAACGTAAATGAAACCATGAAGCTGGAAGCTTCCGGAAATGTAACTATAAACGGTATAGTAACCGGGGCACATGTTTCAGCAGGGAAAAGCCTTGTGGTGCAGAAAAATATTATCAGCTGCGAGGTATCTGCAGGTATGGGCTCTGTAGAGTGCGGAAAGATAAGGTACCTTGTACAGGACATATACGATGACCTGGGTAAACTAATAATGGCTATAGAACAGCTTAAAAAGCAGTCTCCCGATATTGAAAAACTTCCCTTTTCCCAGGTTGTAAACAGCCTTATGGAAAACAGGTTCAGGAATATAAGGGTGAATGCCAGGCAGTTTATCACGGTTAAGGATTTCAACCTTCCCTTTGAGGTTGAGGAAGCAGTTGAGTCAGTTAAGATTATAACTTCAATGCACTTCAATCCCGGGGATTTTAGTAAAATGATGAACGCCCTTTTAAAGGCCCTTAGCGCAATGGACTCCGACGAGGGCAAGAATGCAATGATACAGGTGGGTTCCGCATCCGCGTCTACCATAAAGTGCTCAGGGCAGGTGATGGTATTGAAGGGATGTGTCAATACCATTGTATACGCTGGCGGAAATGTTAAAATAGGGGGACATTTCAAGGGCGGAGAGGTGTATGGCGAGGGAAATGTTGAGCTGCATGAGCTGGGCAGCAACCTGGGAGCCCCCCCGCTTGTCAGGGTTAAGCCTAAGAGTTTTGTAAGGGTTAATAATGCTCATCCCGGATCCATTATCCAGATTGGTTCCAACCGGGTGAATGTTTCACAGGAGCTGGTAAGGAGTACTTTCAGACTTAACAGCAATGGGGAAATCGATATTATACCTTATTAGTATTATTTATGGGTCCGGAATTGGGAATTAGGAATTAGGAATTAGTACAAAATTCAATTACCACATTTCGCCTATACAATCCCAATCCCGGATCTAATATTGTCTTTAGCCGTAGAGAACATCAGCATATATGGGGATGCTATTCATTCCTACCTTAAAAAAGCGGACCTTTTTGGCCAGCACCTTTATTTACCCTATAATCACCAATTCCTAATTCCCAATTCCCAATTCCGGACCCGTGAGTAAAGCTTAAAGTTTTTTTAGCGTGTGCCAGAGAAGAACAAGGCAGAACTGAACTGCTCTCTGACGCTGTTCCAGGGCTCCGCCGACAGGTAGCCGGACTTCCCTTGTGAGGGTTTTATCCTTAAAGGAAGTGGCAATAATTATGCCCTTGCCGGAGGGGTAAAGGCTGCTTTCTGTTTCTGTAAGGGCAATGCCGATGTCTGACGAAAACTTTTCCTTAATACCCCTGGCAAGGGCCTGTGCACTGCCTTCACCGGGGGTTATTTTTATGTTTGTCAGTTTCTCAATTTGTTCAATGTTTGCCACCAAAGCCGCTTTAAAATAGTCCGAGCACCGGGGATAGGATGTCATCATGTGAGAAAGAAAGCCTCCGGAGGTAACCTCGGCCAGGGCAAGTGTTATTCTTTTCTCATCGAGTAACCTGCCCACAGCAAATGGCAGGGTTTCTTCATCTATGCCATATATATATTCACCAAGGACATTCCTAATCTTTTTTTCCATTTCACTGTTCATGCTGTCGGCCTCTTCGGCGCTGCCGGCTTTTGATGTTATCCTGAGGTGGATCTCGGAATATTTTGCTGTGGGGGCCAGGGTGGGGTTTTGACTTTGAAGAAGGTGGGCGAGTATTTCATCCACCTTGCTTTCCCCTATGCCACAAAGTTTTATGACCCTGGATTTAATTACGGAAACATTGGAGCCCATTTTCTCCCTCAGTAGGGGAATTACCCGGTTGCTTATCATTTCCTTAAATTCACCGGGTGGCCCCGGTACAAGAAAATATAGTGTGGAATTGTGTTCCAGCACCAGTCCCGGAGCTGTTCCCACAGGGTTATCCAGGATTATGCTGCCAGCCGGGGCAAGGGCTTGCTTGAGGTTATTGGCTGACATATCTATCCCCCGGTCTTTAAAAAAGCGCTCGGTAATGGCACGGGCCTGTTCATTTTCTTCCAGCGGTATACCGACAGTCCCGGAAAGAGCCTCCCTGCTTAAGTCATCCTCGGTGGGGCCAAGCCCCCCACCTATGATGACAAGGTCTGCTCTTTTCGATGCCTGTGTTATTGCCTCTATAAGCCTTTCCAGGTTGTCGCCCACAGTGACCTGAAAATAAAGATCTACGCCCAGGGCCGCCAGGTTTTGCTGAAGGTATTGCGCGTTTGTATTCAATATTTGCCCGAGAAGCAGCTCGGTTCCTGTAAATATTACTTCAGCTTTCAAGAACATCGCTCCTTATACAATTCAATCATATTTAATTATACTACAGCCCCGGGTAGTTCGCCGGGAAGATATTATAACCTGTAAAAAAAAGAAACTGGCTCAATATTATAAAAAAGGATTGTGGTTAGTTAAAAATATATGTATAATATATCACAAGATAGTAGATGTAATGACGAAAAGCAGGGGGAATCGGGTTCGGAAGGAGAGGACTTAAATACCCGCAATCAGGCGGACTCCGTAAGTGCTACAACAGGGAAGCCGCCTTTTATTATAACAGTCGGTGTGACGGATTTCACTTGTAGAGTGATCAGGGGTAGTGACAGAAATAACAAGATAAAACAAAGATAAAAATGATGGGATTTAAGGGGAGAATAGATATGTTTTTAGAAAGTTCACCGGTAACCACATGGAGCGAGGAAATCAAAAGGCCTCAGGTGCACCCGAGCGCATACATACATCACACGGCAGTACTTATAGGCGATGTCAGGGTGGAAAGAAATGTGATTATCTGTCCTGGAGTAATACTCAGGGCTGATGAGGGGTCCCCCATAATAATCAGAGAGGGCACAAATATTCAGGACGGTGTTATAATGCACGGCCTTAAAGGAAGCTCCATAGAAATAGGAGCCCGGTGCAGTATAGCCCACGGTGCGGTTGTGCACGGCCCCTGCACGCTTGGGAGTGAAACTTTTGTAGGGTTTAACGCAGTTGTGCATGGTGCAAATATAGGCAATAACTGTTTTGTATCACACTGCGCCCTGGTGACAAATGTCGATCTGCCCGATGCAACCATGGTTCCTTCGGGGAAAATGCTTAGTGCCCAGGGGGAAGTAAGCCAACTTCCGGCTGCAAGTGAAGCAGAAAGGAATTTCAACAACAAAGTACTGAGTGTTAATGAAGAACTTCGACGGGGCTATAAGAATATCAACCATCTGGAGATACACCACATTGAGCATAAGGCAAGGGCCAGAAAATCTTCCTGGGACACCGAGGGAAAAGAGGCCTTAACTGTTGGTTAGTAGAAAATAAAAATATATAACCCGCCACTGTGCGGGTTTTTTTATTTCTTCATTCCTTGTAAAAAAGGCTATGAGAAGCGACTCCTTAATATACTATTCGACAAATATCTCTAAAGGATAATTTTTATTTCTAAAGAATATACAAATGGTTACAATTAATAAATATTTATAAGGAATTGGAGATATATGAGTAAATATGGATTTATTTGTTGTAAGGAAAAATAATCCGCAGGGTATATCCGGCATAACCCAATTGCCACGGAATTCTTGGAATTGAAGCTTAGGACACTCTTAAGGCGCTTAGCCAGGCTTGAGAGAATATTGTTCCCGGATCGGTGCCTTATAATGCTGATAATTGCATAGTAAAGTTATTGAGAAGTACCAATTTGGTATGAAAGAATAAAATATGAGGCGATATGAAGAAATATGATAATCCCGAATTATGAAATAATTGAAAAGTTAACCTAAAGAAATGTGTCCGCAGTTTACATGTCTTACCATAGCGAACTTCTGAGAACCTTCCGGAAAAGTCCTCAAAAGGTGATTTCCGATTAGCCAGTGAATTCAATGTCTTTCCGCCGTAATATTGGATAAGGTGGCTTCCTGGACCTTGTCGTGGATAAACTGCAACCGGTTCTTATTTTGTGTCGGCAGTCCTTGTTTGTGAGCCGGTTTTAGAATCTCAAAGGTTTCTGCAAGGGTCTTTTCTTATGCGGGGTGTTCAGTGTTTCAAGGAGGAAAAGTTAACAATATGGACAATCATTCTAACCCACAATTCGAGATGAAAAAGACTGCCTGTGTGCAATTAGAAGTGGATTCCTTTAATCTGCCCAACATTGATATCAATTATCTGATGAAATCATCCCTCGCCATCTCTGCCGAAATGGAGCAGGATGCCCTTCTGAAAAAGATCATAGATGTGGTCATTGAGAGCTCGGGGGCGCAACACGGCTATCTGCTGCTTGAAGAAGAGGGCAGCTTGTTTGTCCGCGCAGAAAGTCATTTTGGGGACAAGCAGGTACAGACAATTAATCAAAAGCTGGACAATGCGGCAGGTATCTGTAAAGCCATTGTCAGTTACGTGTACCGCACCGGGGATAGGGTGCTCCTTGATAATGCCTCTCAGGAAGGCGTGTTCAAAGACAATCGGGAGGTACAGGAGCTGCAACTTCAATCTGTCCTCTGTCTCCCGGTAATCAAGCAATCAAAGGTAATCGGGATACTGTACCTGGAAAACCGCCTGTCAGAAGGGGTGTTCACAGCAGGGAAGACGCTGATGACGGAATTGCTATGCTCCCAGGCGGCCATCTCCCTTGAGAATTCGCGGCTGGTGAGGGAGGACATCATTGAGCGCAAGCGGGCGGAGGAAAAGCTGAGGGCAGCATCCCTTTATGCCCGCAGTCTGATAGAGGCCAGCCTTGACCCCCTGGTTACCATCAGCCCCGAAGGGAAGATTACAGACGTCAATGAGGCCACAGTGAAAGTGACGGGCATCCCGAGGAATAGGCTCATCGGGACGGACTTCTCGGATTACTTTACTGAGCCCGAAAAGGCACGGGAAGGCTACCAGCAGGTTTTCGAAAAAGGCTTTGTCACTGATTACCCCCTGACCATCAGGCACAGAGATGGGCAACTGATCGAAGTGCTTTACAATGCCTCAGTATACAAGGATGCCGCCGGGAATGTGCTTGGTGTTTTTGCCGCGGCCCGTGATGTCACTGCGCAGAATCAAGCGTCCCAGTATGCCAGGAGCCTTATCGAGGCCAGCCTTGACCCCCTGGTCACCATCAGCCCCGAAGGGAAAATCACCGATGTCAACGAGGCTACTGTGAAAGTGACGGGCGTCCCGCGGGATAAGCTCATCGGGACGGACTTCTCGGATTACTTTACGGAGCCCGAAAAGGCACGATCCGGCTACCAGCAGGTCTTCGAGAAAGGCTTTGTCACCGACTACCCACTCACCATACGGAACAGGGACGGGAATTTGGTGGAAGTGCTGTACAACGCCTCGGTCTACAAGGATATACGCGGCAATGTTCTGGGCGTATTTGCCGCAGCCCGGGACGTCACAGAACAGCGTCAGACTTCACAGTATGCCAGGAGCCTTATCGAGGCCAGCCTTGATCCCCTGGTTACCATCAGCCCCGAAGGAAAAATCACCGACGTCAACGAGGCCACTGTGAAAGTGACGGGTGTCCCTCGGAACAGGCTTATCGGGACGGACTTCTCGGATTACTTTACGGAACCCGATAAGGCACGGGAAGGCTACCAGCAGGTCTTCGAGAAAGGCTTTGTCACCGACTACCCACTCACCATACGGAACAGGGACGGGAATCTGGTTGAAGTGCTGTACAATGCCTCGGTCTACAAGGATATACGCGGTAATGTCCTTGGCGTCTTTGCCGCGGCCCGGGACGTCACGGCACAGAATCAGGCGTCCCAGTATGCCAGGAGCCTGATCGAGGCCAGTCTTGACCCTCTGGTCACCATCAGTCCCGAAGGTAAGATCACCGATGTTAACGAGGCTACCGTGAAAGTGACGGGGGTTCCACGGGGCAGGCTCATCGGGACGGACTTTTCGGATTACTTTACGGAACCCGAGAAGGCAAGGGAAGGCTACCAGCAGGTCTTCGAGAAGGGCTTTGTCACCGACTACCCCCTCACCATACGGAACAGGGACGGGAATCTGGTAGACGTGCTCTACAATGCCTCGGTCTACAAGGATATACGTGGTGATGTCCTTGGCGTCTTTGCCGCCGCCCGGGACGTGACAGAATCAAAGAATGTCATGCGTGAGTTCACGGAGACGAAAAACTTCCTGAATAACATTTTGGAGAGTTCGACGAAGTACTCCATCATCGGAAAAGATCTAAACCATCGCATCCTCTCATGGAACGAGGGGGCGCTGCGAAATTACGGCTATACTGCGGAAGAGATTATCGGACAAGACTCAAGCATACTTCACTCCCCCGAGGACATCGAATCGGGAGCTGTGGATAAACTGCTGGAGATCGCCTACAAGGAGGGTCTGGCAGAAGGTGAGTTCCAGCGCGTCCGGAAGAATGGGTCCCGTTTTATAGCCAGTGTTGTTGTCACGCGCCGCAACGACGCATCAGGCCGTCCTATTGGCTACCTGCTGATGAGCAATGACATTTCGGAAAAGAAACAGGCGGAAGAGCAGCTTCGTCAGGCGTCCCAGTATGCCAGGAGCCTTATTGAGGCCAGTCTTGACCCTCTGGTTACCATCAGCCCCGAAGGGAAGATCACCGACGTCAACGAGGCCACCGTAAAAGCGACAGGCGTCCCGCGGGACAGGCTCATCGGGACGGACTTCTCGGACTACTTTACCGAGCCTGAGAAAGCGCGTGAGGGATACGAGCAGGTTTTCCAAAAGGGCTTTGTCACCGATTATCCTCTGACGATCCGGCATAAAGACGGCCGGCTCATGGGTGTCCTCTACAACGCGTCAGTCTATCGTGATATGCAAGGCAATGTCCTCGGCGTATTTGCCGCAGCCCGGGACGTCACGGAGCAGCGGCAGGCGTCCCAGTATGCCAGGAGCCTTATCGAGGCGAGTCTTGACCCCCTGGTTACAATCAGCCCTGAAGGAAAGATCACTGATGCCAATGAGGCCACCGTGAAAGTGACAGGCTACCCACAGGATAAGCTGGTGGGGACGGACTTCTCGGATTACTTTACGGCGCCGGAGAAGGCGCGCAAGGGGTATGAGCAGGTTTTCTCCAAAGGGTTTGTCACTGACTATCCCCTTACTATCAGACATAAGAACGGACGACTTACGGATGTCCTCTATAACGCTTCGGTGTACCGTGATGTGGAAGGAAATGTTCTTGGCGTCTTTGCCGCAGCCCGTGACGTCACGGCTCAGAAGGAAGCCGAGGCGAAAATCGCCGAGCAGAGAGCCCGCGAGGAGCAGAGGGCACGAGAGCTCGAGCGGCTGGCAGAACTGGAGAGGTTTCAAAAGCTTACTGTTGGACGGGAGCTGAAAATGATCGAGTTGAAGAAGGAAATTGAAGAGCTTAGAAAAGAAATTGGTTCGCTGCAGAAGGCAGTGGAAGTTGAAAGGACCTAAACCATGGCTGCTGAAACCGTATTAACATTACAGGATACATCAGAGATTATTAACGTTGAGGACTACAGAAAAGCTATGCTTAATATCCTGGAGGACTTTGCCGAGGAGAAGAGGCGTCTTGAAGAGACACAGCGCGCCATACTCAATATTTTGGAAGACTTTGCCGGAGAGAAGAACCGGTTGGAGGAGACGCAGCGGGCAATGTTGAACCTCCTAGACGATTTCGGTATGGAGAGAGAAAAAACTGAGGCCGTTAACCGCGAACTTCGGGAGGCTGAGGATCAGATTATAAATTCACTCAGGGAAAAGGAGGCCCTTCTTAAAGAAATACACCACCGCGTTAAAAATAACCTCCAGATCATTCACAGCATGCTTAATCTTCAGTTGTCTTATATTAAAGATGCGCAGGCTATCGAGATGTTCAAGGAGAGCAAAGACCGTGTTTACTCGATGGCCCTTATTCATGAGAAATTATACCAGTCCGAGTCGCTGATAAACATAGATCTCGGCGAATACATTCCGAGCCTATTAGCCAACCTGTTATTTTCTTACGGGACGACTAAGAGGGCCATTAAACCGCAGATAAAAGTCGAAAAAATTACGCTGGGGGTTGATACGGTTATCCCCTGCGCATTAATCATCAATGAACTCATCTCAAATTCACTTAAACATGCATTTCCTGATTCTTTGGGATACGCGGACGGGAAGGGCGAAATCCGTGTCGAACTGAGTCGTGATACCGGCAATAAATTCAAACTGACTGTAAGTGATAATGGTGTCGGACTGCCACAAGGCTTCGAGATGCAAAAATGTAAATCACTGGGGCTGAAATTGGTAAGCGTGCTGGTACAGCAGCTTAAAGGTTCAATTCAGATAAATACAGACGGCAGAACCGAATTTGTGATTACATTTAAGGCTTCAAAATAAGGAGAAATGACACAATGTCCAATGCAAAGATACTGATAGTTGAAGACGAAGGCATTGCAGCCCTTGACTTACAGCAAACATTGATAAGTATGGGATATCCCTCACCTGATATTGTAGCTTCAGGGGAAGAAGCTATTGAAAAAGCAGGGGAGACATGTCCCGATCTGGTGCTGATGGATATCATGCTACACGGAGAAATTGACGGTACTAAGGCCGCCGGACAGATATACGACCTTTTCGGTATTCCGGTTATTTACCTTACCGCATATGCGGATGAGGATACGCTGCAGCGTGCAAAGATAGCAGAGCCGTATGGCTACATAGTCAAACCCTTTAAGGAAAGAGAACTGCACATAACTATTGATATGGCGCTGTACAAGCACAAGGCGGAAAGAGAATTAAAAGATAGCGAAAAGCACTTGCGAAAATTGAATAAAGAATTGGAATTACGAGTCAGGGAGAGGACAGCGGAGCTGGAAAGCCTCAACCAGGCGCTGCGGGAGAGTGAGGAGCGATACCGCCGGATAGTGGAAACAGCCACTGAAGGCATCTGGGTTATTGATAGGACTTGCAGAACAACTTTTGCCAATAAAAAGATGGCGGAAATGCTTGCCTGCACTGCCGAGGAAATGGTCGGAAATTCTTTGTACGATTTTATTGACGATGAATGGACTGCGGTAGCAGAGAAAAATATGAAGTGCTGCCAGCAGGGAATTTCGGAGCAACATGAATTAAAGCTACGCCGAAAAGACGGAAAAGAATTATGGGCGATTATATCCGCCAATCCCTTTTTGGGATTAGACGGGCAGTATACCGGGTCACTGGCAATGGTTACCGATATCACAAAACGCAAGCAGCTAGAAAAAGAGATAGTCCGCTTAGATCGGCTCCACATAGTTGGGGAAATGGCTGCCGGTATCGGCCATGAAATCAGAAATCCGATGACTACCGTTCGCGGCCTTCTTCAGATTCTTGGGGGCAAAGAAGAATGTATCAAATACAAAAGCTATTTTGACCTGATGATCGAGGAGTTGGACAATGCTAACTCGATTATCACGGAATTCCTTTCATTGGCTAGAAACAAGCCGACAAATCTTAAAGAACAAAACCTTAATTTAATAATAGAAACAATCTCTCCATTAATTACAGCCGATGCTATAAATCTTAATATGCAAGCAGTGATAAAAACAGATGGTAATATTCCAGATTTACTTTTAGATGAAAAAGAAATCCGCCAGTTGATACTTAATCTCGTTCGCAACGGGCTGGAAGCTATGAATCCGGGTGGCAGGCTTACTATAAAAACATATATAGATGATAAAGAAACAGTTTTATCAGTGCAGGATCAGGGAAAGGGCATAGAGCCAGACATTATGGAAAAGATTGGCACTCCATTTTTCACCACTAAAGAGAACGGAACTGGTATGGGGCTGGCAGTATGTTATGGCATTGCTAACCGGCATAACGCTTTAATTGATATAGAGACCAACTACACCGGGACAACATTTTATATCCGGTTTGCCCGGAATAAATTGAATAATGTCACCATCCCCATTTGGAGAAAAGGGTGAAATAATGAGAGTCTTTAGAATAAATAAAGGCCAGCCTTACGCTGGCCCATATCTCTTAGCCGTACTATTCCGGTGTACTTCCGCAGCAGGATCCGGGCGTGCAGCCCTTCTGGTCCGGCTTGCTTCCGCAGCAGGACCCGGAGGCTATTTCATCGTTGGCCGGCTTTCCTACAGAGCTTGGCAGAAAAGGTGCGGATATCATCTTTTTTAAATCACTGCTGCTGCAGTCCGGGCATTTCAAATCCTCTTCCTTTTGGCCTGCCAGAATCAATGCCTCAAAAACTCTTTCGCAAGAACAGCATTTATATTCATATATAGGCATTCTTTCACCTCCCAACCACCAGCATGGCATCGGCAGCCTTTACCCCTTTAGGATAGACCATAAGGGGGTTTATGTCGAGTTCTTCTATGCTGTCCCTGTAATCCGTAACCATACGGGATATTTTTAATATAACATCCACGATGGCGGCTTTATCGACAGGGGGCTTGCCACGGACACCCTTTAGAATTGCGGCGCCCTTAATTTCCTCTATCATGTCCTCTGCATCACCCTGACTTACCGGAGCCACCCTGAAAGATACATCCTTAAGCACCTCCACAAAAATGCCCCCAAGCCCGAACATTACGGTGGGCCCAAAGACAGGGTCTCTGGTAACACCAATTATGACCTCGGTGCCCTCAGGCAGCATTTCCTGTACCGACACCCCGTTTATCTTAGCATCTGGCTTGAAACTTCGCACATTCCTTACTATTTCATCAAAGGCTTTTTCTACTTCGATATCGCTTCTTAAATCTAGCCGAATGCCCCCGGCCTCTGTTTTGTGGGGTATATCCGGAGAATCTATTTTTAGGGCCACGGGGTAGCCTATTTTGCTGGCGTGCCTTACAGCTTCTCCGGCCGTTGCTGCTATGGCCTGGCTGGCAATAGGTATGCCATATCTTTCTAGAATAGCCTTGGCACTGCTTTCACTCAGGGTCTCCCCCGGTATTAAAAGGTCAGACAGGTCGGGCTTCGGCTCGTTGACTTGCTGCACCCGGTACTTATCCTGTCTTCTTTTGTCAACATTTTCTCTGTACTCCACAAGGTATGACACTGCCTTTATTGCATCGGTTACATTATAATTTATAGGCATGCCGGCCTTACGGAACTCAATAATTGCGGGCTCATCCGGAGCACCCGGGAATTTAAACGGGGTAATTAGTAAATACTTATCGGTGTTTTTGTATATATCAATAATATCCCCTATAACCGGGTGATCTGCCGGAAGCGGGAAATTAAGGCTGGCTATTACTATGTCAATGTTTGGGTCTTCACATACCGCCCTCAGTGTTGTGGCCATTAACTCCGGCTCGGTCATCACTGCTGCTGTAAGATCTACAGGATTTTTTGATGAGGCGAAGCCAGGCAGTACAGCGTCAATTTTCTTTCTGGTTTCATCCTCAAGTGGAACAACACTCAGGCCCAGGGATTCGCAGAAGTCGGTAATGGTAACCCCGGCGCCACCGGAGGTTGCTATTATGGCAGTTCTTCTGCCGGACGGAAGTTTTCCTGCCTGAAAAAGAGGGGTAAAGGCTATAAGGTCTGTATAGTTGTCAATCCGTATTATTCCTGTTTGCCTGAAAAAGGAGCTGTAAACGGTATCGGAGCCGGCCAGAGATCCGGTATGTGAGGCTGCCGCCCTGCTTCCTGCCGAACTGCGCCCTACCTTCATTATCAGTATGGGCTTGTTGTTGTCCAGGGCTTTCTCGGCTACTCTGCGAAGCTTGTCTCCGTCCCTGGCCCCCTCAAGGTATCCTCCCATGAGCTTTGTGTGAGGATCGTGTACCATATAGTCAAGAAAATCGGTGAACTCCAGGTCGGCCTCGTTTCCCACACTGATGAAGTAGTTAAAGCCTACCCCGAGGTACAGCGCTGCAGCGTAAATAACCGAACCGAAGGCCCCGCTCTGGCTTACAAAGCCCAGTACCCTGGGCTCAACCGGAGGCAGGTCTACGATAAAGGCAAAGGAGGCCATCACATTATTATTGGCATTTACCAGTCCAAGACAGTTTGGTCCCAGTATGTGCATACCGGACTTCCTGGCCAGCCCGGCTATTCTCTCTTGCTCGGCAAGGCCCTCAGGCCCAACCTCTGCAAAGCCTGAGCTGAATACAATAGCCACCTTAACCCCCTTGGCCACACATTCCTCCAGGGCACCATATACCCGGTCAGCCACAATGCTTATTATGGCCATATCAATATTGTCAGGTATGTCCTTTATGGAAGGGTAACACTTCAGTCCGTGCACCATATCACGGGTGGGGTTAACCGGGTATATTTTCCCCGTGTATCCCCTGCTTAAAAGGGCGTTGATTGGCCTTCCTCCCGGTTTCATGGGGTGGTTTGACGCTCCGATTATGGCGATAGATTTAGGGTTAAAGAAGGGATCCAGTGCAGTAATAGGATCTTGTAGTATGGTCATGTTGACTCTCACCTCTTAACCAAAGGTTTATTCTGGTCGGATTGGCAACTTCCGAAGATTGTAAAAAACTACAGAAAAGCCCTGCATAAGTATGATTTAATACTATACTATAAAACTTTAAAAAAGATGTAAATAATATTTTAATAATTAAAATATTTTTGATTAAACAAAGGGTAAAAATACTACTATATTGTAAAAATTCCTGGTTCGTAATACTGTATAAAAAAGTCCGACATAAAAAAGGACGACGGGAGAGATTTTTTTGATTAGAGTTTCAGATATAAAGCTGACAGTCGGGGATAAAGAAAGGGAGGGCATTATAAAGTCGCTGGCCAGAAGGCTTGGAATAAGGGAAAGCGATGTGCTGGGCTTTAAAATATTCAGGAAGTCGGTGGATGCCCGTAAAAATAAACTTTTTTTTGTTTACTCAGTGGATGCCGAGGTCAGAAATGAGCGCCGGGTGCTGGAAAAAAATGAGGGGAAGGATGTTGCACAAACCCCTGACATGAGCTATCACAGTGTGCCTTACGGTCAGGAAAGAATGGAAAAGAGGCCGGTTGTGGTTGGGACGGGGCCTGCCGGTCTGTTTGCCGCGCTTATCCTTTCAGAGATGGGATTCAGTCCCCTGGTGTTTGAGCGGGGGGGAGATGTTCAGAGCCGTACCAGGGATGTCAACCTTTTCTGGGAGACCGGGGTCCTTAACCCAGAGTCAAACGTACAATTTGGGGAAGGTGGGGCAGGTACCTTTTCCGACGGCAAGCTTACCACTTTAATACGGGACAGGCGCTGCAGGAAGGTCCTGGAAGAGCTTGTAACAGCCGGAGCGCCGGAGGAAATACTTTATCTTAACAAGCCCCATGTGGGAACCGACATTTTAAAAACAGTTGTCATGAATCTAAGAGAAAGAATTATGAAGCTTGGTGCAGAGGTAAAATTTTATAGCCGGGTAAGTGACATTCACATAGAGGGTGGCAGGGTATTGGGAGTGGTGGTAAACGGCCGGGAAGAGATAGACGCCTCCACGGTGGTGCTGGCCGTGGGCCACAGCGCCAGGGATGTTTTCCACATGCTATATGAAAAGGGCGTATATATGGTTCCAAAGGCCTTTTCCCTGGGAGTGAGGGTAGAACATCCCCAGCATTTAATAAACAGGGTCCAGCACAATATTTTTGCAGGACATGAGAAGCTTGGGCCGGCTGACTACAAGCTGGTTTTCCATGACAGGACGGGGCGCTCGTGCTATACTTTCTGCATGTGCCCGGGAGGTGTTGTTGTTGCCGCAGCCTCAGAATTCGGGGGAGTGGTGACAAACGGGATGAGCCATTTTGCCAGGGATGCTGAAAATGCCAACAGCGCGCTTCTGGTAGGCATTACCCCGGAAGATTTCGGGAGTCCGCACCCCCTGGCCGGTATCGAATTTCAAAGGGCGTGGGAAAAAAAGGCCTTTGAGCTGGGTGGAGGTGGTTTTACCGCTCCTGCCCAACTGGTTGGGGATTTTCTTGCAAACAGACCTTCATCCGTTATAGGTTCAGTAAAACCATCATATCCACGGGGGGTAATACCCACCGATCTAGGACTTTGCCTGCCTTCCTATGTGTCAGAAACTATAAGAAGGGCAATACCGGAATTAGATAAAAAGCTAAAAGGATTTGGTCACCCCGAGGCGATGCTGACCGGCGTGGAAACCAGGAGTTCCTCTCCGGTAAGAATACACAGAGATGATGGATACCAGTCTTCTGTGAGGGGCCTTTATCCCACAGGAGAAGGGGCTGGCTATGCCGGGGGGATAATTTCCTCCGCTGTAGACGGAATTCGCGTGGCGGAAGCAATAGTGTCCAAATACAGGCCATAACATGATCTGTGATTATTTTACTTTGTTTTTGTATTACATATATTAATTTACAAAAAAAAATCATTAAATTATAATATTCAAAAAATCCAGTAATTTTTTAATACAAAACAATTTAAAAACAAAATTTTTGAACGGAGTATAGCGATGGAAAAAATGAATCAGATTTACCAGAAGCTTGAGAGTATTTTCCCTAAATACTACCAGTACATTAATAATCCTACTCTGTACGGCCTTACTCCCGCAGAGGTTTATCTTATGCAGATACTGTACAAAAAGGGAGGACGTGCTGTAACATCGCTGGCTCCCATGCTGGGGGTTACCCCCGGAACTGTAACCAACCTTACAGACCGGCTTTTCAGCAAGGGTTATGTGGTAAGGGAAAGGGGAGAAGAGGACCGCAGGGTGGTTCAAATAATACCAACTGAAGAGGGGCTGAACCTGGTAAACAGGATTAACTCCGACAGGATAGCCCTTCTGGGGAAAGTGTTTAAAAACCTCAGCCAGGATGAATTAAACGAATTGGTAAAAATGCTGGAGAACGTTGATCGCTGCTTTGATGTTTTGATAAAAGAGGTAAAGTCGGAGCACAATCGGTAGCATAATAAAAACTTATGCCGGGGTAACGAAATAAATAAAACAGCTAAAATAACGATAGGGCCTTAGGCCCTTTTTTCAAAATCCCCAATCCCCAATCCCAAGGACCCACGAAAAATGCTTGATAACTGCCGCTATTCTAGCGGCAACGCCCGCAGGGCGTTTATTTATATAAAAACAGTTATTAACAAATCAACGATAAAATAGGATACTGCTGCCAGGATGAACGTTATAGGTAAAGTAATCAACCAGGCAGTAACAATTTTTTGCGCGGTTCCCCATTTTACCTCGTGAAATCTTTTGGCTGTTCCCACACCCATTATGGCTGAGGAAATCACGTGTGTTGTACTTACCGGCATTTTTAATAACGTTGCCACGAGAATTACAAATGCAGATGTAAAATCAGCTGCAAAGCCATTGGAGGGCTCTATTTTTATAATCCTTGTCCCAACGGTTTTTATAATTCTCCACCCTCCTACTGACGTTCCCAGTGCCATGGCGATAGCGCAGGAAATCTTCACCCAGTTGGGAATATCCATGGTACTGTGAAATCCTCCTGCTATTAATGCAAAGGTTATGATTCCCATTGATTTCTGAGCGTCGTTTGTGCCGTGGCTGAAGGCCTGCCAGGCGGCCGTAAACACCTGTAATGTTCTAAAGCGCCTGTTAATTTTTGAAGGATGGGCTTTCCGAAATACTATCTTTATGAGGCTCATTACTATAAAGCCAACGGCAAAAGCAACAAATGGCGAAATAATAAGGGCCTGAAGTATTGTCAGAAACCCTTTGATATTTACTGAGCTCAGTCCTGCCGCCGCCACCACGGCTCCGGCCAGTGATCCTATCAGGGCGTGGGAAGAACTGCTCGGTATTCCGTAGTACCAGGTTATAAGGTTCCAGGCGATGGCTGCTATCAAAGCTGCGGTTACTATATAAAGGCCGTTTTCCAGCGCGAAGGGGTCGGCTATTTTCCCGCCAATGGTTTTAGCCACTCCGGTGAAGGTAAGCGCCCCCAGCAGGTTCATTGATGATGCCAGGATAATTGCTGTCCGTGGCGGAAGGGCCTTTGTTGATATGGAGGTGGCTATGGCGTTGGCGGTGTCGTGAAATCCGTTAATAAAGTCAAAGGACAGGGCCAGGAAAACCACTATTATGGTAAGAAAAAGAGCGGTTTCTATCATTTATCTACTCCTATGAATTTCTCATTATTATCCCTTCCAGAATATCGGCCACATCTTCACAAAAATCAGAAAATGACTCCATCATTGTGTATATTTCCTTTTTCTTCATAATTTCTATAGGGTCGCTGCAGGTTGTAAAGAGGTTTCTTAGCCCGTCCCTCAACAGGTCGTCAGCGGCGTTTTCAAGGTCATTAATCTTGTGTGTATGCTTTGTCATTTCTTTAAGCTTGTTTTGAGACAGCAGCTCTATGGCTGAATACAGCTCGCGAACGCATATTTCTATATTTCTGCTAAATATGCGCATGTAGTCGTCAACTTCCTGAACGTTGTAAAGAACCATGTGGGAGGCGCATACCTCCAGGCAGTCCAAAACATCATCAAGCTGGAGGGTGAGCTCCATTATGTCTTCCCTTTCAAGTGGGGTTATGAAGGACTTGTGAAGCTCCATAATCACTTCATGGGTGTACTGGTCCCCCATTTGCTCCACTGTTTTAATCTGCAGGGATATATTCTCCGCCCTGGTGGGATTATCCATGTTCTTCATCTGTTCCTGGAAGGACTCGTTGGCGAGTAAAATATTTTTTGCAATCAGTAAAAAATATTCATAAAAGATATTTGGCTTTTTCTTAAACAGCTTTTTAAAATCAAACATTATTCGCTTCCCCTTAAATTTATTAGTTTTCCTGGTAAGATTTTATAACCTTCTGCCCCTCTTCCCCGGTGCAAAAATTGATATAGTCCATTGCAAGTTTCCCGGCACCCTCGGGTATAACATAAAGCAATGGTCTTTTTAGCTCAAAAACCTTGTTTTCCCCGGATTGGATCTCCACGGCCTTTATCCCCTCTGTATTGTAGCGGGAAGAAACATAGCCAATGGCGTTGGCATCCCCTGCCACCGTACTTATAACAGAACCCGTTGATGTCATCACCAGCGCCCTCTCATCGATTTCAGCCACCTGTTCCATCACAATCTCCTTAAATAGGCTGTGGGTTCCGGAGCCGTGCTCCCTGTTAATCAATGTGATAGGCTTGTTTAAACCTCCGACCTCTTCCCAGCTTTTAATTTCCCCGCTGAATATCCCCTTTATCTGGTTAATTGTCAAATGTTTGACGGGGTTGTTCATATTAACAATAACCACTATACTATCCTGGGCAATAATGTATGAAGATAGTTTTTTACCCTCTTCTTCGGAAAGGGGTCTTGATACCGAGCCAATATCCACTATACGGCCGGACGCTCCCCTTATTCCAAGGCTGGAGTCTCCGCCCTCAATGTGGATAACCACGCCGGGGTGCTTTTCTTCATAAGCCCTGGCTAATTTGTCGGAAACCGGAATCATAGAAGTAGAACCGGCTATTCTCAGCACGGATCGGCCTTCCTTTTCGATATTTTTTTTGACGCATCCGAAAAGGGCTGGTATCAAAAGAATTAATACAACGGACAGTATGACCCTTTTCATATATTGCCTCCTGACACTATTTGCAATTAACGTAAACTTAACAGGTATTCTTTACCACAGTCCAAAATCCTGTTAATTAAAAGTAAAGAAAATGTTAAGGTTATTAACATATCAATACCGGCTTGCGAAAAGTATAAAAGGATAAATATAATAAGCCTATATTCTTACCGGAGGAAAGCGATGAAAAGTATTTTTATTTTCTCCCTGATTACATTAATCACCGGCAGCCCCCTTTTAGCCCTGGCAATAATATTAATAATTTACTTTTTTATTGACCGGCGCTTCATAGGATTACTACCGGATTTTTCTGCCTGGTGGAGAAGGAAAAGGCGGATAGGAGACCTCAAGAGAACCGTAGGGGCTAATCCTCACAATGGAGATGCCCTGCTTGAACTGGGGGTTAGTTATTATGAAAGGAAAAAGTTCAGGGAGGCTGTTGATTATTTCGAGCGGGCCTACGGAAGGATGAAGGATTGGCCCGAGGTACACTTTTTCCTTGGGGCCTCCAGCTATGAAACCGGCAATACCGATAAGGGGCTGGCCGAAATTCGGGAGGCACTGGATATGAGCCCCAAGATATCTCACGGCTTCCCCTATATATACCTGATTAGGGCCATACTTGAGGGAAAAAGTGATAGTAAATCTGAAAGTATACCTGAGCTGGAAAACAGGCTTTTAAGGCACGGGTCGGTACAGGCTTTCTATGAGGCGGGCAAACTGTTAAGAAGGCACGGTCATAAAGCAGAGGCACAGAAATTTTTCAGGGAGGTATTAGAAAACTACAGTCTCTCTTCTCCAACATTTCGACGTAATTACAGGAAAATGGCGATAATGTCCAGGTACTATGATATGGGAATTAGGAATTAGGAATTGGGGATTAGGGTTGGAGAATGCCCAAATCATTCTGATTTTTCCGCCGCTGGGACAGCGGCAACGCCTGTTATTAAATACAATGTTAGATCGGGTATTGGGATTGTAAATGAAATGTAGTAATTGAGTTTTATCACCAATTCCCAATTCCCAATTCCGGACCCGTGAATAATGCTTAATACTACGCCGCTGTTCCAGCGGCAACGCCCGGAGGGCGTTTATTTATGCCTGAGAAAGGCACATATTTTGCTACATTGTTTCAATAGAGGTAAAAAATAAAACTATATCATATGCCTTCGTCTATAATATAGTTATTAATAGTATATAATATATTGCTTCGTATGTTGTTGCAGACAGGATTTATGTGGCTACAGGAGGTTTATCGGTGAATATAAACAAGTTTGTGGCTCCGGAGATGATTTTTGGGGTGGGCGCCTTCAGCCAGGTCGGAGAAAGCGCCTTAAGACTGGGGGCCCATAAGGTTTTAATTATAAGCGACCCGGGTGTTAGTGAATGTGGCTGGGTAGAACAGTCTTTTTCTTACCTCAGGGAATCAGGGCTGGAATACGAGGTGTGGACTAACCTTACCAGCAACCCCAAGGATACCGAGGTGGCGGAGGGGGTCAGGAAATACATTGAGTCCGGGTGTGACGCCCTGCTGGCGGTGGGCGGGGGAAGCCCCATTGATGTGGCCAAGGCTATTGCCATACTTGCCACTAATGGAGGAGTTATTAAGGACTATGAGGGCATAAACAAAATAACGCGCCCTCTTCCACCAATGGTAATGGTGCCCACCACTGCCGGGTCCGGTTCGGAGGTGTCTCAGTTTGCCATAGTGGTGGACAGGATGCGCAAGGTTAAAATGGCTATAATATCAAAGTCTCTGGTTCCGGACATCGCCATTATTGACCCTCTTCTCCTTCAAAGTAAAGACCCCTGGCTTACTGCGGCAACGGGAATGGATGCGCTCAGCCACGCTATTGAGTCATTTGTGTCACTGGCATCAACTCCGCTGACCGATGTTAACGCAATTAACGCAATAAAGCTTATTGCCGACAATCTCCGGGAGTCGGTGGCCTGCCGCACTAACCTTGAGGCAAAAACTTCAATGTTCATGGCCAGTCTTCAAGCCGGCCTTGCCTTTTCCAATGCCATCCTCGGGGCTACCCATGCCATGACCCACCAGATAGACGGCCTTCTGGATCTGCATCACGGAGAAACAAACGCTGTGCTGCTTCCATACGTTATGGAGTACAATACCATTGCCTGTGCAGACAAATACAGGGTTGTGGCGGAGGCCTTCGGAGAGGACATTACCGGTATAAGCAAATGGGCGGCTGCGGAAAAGGCTATAAATGCTGTTCGCCAGCTTGCGAGGGATATTGGTCTGAGGGACAAGCTTCACGTA
Organism: Bacillota bacterium; assembly: GCA_049323755.1. Taxonomy (GTDB): domain Bacteria; phylum Bacillota; class Desulfotomaculia; order Desulfotomaculales; family Desulfocucumaceae; genus BRHc4a. Next base: position 73,324 of record JBMOPE010000015.1, read on the forward strand.
CCTGAGATGAATGACAAACTGATTTTGAGTCTTAGCGCCAGCGCGCTGAATGACGCCTGCATAATAACCAATCCCAGGGACGCCGGAATAGATGATATTGCTTCATTATACCGCAGGGTATTTTAAAAGGGGGTGTGTCCCTTGGCAGTGGACAAGAACAAACTAATAGAGAATCTTACGGGGGTTAACTCATCAAAGCTGAACTATTACGTCGAGTTAAAGAAACGTAACTCAGAGATTATAAAGCAGAATAACCGGCTTGAAATTATTCACCAGATTATCAGGGATATTAATATAGATATGTCGCTGGAGGATATTATAGGCAGGGTTTATGGAATGCTTCCCCTGGTGATTCACTGTGATTTTCTGGGAATAGCTTTAAATAAAAACAATAACCTTGTCTATACTGCGATGGTTCCATCCTTTAACTGCACCGGAAAAAGCGTTCCCGGCACATCGATACTGTGGGAAGCATTCAGGCTCAGGGAAAGCATGGTATATCATAATTATAAGGGAGAAAATAAAACTTTCAAACTATGTGGACCCGTAGAAAAAATGGGACTGGCTTCGCTTTCTGTGAGCCCACTGACAGTAAAGGGCGAGGTTATAGGTATACTATTTAGCGGTACGCTTCGTGAAAATGAGTATTCCGAACAGGATATAAAATTTATCAGGCAGTTGGCAGACCAGCTTGCCATATGTATAGAAAACGCCAGGCTTTATGAAAAGGTAGTGCAGGGCCGGAGAGAGTGGGAGGAAACATACCGGGCACTTACCGATCCAATTTTTCTCATTGACCTTAATTTTAATGTCATCAAGCACAATGACAGGATGATGGGACATGAGGAAAAAAGGAAAGGAGAATCATTCCATAAGTGCTACGAACTTCTCTGGGGGAAAAAGAAGAAATGTGAAGACTGCCTCCTGGAAGAGGTTCAGAAGAAGGGATCTCCTTTGTACAGGCGTGTACAGCGTCCGTCAGGTAAGGTTCTGGATATTTTTTTCTACCCGGTATACAACCGGAAGAAAGAGTCATACGCGGTGATTTGCCACATAAAAGACATGACCGAGCATGTAAAAATGGAGGCCCAGCTGGTTCAGTCCGCAAAGCTGGCCGCCATTGGTGAGATGGCAGCCGGGGTGGCCCACGAGCTGAATAACCCGATGACAGTTATTCTCGGAAACGCGCAGATGATTTTAAGGGAAACAGGAGGGAATGACCCGTCTGCCGGCCTTCTAAATGATATAGTGAGCTGTGGGTTGAGGTGCAAAAAGATAATTCAAAATTTGCTCACATTTTCACGGCAGGATCAGCAGCCCTATGAGCCCACAAGCCTCAATGATGTGGTGGAAAGGGTTCTAAGTCTTATTCATTACCAGATAAACAGGAATAGAATTGATATTAAGCTGAATTTGGACCCGGACCTTCCGAATGTGTATGCCAACGGCCACCAGATTGACCAGGTGCTGCTAAATTTCCTGCTGAATGCCAGGGACGCCCTGGAAGCGGTTGACAGGGTAAGGGAAATATTTATTTCCACTTCGGTCAGAAAGGACACAGGGGGTCAAAGGCAGATACAGGTTTCCGTAAAAGATAACGGCACAGGAATTAAGCCGGAATACATGGACAGGATTTTTAATCCCTTCTTTACCAGCAAGGACACCACCAGAGGAACAGGCCTTGGACTTAGTGTCAGCCTGGGAATCGCTGAGGCTCACGGCGGAACAATAGAGGTTGTAAGCAGCCCTGACGAGGGCAGCAATTTTACACTGATTTTACCCCTGGAAGTCACTGATCAGGAGGGGGTGTGACAGCTTGTCAGAAATGCAGGGCGAAATTCCTGTTGTTTTAATAGTTGATGATGAGGCTGAAATAGGTAATTTTTTTCGCTACCTTCTAGAAAGAAAAGGATACCAGGTTATAGTGGCAACTTCCGGTGCCGATGCCTCGGGGATAATTGAATCCCGCCAATTTAACGTGGCCATGGTGGACCTAAAACTTCCTGATTCCGACGGCCTTACTCTCCTTCAGGCTATAAAGGCCAAAAGGCCTCGCTGTGAAGTCGTAATAATGACGGGTTACAGCACCACCCGGTCCGCGGTCAAAGCTATACAGATGGGCGCCTTTGATTACATTGAGAAGCCCTTTGAGGACATTGCGGAAGTAGAGTCTTTGGTGCAAAAGGCAATAGGCACCAGCACAGGGTCCAGGGAACTGGGCGAATGCAAGCCTGACTGGCTTGACATAAGTGATCAGGTTGGCTTTAGGGTTGGTAACACGCTCCAGATGAAGAGACTTGTATCTATAGCCTACAAGATTGCCAAAAAGAATATTAACGTTTTAATTCAGGGTGAAACGGGTACGGGAAAAGAGGTTCTGGCACGTTTTGTCCATGCCGCCAGCAACCGCTCCGACAGAATATTTATTCCGGTTAACTGCGGTGCGCTTCCGGACAACCTTTTGGACAGTGAGCTTTTCGGGCATGAAAAGGGTGCTTTTACGGGAGCCGCCAGCCTGAGAAAAGGTATTTTTGAGCTTGCCAACCAGGGCACTCTTTTTCTGGACGAAATAGGTGAGGCTAACCCCTCAATTCAGGTAAAGCTTCTCAGGGCCATAGAGACCGGGGAGTTTTTAAGGGTTGGTGGAGAAAGGCCTATAAGGACTGACGTGCGGATTATTGCCGCCACCAACGTTGACCTGGAAGAAGCGGTAAGGGAAAGGTTGTTTCGTGAAGACCTTTTTTACCGCCTGGATGTGGTCCGGCTGACACTGCCTCCCCTGCGTGACCGCAGGGAAGACATACCTGAGCTTGTTAATTACTTTATAAAAAGATACTCTTATAAAAGGGATATGAAGGCCCTTGAAGTGTCTCCCGGGGCTATGGAATTATTGGTAAATCACAGTTGGCCCGGCAACATCCGGGAACTTGCCAACACAGTTGACCAGGCTGTTGCTCTATGTGACGGCCCGGTAATCCAGGCTGCACACATCCCTGAAAAGGTTGCCGGCGGGTCCGCTGTTAAAGTCAATGCCCGTAAGACTGGAGAAAGTCAGGAAAGTACAGAGATATCCCAGTCCATACACCAGCTAATTGAGGGAATAGAAAGTGAAATTGCTTCCTTTCCACCTGAGGAGCTGTACAGATTCCTGAATGCAGTAAATTTACTTGAAAGCAAGGTGCACAAAACAATGTCCTCCCTGGGGCTGCCCAGGCCAGCCCCGCCTTCGCTTAAGGATTTGGAGGCCAGGGCCATGTCGGAGGCGCTTTCATACCACAAAGGCAACATTACCCTGGCTGCACGGACTTTGGGGATTGGAAGAAACACACTTTACAGAAAAATGAGAGAATATAATATATCGCCTGAATAGCCACCGGGAAAAAACGGTGGCTTTTTTAATGGGGATTGGGGATTGGGGTGTTCCAAATTGGGGCAGTTGCTGCTCCAGGGTGGACGGGTTGGTGTTCCTGTATGAAGCATTTATTTGGGAGCAGAGACGGTTTTAAGCTAATCATGTATAAAAAACAGTAATCGGAGGCACATGAAAAGGCTGTTAAAATGCTGAAGGAAAAAATTTGCGAAGGTGTTATTTCTGGATTAATGTGTACTGGTATATATGTTGCAATATTACATAACGAAATGAGAAGGGGGAATTTTCAGAAACGTTTGGCACAAATTCTGCAAATCCCTAAAGAAAAATGTTATAGGCCCACGGTGTTTGCAACGCCATACTGCTTCCCCACGTATGCTACTTTAACCTTATAGCATGCCCCGGGCGCTTTGCCGAAATAGCGGTTGCAATGGGCGAAAACATTGAGGGAATGTCAGTACGCGCTGCTGCCGATGTTGCCATAGCAGCAATCAGGAAGCTTTCTCAGGATGTAGGAATTCCTTTCGGACTGACTACTCTCGGGGTTAAAGAAGAGGACCTGAAAACAATGGCAGAAAGCGCCATGAAGGATGCCTGCAGCTTTACCAACCCCAGGACTGCTACCCTGGAAGACGTCATCAATGTTTGCAAGAACGCTCTGCAATTAGATTTCCGGGTAATAGTAAATAAATAAAAGTTAAAACGGAAAGAGGGATTAAAAAGTGTCAAAGATACTAAGGGCAAATATGACCGCAACTGAACTGAAGTGGGAGGAAGTCCCGGGACAGTACGCCCCGCTGGGCGGCAGGGCGCTGACCTCCAAGCTGGTGCTGGACGAAGTGCCGGCCAACTGCGACCCGCTGGGAGAAGACAACAAACTTGTGATAGCCCCCGGACTATTATCGGGCACCA
>JBMOPE010000016.1:0-70815 GCA_049323755.1 Bacillota bacterium
AGCGTCCTGAAGCATTTCCAACAGTTTTTTCCGTTGCGCCCTTCTTTCTGGACTGATCTTCCTTTTGGCCATAAATAAACCTCCAAACTGATGCTCTTATCTTACATCATTTGTTTGGAGGTTTACATAAAATTTGAAACGGTCTCACGGGAAACCGGTTATCCTACCTTTACCGGCTTCGTGTGTAATAACATTATTATGGGGTAGTACCAGCGAAGCTTCTCCGGTACTACCCCTGTCTGGCTAAACGCCGCCCTTGACAAACCCGTCCTGCCCGGAGTGCGGGAGGAAACACAAAGCAAATCCGGTCGAATATACAGGTGCGGTAAATGCGGTTTTAAAGGTCCATGCCGGGATATGGTCGGAGTTGTTAACGGAATACTATGTGAACCTCCTCCGGGTTTGTCCAGGCGGAGGTTCACACGTATACAAATGATTGCGGTGCGAAGCTAATCCCGAAGTCCGCAAGCGTAAGTGGCTTTTTATACTTCTTAACCTGGCCTAATCGATATGCCACTGCTTTTTCCTTATTTTGAAAATACTTATCATAAAACTGCTTTGAAATACCTGCAGACCCTGAAGTCATCTCCCATACTTGTTCCGGAATGTCAACAATGACATCAATAACCTCTGCCTCACCAACAATCTTCATGACAGGAGATGTGGCATATATTATAATTTTGTCAACATCAGATCGGCAACGTACCTTTCTAAACTCAAACTGCTTATTTCCATTCATTATATTCTCTACATGTTCAGGATTAATTGATAATAACATCTTGCACATTTACATCACCCATTTCCAATAGTTTAATAAACTGCTCTTTTGTATAATCCAAAGTATAGGGATGAGCTTCAAATAATCCCTGTTCTTTTAAGTCTTTGTGAATTACGTTATGTCCCTTACCAAAGAAGCCGTTATATAATAGTTCAAGCATTACAACATTATTTTTTGTATATATACCTGCCAATTCTTCAGGAGTAAAAACTGTTTTATTTCCAGCATTTTTAACAAAATCAGCAAGACTCATTATCGCTCTCCCGTTGTTTTTTATTACATCAATTTTAGTTATTGTACAATAAGATGTAACAACCGATTTGTAAGTTTTTCCTGAATCACCTTCAAATATACGATAAATGCCAACCGGTTCTCCAACCTCGTAGTGCATAGGCGTATATGGAGTGCCTATGTAAACCTTTGTAACACCATTACCAGCTGTTTCCTCTTCAATTTCACGCTTCTTTATTTTTAACTCTGAATAAGGAAACAGCCTATCATGAAATTTCTCAAATATAGGAATCAAACCTGCTTTTCCAAAGTTAGGCCTAATAAACGGAAAAGCTTTATAGGGATCGCTGTAATCAATTATACTGCGACTTTTTAAATATACGCACTCTCCACGACTATTCATACCAACACATTTAAATCCAAATCTCTCAAAAAGACTGATTAGCTCTGAATGTTTGTCAAATACTGTAACATATATATCATCAGCTTTATCATCACGCCATTTCCAAAGAGAAACACCTAATGCGCCCTCGCCAAGCCTCATACCTCTAAAACGTTCAGCCAGTCGCAAGGTTCCGATTTTAACGCGAGGTATGGCAGGTAATATTTTATCTGTTAGTTGAATAGCTTCAAGCTCTCTTTTTAAATAGACAAACGCGCCTACCCCTTATTCATCGTGAAAAACGAGAGCATACTCTCCTGCATCACTTTTTTTCTTATACCAGACCGGAAATTCCTCATAGTCCGCTTTGAGTGAATCAAAGAAAGGGTCGTCAAGATTTACCTCTGAAAACTTATGCCATTCAAACTTACCTGCCATTGTGTTACCTCCAATCAGAATTACTTATTTTCAAGCACTGCAATAAACTGTTGCCAATCTTTCACAGTTGCTTTATTCTTCGCCTTTCTGATAGCTGTCCTCACAATATCGGTTGACATTACATATCCTGCAATATCAGGCGGTACACATCCTTTATTTTGTCCTGCCAAATCATAATATAACGGAAGTTCGTTGTCGGATAGTTTTAAGATAGCCGCTAATTTTACTAATAGCTCACCGCTGGTTGGTGGATACCTACGGCTCTTTTCAATATCACAAATATAAACAGCAGTAACGCCCAACGCATCCGCAACTTGTTTTTGCGTGATACCTTGGGTTTTTCTTTTATCATATACGAATGTGCCAAAGGTTATATTTTGCTTAGTCATGGTTTGACCTCTTAACATAAATGCAAATTAGCATATAAGCTAATGAGAATATAATAAAAAAAGAAAATATTGTCAACAACTTTTAAAAATAACCAGCTACAAATACTTTCCATTTAGTAAGTTAGATTCATAAATTTTTATATTTAATTGGTTAAGTGTTTGTACTTCTCCCCATTGTCAAAAGAAGGATAACATACATATTGCTTTCAGTGTTTTGATATTGGGGGCAGTACGGTTTTTTGAATTATGCGCGGTATTTAAGTCTAAATCAGTATTAGTCTTCTCTTTTCTCATCAACTTACTGTGACAAATTAAAAAGTTGAATTCTTACCGAGACAATTTCGGATTATATTTTTATGGGATTATGGGGTACAATTTTTACCGAGTTATTCTGGTGATTTAACCGGTTAATTTATGGAAAATATTTGTCGAAGGTGGTAATATTATGGTAATATTCACTAAAATATAGGAGTTTTGCCATGGCCAGGACTAGGGTTTTAAACACAATATCCACTGTTGAAAGGAAACTAAAAGAAGGGCGTGGTCAGGGGGTAGGAAAGGAATACCTACCCTGGATCACCGTTTACGAGGTGCCTTCCCATGGGCGTGCAAGAAAAATTAAAGGCTGGAAAACCCAAAGAGAACACCACCTTCTTTCCGATCATGAACGGAGGTATTTTTTCATCCTTGACTGGTCTTCTGCTTTAACTGATATAAGGGAACAGTTCCCCCTTCTCCCGGTGGAAGAAGTCCAGGAAATAGCGCAACGTAAAGGTATTAGTTACCCTGTAGACATAAAGACAAGAGAACACATAGTGATGACTACAGATTTCCGGATCACTCTAAACGACGGTTCAGAAGTGTTAAGATCGGTAAAGCCGATAGCCGATTTAAATTCACAAAGAACAATTGAAAAATGATTGTACCCACATCAATGATATGGCCGGTTGAAAGCCCCTGTCAAACGGGAATATCAAAAAGTAAGGTAAATTACATTGCAAAAAAAGAGTCAATTAATTTATAATAGAATAAAGTGAAATAAGGCAAAGCGTTACTTTACTACTATAGTGGATCTCTATGAAAGTTAAGGAGACAATCGCTAACTAACTTCAAAGAAAGGGTGCATTGGTTCTACACAAAGTTCATACAACTACCATAGAGGGTAAACAGAAGATTTCTGTTAAAGGGAAATCATTACCTGGTATTTGTGTGAACTATTTGCGTGTGGGGCCGACCCTTTGAGAGGTTTTAAAGCCCACATGCAAGCATGTGGGCTTTAATTTTTCGACGAACGGATATCAGATTTAAAAAGGAGGCCATGAAAATGACTTTAACCTACTTGGAACTTTACAGACGCAAATCTGGATTGACAACAAAACAACTTGCCATTAAGGCAGGGTACATACCTAATGCAATTAGTCAAATAGAATGTGGTCATCGAAAGTCCTGGCCCATGTTGAGAGCCAAAATAGCAGAAATACTCGAAGTACCTGAAACAGAATTGTTTAATCTTGACGGGTCAATTAATGTGTTTGGAACTTATAAATCCGAGCACTTAAGTTCCGTTTTTCTTCCAGTTTTATTTCCAGTTTGCCATTGACAACGAGCCTCCGCAAGCATGGTATTGATGTCAGGGGCGATGACTCAAGTGCTTATGACATCGCCACTAACAGGCTACCATACTTGCCCTCATTGTCAATGGTTCACTCCGTCAAACTGGAAATAAAACTCAAATAAACTGGAAATTATTAAGTTCCGCAGTGCTACACTTTCTAAGTTCCAAAAACATCAATTAAAAAAGTTCAAATTCAAACCCTCATAAAAATATTAACTAACGAATCAAGTAAAGGAGCGTGATTCTTATGGCCGAATGGGGAGCTTTTTTTGCAGGTTTAGCAGCTTTATTGACGTCCCTTTGGAAGATGTACACTGACAATAAAAAATAGTCCCCCTATGATAATATCTATTTTTAAAGGCTTTGGTGATGGTACGCTAAAGCTTTTTCTCTTTCATCATATTTTTTCTCCAACATTATCCCAAATCCTCTTATTTATCACGATATCTTAAAAAAATATAAAAAGAGTAAGGCAACAGTCAGTCTAGCTAGAACATTATACAATTCTAATGGGTTGTCCATGAATGCAAAATCGGGCGATTTAGATGATTTCAGTCTTAGACAGACAAATAAAGTTGATTTTTATACAGGCACTTTGGTATATTTCCCTCTCTTTACTAGGTAAGTCCCGGCTATTATGTCATGGAGAGCTTGTTTTTTAGGTGAAAATGCTGCCATAAAAAAGCCTATCAAAAGAATAACAGTAGATATAATTTTGCCAAAGAACCTTATTGAGGCTGTTTTGAAAGAAATCCGCTGACCGTTTAGGTCCGTAACAATTATTCCAAAAAACATTTTTCCCAGTGTTCCCTGTGTAGTTGAGCTCTCCATTTTGGCAAAGTAAAGCCAGTAAGCAATAAAGCTCACCGCAATCATGGCATAATCAGCGTAATAAAAGATAAACTCCATCTTTGCCCCCAGGCCAACCGTAACATATAAAAGATAATAAAACCTGTCTATAAGGGCAAAACATACCTTGATTATTATAAAGTCTATCAAAAGGGCCACTGCCCTTATCCAGAACCCTGCATAGCTCTCATTTTGGGATGTCATATTTTCAGTAACAGTAGTAATGTATACCACTCCTTATATGTTATTCATATGATTAACCAGAAAAATTGGAATCTTTTTTAAACTGTGCTGCACTGCATTCATCCAGGTATTCTTTTGCAATTCTTTCTGCTGCTTCCATTGATTCGCCAAGTAAAGGCTGGCCGGGATGAGGGACCCATGAATCATCTTCCCACATAAATAAGTCAATTTGAAATTGCCCGGCACCTTTGGGGGAAATAACAACTTTGAACGTACTGTTAAAAGAGTATATTTCCTTTATTTTTCCTGAGGCCCTTATTATTCCTTCAGAGAGGGATGATTCTATTGAAGTTTGTTTTAAATAATTTACTTTACCTTTATATATTACAATTGAATCTGCAAGGTAGTCATGAATAGCGCGATTCTTATTGCTAAATAATATAAAAATGTAATCTAATAAATATATGGGCATGAATAGAAGAATAGGAATATATAAAATCATGGTTTTTGCAATAATATATCCTGGATCACCGATGGTGTTATATTTGATAGCATATGCTGCAACAAAAATAATATAAATAGCTATGATCTCTAGGATTAAACTAAAAACTTGCCTTAGAATTGCTTTTCCAGTTGTTAAGTATTTTCCGTTAATGTCTATTATCTTTATGCCCAGCAATAGTTTGCCAGGAGTTCCGCCATATTTGACAATGAGAAAAGTAGTAAAAGAATATATAACTACTATTCTTAATAATTCAATGTACAAACCATCTATATCGCTAATAACAGAAAGGCTTTTTTCTATTAGAAAAATTATAATTAATACAATAAGCCAATCTATAAAGGATGATATGATTCTCATGCCGCTAACAGTTTGGTAATAGCTTGTAAATCCATTAACCTTTTCTCTTTTTCTTTTTATAATCAGGCTAACGATAATTGATACGGTAATAATAAATACAAGTAAAGAAGGCATAATAACTATTTTTTCCAGAACTTTTCTGCTCCTTATGTCTTTATTATTTCTGGCATTCTTCTATCGGGTTTTTAGTATCAGTTCGGAATGAAAAATATCTCTAATAAAAACAAAAAGCCAGCACCCCCTGATGCTGGCTCATGATGTCAAATGTATAGAAAACTCAATTCGTCACTCTTCGATTAAAATCCTCCTTTTTGCCAGTCCATCTAAAAAATGCCATTATTCCGATCAAGATTAAACAAGCGGTATGGCCTGACAGTCTAAAACTTTATTTTACCAAACCATGAGTTTTTTACGTGCAACAATCGTTTCAGTCTAAAACATTAAACAATTTTAACGGATGATCCATAAACGAAAAACCGGGCCATCCCGGTGATTTCAGTCTTAGACTGACAAACCAAAGAATATACAAGATATGGTTGGAAGCTATCGGAAGCATGATCAAAAAACAGCTTTTTGCTTCCCCCCAGTATTTTAATTAAGCGTTTTAACTGATTGACAGATAAGATTCAAAGGGATATAATTTCCATATATATCCCCACCGGGGGGAGGGGTTGGGAGGGATTTTTATGTCGGACTGTTACGATGTCAAGGATATCAGTTCAAGGTTGGCTAAGATTGCAGGACATGCTCAGGCAGTTAAACGAATGGTGGACGAAAACAAGCCCTGCGAGGATATTCTACTTCAAATCGGAGCCGTTAAAGCTGCCCTGGACAAGGTAGGAAGGCTGGTACTGGAAGGTCACCTGGAAGGATGTGTTCTGGAAGGAATTAGAGATGGAAAAGGCGAGGAAGTAGTCTATAAGTTGAAATCTGCACTGGGTAAATACTTGTAAAAGTAGACGAGGGAATAATATGGAGAAAGTAATAATTAATCAAAAAACAAGAGAGGCAAAACTATTTTCCTTTGTCTTTCAAAAAGAATACTTGACATATTTTCTAACGGCTATTTCTGGTCTTTTTTTAGTATTTAGTTGGTTTGGATTGCTTAAAGAACAGTTAGGCTTTGATCCTGCATGGGTAAGTATAATTATCAGCGGAGTACCTATTATTAAAGGTGCTATGACTGGACTCGTGACTCAGGGGGATATAAAAGCCGGTTTATTGGTCAGCATAGCTCTCATTGCGTCTGTGGCCGCAGGCGAATATTTTGCCGCAGGTGAAGTAGCTTTTATCATGATGATTGGAGAAATACTGGAAAACAGGACGGTAGCCAAAGCCAAGTCCGGTATTAAGGAACTGCTAAATGTAGTACCCTCTGTTGCCAGAGTACGGAGGAACGGAGAAGAATTAACCGTTGATGTAGAGGATATAAAAGTGGGGGATTTGGTCTTAGTAAAACCGGGAGAGAGGATACCCGTGGACGGTGAAGTAGTCTCAGGCCGGTCGTCGGTATGCCAGGCGGCTGTCACCGGTGAATCGATGCCGATTGACAAGTCATACGGAGACAATGTATATGTGGGCTCGCTCAACCAGTTGGGAGCGTTGGAGATACGAGCAACAAATGTAGGAGAAGATACAACGCTGGCTAAAGTAGTAAAGATGGTTGAAGAAGCTGAAAACAACAAGGCCCCTGTTATTCGAACCGCCGACCGTTGGGCGACATGGATGGTTCCGTCAGCTTTGTTGATAGCAGCGCTGGTATATATTGTGACAGGAAATCCTATAAGGGCGGTTACCATCCTGATCGTTTTTTGTCCTTGTGCCCTCTGTCTGGCTACACCCACTGCCATAATGGCCGGAATAGGTAATGCGGCTAAAAAAGGTATTTTGGTTAAAAGTGGTGTGGCTATGGAATTAAGTGGGAAAATAGATACCGTAGTATTTGATAAAACGGGCACTCTTACCATAGGAAAACCTGAAGTAACAGAAATTAGATGTTTTGGCGGTATTGGTGAGAGCGATTTATTAAAACTGGTTGCCACCGCAGAAAAGTTTTCAGAACACCCACTGGCCCGCGCTATTTCCCGAAAGGCCCTTGAATATGGTATTGCCGTTCCCGACCCGGATTCCTTTCTTGTATTATTGGGGCATGGTGTTAAAGCTGTTGCCGGGGATATACATATCCTTGTGGGCAGCCGTAAGCTGATGGAACAAGAATCAGTATCCATTCTTACCGAAGCAGAGGATTTTATAAATATTTGTGAACAAAAAGGGGAAACCGTCTTACTTATAGCTGTTGACTCCACCCTGATTGGAGCTATTTCGGTAGCTGACCCGGTCAAAGAGGATTCGGCCGTTGCCGTAAAGAAACTGAAAAAGATAGGTGTCAGGGAAATATGGATGATCACGGGGGACAATCAAAAAGTCGCAGCTTCAATAGCCTTAAAAACAGATATAAACAATTATATTGGAGAACAACTGCCGGATGATAAGGGCAATGCGATTAAGCAACTAAAGAAAAAGGGACGGCATGTTGCCATGGTAGGCGACGGCATAAATGACGCTCCTGCTTTAGCCATGGCAGATGTGGGAATTGCTATGGGAGTTAGTGGAACAGATATTGCTGTTCAAACTTCCGACATTGCTCTAATGTCGGATGAAATAAACAAGATACCGGTATTAATTAAGCTGAGCCGAAAGGTTTTGCATACAATTAATATAAATATTCTTGTATCGATGCTAATTAATTTGTTTGCCATAGTTTTGGCATCCATAGGGATTATGGGTCCCATAATCGGCGCCCTGGTTCATAATGCCGGTTCGGTGCTGGTGGTTTTTAATTCCAGCAGGTTAATTAAATATAGTTAGTATTAAGAAGCCACCCTTCCTGGAATTAAGGCCAGGGAGGGTGGTCTTAGTAACTACATATATACATTTAACTATCTTCTAAAAGCTGTTTGTAAATCGCATCCATAATGATAAACCCTGTCTCCAAGGTCTTTTGGTCTTCTCCCAGGACTTTTCCAAGCCCTCTGACTATCAAATCAAATCCTGCTGCCTCTGGAGGCGGCAACAATTCATTTAACGAGTCCACTGCATCAATAATTGTGCATATCTGGTCCAATACCGGATCCTTAAGCTGATATTCTTTAAGGATAGTGCAAAAGGTGCAGTGCCCCCTCCTATGACTTAAGGTAGCTCCCGGAATATCAAAGGGAATCCCTTCTATAGACTTAAAATCAGTTCCCTTTTTGATAAACTGGAATTTAGCGTCTGAATCGATAAATCTTTTTATCAGCCAGGCGCTGGAAATCCGATCTGCGCCAATCTTCTCCCATGTGATCCACATCATTTAACATCATCCTCTCCCATAATTTGGGCGGCCCTATTTTCCAGGGCGCTTTTTACCTCTATCCATAATGGTGACCGTAAATAGTCCTGCGTTTTAACCCGGTGAAAGCGTGTCCAAAGTCTCTGCAGCTGCTTGATATTTTCCGCTTCTCGCACGCTGTCAATAATATCACTGTATTCTCTGTTAACCTGTTCAATAAAGAATTCCTTTATCCTATGCTCCTGCTCTGAATCTATACTTACCGTTTCCCACAGAGAGGCATCTCCACCCATCTCCTTTATCTCTTGAGAAAGCCATTCAAAATGCTCTAAGGTCCTCTCTGAAAACGGCAGTATAAACACAGAGTCTTGTAAGGGATATGCCCCCAATTTTTTTAGTTTTCTCCAAACCGATACTTTTACGGCTGTGGTTTTTGCTCTGGGCAGCTTATTTATAAGCATAATCCATTTCATTTTTTCAACCCTTACCAGATATTTTAATGAGTTTTTTACGGGAAACCCTGGTTACATATTATTATAATGTAAATTGTTGTGTCAACAGAAATACCCTATAGCTTATGTACCTTTATATTTTTGCACGGGTATGTTTTGTATGATTTATACCATTATACAAATTATATTGACAACTCTAGTAAGGCAGTTTAAAATGTAACCGAGGTTACCTTCTAAATTAATAGAATGGAGTGATTATAATATGCCTCCCTTTAAAGATCATCTCGCTACCAGCTTAAAAAGGACAGGAAACGAATACAGGGATATGCATGACTGGCTTGATAATAGCCCGGAAAAACAGGTTAAAGCCGAACGGCACAGTCTGTTTAATCTGCCCCATAATATTGACCACGTAAGAAATAAATGGGGAGAGCAGGCCGTCACAGAGTTTCTTCTGCACATTGTTGAAGATTTTGCAATGAAGGAAATCGAAAATCTGCGAAATGCCGGCTGCCCGGAAGAAGCCATTGAGCACAGTGTGGAAGTTGCAAGAAAGGCCCTGGAGATATCCTCAAGGGTATCTATCAATGTTGATCGGGAGCTTATTATTCGGGGAGCAATATATCATGATTTGGGAAAAGCCAAAACCAACGAGCTGCAACATGGTGAAATAGGCGCCGAGATGGCCCGTAAGCTGGACCTGGGAGACCAAATAATAAGCATTATATTGAAACACATCAGAGGGGGTCTCACCGAACAGGAAGCAATTGAGCTTCAGTTGCCGGTTCGGGACTATACTCTGAAAACCCCGGAAGAGAAAATTGTAATCTATGCTGATAGGATGGTGGATATTTATACTGAAGACCTTGTGGATGTTAGTGAACAAGGAGCTGAAGAACGTTTTGTAGAGATTTTAAAACAGTACCCTAAATATGGGAAAAACGCCAAGACAATGGAACGATATATAAAAATGCATGAAGAAATACGCTCCTGGTTTAATGATTAAGTTTATATGAATAAGAATCATTTTATATGGGTTTTATGCTTCTCCGGAATGATCGCAATTTTTAGTTCTACAATTGCGAAGACCCCTACCTTGCCGCTTTTCGCATCCCACCTGGGCGCTACCGAGGCCCAGGTGGGATGGATTGCGGCTGCTTCAACGATCCCAGGTCTCTTTATCGGCTATCTGGCTGGAACTCTGTCTGATAAGTATGGCTGGAAGAGAATACTATCAGCTTCCCTTGTTATTTTTGCCACCGCACCGTTTATATATTTAATAGTGCAAACTCCCATTCAATTAGCTGCAGTCAGGTTTTATCACGGGTTTGCTACAGCCGCGTTTGGCCCGGTGGCCATGGCAGCTGTGGCCCTGCTGTACCAGGAAAGGAGAGGTGAAATGCTTTCCCTCTATTCGTCCTCTACTATGCTTGGCAGGGCTGTGGCTCCCTTCGCGGGCGGATTATTGCTGGCATCATGGAGTTATTCAGGGGTTTACTATATTTGCGCGTTGGCAGGAGTCTTGGCTTTGGTAATGGGAAAAGTTTTTTACCGGGGATTGCACGTAGAAAATGCATTTTTTTCAACTGAAAAGGAACTCCAGGCTGATATAAATATAGCCGCTAATATAAGGACTATTTTGTGTAACAGGGAATTTTTACTGGTAGGAATAATAGAAGCTACAGTTTTCTTTGCATACGGAGCACTTGAAATATTGTTTCCTTTATATGCCAGGCAACAAGGCCTGCAGGTCTGGCAGATTGGAATTGTAATGGGGTTGCAGTTGAGCGGAGCAATTTTCTTTAAACCCGTATTCGGACAACTATCTGATAAGATTGGTAGAATGCCCGTAATTTTTTCAGGTTTGGTTTTATGTGCTGCTTCCATAGGGGGTATACCCTTCTGGAGCGGTTTTCTGGGAACAGGTTTGATGAATGTGTTTTTTGGTCTTGGTTTTGCTTTGGTAACATCCAGTACCAGACCATTGGCAGCTGAATCGGTAAGCTGTGGCAAGGTAGGAACTTCTATGGGGGCGTTAAGCACCCTGATGGATGTAGGACAGGCGGCTGGCCCGCCGGTTGTGGGCATTATCGCCGTACTATATGGTTACCGGGGTGGATTCTTATTAATGACGGCCATGTTGTCCATGGCGTTTTTTATATGTTTTTATTATTTTATACGAAGCAGATTGTATAAATAATTTTAAAAAATTTTTACTTTACCGGTTAATCCCGGCGCATAAAAAAGTGTATACCGTGATTGATAATAAGAAAATAAAAAAGTTATTAACCTATTCAATAATAAAAATATTGTAAAATCAACGGTTATAGGGGGCATTTTGGAGATACTATCCAAGAACGCAAAAAGGGTGGTGCTACTGTAATTAAGTTAATGAAGAAATTGTCTATTTTAATAGTTTGCATAAAGTAGGGATTGTTGTATATATTATCATTTTATGGTGCGCATTTGAGGAGTACTCCTTTATAGTTTTTCATATTTATTTTATTTTTGCTTCACATGTTTTTGTTATAATAGAGAAAAATTAATAAATTAGGTGAAAATAATGGAGAAAACAGTTTTGGTTGTTGATGACGATCAGGATATTGTAAAGCTAATCACAAAAAGTTTAAGACTCGAACAATTTGAAGCAATTCCGGCTTATTCAGGGAAAGAAGCCTTATCTATACTGAAGGAAAATCACATAGATTTTGTTGTGCTCGATATAATGATGCCAGAAATGGACGGACTCGAAGTCTGCAGGAATATCAGAAACAATTATAATATCCCTATTCTTTTTCTAAGTGCGCGCGACAGAGACATTGATAAGATTATAGGATTGGAAATAGGCGCAGATGACTATATGACCAAACCATTCAGTATCCAGGAGCTTACTTCACGAATTAAAGCCCATTTCAGGAAGGTTGACCGCATGTACAAGGAATGGAATGGACTCAGACAGGATTCTGATATAAATACTGGTACTTTTGTTTCGCCATTGGTTTTAAATGATAAGACCTTTGAGGCCTTCTTAGATAACCAAAAGATTGATTTGTCAACCAAAGAATTTCAGATTTTATCCTTTCTAAAGCACCATCCCAATAACGTCTTAACCCGTGAGCAGATATATGAAAACGTTTGGGGAGATGAATACGGAGAAATAAATACCGTCACGGTGCATATAAAAAATATCCGAAGAAAGCTTGGCAGTCAGTATGACTTAATTAAAACAATATGGGGTGTCGGATATAAATATGTTGAAGGGAAGGATTGAATATGAAGCTGAAAGTCAAACTTCCTTTACTGTTTCTTCTGATGTTTCTGTTGATTGTCGTTTCCGGTGCTTTATATCTAAAAACACTTATAGCACATGAAAAGCCTGTATGGTCAAAAACTGTATCAGGTCCGGAACATGTGCAAATGCTTCTTTTTTTGTTTGTTGTGGCAGGCCTCATATTTGCTATTTTAACAATGTATTTTCATTTTAATATAACAAAACCGATTTATATACTTAATATAAGGCTTAAAAGCGTAAATATAGGGCGGAAGATTACATCCTTATACTCAAAAAGGAAGGATGAAATAGGAGAACTGTACAATCATTTTAATGAGATGGAGGAAAGGCTTCATCAGGCGCACAAGGAGCAAATTGATATGATTTCAGCCATAGCTCACGATCTGAAGACTCCATTGACTACCATAAATGGATTTGTGGAACTGCTGGCGATGCAGAAAAATCTTTCCGAAAGGGAAAAACAGGAATATTATGAGCTTATCCTAAAGAAAACAAAGCATATCGCAGAACTAATCAACAGTTTTTCTGCGTTTACCAAGGATGAGCTTGAATTGGAAACGATAGAAATGAAACCCTTAGAGGTATTGAAACTGTTTGAAAACATCGCTGCGGAATATGAAATCGAATTGTCCGGGCTTGATTATGAACTGAACTGGAAACATTCCTTCAGTGCAAACCAGCGCATAATTATAAACGAACACATGATACGCCGTGTTTTCGGAAATCTTTTCAGCAATGCCGTAAGATACGGTGAAAAGAAAGATCTGAAAGTCTATATGAGCGGCTATGCGAGTGGATACTATGCATATTTTCAGGTGGAGGACAACGGCGTAGGAGTGCCGGATAATGAATCTCCTTCCTTGTTTCTAAAATTTTTTACTATTGACAAGTCAAGGCAAAGTAAAAGCGGTGGTACAGGACTTGGCCTGGCAAGCTGCAAATCCATTATTGAACATCATGGCGGCGAAATTTGCGCGTTTCATTCAGATTATGGGGGATTGGGAATCCGGTTTACCCTTCCGATTGCTATATAGAAAAATTGGTGTTTTCAATAGATACAATAAATGAAATATAAAAGGGAAAAGGGGCTGACCCAAAGTGTTTAACTTTAGGGGTCGCCCCTTTTACTTTTATATTTGACCTTATTATTCATTGCTTCATATTTTTTTATATTTGCTTTACAAATATTTATTTTCTTTTTATCAGCGTTTTATTTTGACTTTGTATTATTTTTTCATAACAGAAACATCTATCATTGTCATCTAAACTACAAAAGGGAGAAAAAGCAATGAAAAAATTTGGGCAGTTTACAGACAAAGAACCATTAATCGACCTGCATCAAGTCGTCAAAACCTACGAGTCCCCATCCCAGCCTTTCACCGCGCTTCGAGGCATCAGCCTGCAGGTCCGGAAGGGCGAGTTTGTCGCCGTGGTCGGCAAATCCGGCAGCGGCAAGACGACGCTGCTGAACCTCCTGGCGGGCATCGACCGGCCTACTAGCGGAGAGATCACAGTTGCCGGTACCCGGCTGCATTCGCTGTCGGAGTCACAGCTTGCGGAATGGCGAGGTCGGACCATTGGCTTGGTATTCCAATTCTTCCAGTTGCTGCCGACCTTGACGGTGGCCGAAAATGTGATGCTGCCGATGGACTTCGCAAAGATCGTTCCGGCGACCGAACGTCAATCCAAAGCTCTGGAACTTTTGGATCGCGTCGGTATCAGGGACAAGGCCAACAAGTTGCCCACCACACTGTCAGGTGGGGAGCAACAACGAGCGGCCATTGCCCGGGCGCTGGCCAACGATCCGCCGATCCTGCTGGCCGACGAGCCGACCGGCAATCTCGATTCAGTAACCAGCGCGGCGGTTTTGAAGCTGTTCGCCGACTTGAACGCTGAGGGGCGCACCATCCTCGTGGTAACCCACGAGCGAGATGTCAGACGCTCCATCAGGCGGCAGGTGGTGCTGATGGATGGCCGCGTCGCCGACGGGGCTCAGACGGAAACGGATCAACTGGAGCCAGGGGAGGTGAGGCCATGACACGGCTGCTGTTCGTAAAGCTGTTCCGGGATCTGCGAGGGACCTGGGAGCGAATCGTGCTGATGATCCTCGCCTTGAGCATTACCCTGGTTATATTCAGTGCGGTGTTGTACACGTGGGGCACCACCGGCCGGGAGATGCAACGTGCCTACTTGAGCACCAATCCAGCGTCGGCAACGATTCTCTTTGAACGCGGGCTTGATGCCGACCAGATGGAGGTCATCGCAACCGAAGTCCGGAAGCAACCTGGCATCATCGATGCCGCCGCACGTACCCAGTTAACACTCCAGGTACAACAAAAAGGTGGCGGATGGGGACCGAACCCGCTCCAGATCTTTGTTTCCATGCCCAGCGACCCGATGCAGATAGAAAAATTCAAGGTCGAGCAGGGCAGTTGGCCGCCGGCCGCTGGAGAGATCCTGATCGACCGCTCTTCGTTCGATCTGCTGAACCTAAAGGTTGGAGAAGCTGTAGTTGTTAAAGCTCCTAATGGAGAAGCTACATCGCTTCGTATCAGCGGTGTGGCGTACGACCCGGCTCTGGCGCCTTCATTCCAGGAGCAGAAGGGGCATGGTTTCATTTCCGCAGCATCTCTGCCGGTCTTGGGAGTGCCCGTCGCTCTGAATGCACTCAAGATCCAGGTCGCCGACCAGCCGGGTCTAACCATACCGAGCCGTAACCGGGATGTCATTGTGGCTACCGCCCGTGATCTGGTCGACTGGCTGCAGCAAACCTATGGCGTGGCCGTCCGTGAGATCCAAGTCCCAACACCGTATGCTCATCCTCACCAGGCGCAAGCGGACTCGCTTCTACTGGGGCTGCTGGCCTTTGGCGTGGCCGGCCTGCTGCTTAGCGCGATCCTTGTCGCCACCATGCTTAACGGGCTGTTTGCCCAGCAAATTCCTCAGATTGGGATCATGAAGGCGATCGGCGCGAAATCCAGCCGGGTGCTGCAGTTGTATCTGCTGTTGACGCTGGTGATAGCCGTCACGGCTACCGCCCTTGCGATTGTCCCTGGTATCTTAATTAGCCGCGCCTTTACTCCCGCCATTCTTACCTTGCTGGGCGTAGACGCCGTCAGCCTGGTGGCTCCATCTTGGATGTATGTGGTGGTTATCGCCGCTGGTGTCGGCGTACCGCTTCTATTCTCTCTGGCGTCGCTGGTAAAGACGAGCCGCACGACGGTCCGAGAGGCGCTCGACTATCGCGGCGTCGACCGCCACGGGGACATCTCAACACGCTTTGATGCCGGGCTTGGACGGTTGCGGGGCATTGACCGCACGGTGCAGATGGCGTTTCGCAACATCTTCCGGCGCCGGGTCCGGTTTCTGCTGTCTGTCGGGCTTCTGGCCTGTGCCGGCGCCGTGTTCGTCGCCGGGATGTCAACCCAGGCCGGCTTCCAGGCGTCTTTAGACCGGGAAAAGGAGTTGCGCCGGTGGGACGTCGATGTGCGACTTGCCGACATTGATCAGGTCTCGGCAGCTGCATTGACAAACCTGGTGGCAGATATTCCCGGCGTGACTCGTGTGGAGGGATGGAGCATCTTACAAACGAGCGTCATCCCACCCGGACAGCAGATCAGCGTCACCCGTACCTATCCCGACCAGGGACACGGCAGCATAGCCGTTACCGTCGTCCCCCCGGACAGCTTGCTCATAGCTCCGCCGCCCCTCCTGGAAGGTCGCTGGCTACGCCCCGGCGAAGCAGGTGCCGTCGTGATCAGTCAGGCGGCGCTCACAAAAGACCTCCCCAGCGTTCAGAGCGGTGACACCATTCATCTGTCAATTGGCGGACGCTCCACCAGTTGGCTGGTCGTTGGCGTCGCCGAGTCCGTGGGTCATGGCGGAGGCATCTTCACAACCGAAGAGGCCTTTAAGGCGGCCACCGGCGTAAGCCAGCCCAATCTGCTCCGTATCGTGACCGATAACCACGACGAGGAAACTCGAGCAGCCGTTGCTACTGCGGCCGAACGTACCCTCACAGATGCAGGGATCGTGGTGCGATCTTCGGCATCTGTAAGTCGTTCCGCAGTCGCCGGCGCCGGCCACATGCTCCCTCTCATCTTGGTTTTCCTGGGAATCTCCTTTGCTATAGGTGTGGTTGGGTTTGCCGGACTGGCCTCAACGATGAGCACCAATGTGCTTGAGCGAACCCGTGAGTTCGGCGTGATGAGCGCTATTGGGGCGCCCGCTTCCACTGTGCGCCGCCTCGTAGTTCTCGAAGGCATCTTTATAGCGGTGGTAAGCTGCGTGATTGCGGCTATTCCCGCGCTTCTTCTCACAGCGGTAATGATCGGATATATGCCTATGTCCGGCTTATTCCAGATTTCGGTACCAGGAGTTGTTATTTGGGTTGTCGTGGTCGTTGTTGGTGCAGCGTTGGCCACCTTGGCACCCGCATATCGGGCATCACGGTTGACCGTTCGCGAAGCGCTCACGTGCCTATAAGGAGGATAAAGCTATGAAGAAGAAAAAAATGATACTAGTGATTATTGGCGTAGTAATCGTAATTGTTGGTTTATACTTTGGTGCAAGCTGGTTGATTGATCAAATGCAAGCCGGTCAAATACCGGGCCACGTGCGCCCGCCACACTAGAACCAATCCGTTATGCCAGATAACGCTGGCATCTTTACTTTGGCCATTTTACAAGTTCGGCAGGGGTTACAAAGTCTTACCGTTTCGACGCCTCCATAGGCCTTGCCCGCCCTTATAATAATGCTGAAATAGAGGAATCGGTAAAAAAAAGTCCCTGGTATAAAGGATGTAGAAGTCTGGGGAGATTCGGAAACCGTAACCGTATATGCGGACGGTATGTGAGGCGACAACTTCCAAGTACTTGCAGTCCCGTCAGGCTCAAAACTTGAAACATCTGTCGAACCGAGCATAGGCAAATGGCTGGCTCCGGAGGATACTAATGCTGTCGTCTTAAACCAATGGGTGTTGAACAAGGAACCTGATACAAAAATTGGAGATACCATTACATTAAGAATAAACGGAAAAGACTCTGCCTGGAAAGTTATCGGAGTTGTCCAGGAAATTATGTCCGAACCAAAGGTATATGTAAATCAGGAATATTTTCAGGAGCTTACAGGCCAGGAAGGTTTCGGTCAGTAGTTATCACAACCGGAAACAGGGATTCAAAAAATATAGGGTTTGCCGTAAGAGATGTTGTAAAGAATCCTGATTCTGCCGGTTTTGAAACCACAAGAGCGTTGTCTAGGTGGATGAAATAAGGCGGAAGATTGACGGACACCTTCTGATCCTTGTCGTCATGCTGATTATGATGTCTGTCCTGGGCGCTTTAGTCGGAGGTCTTAGACTTTCGACAACTATGAGCAAAAATGTGCTGGAACGTTCCTGTGAAATCTGTATAAAGTGTATAACCGGTGCCGGTTGTTGAATTGTTGAAAAAAACAAAAAGCAACACCTTCAGCAAAGCCCTGGATATAGGAGCTGTCTGCATCATAAGAGGCCAGGGCCTCGGTAACAAAACCAAACTCAGCCAGGAGATCTCTGTTCCCCTCCCCCAGCCTGCCACAGGTTTCCCCATATAACAAGTTAAGGGCCTGTCCCCGCATAACTCACGGGATACTTTTCCAATAAGTTAGTTTGTCAAGTACCCGGTACCGCATACTCGTTATAGCTTTGGGGCGTATCGGATAAACCCCCGCACTCACGATAGGATCCTCCGGCTGCAACTGGCCAATTCGGTAAGCAGTCGTCAGACATCGGTCGTCAGAATAATACCCCAAATTCACATCATAATCTCCTAACGTCTGACGTCCGACGACTATTATTGGGGCTTCTCCTATACGATACAATAGGCAATAATTTCACGCTATAAAAAAGAAAAAAGGCCGGGAAATGCCCAAACCAATTCCTAATTCCCAATTCCCAATTCCGGACCCATGAATAATGCTTAACAATGCCGCTGTTCCAGCGGCAACGCCCGCAGGGCGTTTATTTATTTTTATGCACAAATTCTTGAAGGGAGGTGAGAAAACTACATGTTCCGTATTTTGCATCACAATATTACCATGCTTGGTATATTATACTATACAACAATTTGAGATAAGGGGAGATATATGTATGCCCCACAAAAAGGAACCCGAACTGACTGGACGTATCGTTTTACCGGGAGAGCCGCAATACGACGCTGCCCGCCAGGAGTTCAACACCTTCTTCAACAGGTTCCCGCTGGTCATCGTCTTCGCCCGGGAGACGCAGGACGTAGTCAACGCCGTGCGCTGGGCGCGTTATAATAACGTGCCGATCCGTATGCGCTCCGGCCGCCACAACTACGAGGGCTTGTCGGTCGTCGATGCCGGCATCGTGATCGACGTCAGCGAGATGACCCGGGTGGAGGTAGACAAGAAGCGCGGCACTGCCACGGTGCAGACCGGCCAGCGGGACTTCGCCTTAGCCGAGGCGCTTTGGTCCGAGGGGTTGGCGGTACCGAATGGTCTCTGCGCCAGCACGGGTATCGCCGGGTTTACCCTGGGCGGCGGCCAGAGCATTTTATCCCGGCCGTATGGTCTGATTATCGACAACCTGCTTGAGCTGGAGATGGTCGACGCCAATGGCCGTGTGCTCCATGCCAATGCCGACCGCCACGCCGATCTGTTCTGGGCCTCACGCGGTGGCGGTGGCGGCAACTTCGGCATCTGTACCTCCTTCCGCTACCGTGCGCGCCGCATTGACACGGTGGCCTACGCCAACATCAGCTGGGACCTGCGGGACCTGGAGCCGGTGCTGGAAACCTGGCAGAAATATACAACCCCCGACGCCAGCGACCGACTCACCCCAATCCTTACGATAGCTTCAGGACTGGAGTCGCTGCTGTTAATGCAAGGGGTCTTTCTCGGTTCGGCTAAAAAACTGCGCCGCCTGCTGCAGCCTTTGCTTCGGGCCGGCTCGCCACAGAAGGTGACTATTGAAGAGATACCCTGGATTGAAGCTGTAGGCCGGATAGCGGCCACCCAGCCGGATTCTCCCGAGCCCTTCAAGAGCGTAGGCCCCTTCGTCAATGAACTGCTGCCGTGTGAGGGCATCGCCACGATCCGGCGCTTCATCAACAATCCGCCCACTTCCTCGGTCAGCGTCTTTTTCCACGGCCTGGGCGGCGCGGTGGCCAGGGTACCCAGTAAGGCTACGGCCTACTTCTACCGCCAGGCTTTCTCCAACATGTCCTTCTTTGCCACCTGGAGCACGCCTGACGGGGCGGCCCCGGGCATCCACTGGGTAGAGGAATTCCGCCGGGCGATGCGCCCCTTTACCCAGGGCGTTTACGTCAATACACCGGACCTTTCCATCAAGAACTGGCCCAGGGCATACTACGGCGGAAACTTCGACCGGCTGACCAGGGTGAAGGCCAAATACGACCCGGAGAACGTTTTTAATTACCCGCAGAGCATCCCGCCCGCCAATGATGAATACTGTGATGATTGCTGAGATGAATACTTTGATGATTGCTGCCGGGAGGGTGATATGTATGAGCCGGGGAAAACAACGAAAATTATAAAAAGCCGCTAAGGGAGGACTTACTGATGTTCCCGGCATGTAGATTTTCCATTAGTGATAATAGGAGATGATGGGAATGGCTACAACTAATTCAAGCTCACAGGCGTGGAGCTTTGTTTCGGCCCCCGCTTTGCATCCCATGAAGGTAACTATTAATATGAATAAAGGAGGAATAGCTTCCGGATTAATATTTGTTGCGCCATATACTTCGTACGAGGCAACTATGATTGGGCAAACAGGCGCATTGATTATGGATCAGGCCGGAAATCCGATCTGGTTTAGACCGCTTAATAGTATTTATTTACAAAACTCGGATTTTAGGGTGCAGTCCTACAAAGGAAAACCAGTCCTTACCATGTGGCAAGGGACGATATCGGGAACTCAGTCCGCAGCCCCTAATCTTCCGGCAGGGGATCCCGAGCCCGGTGCTTATTTCCAAATCATAAATCAGAATTATAAAG
Source organism: Bacillota bacterium (assembly GCA_049323755.1). GTDB lineage: Bacteria > Bacillota > Desulfotomaculia > Desulfotomaculales > Desulfocucumaceae > BRHc4a. The sequence goes on from JBMOPE010000016.1 coordinate 20,822, forward strand.
TTGTTAAGAAACTCACTGCCCAAAAGGGGTTTACTGCTGATGTTCACGAATTTACCATTACAAATCGAAATACCGCTTTGTTTACCGCTGTAAAACAAGTACCGGCGGATCTAACGGCCTATGGAGGTCCGCCTGATGGATATATTGATAATTACTCCATTCAGGAAGTTGATCTCAAGACCTGCGAGCTTGTTTTCTTTTGGAATGTGCTTGATCATGTTGATCCTGCCGACTCGCTGATGCCTGCTTCATCTGCAGTAAGCACGAATAACATCTGGGACTGTTTCCACGTGAATTCCGTCGAAGAGGGGCCAAACAATACACTCCTAATTAGTATGCGTAACATGTGGGCCATTTATAATATTGATAAAGAAACGGGAAATATAATCTGGCAGCTTGGCGGTAAAAAAAGTAATTTTTCTTTTGGTCCAAACGCTATGTTTTCCTGGCAACATGATGCGCGTTATCGGCCTGGCAATAAGATTAGTTTGTTTGACGACGCCTGTTGTGCCAATAGTAGTTCTCCGCCTGAGAGCCCGTCCCATGGTTTAGTCCTTCAGCTGGATTACCAAAAAATGACTGCGAATATGGATCGATCATATTATCATGATCCAAATTTAAAAGTTATGACTCAAGGAAATGTTCAAAAGCTATCTAATGGAAATCAATTCGTTGGATGGGGACAACAACCATATCTTTCTGAATTTGCAAATGCCGGTAATACCGAAATAGATCCTTCATTGAATTTTTTATACGATATGCAGTTTCCTGGTGAAAATATTTCTTATAGGGCCTTTAAGAATATATGGGTAGGTTTTCCCCTTTATCCACCCAGTATTGCAGTAAATCTATTTTCTAAAGATGCGGTGATTGTTTACGCATCATGGAACGGTTCAACTGAAACTGTGGCCTGGCAGGTACTAGCCGGTCCAACACCCGACAGGTTGTCGGTGGTGGTAAAGAGCACCCCTCGCACCGGATTTGAGACAGATGTTTATGTTAATTCAGTGGGGCCGTATTTTCAGGTTAAGGCATTGGATGATTTAAGCCAAATTATTGGTATATCACAGGTTGTTAAAGTAAAGTAAAAAAGTAATCCACAAGGCCGGTGATATAAAAGAGCATAAAATTATCCATATACTGGGTTAAATCTTTATCGATAGGGTGATATATATGAGCAAAGGAAAACAACGAGAAGTGAAAGCAGCCGCTATGGGAGGACTTACCGATGTTCCCGGCATATTGGTGGGAAATGCTGAGGACAAAGGCGGCCGTACGGGATGCACGGTGATTCTCTGCCCTGGTGGGGCAGTTCCCGGCGTAGATGCAAGTGGAGGTAACCCCGGTACCCAGCAGACCGATAGCATCCGCCCCGGCACCGCGGAGTATCCTGTATATGGCGTCCTCCTCACAGGCGGTAGTTTCTTCGGGCTGCCGGCGGCGGGCGGGGTGATGCGCTGGCTCGTTGAGAAAGGGATCGCCGAGGTGCCTCTCGTACCTGCGGCGGTTATCTACGACCTCCCCTTCGCCAAGGGCTCACCTCCGCCAGATGCGGCCCTGGCTTACGCCGCCTGCCAGGCTGCCAATGCGGGGCCCGTGCCTGAAGGAAATGTTGGCGCCGGGGCGGGAGCGACAGTGGGGAAAATCTACGGGATACCGATGAAGAGCGGACTGGGCACCGCCTCCCTGCGTATTCCCGGCGGCCCCGTGGTGGCGGCCCTGGCGGTGGTCAACGCCCTTGGAGATATATGGGATCGGGGGCGTATTGTCGTAGGAGCGCTTCGTCCTGATGGAACCTTCGTCAATCAGACCCGGGCGATGCTGGACGGTGTGCCGTCACCGCTGTACTTCCAGAGCACCACAATCGCCCTAGTGGCTACAACAGAGCGGCTGACCAAGGCAGAGGCCAACCGGGTGGCAAGACTGGCCGACGATGGAATGGCCCGGGCCATCTCCCCCAATCACACTCAGTGGGACGGTGACACGGTCTTCTGCCTCGCCCTGGGCTCACACACCAGTAACATGTCGAGAGACGCCGTCGTTACGATTGTGGGCACAGCCGCCGCGGTGGTACTGGAGAAGGCCATTGTACGGGGGGCACTGGCGGCACAATCGGGTATATACGCGCCAAAATAGGATTTTAGTTAGCTAGCAACCCTCAAGAGGATTCCTAACTTTGTAAGGACGCATCATTTCATTGTCCTCGTGGTCGATCATATGGCAGTGCCATACATAACCCGGCTCTGCGGCAGGATTGAAAGGAAATAGATTAATTCCGGGAAATGAAAACAACACATTTTGGGGAGCGAATCGCACCCTGATTGTGGTTACCTGTCCCGGATAGGCCTGAATGGTATCTTTCCAGCCGTTCTCATGAGCCGGCGGGTTAATTGGCCCATCCAGCAGGTACGGTTCCAAAGGTAACACTCTGGTCGGATGGTCAAACGGAGGTTGACCATTAAGGGCTAACCAATCATTCGTATATTTGGCAGCCAGAAAGTCCTGGCGGCTGACCAGTCTGAATTGAATTAAGTGAAGATGAATTGGGTGGGCGCCTCCTGTTAGGTTCACAATTTGCCAGTCCTCGGTCGCCCCTACCAACGGCAATTCGGAGACAGGCGCATTCCATTTTTGTCCGTCCAGCAATAGTTCTAACGGCCGGGTGGGGCCTCCAACCACATAAAGAGTCAAGGTTCGTTCTTTACTGTTGCACACCAGGGGGAATAGAATATTCAAAGTTTTAGGCAATGGTGGGGGTACGACAGCTGGTTTGTTAAGCACAGTAAACTGCATTATCTGTCCTGTGGTCTGGGGATCAGGAGGATTCCCGTTGGGGAACGGAGCATTGGCATTATTGGTCAGTATTAATTGAGTGCCAGGTGATAATTGGGAAAAATCCACAAGGATATCAGCCCGTTCGCCAGGAGAAATGAGTAACGAGACGAGCTGCACGGGTTGCGGCAGGTAGCCGCCATCTGTGCCGATTTGAATAAATGGCATTTGGTTCGAGAACATTAGATTATAGAAGCGGGTACTGGATCCGTTCAAAATCCGAAAACGGTATTGTCTCGGCTCGACATCCAAATTAGGCCATACCCTGCCGTTAACCATAATGGTATTACCTAAAAAAGTCGGTCTCCAGTAAGGGTGAATATCCGGATTCACTCCATTATTGGGAAACGCCAATGAACCATCGTCAAAGAAGGACCTGTCTTGTATGGCGAGGGGTATCTCATATTTGCCGAGCGGCAGCACGGAATGCTTTCCATCATCAAGGTAGTTATGGGGATCGCGTAATAAATAGAAACCGGCCAGCCCCATTATGACATTCAGGCGGGTAAGGCCCAACGCATGGTCATGATACCATAAAGTGGCCGGTTCTTGCTCATTAACGTAATGATAACGGGATTTTATAAAATCAGGTCCTGTGATAGTTTCCCCGGCAGTGAACCATGCTTCCGGGTAGCCATCAGAAGACGGTTCAGTCTCGCCGCCGTGCAGGTGGGTAACAATTGGCACAGGGCTTTGAGCTAAAGGAAATCCCGGTGGGAATTGCGGAAACGGAGGCATGGGCATCCCCATCTTATTGGGGTCAGCCCAGTGAATAGTTGGATCTACTGCAAACGGATATGGTCCGGTCAGGTCGTTAACCCATTGTACATTAATCGGAATGTGTCTTATGGCCTCGAAAGTAGGACCGGGTGTGGACCTAAAATCCTGAATGATATTACCGGTTTCCGGGTCCCTGACCTTGCTGCCATAGCCCCAAACAGTTGTTTCAGGGAATCCGGCGGGTAGTATTTGCTGGGTGAATTGGCTGATTGTCACCCGGTAATCATGGCTTTTTACTTTACAGGTAATTGGATCTTTAACAACAGTTGGCTCATATACAGGTGGGATGACAAGTTCGTTTACAAACTTCGGAATGGTTTTTGGATCAAGTGGATTAGGCATTAGACATCTCCTCTCTTTGACTGTGGTTTGGACCAGACACAAACTAGAATGAGGTGGAAATCTGTTTTATGAGCATTGTACCTATGCTTAAGATGGATATGATGTAGAAGTTGGTGATTATATGGTTCAAGATATGAAATTTTACCAAAATGTGTGTTTATGTTGAGGACTGTACATTCTAGGCCTTGACAGGAAAAGCAAACTTTTATATTATTGAGAAAAATAATGTTGTTATACAAATAATTATTATACAGATAAAAATATTTCAGGGGATTGAAATGGAAAAGAATAATATTGGCGGGCCTTCAAAATACATATGTTTTAAACTCAGCAAGGTAATGAGAAAGGTGCAGCGCTATTATGAAAACAACCTATCGTCCTTTGGCGTTACCCCGGTGCAATTCTATGTGTTAAGCGCTCTTTGGGAAAATGACGGGGTAAAATTTAAAGACCTGGCCAGGAGTTTAAATATGGACGGTTCCACCCTCACCGGCATACTGGACAGGATGGAGCGTTTGGAACTTGTTGAGAGAAGGGATGATCCGGAGGATCGCAGGTCCCTGCTAATCTTTTTAAAGGAAAAGGCCAAAGAGAAACGTACGGAAATGACCAGCCTTGCCGATAGCCTAAATGAGGGTATTAAAGAAAAATTCTCGGAAGAAGAGTTTAAGACTTTTATGAAGGTTCTTGATCAGCTTGGAAAATAAGGTATTTTTTTATTATTATTGTTTGTATACACATAAATGAAATAACAATAATTGATAAGCTTATAATGGGAGGTGTTGGTGAAGTTAGTCGGTTGCCTAATTAAAATATTGGTAAAGGAGAGTTTTTTAATGGGACACTTAACTCATGATAAGGACGAGGTATACAGGCTGCTGGCTGAGCGCCTGAGCAAGAGTCCGGAAGGGGCGCCGATAAACGAGACCCTGATGGCTATTCTGCACAGTCTCTATACTGAAAGCGAGGCCCTGGTTGGCAGTAAATTCACTTTGCTTCCCATGACGTTGGAACAGATTGCCGGCATTACCGGGATTAGTGCAGACCAATTGAAAACTATACTGGATGGTATGGCTGACAAGGGATTGATACTGGACATCCCCCGCAAAGACACCTTCTATTACATGTTGGCCCCGATGGTGTTGGGATTTTTCGAATATACCTTCATGCGGGTGCGGGATAACGTAAACATGAAGGATTTGGCGGAGCTTTTTCAAACTTACTTTCATAAAAAAGAAGTCAGAGATGAATTTGCAGGATCAGACACCAAGATTATGCGGACCCTGGTATATGAAAGCCTTATACCTTTAGCGGTGGAAACTGAGGTTTTAACCTATGAAAGGGCAGGCGAAATTATCCGGCAGTCCGGTGGAGGCGCCATCTCCATATGCCCCTGCCGTCATAAAGCAACTCATCTGGGCAAGGCCTGCGAGGCGCCCCTTGAGGTTTGCACTTCCCTTGGCAGCGCCGCGGAGTGGGTAATACGCAGAGGTATGGGAAAACCGGCCACTGTGGACGATTTGCTGCGGGTGCTTGATGAAACAGAAAAGCTTGGATTGGTCCACAATTGTGATAATATAATGAATAAGCCTGCTTACATGTGCCACTGCTGCGGCTGCTGCTGCGTAATTCTGACCGGCATTAAAGAATTTGGAGCATATACCACGCACCCCAGCAACTTTATTCCCGCACTGGAAGCGGAAACGTGCATAGGCTGCGGCACCTGCGCCGACAGCTGCCCTATACGGGCCATCACCATGCAGGATGAAGGAAATGGAATGGAAGTCCCGGTTGTGAATAAAGAGATTTGTTTGGGCTGCGGTGTGTGTGCCTCCGCCTGTCCCAGTGCCGCGTTAACCATGAACCGGCGTCCGGTTTTGCATGTTCCTCCGAAGAATACAAAGGAAAAGCTTATAAGGATGGCCAGCGAGAAAGGCAGGATTTAAGGGGGGGTAACAATGGGCCAGTGGAAAAAAACCGGCTGTGTGCTCTGTGGGCAGAATTGCGGGCTGGAGGTGCTTGTTGAAAACAACCGCATGGTTAAGGTGAAGCCGGACAAAGACAATCCCCGCAGTGAGGGATATGCCTGCCGGAAGGGACTTAATATCCCTTATCACCAGCATCATGACCAGCGCCTCACGCACCCGCTTAAAAAGGTGGGAGATGATTTTGTAAAAATTTCCTGGGACCAGGCAATTACAGAGATTGCGGAAAAGCTTCGTACTATAGTGGGCGAACACGGTCCCCGGTCCCTGGCCTTCATGGGTATAGGCGGCCTGGGCTGCCAGTCCGAAGCGGCTTTCGGGCTTCGCCTATTGCGGGCGCTAGGCTCCCAGTATTATTACAATGCCATTGCAGGGGAACTTACCGGTTTGTTCTGGGGCTATGGGCGGGTAGTAGGAAGGCAATACAATTTTACAATTCCCGACCATGACCGGACAGATATGCTCTTAGCCATAGGCTGGAACGGCTGGATGAGCCATCAGATGCCCCAGGCCAGGAGGCATCTTGGTGAAATGTCCAAAAATCCTGATAAATTGTTGGTGGTTATTGACCCAAGGCGTTCGGAGACGGCGGAAAGGGCCGATATCCACCTGGCCATTCGCCCTGGCACCGATGCCCTGCTTACCCGCGCCATGATTGCCATTATCCTTCAGGAAGTCTGGCAGAACCAGGAATATATTGACCGTTATGTAAGCGGGTTTGACAGGGTGAAGCCCTGGTTTATGGAATTTGACGCCCGGGAGGCCTGCCGGGTGTGCGAGCTGGACTATGACCTGGTCAGGGAGGTGTCCCGCCTGTTTGCCACCCGCAATTCTTCTATGCACCAGGACCTCGGCGTGCTGATGAGCAGGCACAGCACGGTGACCACTTATTTGGAGATCATTCTGCTGGCCGTCTGCGGCCGGCTATTCGTGCCCGGGGGCAATGTTGTTCCCGGCTGTTTGGTGCCCTTCGGATCTCATACCGATGAGCGCGACCCCAAATACTGGCGGACCGTGGCCACCGGTTTTCCCGCACTGCTGGGCATGCATCCGCCCAACGTGATGCCGGAGGAAATTATGAGCGGCCACCCGGAGCGGCTTCGCGCGGTGCTTGTCTCCCAGAGCAACCCCGTACGCTCTTTTGCCGACACCACGGCCTATGAAGAAGCATTTTCCAGGCTGGATCTTTTGGTTACAATAGACATCGCCATGACCGAGACAGCCGCCATGTCAGACTACGTTTTGCCTGCCAGATCGTCCTACGAGTCCTGGGATACCACTTACTTTCAATTCAATTTTCCCGAGGTATACTGCCAGATGCGCCGGCCCATTGTGGAAGCGGAGGGTGAGCCCCTTGAGATAAGTGAGATCTGGACCCGTTTGGCGGACAAACTTGGAATCATTCCAGATATCCCGGAATTATTATATGAGTCAGCGGGCAAATCCCGGCTGGAATATGGTCAGGCTTTATACATGTACATGCAGTCCGACCCCAAGGCAATGGCAGCCATGCCCTTTGTGGTGGCCAAAACCCTGGGCAAAGAAATGGGATCGATAAATCTCGCCTGGATGTGGGCCTTGCTGCAGATTGCTCCCCGGGGCTTTAGGGAAAACGCAGCCCGGGCCGGCTTCAAGCCCGGCCTGACTATGGGCGATGAAATTTTTCAGGCCATCATCGACCACCCTGAGGGGCTGTGGATAGGAAAGGCTGACATGGACAACAACTTCTCCAATCTGCGGACTGAGGATAAACGTCTCAATCTATATATCCCGGAGGTGGAAGAGTGGGTTTGCGGCATAACCCCGCAGTCTGAGGAAGAGCAATTGCTTTCTGACGGAAATTACCCGTTCATCCTCATGGCCGGAAGGCACATGGACATGAATGCCAATACTATGATGCGCAACCCGGAGTGGAACAAGGGGCGAAGGGCCTGCACCCTGGCTATGAATCCCGGTGACGCTGAAAAGCTAAACCTGGCTGACGGACAAATGGTTAAGGTCTGCACCGAGGCCGGAACAGTGGAAATAGAACTGGAAATCACCGGGGCCGCCCGCCTGGGACAGGTAATCATTCCCCATGGGTTTGGGCTGTCCTATAACGGGAAGGTATACGGTGTCGGAGTCAACCGATTAACCAAGAGCACCCACAGGGACCCCATTGCCGGAACTCCTCTGCACCGCTATGTCCGGTGCCGGGTGGAGCCGGCCTGACAAAATGATATGGGAGGTTGGCCGCCATGCAAAAAGTTCCTGTAGCCGACGCAGTAGGGATGACACTCTGTCATGATATAACCAGGATAGTCCCGGGGCGGGAAAAGTGCCGGGCCTTTAAGAGAGGTCATGTTGTCAGGCAGGAGGATATCCCCCTCCTGCTTGACCTGGGGAAAAAACATATTTTTATCTGGGATAGCCAGGAAAATCTGGTCCATGAGGATGAAGCCGCCAAACGTTTATCGCAAAGCGCCGCCGGCCCCGGCCTGGCTATGACCGAGCCCAATCAGGGGCGTGTCAGCCTGATCGCTGAGTATGACGGGCTTTTTAAGGTGAATCCAACCCATTTAAACCGGATAAATTCGCTGGAAGGAATTATTTTTTCCACGCTTCATCACAGCCGGGCAGTGGCTAAAGGCACTGTGGTGGCGGCCACCAGAGTGATCCCTCTGGCCATTGATGAGGCTTTATTAGGGAAAGCGGAAGATATATGCCATGAGAGCCAGCCGCTGCTGTCTATGCAGCCTTTTCGTCCCCTGAAGGTGGGCATCATTACCACCGGCAGTGAAGTTTTCGAGGGCAGAATCAGGGACGGATTTGGGCCAATAATCAGCGAAAAAATATTGCCCTTTGGAGGCGCCCTGCTCCGGCAGGAAATCGTGCCGGATGATCAAGACGCCATTGCAGCGAATATACGCCGGATGGTAGATGATGGGGCGGGCCTGGTTCTGGTTACCGGTGGAATGTCGGTGGACCCGGACGATGTAACCTCGACCGGCATCAGGGATACCGGGGCAGAGGTGGTTTTTTACGGCATGCCGGTGCTGCCGGGCTCCATGTTTATGCTGGCCTATTATAATGATGTTCCGGTCTGCGGTCTGCCCGGCTGTGTGATCTTCAACAGGATAACGAGCCTTGATCTGCTGCTGCCTCTGTTATTTGCGGGGGAAAGGGTTAACCGCTCCCAAATCGCCGGCATGGGTCACGGGGGACTGTGTGTGGAATGCCCCCAGTGTCATTACCCGGAATGTTCTTTTGGCAAAGCTTTTTAAGAATGGGAGGTCAGCCCCGTGCTTTATGACATCGAAGTGGAACAGGCCCGCCGGGAAATGCTGAGGCATGCTTCTCCCCTGCCGCCTGAGAGGGTGCCTCTTTTAGAGTCACTGGATCGAATTGCCTGTGAGGACATCCTCTGTCCCGTAGACCGTCCCGGTTCGGCCCAGGCTGCCATGGATGGCTTCGCAGTTCATTATGATGATCTGCCGGGCCAAAACTATGTCAAAATACAGAAGGATTTAGCAGGTAATGAATACATAATGTCCAAAGGCAGCAGCGTCCCGGTAGCCACCGGAGATTCCCTGCCCGAAGGGGCGGCCGCAGTAATACCTCATGAGCGGGTGAAGGTTGCCGGAGACTTTTTTCTTCCGCCCAGGCTGGAGCCGGGAAGCAACATCAGACAGCCCGGTGAGGATTTTACCAGCGGGGATGTGATTGTTTCCGCCGGCAGCCCGGTAACCCCGGGTGTTATCGCCGTGCTGGCTGCATATGGGATTAAAAGTTTAGCGGTCCACCGCAAAGCCAGGGTTGCCATTTTAAGCCTGAGTCCGGATGTGGCGCCATACTATGCTCTTCCCGCCAGGGGGCAGGCCCGTGATTGTAATGGGCCACTCCTGGCCGCACTGATTATGAGAGACCGGGGGCAGGTTACAGCACTGGAAACCTGTGGACAACACGGGGTATACCACTTTACGCAGCAGTGCCAAAGTTTGCTCGCAGACAATGATTTGTTGATTACCATTGGAATGGCCTATTCCGGCGATTTAAGAGCTATGGATCTGCTACAGAAGGCAGGGGCAAACCCCCTGTTCCGGGAAACGCGGATACAGCCGGGAGGCCATAATGGAGGGGCTATTTTAAAGGGTAAGCCGGTTATCTCACTTTCCGGTAACCCCGCCGCCTGCGCGGTGGGCTATGAGGTCCTGGCAGCGCCACTGATCCGGAAACTGCAAGGCGGGCCTGCCGATATAGTCACAGTTGACGCCGTTTGCATCAACGATTACCCGCTTAGCACCAACAGATCGCGGAGGTTTCTCCGCGGGCGGCTGGTTTACAGACATGATCGCTGGGAGGTTCTAGTGCTCCCCGGCCAAAAGCCAAGCATGCTTCGATCGCTGCTGGCCTGCAATGCACTAATAGACCTGCCCGCCGGACACGCCCCGGTAACAGCCGGAGCCAATTTGTCCGTAATGGCGCTCCATAACTTTTCCTTGACTTGAAATAAATATTAAAATATATTTATATTGAACATTCATTATAAAAAAGCCCTATTGTGCTTCTTAATAAGGAGATTAAAATGCCCAAAATCGGTATGGAAGAAATACGTAAAGAACAAGTGATAAAAGCCACTGAAAGGTGCATAGTGGAAAAAGGTTTTTCCAATATGTCTGTTAAGGATATATCGGCCGAGGCAAGCGTCAGCACGGGTATCATATACCATTATTTTAAAAATAAAGAGGACCTTCTCCTCCAGGTTATCAAGGAATCTTTCCGTAAGTCCCACGAAAAGGTAATGGAAACCGTGGAGCCATTAAACGATTTTGAAGAAAAACTGTTAAAGCACATTGAAAATATAAACAGAGTGCCCATGGATAACCCTGATTTTTATACCGTGATACTTAATTACCTGGGCCAGGCAAAGAACAATCCTGAAATTAACGGGATTATTGCAAAGTTTTTCGGAAACCTCAGGTCGTATATAGCCCAATATATAAAGGAAGGTATAGAGCTGGGCCGCCTAAAGCCGGAAAAGGCAAAGCATCTGCCCGCGCTGACTATTGCGCTGGGAATGGGCATAGGCATGCAGTGGATAATTGATCCCGAGTCCTTTGATATAGTGGATATTGAAAAAAGTTATAAAGAAATGATTGAGTCCTATATTGCACTGGAGGAGTGATGTTATTTTATTGTCTTATTTATAATGAATGTTCAATATAAAATAAATGTTGAAAGATGGTGTTAGGGTGAAAGTGCTTACGGAAAGAAGCGGCAGTGTCTGCACGGTTATAATTAACCGCCCCGAGGTCAGGAACGCAGTTGATGCCGAGACAGCTGAACAGCTTGCGGAGGCCTTTAGGGTCTTTGACTCTGACGACAGCATGAAGGCGGCGGTTTTATGGGGGGCAGGCGGAAATTTTTGCGCCGGGGCGGATCTTAAGTCTATTTCCAGGGGGCAAATGAACCGGATGGACCCTGACATGTCAAAGGACGGGCCCATGGGACCGACCAGGATGAGGCTTTCCAAGCCTGTTATTGCCGCGGTGTCCGGCTATGCCGTGGCCGGAGGGCTTGAGCTCTCCTGCTGGTGCGACCTGAGGGTTGTGGAGAGGGATGCAGTGTTCGGAGTTTATTGCCGCCGCTTTGGGGTGCCCCTGGTGGACGGAGGCACCCAGCGCCTGCCGCGCCTTATAGGTATGAGCCGGGCCATGGATATGATCCTCACAGGGCGTGCGGTGAAAGCCGAGGAGGCCTTTTCCATGGGGCTGGCCAATCGGCTTGTGGAACCCGGCACTGCAAGGCAGGAGGCGGAAAATATAGCCGCCCTGCTGGCAGGGTTTCCCCAAAATTGTATGCGCAGTGACCGGGAGGCGGCTTACCGGGGCTTTGGTATCGATTTTGACTCTGCCATGAAAGTGGAATTTGAAATGGGCCTCAAGGTGGTTCAAAGCGGGGAAACCCTGGTGGGGGCCACCTGCTTTGCCGGCGGGAAGGGACGGCACGGGAAGATTTAAAGCGGCCTGTCCCTGAATTAACAGGGGAATCGCCAGGATGAACTTATCGATTAATAGCAAAGGAGGGGTACTGTGTCTTTTGGATTTGCTCCAGACCAGGAACAGGTTGAGGTAATAAAGATGGTGCGCAGGTTTGTGGAAAAAGAAATCGTGCCAGTAAGGGCCTACTATGACGAAAAAGAAGAATTTCCCTGGCCCGTTATTAAGAAAATGGCCGAGGTAGGAATTTTATGCATGGCCGGGCCCGAGAGCATCAGCGGCTATCCCTGGGATAACCTGACCAGGTGCCTGGTGATGGAGGAACTGGCCAGAGGCTGCGGCGGGATAGCCACCACCCCCATGGCCAATATACTGGCCTCTGAGCCGGTTGAGATTGCCGGCACTGCTAAGCAGAAGGAATGGTGGTTTTCAGGCCTGTGCCGGAAGGGAGAAATGGGGGCCTACTGCGTTACAGAGCCCGGAGCAGGGTCCGATGTGGCAGGACTGTCAAGCTCCGTGAGAAAAGTCGGCAGCCATTACATATTGAACGGAACAAAGTGCTTTATCAGTAACGGAGGTGTGGCCTCAAAATATGTGGTGCTGGCGAGGCTTGAAAATAGCGCCGGCGCCAGAGGGCTTACATTTTTCCTGGTGGATCGCCACTGGGATGGAGTAAGTCCCGGCAAGAAAGAAAAAAAGATGGGCAACAGGGCATCCGACACCAGCGAGGTTATATTCACCGACGTGAAGGTTCCGGAAGAATTTCTGCTGGGACAGGAAGGGGCTGGATTTAAAATAGCCATGAACGCCTTTAACGTGTCCCGCCCGGTGATAGGCGCCATGGCGGCAGGCGTGAGCCGGTTTGCTATGGAAACGGCCAGGGATTATGCCAGGGAAAGAAAACAATTCGGAACATCAATAGCCAACATGCAGGCAGTCCAGTTTATGCTGGCGGACATGGAAATGCGCATTGAGGCAGCCAGGCTTTTATATCAAAAGGCTGCCTGGATGCTTGATGAGGGCATGGAAGTTGTGAAAAGCAGCGCCATGGCCAAGTGCTACGGGGCGGACATGGCCCAGAGAGTAACCAGTGACGCGGTGCAAATACTGGGAGGCTATGGGTATACCCGCGAATACCCCCTGGAAAAGGCTATGCGGGATGCCAAGCTGCTTCAAATTGTTGAAGGCACGTCCCAGATCCAAAAAATGATCATTGCCAGGGAAATGATAAACCATTTAATAAGGGGGCGTAATTACATTGCAAAAGATTGATAAGGTAGGTGTTCTGGGGGCCGGGCTGATGGGCCACGGCATAGCTCAGCTGGCTGCCCAGGCGGGCTGTGATGTGGTAATGGTGGATTTGTCGGCGGAAATGCTTGATCGGGGCTTCGGGAAAATAAGCAAACTTCTGAACAAAGCGGTAGCTCAGGGAAAAATGCTGCCTGAGAAGTGTGAAGAGGTATTGAAAAGAATCAAAACCTCCACCGACATGAATAACTTAAAAGACTGCGATGCTGTAATCGAGGCCGTTCCTGAAATAATGGAACTGAAAAAAGAGATGTTCGCCAGGCTGGACAAAATAGTCAAGCCTGGAGCCATACTGGCTACAAACACCTCACAGCTGAGCATTACGGAAATCGCCTCGGCTACCGGCAGGTCCGACCTGGTAATCGGCATGCACTTTTTCTATCCCGCACAGGTAATGAAGCTGATAGAGATACCTGTAGGGGAACACACATCAGAAGAGTGTGTCGGTGCGATTGTTGATCTGAGTGTGAGAATGGGCAAGGAAACCTGTGTCTGTAGGGATACTCCGGGCTTTATCGTGAACAGGCTGCTGGCAGGCCTGATGGTGGAGGCCACCCGGATTTATGATGAAAAGCTGGCCGATATTAAAGAGATTGACAAGGCCATGAAATATGCCCTGGGCCACCCTATGGGACCCTTTGAATTATTTGACTTCAGCGGCATTGATACCATGGTCAGGGTGGCGGACGGCTTAAGGGACGCCTTTGGGGACAGGTTTTGCGCGGGCATTGGCGTAAGGAACAAGGTCAGGGCCGGCGACTTCGGCCAGAAAACCGGCCGGGGCTTCTATGACTACAGCAAAAAGTAGCAATAAGGTAAGGGGACACACCTCTCTTTCGAACATGCTTTGGAAAGAGGAATGTCCCCAATATAAAGCTCGAAACCTTATCCTGAAAGCACTGAATGTCTTTTATAAACCACAGAGAACACAGAGTTCACAGAGAATTATTCTCAAGTACTACTCTTAGGTCTAATGACAGAATGTAAAATCAGATTGAAAGTAATAACTAAAATTATCAACTGTTTTATAAATTTTTAAAGCATTCAAGTAGGGCTAAAAATCTCTGTGTCCTCTGTGTTCTCTGTGGTTTCTTAAGACATGCATAAACAACGTGCAAATTTATTTTCATTCCTTTGTGGTGCCTTTTATAAGGCATGCATGTCTAAGTTCGCTCTATTGGTTCGGTAGGGGAATAACCCCTTCTGAACCCAAGGCTCACTTATATAAAAGGGAGGTGTTGGGATAGATGGCGGGGATTGTTGCCTATGGGGCTTATATTCCCTTTAACAGGCTTAATCTGAAACATATGGGCGAAATTCACGGCGCACCGGCTCTGCGGGGAGAAAAGGCAGTGGCCAATTTTGACGAGGACAGCCTTACCATGGCTGTGGCTGCTGCTCTGGACTGTGCCTCGGGCCTTGACGCCGGCGCCTTTGACAGTATCTATTTTGCTACCACAACTCCCCCGCACAGTGAAAAACAAAGCGCCACCACCATTGCAGGCACTCTGGATATGAGGAGGGACGCAAGGACTCTCGACATTACCGGGTCTTTACGGTCGGGTTCCAGCGCCATGCTTGCCGGTCTTGATGCAGCCGAAAAGGGTGAAAAGGTCATGGTGGCCATAAGCGACAGCCGAATGGGTGCGCCGGGAGGTATGTACGAGATGCTCCTCGGGGACGGCGCGGCTGCCTTTCTGCTGGGCAATGAAGATGTGGTGGCTGAGGTGCTGGGCACACACAGTGTGGGTGTGGACTTTTACGATAACTGGCGCGGCCTGGGGGACCAATTCGTGCGGAGCTGGGAAGACAGGTTTTCTCAAACCCAGGGGTATTCCCGCTTTACCGTGGAGGCCGGACAGGCGGCAATGCAAAAGATCGGGCTAAGCCCCCGGGATTTTTCAAGGGTCGTAGTATACGGACTGAAGCCCGGTGACCCGTTGAAGGTGGCGGCAAGAATGGGTTTTAAGCCCGAACAGGTGCAAGACAGCCTCATAGACAGGATAGGAAACACCGGGGCGGCCAGCGCGCCTATGTCCCTGGTGGCAGCGCTGGAGGAATCACGGCCCGGAGACAATATACTGTTCATAACCTATGGTGAGGGCAGCGACGCTATTGTTTTCCAGGTTACCGGGGCCATTTCCAAAATTCCCCGCCGCCGTGGTATAAATGGTTACATAAATAGTAAGAAAAGCGATATCAATTACGGCAAATACTTTCGGTGGAAGCAGTTGCTGAGTATGGAGCCGCAGAGAAGACCTCCCCTGGTGCGGCCCTCCCTGCCCGACCGCTACAGAAATCTTAAGAAAATACTGGGATTTTACGGCAGCAGGTGTACAGCCTGCGGGACCCCCCAGTTCCCGCCGCAAAGAGTTTGCGTGCAGTGCCAGTCCATCAATCAAATGGAAGAATACAGGTTCCTGGGCAGAAAGGCCAGACTGGCCACTTACACCATCGACCACCTGGCTCCCTCCCAGGACCCCCCTACGGTTCTGGCAGTGGTGGATTATGAAGGGGGAGGAAGATTTGTCTGCCTGATGACTGACTGCGATGCGAACAGTGTTTCCGTAGGCATGGATTTGGAAATGTCATTTAGAAAGCTCTTTGAAGCTGACGGTATAAACACATACTTTTGGAAAGCCATGCCAAAGAGAGGTGGGGAATAGCTATGGCCTGGTCAATTAAGGACAGGGTGGCGGTGATTGGTATGGGCTGCACCAGGTTTGGGGAAAGATGGGACTGCAGCCTGGACGACCTGATTGTAGAGGCGGTAAACGAGTGCTGCGAAGACTCCGGAGTCAACCTTAAAGATATAGACGCCTTCTGGTTTGGGACGTTTTCGTCAAGCACCATTGGGGCGCTGCCGTTTTCTATGTGCATGAAGACCCAGTACAAGCCGGTCACCCGGGTGGAAAATATGTGCGCCACCGGGACCGATGCCTTTAGAAACGCCTGCTATGCAGTGGCGTCCGGTGCATACGACCTGGTAATGGCCGTTGGGGCTGAAAAATTAAAGGACAGCGGCTACAGCGGCCTGGAGACCCCCATGACGCACTCCGACCGGACTACCCCGGAGCCCACCGCCCCCGCAAGGTTTGCCCTGCTGGCGCCGGCTTACGCCGACAAGTACAACATTGAAATGAAACGACTTAAAGATGTTATGGCCAGAATTGCCTGGAAGAACCACCATAACGGGGCACTGAACCCAAAAGCCCAGTACCGCAAGGAAGTTCCCATGCAAGCTATTCTCAGGTCACCCACAGTAGCCTATCCCCTGGGTATAATGGACTGCTCCGGAGTTGCTGACGGAGCAGCCTGCGCCATTATCTGCAGGGCCGAGGACGTGCACAAATACACCAAAAAGCCCATGTACGTAAAGGGTATATCCATTGCCGCGGGACCAGGGTTCGGCGACCGCCACCAGAATTATGACTACACTGGAGTGTGGGAAACCCGTCATGCGGCCCAGGCTGCCTATAAAGAGGCGGGAATAAAAGACCCCCGGAAAGAGATAAGCCTGGCCGAGGTGCATGACTGCTTTACCATAACCGAGCTGGTCATATATGAAGATCTTATGTTAAGCGAGCCCGGTGGAGGGTGGAAAGACGTTGAAAGCGGTTTCTTTGACCTGGGAGGAGCACTGCCCGTAAACCCGGACGGAGGTCTGAAGTCCTTCGGGCACCCCATCGGAGCAACAGGGCTGCGCATGCTGTATGAGTGTTACCTGCAGTTTTCCGGCCGGGCCGGAGAACGCCAGGTGGAAAATCCAAGACTGGCGCTTACCCACAACCTGGGAGGCCAGCCGGCCTGCTGCGTGGTTTCGGTTTGTATAACCGGTAAAGAGCTGGGATAAAAGCAGTAAATCAAACAACCGCTTTAAAGCGTTAAAGTAAACCATAGCTAGTTACAAATAACATTATAGCTCTGGGGCGTATCGGATAAACCCCCGTACTCACGATAAGATCCTCCGGCTGTAACTGGCTCTACGGCTTGTTGTCAACTGACAGACGACCGTCCTCAACGGCGCGTCCATGCGCCGGTTCGGACTGCCTCCAACGTCCTGTTGGAGACCCGTCTGTCATTAGGCTCCTTTGCCGAGAGCCAGATAACAACCTCCGGTAAATCGCTCGATTGGGGGTTTCTCCTATACAGATACAATAGGCAATGCTTAACCCATTCTGACTCCTGTAAAATTGGGGACATTCCTGTCCCTAAAGGAATACTCAAGCTTCAGCAGGTGTGTCCCCTTTCCTCTGATTCTGGGTTCCCGCCTCTGGGACAGCGGCAACGCATTAAATCAGGCAAGCGTGCAACTGATTAAATAATAAACAGGAGGTTGATTAAAATGGAATTTATCCGGCCGGCATCCAATTATTCAAACAATCTGGTCAGCAGCATGAAAATGAACTTTGCCAAAAGCCCGGACATGAAGGCCATCATCTGTGAGGACCGCTGGGAAACCTGGGCGCAGATGTGGGAAAGGACCAATCGTCTGGGCAACGGCATGTACGGGCTGGGGATGAAAAAGGGCGACCGGGTGGCCATATTGCTAAAAAACTGCTTTGAATTTCCGGAGACATTTGCCGCTACCACCAAAAGCGGGTTTGTTATGAGTCCCGTCAATTTTCACCTTAAAGCCAACGAGGTGGCCTACCAGCTTAATGACTGCGGGGCCTCGGCAGTGGTTGCCGATCCAGAATTCATTGACTTGTTGGATTCCATACGCAGCCAGGTTCCCAGCCTGAAACATGTTATCGTTACCGGTGACAATCCTTTACCGGGGGCTATATCCTACGAGCATCTGATCGCCGGCTCTGACCCGGGGGAGATGGATGTGGAAATATCACCCAATGATATACACACCATACTTTATACCTCGGGAACCACCGGCAGGCCCAAGGGGGCGGTAAGGGGTTATTCAGAAAACTATCACACAGGCATGACGGTATGTGTGGAGTGGAGGATACGGAACGGTGATGTTCAGCTTGCTGTGGCGCCCCTGTATCACGCCGGTCCCTGCGCCTGGTACTGCGCCACCCTGGTTTCCGGGGGAACCCTGGTGGTGGTGCCGGCATTCCTTCCCGATAAGGTACTGGAAGCAGTTGAAAGGCATAAGGTCAATTGGATGATGATGGTTCCGGTCATGTACGACAGAATGTTAAGCCTGCCGGAAGATTTTCTCGGCAAATACGATGTAAGCTCCCTGCGGACGGTTATATCCGGGGGCGCCCCCCTGCACACATCGACAAAGCTTAAAATAAAAAAATACTTTGCCAATATTGAATTAAATGAGTTTTATGGCAGCACCGAGCTGGGAGTGTCAACAACCCTGCGGGACGAAGACCAGCTGAGGAAAGAGAGGTCCGTGGGACGGCCCCTGCAGGATCTGGAACTGAAGTTGGTTGGACAGCAAGGCAAGGAGGTTCCCAGGGGAGAGGTGGGCCTTTTATATTCCAGGGGCCTTGGAGGATTTCGCGGGTACTGGAACAATGAGCAGGCAACCAATGAGGCCTTTTTAGACCACGAGTGGGCCACTGTCGGCGACCTGGCCCGCCAGGACGAGGAGGGCTACTACTATATTGTGGACAGGGCCAAGGATATGATAATTACCGGCGGGGTAAATGTTTACCCGGTGGAAATTGAAGAGGTGCTGCACACCATGGACAGGATACTGGATGTAGCGGTAATCGGGGTGCCGGACCAAAGCTGGGGAGAATCGGTCAAGGCTGTGGTTGTGCCCAAACCCGGTGTGGAAATAACCGAGGAAGAGATAATAAGTTTTTGCAGGGACCGGATGGCCGGATTTAAGGTTCCTAAATCGGTGGATCTTGTGGATGCCATACCCAGATTGCAGACCGGGAAGATATTGAAAAGGGAATTAAGAAAGAAATACTGGAAAGATGATTCGATACAGGTTTCCT
Source organism: Bacillota bacterium (assembly GCA_049323755.1). Classification (GTDB taxonomy): domain Bacteria; phylum Bacillota; class Desulfotomaculia; order Desulfotomaculales; family Desulfocucumaceae; genus BRHc4a. The sequence goes on from JBMOPE010000016.1 coordinate 39,968, forward strand.
AGTTCCTTACCAGGTGCGCCGGCTTAGATCAACATCAACAGTGCGTACATATGGAGACTTTTTAGGGCCGCTATTAAGTGAATGTTAATAATATTAACACAAAGGTGGTGCGCTCAGTGAAAGTAGATGTTTTTCCTCCGGATCCAACACAAAAAAATGGTTTTTCGACGGGACATTTTTATGAGGAGATCTTAATCAGATACCCAACTGTGGCGGAGTTGGTCAGCAGTAAGGCCGTGGAAAACGGAGACAAAACCTGGCTGGTGTTCGAAGACGGCAGGAACTTCAGCTACAGTGAAGTGGATGCATTGAGTGACTCTATGGCTGCGGGGCTCTATGGTTTGGGAGTGAGAAATGACGATAAGGTGGCTATTTTCGCCTATAATTCCCCCGAATGGATTTTATCTTTCTTCGCCATTTTAAAAATGGGGGCGGTGCCCGTTACCGTCAATACCGGTTTTATAAAAGACCCGCTTATATATAACCTGAAGGCCTCGCACTCACAATACCTGGTGGTGGACTGCAGGCTCCTGGAGACGTACAAAAACGTTGAGGAGAGTCTGGATAACATAAAGTGTGTAGTCATTATCGGCAAGCAAAATTTTGACAGACGGTTCCAACCCGTAAAGCCGTATGTTTTTGCCGAGGACCTGGCAACTATTAAGCCAAACCCGGAGATAAAGGTAAAAAAATACGGAAAAGACCCCTGCGCAATGATATTAACCTCCGGCACAACCGGGCCGTCAAAGGTGGTGGCTGATTCAAACGCTCAGTTTATATGCACAGCCCTTTTCATGATTGAAGCCGGGGGAATTACCGAAAACAGCGTGGTGTATGTGTACCTGCCCCTGTTTCATATTATGGCGCTGGACCTGGCCACAATAGCCTCAATGCTTGCCAATGCGAAAATGGTCCTGGCTGAAAGATTTAATCCTGCGGTATTCTGGGAAGACATTTACAATTACGGGGTAAGCCATTTTCATGCCGTAGGCCCTATACTCGAAATTCTGTTGAAAAATCCACCCTCACCGCTGGAACAGGAACACGATCCTATTGTAGCACTGGCCTATTCGTCAAAAGATGTGTGGAACAGGGCCAGGGAAAGGTTTAAAATCTTTTTATCCGGAGGCTATGGCAGCACTGAAGTGGGAATTCCTGTTTCGGCGCCCTATGACATAGTTATCAGCGGTAAAAATCCCCCGGGCAGTTGTGGAATTGTGGGACCCCATATTGATGTGAAGATCATGGACGAATACGGTAAGTTTTTGCCGGTTGGGAAGGTTGGTGAGATAGTAATCAGGCCCAGGATACCCTGGACCATGTTCCTGGAGTATTACGGGATGCCGGACCAGACAGTGAACGCCTTTAGGGGTTTGTGGTTTCACACCGGGGATGCCGGTTACTTTGACGAAAATGGATATCTATACTTCGTTGACAGGCTAAAAGATGCTATTCGCAGAAAAGGAGAAAATATATCCTCCTATGAAGTGGAGCAGATATTGCAAAAACATTACCAGATACTGGAGGCGGCTGTAATACCGGCCCCTTTAGAGGTGGGTGAGGACGAAGTTATGGCGGTTGTCGTTCCAAAGCCCGGAGAAAGTATCGACTTAAAAGAACTAATGTTATTCTGCGAAGAAAACATGCCTCGTTTCTGGATCCCCAGATTTATCAGAATAGCCGGCGGACTGCCCAGAACTCCCACCGGCAGAATTGAGAAATTTAAACTTAAAGAAGAAGGATTTACAAAGGATACCTTTGATATGAAGGCATGATTACATGCTTTACATGGGCATGGGGATTCATTTCGGCCCGTCATCTCTATGCCTGCTGCCATTTATAGTTAACGCACATCATTGCCTTTAGAAATTGAGGGACGGTTTTTGACCAATTCAAGAACCTTCCCCATTTTTCCAAGAGAAGCTATATATTTAACATTTTAAAGAGATTTGCTTTATTTTTTTCTAAAGCTTCTTCCAGATTTATTGCATCAGGGTCTACAATATATTGGAACACAAGGCCCATATATGTTGCTACAATTAGTTCAGCTATACTTTCAACATCATCCTGGTGAATGTACTGGCCATCAACGCCTAATCTCAATATTTGTTCAACGAATTGCCTGTTATTTTTTAGAAATTTAGCCACAATGTTCTTTATATCCGGAGAATAAGCGACTTGGCCGAAATAGTTCAATAGGAGAGAATAAAACTCAGTATCTTCAACGAGAGATTTATTTATGCTGTTAATGTATGCCTGTATCCTATCCGGGTATTTTGTAAATTCACTATCTGCTTTTGTGACCTTCGTATAAATTGTATTAAACGAATATTTAAGTACCAGCACCATTAAATCTTCTTTATTATCAAAATAATGGTATATCATGCCAGTGCTCATTTCCAACTCTTCTGCTATATCCTTCATTGAAAAGTTACTATATCCTCGCTGTATGATTAGCTTCTTAGTCGCAGTTAGTATCTGTTCTTTTCTTATGTCCTCTAATATGTTCTTCACCATTAATCCTACTCCTTAATCTTATAATTATACTCAACGGAATAACCGTAACCGGCCAGTTCAGCCGGTCCTTTTTGTATATAGGTTCTTGTAGAACAGATTATTTAATCTTAATTTAAAAGTCAACCATTTTAAGGCCCATGCCATTGGGTGACAAAAACTGGTTGACATTATGAATGGTCATAATATAATTATAATAACCATTATAAAAATATAACAACCATTATATTTTTATAGCGTCTGTTATGTCACAAAAGGACAGGTGAATTCCACGATAAGTCAATCATTATCCATTGGTGGAGCAAATAATGAACCAAGGGATATTTGGGGGCAATTGTTCGACACGGGTAAGGAGAGGAATCTATTGATTCAGAAAGGAGGGTAGGAAGGACAAGAGACTATAGAGCCAAAATCGTGATTTACTGACTGGGTAAATTTGAATCTACTTAATTGTTAGATAGGGGGGTTTATTTTGAATAAAAAAATATGGCACAATAGTTATCCTTCCTTTGTTCCTCCGGAGATCGAAATTGAAAAGATCTCTTTAGGTGAAATAATGCACCGTACCGCTGAACGATTTGCGAAAAAAACCGTCTTCATTTTTCTAGGATCTGATATGAGCTATCAAGAACTGGATCAGCATTCCAACCGGTTCGCCAATGTTCTTAGAAAACTCGGGATTGAGAAAGGTGACCGGGTTGCTACGCTCTTGCCGAACTGTCCTCAAATGATATTCGGCTACCATGGTATTTGGCGGACTGGAGCCGTGGTCGTGCCCTGTAATCCAACTTATACCGATTCAGAACTGGAATACCAGTTGAACAACTCCGGGGCAACGGTCTTACTTACCATTGATGCTTTATCACCAAGAATGCTCGCCCTGCGACCAAAAACCAAAGTTAAAACTATAATAACTACCCATCTGAACGATTATCTACCACCTTCCATTAAGGAGAAGGTCCCCTCAGTTCCGTTTCAACGGGATATTGATCATTACGAGCTGCTAAATCTAATGGGATCTGAGCCATGCGAATATAATCCTACATACGCAGCCTGGGATGAAACATCGATGATCATTTATACTGGCGGCACAACCGGGCTTCCCAAGGGAGCCGTACTTACCGTAGGCAATAACTCTTCGGCAGCCCAGATTACCCGGGCCTGGTACGCTAACCTGGATGAGAACGAAGTCTCCCTGGGAGTGTTTCCATTTTTCCATATCGGCGGTTTCAATGGGGCGCTCAATTCCACCCTCAGTAAGGGTTGGACCATGGTTTTGATGCCGAAGCCCGACGTAAAAGAAATGTTTGAATTAATCATGAAGTATAGAATATCCATGGTAGCCGCTGTTCCCACCCTGTTAATCCAAATGATCCAATTACCTGAATGGAAGACCGCAGATAAAACATTTATTAAGTATTTTCTATCAGGCGCCGCACCGGTGCCTGCAGCGGTAATCGACAAGTTATCTAAAGATACCGGCTGTGGAATGGTCGAACAGGCGGGCATGACTGAAACCAGTGGGATAAATAATATTGTTCCCGTGACGGGCCCGTTCAAGCCTGGAAGTTGCGGTGTTCCACCATCAAATATGGAAACTAGGATTGTGGACATTGAAACCGGCGAAAGAGAAATGCCTGTCGGGGAGGATGGCGAAATACTCCACCGCGGCCCGCATGTCATGAAAGAATATTACAATAAACCGGAAGAGACGGCGACTGCATTGCGAAATGGATGGCTTTATACAGGAGATATAGGACATATGGATGAAGACGGATATCTATACATAGTTGATCGTAAGAAAGATATGATTTTATCAGGCGGCAACAATATTTATCCCCGCGACATTGATGAAGTTTTGCTGAAACATCCTAAAATCAGCCAGGTCTGCACGGTGGGTGTGCCCGATGAACAAATGGGCGAGAAGGTTAAAGCCTTTGTAATTTTAAAACCAGGCGAAACAGCAACTTTTGAAGAATTAACCGCCTACTGCAAAACGCATCTCGCACGCTATAAAATACCCAAAGCTTATGAGTTTGTAGATAACCTTCCTATGAATGCAGCTGGTAAAACCCTTAGATATATTCTGAGGCAACAGGAAATGGAGAAAGCTTCGAAGTAATCAGCGCAAGGGGGCACTAATAAATGAATATTCAAACAGTCGGAGTAGTAGGAGCGGGCTTGATGGGTCACGGTATAGCCCAGATGGCGGCTAAGGGAGGCTACCAGGTAATATTGGCAGACATCAGTGAGAATGAACTCCAAAAAGGTTACAAACAAATAGAGAATAATTTAAATAAGGATGTGCAAAAAGGTAAAGTTACCGAACAACAGGCTCAGGAGCTTTTAAACAGGATCAGTATTACACTGGATTTGACCGACCTGAAAAACTGTGACGCGATTATTGAATCAATTCCAGAAATAATGGAACTGAAAAAACATCTATTCACAACCTTGGACGCAATCGTTAAGAATGATGCCATACTTATCACCAATACTTCTCAATTAAGCATTACAGAAATGGCTTCGGTTACAAGCCGCCCGCAAAATTTTGTCGGTATGCATTTCTTTTATCCTGCCTCAATAATGAAGCTTGTCGAAATTCCAGTTGGTGAACATACCTGCGAAGCATGTATTCAAGCTGTTGTTGAATTAGGACGTCACATGGGCAAAGAAACCTGCGTGTGTAAAGATACACCAGGTTTTATTGTTAACAGAATACTTGCGGGTTTGCTGGTTGAAGCCAGCCGTGTATATGATGAAAACTTGGCAAGCGTTGAAGAAATAGATAAAGCTATTCGCTTCGGTCTTGGCCATCCTATGGGACCGTTCCAGCTGTTTGATATGAGTGGAATTGATACGATATTGAAGGCTGCTGACGGGCTTAGAGCAACTTTAGGCGACAGGTTCCTTATGGGAGTTGGCGTAAGAAACAAAGTTAGAGCAGGTGACTTTGGACAAAAAACCGGCAGGGGATTTTACAATTATAAAGCTGATTAAGGGGTTGAACAGCTAATGGCAGGGATTGTAGCGTACGGAGCTTATATTCCTTTTAATAGAATGAATCGGAAGCTATTAAGAGACATGTATGGTGGAGGGGTTCCCTCAGGTAAGAAAGCGGTGGCTAATTATGATGAGGACAGTCTTACAATGGCTGTAGCAGCTTCTTTGGATTGTGTAGCCGGGCTTGATACAAAAAAAATTGATAGGCTATATTTTGCCAGTACTACACCTCCGTACAAAGAAAAGCAAAGTGCCATAACAATAGCGGGAACCCTGGATATGAGGAAAGATATAAAAACCATGGATATTGCCAATTCTCTTCGTTCGGGCTCCACAGCCATGATCGCTGCTCTGGATGCTGCCAAGCAAGGCGAAGATGTTTTGGTGGCAATAAGTGATTCTCGTCTTGGGGCCGCTAATGGGCAATATGAAGCACTTTTGGGCGATGGTGCGGCAGCTTTCCTAATGGGAAAAGAAAACGTAATAGCTGAGGTATTAGGTACATATAGCATATCGGTAGACTTTATTGATTTATGGCGTTCAATGGAAGACCGGTTTGTGCGAAGCTGGGAGGATAGATTCTGCCAGGATCAGGGATATAATCGCTTTACTGTGGAAGCCGGCAAAGGACTAATGGAAAAATTGGGACTTGTTCCTGATGATTTTGCAAAGCTAGTGGTATATGGACTGAAAAGCAAAGATTCTGCATTGATCGCCAAGCGGCTGGGTTTTGGTGCTGAAAAGGTCCAGGACAATATGATTGATGTTATCGGAAATACTGGCGTCGCATGTGCACCCATGGCCCTGGTGGCTGCATTAGAAGAAGCAAATCCAGGCGAAAAGATTCTGTTTATCACTTACGGGGAGGGTAGTGATGCCATAGCTTTTCAAGTAAGTGACAAAATAAAGGACCTCCCTCCCAGGCGTGCAATAAGCGGTTATATCAATAGCCTCAAGGATGATATGAATTACGGCACATATTTAAAATGGCGGGAACTGATAGCTGTGGAACCACAAAAAAGACCACCTTTAGTCAGACCCTCACTACCGGACCGTTATCGTAATTTGGATAAAATATTAGGTTTCTATGGCAGCAAATGTACTGTTTGCCAAACTCCACAATTCCCGCCGCAGAGGGTTTGTGTTAACTGCCAGTCCATCGACAAAATGGAAGAGTATCGTTTTTTGGGAAGAAAAGCAATATTGACCTCATATACTGTGGATTACCTGGCACCCTCCCTGGATCCACCGACTGTTATGGCAGTTGTAGACTATGAGGGCGGTGGCCGGTTTGTCTGCTTAATGACTGATTGTGTAGCTGAAAAAGTACATGTCGGCATGGAATTGGAAATGTCTTTTAGAAAGCTGTTTCAAGTTGAAGGTCTAACGTCCTACTACTGGAAAGCGACTCCGGTTAGATAGGACATGCATTTGCACTAAATACGACCCAAAGACATGTAGTATAACTGGAGGGATAATTATGGCCGCTGGAATTAAGGACAAAGTAGCAGTTATTGGCATGGGATGTACTAAGTTTGGCGAAAGATGGGATTGCAGCATTGATGATCTGATGATAGAAGCAATTGATGAATGCTGTAAAGATTCCGGGGTTGATATAAAAGACATTGATGCTTTTTGGTTTGGAACGTTTACTTCGGGAACGCTGGGCGGGCTGCCGTTTTCCCTGGCCATGAAGACTCAATATAAACCAGTCACGCGCATAGAAAACCTGTGCGCCACCGGAAGTGATACCTTCAGAAATGCATGTTATGCAGTTGCCAGTGGAGCCTATGACCTGGTTATGGCAATAGGAGTCGAGAAGCTCAAGGATTGTGGTTATAGTGGCCTGGAGATACCAATGCCTCATAGTGACAGAACCACCCCTGAACCAACAGCCCCGGCTCGCTTTGCCTTGTTAGCCCCGGCATATGCTGAAAAGTACAATATCGATATGTCGGATCTTAAAAAAGTGATGGCCAGGATTGCCTGGAAAAATTATAAAAATGGGGTGCTAAATCCCAAGGCTCAATACAGAATGGAAGTTTCCACTGAAAACATAATTAATTCTCCTATGGTGGCATATCCCCTGGGGATTAATGATTGCTCCGGTGTTTCCGATGGAGCGGCCTGCGCTGTCATTTGCCGCGCCGAAGACGCCCATAAATACACTAAACATCCTATGTATGTTAAGGGTATGGCAATTGCCGCCGGTCCAGGATATGGCGAAAGACATCAAGGTTACGATTATACGACAGCCCGGGAAACATATTATGCTGCTCAAGCAGCATACAAAGAAGCCGGAATCAGGGATCCGAGAAAGGAAATAAGCCTTGCCGAAGTTCATGACTGCTTTACTATAACCGAACTGGTTATTTATGAAGATCTCCTCTTTAGCCCAAGGGGTGAAGGCTGGAAAGATGTTGAGAGCGGTTTTTTTGAATTACAGGGAGGGCTTCCGGTAAACCCAAGTGGCGGTCTAAAGTCGTTTGGACATCCGATTGGAGCAACAGGTTTACGAATGCTATATGAATGTTATACCCAGTTAAACGGCAACGCAGGCGCACGCCAGGTAAATAGTCCAAAACTGGCTCTTACCCATAATCTTGGCGGGCAGCCGGCTTATTGTGTTGTATCGGTTTGCATTGTAGGAAATGAATTAGGCTAAAACATAAAACCTGGAGGAACAAGATGGAAGAATATATATTACTGTCTCTAAATAATAAAGTATCCACTATCACATTAAACCGTCCCCAAGCTTTAAATGCAATAGATGCTACTTTGCTCAGGCAATTAAATGAAGCACTCGCTGTGGTTTCAAAGGATAATTCAAGCAATGCTTTGATAATCACCGGAGGTGATAGCGTTTTTGCTGCAGGGGCGGATTTAAAGGCATTCCAGAATTATTCAACACTTCAGGCACATGATTATATCGATATTGCCCGTGAATCCCTTGAAGCATTGTACAACTTTCCAAAACCAACCATAGCCGCTATCAATGGGTTAGCATTGGGCGGAGGCTGTGAAATAGCGATAGCCTGTGACTTTCGAATTGCTGCTTCTAATTCAAGGTTCGGACTGCCGGAAATTAATCTGGGTTTATTGCCGGCAGGCGGCGGTACTCAAAGGCTGCCGCAGCTTGTGGGAGTAAGCAAGGCTAAGGAAATGATCTATACAGGCAGTGTTATTGACAGCAAAACTGCACTGTCGATTGGGCTGGTTGACCGGGTCGTAGATCCCCATGAAGTATATAGTGAAGCTCAAAAAATGGCTGAAAGGCTGGCTGACAAGCCACGTATTGCACTAAAAATGATCAAGGAGGCTATTCAAACAGGACTCAAAGTTGACCTCAATATCAGTCTTCTGATTGAACAAGAGAAGTTTAGCCTTCTATTTGATACTGCTGACAGTAAAGAAGGAATTGCTGCTTTTCTTGAAAAGAGACAAGCAGTTTTTAATAGGGAATAAAGTGTAAAAGTGTAACTTTAAGGACCCAAAATAGATAAGGTCACGTATTCAAATTTTGGTAACGTGACCCTGTCTATTTTTCCGGGATTAGCTTAGTTCATGACCTTAGTTATTCGATAGCTTCCCAATAGGGATCCGGTTTAATATTTGCCAATACTTTAGCGTTTTCTTTTCTTTCCTTCAGGTTGTAGCTTCTAAACACTTCGATTCTATTGGTTTCCGGGGTTCCCCCGGCACAGAGGGCACTGGACATAAGGTATCCGGTTAACCTGGAAGCAGTCATATCCTGAACTAGATGCATCAAACGGTAACGCTCTTCTGCGGATGTACCCGCTTTACCCTGCATGTACTTTTTAACCAGGGGACCGATTTCGGGATCCTTGAAGTCAGCTTCGGTAGGCATCGTGGTTACGATACCGCCTGCTACTTCCTGCATTGTTCCTAAATGCTGCACAAATTTTAACCGGGTGTGATACAAACCGGAATTGCCGGTCAGAATATCCGGGAAACAAATACCGCTGGGGTGGATCTGCCCGAGTTTAGCTGCTGCAGTAGCACAGCCATATCCTATTTTGGCGTCAATGATCATGTCCGTAATTTTATTTCGGATATGGGCCGCCTTTTCTACCCCGTTATACTCTGCGGCAAGAGCGGTAATACCTGCCAGCATTTCGGTCCTGGCTGCAACGCAGGTCCCCTTGGCTAACCGCACATAGGAAGAGAAATAATTGATAAAAGGTTCTGTATAGTCCCACTCTCCACACATAAATACTCGTTCCCAGGGTATAAACACATTATCGAAGACTGTTAAACTTTCAACAAAACCAATTTTACATCCGATAGGGCTTTCGTAATCATGATTTTTAAGTGGCCCATGAGCCGGGCGGGTAATGAAAGTAATTCCCCTGGTGTCTGTAGGACAGGCAAAGGCAAGCGCGTACGCCTCATCCTCAGGTCCTAAAACGCGGGAGGGGGAAGCCACGAAGTAATGGGCAACCGGCGCACTGGTGGTATGGGCCTTTGCGCCATTGACTATAATACCATCCTGGCGTTTTTCGACTACCCTGAGATAAAGATCCGGATCAGGTTGTTTACTGGGACTCAAGGAGCGGTCACCTTTGGGATCCATAACTCCGAGCACAAAGCGCAAATCATTTTTTTGAAGTTCCGCGTAGAAATTCTTAAATCTTTGATGATACTCCGTGCCTTTAGCCTGATCAATATCCCAGGTAGCCGCCCATAAGGAACCGAGTCCAATACTCATGCACATTGTACACAAATATCTCGATGAAAAAGTGTTAATAGCCTTTACCAACTGGCCAAGTTCCTCAGTGTTTTGTCTGATATGAGTCCAGAAACTAACTTTTTCATTGGTAAAAGGCGAGACATTTGTTACAAGAGCTTCATACTGCGGGTCATTGGCCCAATCGTACCCTAAAGCCATATTGTTTAAAGTTGTTCTTAAATAGGGACTTTCCAGGGTGTTCTCAATTTTTTGCCCTGCAATATACACATTGGGCTTGATATCCTTAAGACTATCAATGTATTCTTGCCTGGTTTTTATAGCCATGTTCCAAATCCACCTTATGTAATTATTTTACTTTACTTGGTTACAAACATGTCCTTAAGTTCTGATTTGCGAATTTTCCCCAGCGGGGTCATCGGGAATGAATCAACTATTTCAAAGGTGCGGGGGATCTTATAGTCGGCCAGCCTTTCCTTGCAGTAAGCGGCCAATATTTCCGTTGTAAGTTCAGATCCAGGCCTGGGAAGCACAAAGGCTTTTCCCACTTCACCGTAAATGCTGTCGGGAACCCCTATAACCGCTGCCAGGAGCACCCCCGGATGCTGGCACAGACAGTCCTCAATCTCCGGGGGATAAACATTATACCCGCCGGTTATGTACATTTCCTTTACACGGCCTACAATGGAAATATAGCCGTCTTTATCCACCGACGCTATATCCCCTGTGTGCAGCCATCCGTCCTCATCCCTGCACGGGTCGATATTTCCCGGTCCCAGGTAGTAACCCGGTATAACTATATCTCCCCGCACCAGCAATTCACCGGACTCACCTTCATTAACCTGATTGCCTGACTGATTAACCACTTTATAATCTATTCCTTCCAGAGGTTTCCCCACTGTGCTAAAGATTTTGTCAGCTGCGTCAGATAAAGAGGTGGTCGTACAGAATCCCGACACCTCCGTCAGCCCGTAGCAACTCATTAAGTGACATTTCAATGTCTTTTGCAGGCTTTCCAGCAATACCGGAGGTGCCGGCGATCCACCGAAGATTACCAGGCGCAAGCTCGAAAGGTCAAATTCTTTATATAACCCGCTGGAAAGAAGCATAGCCAACATTGTTGGCACACCGCCGGTAACCGTTATCTTTTTTTCCTGGATAGCTTGGGCATACTTCTCCGGATGAAAGGAATCCTGCAGAATAAGGGTGGAACCATGCATGAGAGAGTTAATGGCCAATATAGTGGCACCACCCACGTGATTTAAGGGCAGGGCATTCAGAAGCCTGTCGGATGGGGTAACAGCCATAGCTTTTCCAAGAGATCTGCACATGGATAATATGCTTCTGGAGTTCAGAAGCGCCGCCTTTGGCTTTCCGGTTGTTCCGGATGTGTAAATTATAAAATTTCCGTCTTCGGGGTAAACGGGTTCCGGTGGTGCCCCCTGTCCCTTTTCGGCCCAACGGTCTGTGAATTCGGTAATGGTGCAGTAGTCATCAATTTTCCGGTCGGAGTCGATAATAACCTGTTCAACTGTTTTAGGCCGTATTTTCTCAATAATTTCAAGCATATTAGTGCCGGCGAATTCCGGAGACACAACCAGCAGGCGCGGGGCAGACTGATCCATCATATAGCTCAATTCCGACTCCCTGTAACGTACATTCAGTCCCACAGTTATAACTCCCAGTCCCGATGCCCCAAGCCAGCAGGTAAGGAAATTTGCCGAGGTTGGAAGCAAAAGGGCAAGCCGGTCGCCTTTTTTCATTCCAAACCCTGCCAGAGCCTCGGAAAAACGTTTTACACGGTTCTCCAGCTGTTTGTAGGTAAGGGTGGTTTCATTAAACACCACCGCCTCGGAATCCGTGTATTTCTCTTTACCGTTGGCGATCACATCAATAACAAGCTCACTCTTTATCAAATTTACACACCCCCTTCTAACGTTTACGTAAGGGTAATTATTCTGAAAATATTATACATTAATATATCCAATAGGGTCAATTCACAAATTACCTTCCTTTTTTCTTTTTTCCAGGATATCCAGCAGTTCGTCCCTGAAAATCATTATTTCTTCTTTAAGCATCTGCAGGTCATTGATCATCTCGTCCAGCTGATCCAATCTTTTCTGCCCGTATTCCAGCGCTGTATATATCTGGCTGATCTCGGTTCTGTCCATGTCATACAGATTCAGCAGTTCCTTTATCTCAGCCAGGGAGAATCCAAATTTTTTCCCTCTCAGAATTATTTTCAGCCTGGCCCGGTCCCTGCTTGAATAAATCCTGTGAGAGCCGTTGGTTCTGTGAGGGCTTAAAAGCCCAACCTCTTCATAGTAGCGTATGGTTCTGACCGTGACGCCGAACTCCTCAGATAAGTCTGAAATCTGGTAAAAATCCTTTTTAGTCGCTGCCATCTGTATGCCTCCCATTCCTTTTTCTATTTTCTATATTACCCTGGGATTACGTTTTATTCAACGCTTTGGGGGCATGGGCCGCCCCAGGACATTGCAAAAGCAATGAACCGTAAAGCATGATATAATGTTTAAAGATATTGATTGTAGGAAAATGGGGGCAGCACGTCATGAGCGCCGAGTCCACACTCAGCCAGCTTAGAAAAAATGAAAGAGAAGTACGGAAAAACCTAATCATTGACGCGGCAATCAGTCTTTTTGCCAGAAAGTCCTTTAAAAACACCAGCATTCGCGATATTGCCGCCGAGGCAGGAATATCCCCGGCCTCAATTTACAGGTATTTCTCAGATAGAGATGAACTTTTTGTAGAAGCCCTGCTGCGTGAAGGAAAAGATATTACCGCCAGTGTGGAAAAACTGCTTATGGAGAATGGTGATTCCTCCATTGAAAAAATTTCCGCCGTTTTTGTTGATTATTTATTGGATCACGATACTTTCTTTCAAATGATGACCCACTTTATGATGGACGGCAATATCAGCGAAAAATCCCTGGCAAAATTCAACGAAGCCGAGCGTTATTTAATCAACGCTTTTGACGGGATATTTATAAAAATGGGTGTAAAGGAGAATGTCAGGCTTGTTTCTCATGCCTTTTTCGCCTCACTAAACGGCATCATGATAACTTTCAGAAAATATCCCGGCCGCAGTGAGGAAGAGGTGAAAAAGCATATACATCGGCTGGCATATATTACGGCCGGCATTTTTAAGAAAGGCGCAGTATAAACGCCCTGCGGACGTTGCCGCTTTTGGGGGAATTGGGAATTAGGAATTGGGGTGGGCAGTCCTTAAAGCCCTACCAAGGAGAAACTTCAGGGCGGGCCTGGAATACCAACCAGCCTCCAACTTCTTGCTTCCAACATCCAAAATAGGCTGGTTTTCCCTGCCTCTATAAATGCCACCTGAGGTCCTTTTCCGGTCAAAGCTAATAAACATGCCTTAGGGCGACCCTGAAGTCACGCTTTCAAATGACATTCATGGGGTGGGGAATAGCATCTAATATCTCCCCAATTCCCAATTCCCAATTCCTGATCCCAGACCGCCACGTCCGGGGTTTTGGGCATCAGCTGTTATAACTGATTATATCCGCTGGCCCCACCTCAGCCAGCGCATGTTCCTGGTAGGCCCTGAAGAGGCTGTGGCACAGTTCTTCCCACCGGCCTGCGGCCTCCATGGCCTTCTCGCCCGGGGTGAAGATGGGTTCTGCCAGAAGTTCCTTGATTTGTGAAGAAAAATGTTCCAATAAATCCTTTGGGGAGCCTTCAAGTATGCCGGCAGCAAATTCCGCCGGGTCGCACCACTCCGACGCCCTTTGCAAATCTCTATAAATCTGAGTCAGTAGGACGTTTCGCGGACCCTCCCAGAGTTCGTTCACCGCAGCGTCACGGAATAATCTCGGCAGTGAGGAGAATTCTTCCATTACACCGTGCCCGCCAAAAACGCTCATGGCCTTTCGGATTACATCTACGGCATCGTGGGCAGTAACAATCTTTTGCAGCAGTATTAATTCTCTCAGGATGAACCGCTTTTTCCTCATCTCCAATGGCTCGGACGAATTTAGCCCGGGCTGGAGCTTGCTGCCCAGGCTGACAAAAAGGTCGTACAGCTTAAAAGCGCCGGCGGTAGACCTTTTTGCGGTTTCAACCAGGTCATTGACCTGGCGTGCCGCCATCGGGAACTGGCCAATTTTAAAACCGAAAACGTCTCTGAACCGGCTGTACATAAGTGCTTCCCTTGCGGCCCTAAGCATTGCGGCAGCACTTGAAATTCCTACGGAGATCCGGGATAATGTCAGAACTATGCCTACAGCACTGGCAACTCCACGGTCAACGGGGCCCACGGCATAGGCAACTGCTCCCCGGTAGTCCACTTCCGCCGTTGGCAGCTCTGAAGTCCCCATCTTCCATTTCAGCCGGTTTATAACATAACCGTTCCTGCGCTCTCCGGCCTTATCGCCGGGAAGCCAGGACGGAACCACAAATGTTCCCACCTTTTCACTGCCGGACACCTTGGCGGTGACAACCGCGTAGTCGGCCTGCATTGCCGAGCAGAAAAACTTATTCCCATACAGCCTGTAGGCTTTGCCGTCGGGCACCGCCTCGATGAGATTGGCAGGAATGTCTGAACCTCCCTGTATTTCCGACATGAATTGGGCGCCAATGCCGAAGTCGCCGTCTATGCCTTCCTTGCAGTGCAGGAGTATATTGTTCAGCTCAGGAACTCTGTTATCAGGGTAATGCTCGATCAGGGCTATCAAACCTTCGGTACAGGCAAGGGGGCATATTACTCCGGCTTCGCCGATTTGGTTGAGCAGGAAAAGTTTGACGAAATGTTCCCAGGCTGTTGTCTTTTCAGAGAACAGGCCCTGTGAAAAGATTTCTTTTTCAAGTATGCGTGTTTCAAATGGCCGTACTATTCTGTCTATTCTGTGGTCGTGGGCATCATAATGCAACATGTAAGGGCGGGCTTCCGGCCTGGCAATAGTGTCGGCAAGGTCTCTCCATCTGAAGGAGACTTTGGGCGAAAATTCCAAAAGAGTTTTATTCAGACTTTCCCATTCGTTATAGGCATATTTTTTTACGATCTTTTGCAGAAACGGATCATCCCGGTAAAAATCAAAGCTGTTCCTCTTTTCCAGAAATTCATCAAAGGAATACGGGTTGTCCCGATTGGGCAGGCTCATTTCACAAGCACTCCTTTCGTGAGTTATTTATTATATTCGTTAATTGGATAATAGCAAACACTGTTTACATGTGTCAACGGTTGTTATTGTTGTAAACAGTATTTTTATAGAGGCAATTTACTATTATGAAACGATAAAAAGCCCGTTATTTATTGCCCAAAAGAGGGAAAAGCCGCTTAAAACTTGATGCTTTAAGTGGCTTTCCTATTGCGTTCACACGTATATTCATTGAAAGTATTTGTCGGAGACGATAATATTATGGTAATATTCACTAAGGTTTAGGTATTTTGCTATAACCTGTCTTATATGGATAATCAGGCATTCGCCTGTCCCGGCCAATGATTTTCAGAGACCGGCATTAATTATAAATCTTTTAAGATTTGAGAGGTGCCCCCGGTAATGCAAAACGGAACACTATCGAGGAGAGAAAGGAAGAGACAGTCTCAAAAGGAGCAGTATCTTCTGGCGGCCAACAGGCTTTTCAGAGAAAAAGGCTTTGAGAAAACGTCGGTTGAGGATATATCGGAGGCGGTAGACATGGGGGTAGGGAGCTTTTATTACTACTTCCTGAGCAAAGAGGATCTGCTGGCAAACATATTATTGCAAAGGATAAAAGATCTGAAAAGGAATTATCAACAGGCCCGGGACAAGAGTGGTTCATTAAGGGAAGGCGTAAATAAGTGTGGCTGGCTGTACGTGGATTTTCATGGAAAATATGGGCCGTATATGGATATTGTAAGCGCTGTCCGGCAAGGCCACAGAAAGGCCAATATTGATCAAACAACAATGGAAGCCATATACCGGGAAACATGGGAGTGTGTGGTTGTTTACAAAACTATTTACGAAAAATATGGAACTCCAGGGGCCTGGAAAGAAATAAACCTCGAGGATGTATCATTAGCAAGCTGGGCGCTTACAATAGGTGTTGCGTACATTAAACAGCAGTTTTTATCATCTTTTCCGCAGCTGGATATAGATAGGATTATGGAAACGGCAACGGATATGGTTTTGTTGGGAAAGGATTAGCGGTTTAGGGTTTATCCGGAGAAGAGGCAAATTTAAAAATAGGTGTCTTTATTTATGGAGGGATAAACCCTCCTTTTTTCTTTATATAGCTATGAAATCGAGTATACTGTGCTGCCTGCCGGCGCCTGCTGTTCATTTCAAAACTTGGAGTAACGGCGAGGGAGTGGCTTGACAATCTGCAAAAAATGAATTACATTCGAATATAGAATGATATACTAATTTTACTCTAAGCACAGTAGCCATATTAAAAAAGCAGATTGTTTACAGAAGTAACGGTTCGGTGAAAAGAAAACAAAAATAAAAATAAGGGAAGGTGAGACGGGATTTATTAACTCGGCACAAAAATTTTTAACCAGTCAGCTAATGTATAGTGTTGGTGCAAATGTAATGTTTAAGGAGGTAGAGCAATGCCAAGATTTAGAGATCCCGGCCATACCTGCAGGCCTTCGGCGGCGCCCAGGGTTGTTGATCCAAAGTCTGTTAAGCGGACAGTTGACCCCGGTGTTCTTGAGATGATTGATATCGCCAGGGAGCGAGGCATGATAACAGCCTTTGACCGGGCGGTTGCCCAGCAGCCTCAGTGTCAATTCGGCTATAAAGGCATCTGCTGCCGCTTCTGCATGATGGGCCCCTGCCGCATCAAAGCCGAAGAGGGTCCCGGAAGCAAGGGCATCTGCGGCGCGTCCCACTGGACTATCGCAGCCCGCAGCACCGGACTTATGGTTCTCACCGGCGCGGCGTCCCACAGCGAGCATGCCAGCCACATGGCCCACACCCTTTTGGAGGCCTCCGAGGGCCACGCCCAGAACTACGGAGTAAAGGACCAGGCCAAGCTTTATAAAGTGGCTAAGAGACTTGATATCGCCACAGAGGGACGCACAGATATGGAAATCGCCTACGACGTGGCCAGGGCAGCACTGGAAGAATACAGCCGCCTTAAGGGCTTCGGCGAGTCGCTATGGGTTAACACCACCGCCACCAGGGGCCGTATTGAGAAGTTCCGCACCCATGACATAATGCCCAGCGGTATATATAACGTTATATCCGAGCTGGTCACCCAGGCCCACGTCGGCATGGACAACGACCCGGTCAACATTATATTCGCAGCCCTTAGAGTTGCTCTGGGCGACTACGTCGGAATGCATGTCGGCACAGACCTTTCCGATATAATCTTCGGGACTCCGAAACCTGTGGTCAGTGAGGCCAACCTGGGAGTAATAGCTCCTGATTGTGTTAACCTGGTTCTGCATGGACACAACCCGATTCTTTCGGAAATTATTGTACAGGCTGCCAAGGAACTGGAAGGTGAGGCAAAAGCCGCAGGAGCGAAGGGTATTAAACTGATGGGCATCTGCTGCACCGGTAATGAGGTGCTTATGCGCCACGGCGTTCCTCTGGTAACCTCCTTTGCTTCCCAGGAGTATGCTATAGCCACCGGCGCCATTGATGCCATGGTGGTAGATGTGCAGTGCATTATGCCTTCTATCCGCACTGCCGCAGAGTGCTTCCATACAAGGATTATAACCACTTCACCCATTGCCAAGATACCCGGATCCTACCATATAGACTTCCAGACCACTCAGGCTCTTGACAACGCCAAAAATGCGGTTCGCCTTGCCATAGATGCTTATAAGCTGAGAGATTCGCAAAAAGTTCACATTCCCAAGGTTGTCAATAAGGTAGTGGCAGGCTGGAGCCTGGAAGCACTGTATGACCTGTTTAGCCCGGTAAGTCCCGAGAAGCCTGTCAAGGCTCTTACCGACGCCATTCTGGCCGGGGAAATAAAGGGTGTGGCGCTGCTGGCCGGCTGCAATAATCTTAAGCGGCCCCAGGACGACAGTCACCTGACCATTGCCGAAGAGCTTATTAAAAACGATGTATTTGTGGTTGGCACCGGCTGCGTAATGCAGGGCTGCGCCAAGATGGGACTCCTGTCCCCCGAAGCTATGGAGAAAGCAGGCCCCGGCCTGAAGAAATTCCTGGGCAGGCTCAGCGAGAAATCCAGCCTGAGCACTCCGCTGCCCCCCATTTTCCACATGGGTTCCTGCGTGGACAACACCCGCTGCTCCGACCTTCTGATGGACATGGCTAATGAGCTGGGCGTGGACACACCGAAAGTTCCCTGGGTAGCCTCCGCTCCCGAAGGAATGAGCGGTAAGGCAGTTTCAATCGGCTGCTGGTGTTTGGCCATGGGTATGCCGGTACACGTAGGCGCAATGCCTCCTCTGGAGGGAAGTGACCTTATATACTCCATCGTCACCCAGATTGCCAGCGATGTATACGGTGGTTACTTCATCTTCGAAGTGGATCCCGCAGTTGCCGCCGGGAAAATGCTTAGCGCCCTGGAATACCGCACCTGGAAGCTGGGTATCCACAGGAAGACCGCGGAAGAATTTGAAGCCGCCCTTTGCCAGGGTTACTAACTCTCAGTTTGAAAGGAGGAGACCATATTGTCCGAGCAGCTTAATTTCGATCATATTTTTGATGGCGCTATAGAGCCGGGCAAAGAGCCCAAGGCGTTGTTCAAATCGTCATATAACGGTACTATCACCGCCCTGAGCTATGCAGAGATACTGCTGAGCCAGGCTATATGCGATTTTGGAGCGGACCACCCGGTGGCGTATCCCGATACCGCTTATCACCTTCCGGTAATCCGCTGCATGAGCGGTGAGGAAACCAAAACACTGGGAGATCTGGTGCCCGTATTGAACCGCATGAGGGCCTCGGTGAAGGAAAACTACAGGGACTTTAAAAACGCCATTAAGGGCGGCGAAGCCACCTGGTATGCCGCCGAAATAATTGAGGCGGTGCGCTACCTGCGCAACACCCCGGAAAACCCACTGCACACCGCCCCCTGGACCGGCTTTATCGGAGACCCGGTGGTGCGCCAGTACGGCACCAAGCTGGTGGACTGGACTATTCCCGGCATGGCCCTTATTATTGGCCGGGCCAGGGACAGCCAGTCCGCCAAGAAGATCGTGGACAGTTTTATGGCCAAGGGATTAATGCTGTTCCTCTGCGACGAAATTATTGAGCAGCTTCTGGAAGAAAACGTTAAGCTAGGTGTTGACTATGCCGCATTCCCCCTGGGTAATTACACCCAGGTGGTGCACGCAGCAAACTTCGCTCTGCGTGCGGGAATGATGTTCGGCGGTGTTAAGCCCGGAGACTATGAAGCACAGCGTGACTACCAGCACCGCCGGGTGCTTGTCTTTATACTATACCTGGGAGAGCACGACATGGTTAAAACAGCCGCCTGCATGGGCGGCATCAATGTAGGCTTCCCGGTAATCACCGACCAGGAGCTTCCCGAAGACAATCAAATAAAGGACTGGTTCGTATCCCAGCCCGATTATGAGAAGATGGTCCAGACCTGTCTGGAGGTCCGCGGCATCAAGATTACCTCCATCGACATAGATGTTCCCATCACCGTGGGTCCCGCCTTCGAGGGCGAGTCCATCCGCAAAAAGGACATGTTCGTTGAATTCGGCGGTTCCAAGACCCCCGGCTTTGAGCTCGTCCGCATGGTGGGCGAAGATGAAATCGAAGACGGCAAAGTTGAGCTTGTCGGTCCCGACATCGACGGACTTGAGCCCGGCAGCAGGCTGCCCCTTGGAATCGTGGTGGACGTTTACGGCCGCAAAATGCAGGAGGACTTCGAGCCTGTGCTGGAGCGCCGCATACACTACTTTGCCAACTACGGCGAGGGCCTGTGGCACGTTGCCCAGAGAGATATTATGTGGGTCCGCATATCGAAGGGCGCACATGAAAAGGGCTTCCGCATGAAGGACATCGGCAAGATTCTGTATGCCAAGTTCAAGACAGAGTTTGCCGCTATTGTAGACAGGGTTCAGATAACCATCTACACAAACGAGGAGAAAGTTCTTGAAATGCGTGATGTGGCACGCGGATACTACCAAAAGAGAGACGACCGCCTCAAGGAGCTGCAGGACGAGAAAGTGGACACCTTTTACTCCTGCACGCTGTGCCAGTCCTTTGCCCCCACCCATGTCTGCGTGGTGGCCCCCGAGCGGGTGGGACTTTGCGGCGCGGTAAGCTGGCTGGACGCCAAGGCGGCATATGAAATAAACCCGCATGGAGCAAACCAGCCCATACCCAAGCAGGGTATAATAGATGAAATAAAGGGACAGTGGGAGTCCTTCAATGATTTCTGTTTTAACAACTCGCAGAGGAACATCACCAATGTAAATTTCTACACAATCATGGAATACCCGATGACCTCCTGCGGCTGCTTTGAGTGCATACTGGCCATGGTGCCCGAGTGCAACGGCTTTATGGTTGTCAACCGCGAGCACGGCGGTATGACCCCGTCAGGAATGACCTTCTCGACACTGGCTGGAACCATAGGCGCCGGCGCCCAAATGCCCGGCTTCATGGGCATAGGCAAATCTTACATGGGCTCCCGCAAGTTCGTACCCGCCGACGGCGGGCTGGGACGCCTGGTGTGGATGCCCAGGGCTTTGAAAGAGGAGCTTCGACCCATGCTGGAAGAGGCTGCTGAGAACACCGGACTGGGCAGAGATTTCGTTGACAAGATAGCTGATGAGAGCATAGGAACATCAGGCGATGAGATTATGTCTTTCCTCGAGGAAAAGAGTCACCCGGCTCTGACTATGAACCCGCTTCTTTAAAGTAATATGCGGCAAGCTGTAGCAAAAAGCATAACAACGGCTCGCTCATGGAAAAAGCTGGACCAAATTAATTGCCCAACCTAAATACCTGTACCAATAAATAAGCGGGGGTGGTTAAACCCCCGCTTCAAACTATAATGTGGATTTTGCAATACTCAATCCCTGTCATACAAATTTGCAGGCCAAGGAAGAGATTAACCGATATTATGAGGGGTTTGCTAAGCCGCTATTACCGTTTATGTTTTCTTTTTTCTTACAATATACCTCAGAAAACGCACCCAAACTGACCACCTGCGCTGTTCGACGGGGCCAGGGGCAAAGTTTGCCTCGGCCCTGTCAAAGGCGTCCTCAATTAACGCATCATGCAGCCATCGAATTGCCAGGGCCCACCAAATACCAATTCCTTTTTCCTGAAGGCTCATGTTTATCACGTGCCGCAGACGTACAACACCAGGCTTTATTTCCACCATGTCAAAAGCGTGAGTCCCTATAAAGCCGGCCGGCGCGGTGAATCGAAACCTAATATACCACCCGGGTATATACGAGTCCACCACATACCGGATTAAACCGTGGCCGCCCTCTGCCCCCACACAGAGTGGTCTGTCGAAAAGCATCTGCGGCCATTTATTACCGGGCCACAGTCTGTCATCCTCAGAGGCCAGGCTATCAATCAAAGCCCCGACTTCAGATGGGGAGGCCTGAAGATCACGTGTATGTACATTTACAACCATAGTATCTCTCCTAACGTTACTTTGGTTCTGTAGCGACATTGTCACATTTATTGATCTTTTGTGTCCTGGATTTACAGCGGATAATAAATAACCATACTTAACCGTGTTATTCCGTTTCCGGAATTGTGGTATGCATGGGGCCTGTCTGCACGGAAAGTGATGGAGTCACCCTGGTTTACCGTATATTCTTTATTATCGGTTAGAATAGTTAATTCACCCTCAGTAACGATAATAAATTCCTGAGTTCTCTCCCCGTGAGTATCGTTGCTGTAATAGCCCCCCTTATCTATTTCCACTATGTATATTTCAAAGCGGCGGCTGTCTTCATAAGGGAAAACCGGGTAAACCCTGAATTTTCCGTTATCTTCCATCAATGTTTCAACATCAGACTTATGAATAATGGTTGTTTCCGCCTGGGGAGAATTGACCAGGGCAGTAAAGGAGACTTTTAGCCCGGAGGCGATTTTCCAGATGGTGTTAATGGTTGGATTGGATTCCCCCCGCTCAATCTGACCCAGCATGGATTTACTGACTCCTGTAATACCGGCGACTTTTTCAAGGCTTAATTTTTTGTCCTCCCGAATTCGTTTCAGATTGTTAGCGATAATTATATTTAAGTTTTTCAAAAAAATTACCCCCTACTTGTAATCCTTAATAAATGCAATGTATAATAGTTTATGGACGTTATTGCGTACGAAATGATGAGATATAACGCACGGTCATTATAGTGTACCATGATGTATATTATAGCATACGGTATGCTTTAATTTCCAAGGTGCCGGAGGTAGTTATGGAGCAAAAAACCAACAGTATCAGGGAAGGACTCCAAGCCGGAATACCTATCGTTATAGGCTATTTCCCGGTGGCCATGGCCTTCGGCCTGCTTGCTAAAACAGTCAATATATCACTGCTTGACACCTGCTTGTTTTCCCTGGTGGTCTTTGCAGGGGCAAGTCAGTTTATGGCCTTGGACCTTATAAAAGCCGGCATTGCCGCAGGGGATATAGTTCTGGCGACTTTTCTTCTTAATTTGCGGCATTTAATGATGAGCGGGTCTCTGGCGTTACGGCTTAAAGAAATAAAAAGGGGCTGGCTGTTTTTTATTGCTTTTGGTATTACTGATGAAAGTTTTTCCGTGGCCTCTTTAAAGCCTGGAAAACTTAGTGTGCCTTTTTTGCTTGCTTTGCAGGGCATAGCTTACACCGCATGGGCATGCGGCACCTTTACAGGCTATCTGGTAGGCGCGGCGCTGCCCGCAGCGGTTCAAAGCAGTCTGGGGATAGGCCTTTATGCCATGTTTACCGCCATATTGGTTCCTGAAATAAAGAAGTCCTCAAACGTACTGTTTTTAGCCGTTATTTCTGGAATTATATATGTGGTGTGTGACTATTTCAAATTTCTCCCGCCAGGATGGAGCCTTATAATAGCGATTATAGTCGCATCAACGGCCGGCCTTTTCATATTGAAAGATGAGAGTAAGGGGGAGCAGATATGAAAAGCTATTTACCTTTAATTGTAGGCATGATGGCTGTTACATATTTACCAAGGCTGCTGCCGCTTATTGTGTTATCGGACCGCCCGCTGCACCCTTTATTAAGGAGATTTTTTCTATACATACCGTACACTGCCCTGGGGGCCTTGATTATTCGTGGGGCCGTGGAGGCTCAATCTGGAATGGCTTTGGCAACATTTGCCGGCATAGGAGTAGCGGCCATTTGTTCCTGGGTTAAGGGAGGGTTGGTGTCTTCGGTGGCGGTTTCTATTTTAACCGCCTACCTGATACTGAATTTCCTTCGTTAGCTAAAACATTAATAACCCCAATAACAACAAGGGATTTTCACGTTAATCTGTGATTATCCCTTGTCTTTTTTATACCATTATTTAAAAATAAGACTGAGGCGACACTAATTGATATAATGTAAACAAAAAATCCGCTTTGGCTAAATAACCATTATGGTGCTGAAAATTATTAATTATAGGAGAATGACAATGGAAGGTCAGGGTAAACTGACAGTTTTTCTTGGCGCGGCGGCGGGTGTGGGTAAGACCTATGCCATGCTGGAGGCTGCCCAGGAAGGGTTGACCGAAGGTGTGGATGTGGTGGTCGGATGGGCGGAAACCCACGGACGTCCGGAAACAGAGGCCCTTTTGCAGGGCCTTCCCGCTGTTCCACCAAGACGAATGGAGTACAGGGGCAAGGAGTTGCAGGAAATGGACCTGGACGCCATTTTGGCCCGCAAGCCGGAGATTGCCCTGGTGGACGAACTGGCCCACACCAACATACCCGGATTCCGCCACGCCAGGCGCTATCAGGATGTTAAGGAGTTATTGGCTGCAGGAATAGATGTTTATGCCACCATCAACATTCAGCACCTGGAGACCTTAAATGATGTTGTGGCTAAAATTACCGGGGTTACAGTGCTAGAAACCGTTCCGGACCGCATCCTTGAACAAACGGCCCAGATTCAACTGGTGGATATTCGGCCGGAAGAACTGATTCAACGGGTGAAGGACGGCAAGGTTTATATGCCGGGCCAGGATGAAGAGTCCATACGCAGATTTTTCAGACCGGGTAATATCAACGCACTGAGGGAGTTGGCTCTGCGCTACGCGGCCAGGCGGGTGGATCACCAGGTGGAATCATACATGCGGGTGCACGGTATTGACGGACCCTGGCCTACAGGGGAGAGAGTGATGGTCTGTATCAGCTCCAGTCCCTTTGCCGCACAGTTAATTAGAATAGCCCGGCGTATGGCTGAGGGACTGCAGGCTGAATGGATGGCAGTCTATGTGGATACCCACGGGCGATTCCCGGTGCACGAGGAAGATAAGGACCGGCTGGCAAAAAATTTGCGCCTGGCTGAGGAATTGGGTGCAGAAACCCTGAATATTACTGGAGATGATGTTGCTGAAGAATTATTGGATCTTGCACGAAAAAGGAATGTTTCTCAAATTATTATCGGCAAGCCCCTTAATTCGAGGTTATGGGAATTTATGCACGGGTCGGTGGTGGATAAAGTAATTCGCCTGAGTGAAGGTATAAGTGTCCATGTTATCCCCGGCAATCCAAAGCTTATTAAAAAAATCCAAACAGGGAAAAATCCTGTTCAACGGCTAGCCTGGGAGCCGGCTCTGATTCTTCCCTATGTGGTCTCTCTTTTTATAGTGATTGTTTTGACTGTTCTGGCTGCTCCTTTAAAGGAAACTCTGGGTCTTGTTAATATCGCCATGGTATATTTGCTGCCTGTTCTTCTAAGCGCAGTATGGTGGGGCACCATGCCGACTATTGCCACTGCAATAATGGCTGTAATTGCTTTTGACTTCTTTTTAGTGATGCCAACCTTTAGCTTTACTGTTGCTGATATAAGGTATGTTATAACCTTTGCTATCTTCCTGGTGGTAGCCCTCTTTACCAGTCACCTGTCAACCCGATTAAGACAGCAGGTGATTAATTCCCGAAGGCGGGAAGCCCGGGTATCGGCCCTTTATTCCTTAAGCCGGGACATTGCGGCGGTGGCTGATCTTGAACCTGTAATTAAGAGTATTGTAAAAAATGTAGCTGACACCATCCAGGGGGAGGTTGTATTGTTGCTGCCGGATAAAGATAGAAAACCTTCACTCGGAGCCAGCTCAGAAGTCAGCGGGAATAGTTTCTTTAATGATGACGAATATGCTGTGGCAACCTGGGTTTTCATGCAGGGTCAAAGGGCCGGGAAGGGCACAGACACATTGGGAACTGCTGAAGGACTTTATTTGCCGCTCAGGACTGATAAAGAAGTTTGGGGGGTGATGGGTATTCGTTCAGGAGATCCCGATACCTATTTTGAACCCGAACAATTACGCCTTCTTGAGGCCTTTGCAAGCCTGGCCTCGATGGCTGTGACCAGGGCGCAACTGGCAGGACAGGCCAGGGAAGCCCAGACGTTAGAGGAGTCGGAGCGATTACGAACAGCCTTGTTTAATTCTCTGTCCCACGACTTAAGAACTCCCCTGGCGTCAATTGTTGGGGCAACTTCCTGCCTTTTGGAAAGTAATCATGTATATTCGCCGGAGTCACGCCAGGAGCTTTTATTAAGTATTCAGCAAGGGACACAGCGAATGAGCCACTTTGTTAATAACCTGTTGGATATGGCCAGGCTCGAAAGCGGTCTTGTCAAGCCCAACAAGGACTGGTACGATCTCCATGATATTTTGGGGGTGGCGGTTAGCCGGCTGGATGAGTCTCTGAGCAGCCGGCCGGTAAAGATTAATATTGAGAACAATATCCCTTTGGTTAAGGTGGATTTTGTTCTGATTGAGCAGGTGCTTGTTAGTTTATTGGATAATGCTATAAAATATTCGGAACCTGGCACCGAAATCATTATTGAGGTAAAAAGATACGAAAATGAAATAAAAGTGGCAGTCTCAGATTTAAGTCCTGAGATTCCTGACGATGATATAGAAAAGATATTTGATAAATTTTACCGTTTGCACTCTCCCCGGTTGGTTAGCGGAACCGGCCTTGGTTTGGCAATCTGCAAAGGTTTTGTGGAAGCGCACAGGGGTAAAATCTGCGCCGCCAATAAAAAAGGCGGGGGTGTAGTCATAAGCTTTACCTTGCCACTGGAGAATCAGTTGCCTTTGGGAAATCAGGAGGGCATAGGAGATGGACATGGAAAGTAAAGGGGCACGTATTTTAGTTGTAGATGATGAACGTCAGATGCAGAAGTTTTTACGGGTAGCCCTTAACAGCCACGGGTATGAAGTTAAAGAGGCTGCCACTGGTAAAATAGGCCTTAGTGAAGCTGTTATATTTCGGCCTGACCTGATTATACTGGATCTGGGTTTGCCTGATTTGGACGGGCTGGATGTAATAATACAACTGCGGGAATGGTCCAATACACCTGTAATTATAATATCCGCCAGGGGGCAGGAGCAAGACAAGATAGCTGCCCTTGATGCCGGGGCTGATGATTACCTGACCAAGCCCTTCGGCATTGGTGAACTTCTGGCCCGAATCCGTGCTGCACTAAGGCATTCAGTCGGAGTCAGCGATGAGCCCGTACTGCAGTTTGATGACCTGGTGATTGACCTGGCCCACCGTAGAGTTGAGGCCAAAGAGGCGGATGTAAAATTAACTCCCACTGAATATGAGTTAATAAAGAATCTGGCAATAAATGCAGGAAAGGTATTGACCCATAAGCAGTTATTAAAGGCCTGCTGGGGCCCGGCCTCTGAGAACGACACGCACTACCTGCGTGTGTTTATTGGTCAGCTTCGCCGCAAGATTGAGGCAGACCCTGCCAGGCCACGCCATATTATTACTGAACCGGGCGTTGGATATCGTCTTTTATAACTTGCAGGTCAAGTTTTGATAAAGAAATCTACCTAATGTATAAGGAAAACATAAAAAATGAACAGATCCAGTATCGGCAAACATAGCACCATGATAAAATCTCTCTGTGGAAACAATCCCAAAGATATATACAGTGCAACAGGAGAGTAAAGTATGAAAAAGCAGTTTGCCGTAATAGGTCTTGGCCGTTTTGGAAAGAGTATGGTCAAGGAACTGACCCGCATAGGCCATGAGGTGCTGGCGATAGATAATGATTCCAACAGAATAAACGAGATCGCCGACGAAGTTGTTCACGCCGTGCAGGCCGACGCCATGGACGAGCAGGCTATGAGGTCAATCGGGATCAGGAATATCGAAGTTGTAGTGGTTTCCATCGGCCATAACATGCAGTCAAGCATATTAACGGCTATCCTATTAAAAGAGATAGGAGTAAAAAAAGTAATAGCCAAGGCTCAAAACTCTCTTCACGGCAAGGTGCTCGAAAAGCTGGGCATCGACCTGGTAATATATCCTGAAAGGGACATGGCTGTTAAGCTGGCCCGTTCTCTATCGTCAAAAAACATACTGGACCATATTGACCTGTCACCCGACTACAGCATTATGGAGATGGTGGCACCCGCTATATTCGGGGGAAAAAGTCTGGCGTCCCTGGGAGTAAGGAATAAGATGGGGGTTACAATACTGGCCATCAGGCGGGGAGAGGAGATAATAGTGTCTCCAAACGCTGGTCAGGTTATTAACGCGGGTGATATACTGGTTGCTTTGGGTAAAAATAAAAACCTCGACAAAATCTGCGATATGGAATCTTAATGGAGTAGCATTATGCCTGATTTAAATTTAAAACCTCACCAGATACTGGTGCTGGGCTTTCTTATTGCAATTTTGATAGGTACCGTGCTGCTGTGCACGCCGTGGGCTGCCAGGGACGGCAGCATCGACTGGCTGACAGCCCTGTTCACTGCAACTTCCGCCGTTTGCGTCACGGGGCTGGTGGTGGTGGATACCGGCACACACTGGTCTCTTTTCGGGCAGATAGTGATAATGCTGTTGATCCAGATAGGTGGGCTGGGCATAATGTCCTTCACCACCTTTTTTGCGCTGCTGCTGGGTAAAAAAATTCAGTTAAAACAGAGAATAATGATGCAGCAGGCTTTAAACAAGCCTTCACTGGAAGGAGTTGTAAATATTTTCCGCTACCTCCTGTTGTTTTCCTTTGTCATGGAGGCTATCGGAGCAGCAATACTGGCTGTTAACTGGGCTCCTTCCATGGGTATGCCGAAAGCGATATGGTACGGAATATTTCATTCCATCTCCGCCTTTAATAACGCCGGGTTTGACGTGATGGGGGATTTTGCCAGCCTCACGGGCTTTGCCGGTGATTTTGTTACCAACCTGGTAATCTCAAGCCTGCTTATCATAGGTGGGCTGGGCTTTATCGTGCTGTACGAAATATACAGCTATATAAGGAAAGGGGACACACCCCTTTCGGGGAATGTCCCCAATAAAAGGAAAGGGGACACACCCCTTTCGGGGAATGTCCCCGATAAAAGGACAGGGAGACTGTCCGTACATACCAAGCTGGTGCTGCTGACCACGGCTGCGTTGATTGTCTCGGGGACTGTATTGATATTTGTTTCCGAGTATAACCATGCCTTAAGCCAAATGCCGCTGGCCGACAAGGTGATGGGGTCATACTTCCAGGCAGTATCCCCGAGAACCGCGGGCTTTAACACTATTGACCTCAACTCGCTTTTCATTTCCACCCAGCTGCTAATAATGTTTCTCATGTTTGTGGGCGCTTCACCGGGCTCCACTGGAGGGGGTATTAAGACCACAACGTTTACCCTGCTGCTGCTGGCAATCTACAGCAACCTGAGGGGGAAAAGGGAAACCGAGCTGTTTAAGCGTACCGTGGAGACGGAGGTAGTTCTCAGGGCGCTGTCAATCGCCCTGCTGGCCCTGTTTTTTGTTTTTGCGGTTACGTTTCTACTCTCTATTACCCAGCAGGCCGACTTTATGAAAATATTGTTTGAAGTTGTATCCGCCCTGGGCACTGTGGGCTTAAGCCTCGGGTTGACCACCGAACTTACTGATCTAGGGCGTGTTCTTATAATGATCACTATGTTTGTCGGCCGTTTAGGGCCGCTGACATTAGGCTACGCCTTCATATATCAGAATAGGCAGCCCGAACTGAAATATCCTTCAACTAAAATTATGATTGGGTGAAGATCAACACCACTTCTACGGCCAAACTGGTGTGTCGCTGATAACCGGCTCTTTCACTGCTTTACCGTCACTCCATAAGCCCATGAACCTTTGGTCGGCAGTGTTACCCAGAGCATAAGTGCCGTCGGTTCCGAAGTTTGCGTAATTCATAAGCGCCACGCACCATTTATAGGTACCGTAGAAGTCAAGAGCATCCGGGGTAAAGAATAATCCTGCTGCCGGGGCGAAATGATCAGCGGTTAGACAATTGAGCCCATTGCAGTCCGACTTCATTAGAATCCAATCCTTGTGGCTTGCGGGTATTTGAGGTGTCTTCTCCCACAGCTCTCTGGCTGTGCGATCAAAGACAACCAGATCCAGATCACCAACGATAACCTGCATGTAGATATCGCTGGGGATATTGCCCAAATTGTTCCACGGGATTAGATAGTCTACACCGGGCTCTATAACACATATTGCCTTTGGCTTGGGAATTCCATCCTTACTCCATGCAGCAGCAAGATTGGCTGTGGTTTGGCCCCCCGCCGAGTGGCCGGCTATGCCAAAATACATATTGCCGCTGCTGTCGTACTTGGGCTGGGCATGGTCTGACGGATTGCTCTTAATATGTTTAAGGGCGCTCCGGATGGCATATGCCGCATTGGATTCAAAATCACAGGGTAACGTTAATAGCCCTTGATAGTAGGGGAAAATCACAATGTAGCCTTTTTTAACCATGTGGTTGATAAACTCTCTGTATCCTTCATCCGATAAGAAAGACCCACCGCTCATGTATCCATGCAAAAAAACAATAACCGGCAAGGCGGTGGTGGCTTTGGGAGATGGTTCATATATACCGTATCTGCGATCCCCAAATCCATGGTTTTCTGATTTAACGCTGCTGTACAGGTAATTGCTTCCTCCCGGTCCGCTGGTAGGCTGAGATGGGCCGCTAGCCGCCATGGCCGTCCCTGAAAAAACAAAACACATAATTAAGGCGGCGACAATAATTATGACAATTTTATTATGCAGTGATCCGGTTTTCATTAATAAATCACTCCTTTAAAAATTGTTTGTAATTTTGCCTGCCAACAAAAGAAACCTATCCTTGCCTCCTTCCTTTTTCTACTTCAGGTGGGGTAGAAACCATACCTTAGGTCCCGATGTTCAGCTAAAGCTGAAAGAGCTTATTTAAGGGATATACCCGCCGGGTCCAGGCTGCGCAGCAGATCAAGCTCCTCTGCCGCGGGCACCGAGGTAACGGGTATTTCCCCTTCGGGCACCAGTATCTCAAAGGAGCTGTTGTTCTGCACTTCATCCACCGTCACCCCGGGGTGCAGGGAGACCAGCTTCATTCTCCTGGTATCCTCGCCATAGCCGTAAACCGCCAGCTGGGTAATCACCCGGTAGGGCCCCCCTCCCGACGGCAGCCCGGCCTCCTCCCTGGCGCCGGGGCCGCTCAGGTAGCCGGGGGTGGTTAGGAAATCCAGCCTGTCCACAAATTTGGTTTTGTCCTGGCGCATTATGATGATG
>JBMOPE010000017.1:0-10037 GCA_049323755.1 Bacillota bacterium
CCATGGGAGCCGAAGGGGTAAGGATAGACAAGGCCGGTGACGTTGCCGACGCGCTGGTGCAGGCAATGAAGAGCCGGAAGCCCACCGTGCTGGAATTTGTGGTGGATGGCACCCAGCTTGCCCCCCCGTTCAGGAGGGATGCCCTGGCGCTGCCCACACGCCACCTGCCGCAGTACGAGCACCTTGACTACAGAAAGTGGTTTGAGGATTAAATCAGGCCCAGAAACCTCCCTTAATATATGCATGGAGCAGGGACAAAAAAAAACCTGCTTCATGCTTGTTTTATAACCAATTGATGCTTGAATCTGAGGTCAGGAATTGGGAATTAGGAATTGGGAATTGGGGCTGGTTCACCAATTCCTGATTCCCAATTCCCAATTCCGGACCCGTGAATAATGCTTAATAGAGGAAGGGGTATTTATTTTGGCTGAGAAAGGGACCTGGATATTGAAAAAAGGACTGGCCGAGATGTTAAAGGGAGGCGTTATAATGGATGTAACGACTCCCGAGCAGGCCAGGATAGCCGAGGAGGCCGGAGCCTGCGCCGTAATGGCGCTGGAGAGGGTGCCTGCCGACATAAGGGCTGCGGGAGGGGTGGCCAGAATGGCGGACCCAACGGTGATACTGCGCATCATCGATGCCGTAACCATTCCTGTAATGGCAAAGGCGCGCATCGGCCATTTCGTTGAGGCCCAGGTGCTGGAGGCGCTGGGGGTGGATTACATTGATGAAAGTGAAGTGTTGACACCCGCAGATGAAAGCCACCATATTGACAAGCATTCCTTCAAAGTGCCCTTTGTTTGCGGGGCACGGAACCTGGGGGAGGCCCTGAGGAGAATTGGGGAAGGGGCCGCTATGATCCGCACCAAGGGCGAGCCGGGCACCGGCAACGTGGTAGAGGCTGTTCGCCACATGCGCATGGTGATGGGTGATATAAGGCGGGTACAGAATATGCCCCGGGAAGAGCTAATGGCAGCAGCCAGGGAAATGGGGGCCCCATATGATTTACTTGTCCAGGTTGCCGAAACCGGCCGCCTCCCGGTTGTTAATTTTGCCGCCGGGGGAATAGCTACTCCCGCTGATGCCGCCCTTATGATGCAGCTTGGGTGTGACGGAATATTTGTGGGGTCGGGGATATTCAAGTCCAAAGACCCTGCAGCAAGGGCAAAGGCTATTGTGGCCGCAACCACCCATTATAACGACCCGGGGATACTGGCCGATGTGTCAAGAGGTCTGGGAGAGGCCATGCCCGGTATTGAGATTGCGGCCATTACCCCTGACCAGAGAATGCAGGACCGAGGGTGGTAGGCACAATGTGACAATTTAAGAATCGAGGACTGAAAGCAAACCATGGATTTGTTGCCCTGGTCACTGGTGCTGCTGTCGGGAGTAATTCACTCCCTCTGGAATCTAAAGGTAAAGCAGGTGGATAACCGCTCACTTTTTCTTGCCGTGGCATATTTTTGCGCCGGTGTCTTCATGCTTCCCCTGGCCGCTGGCTTTGACGGCCTGCAATTGCCTCCGGGTGCTGTTTTACCGGTAATGCTGAGCGCTGTTGCCGAGTCAATGTATGTAGTGGCGCTGGCACAGGCATATTCAAGGTATGACCTATCCTTTGTATATCCTATAGCCAGGGGAAGCGGCCCAATATGGGCCACAGCCGCAGGCGCGCTTTTTTTCAGAGAA
Organism: Bacillota bacterium; assembly: GCA_049323755.1. Lineage (GTDB taxonomy): Bacteria > Bacillota > Desulfotomaculia > Desulfotomaculales > Desulfocucumaceae > BRHc4a. The sequence continues at coordinate 1,687 of JBMOPE010000017.1, forward strand.
CAGCTGTCTGCACTGGGTGTGCTGGGTATGGCGGTTATCATATGCGGCATGCTTATAATAAGCTTCAGGAAGGAGGAAGGATCACTAAGGGCTTTGGGACTTTCCCTTCTAATAGGCTTTTTCATAGGATCCTATTCATCTCTGGACAGGCTGGCCATTGAATATACCTCCGTATACAACCTGCTTTTCTGGAAATTTATTATTGCGGGAATAATTCTGCTGGCGCTTCATGTGAGGCAGCAAAGCCTTTGGGAAAATATAAGGGCGAGCATAAAGCTGTCAGCACTGGCCGGCCTTTTTATTATATCAGCGTATTTTCTGGTGGTGCTGGCTATGAAGCATTCGAATCTGGGCTACGTGACAGTGGGCCGGGAAAGTGGAATAGCATTTACTTGTTTACTTAGCGCCCTGCTTTTAAAGGAAAGAATTGGCCGGGTAAAGCTTTTGGGGATATTGGTTTTGTTTTTGGGAATTGTTATGCTAAGGCTGGCCTAAATGTAATCGATAAGCTAATACTAATTTCTGTTGAAAGTGTTACTAAAGTTCTTGACAATAATACAAAAATTAATTACCTTGTTATAAATGGAATAAATAATTGTTTCAGGTGCCCTAAAATTAGGGAGAATAGGGAACCGGGTGCAAATCCCGGACGGACCCGCCACTGTAAAGGTGAGCCGATGCCATACCACTCTTTTCGAAGGGGAAGGGGCATGCCGGTTATGACCCTGAGTCAGGAGACCTGCCTGAAGCGTTCCGGGCCGCCCTCGAGAGGGGTTGGACGGGTGGGGAGAAGGTAAATCCACGCCATATCTGGTGTGGATTTTTTATTTTTTTCGGGGGGTGAAATTATCAGGGCAGCTTTATTGGAAAATATAGGTGAAATAAGTGTTGAAGAAGTTCCAACGCCTGAGTGCGGGAGAGGGGAGGTTTTGGTGAAGGTCAGGGCCTGCGGAATATGCAGGACTGATATGAAAGCATTTAATATGGGGCAGCGGGACCTGCATTTGCCCAGGATACTGGGGCATGAAATAGCAGGGACAGTGGTGGAAACAGGTGCAGGCGTTATTTGCGTTAAGCCCGGAGACAGGGTGCAGGTTGCCCCGGGACTTCCCTGCGGCAGCTGTAAGTTTTGCCTAAGGGAGATGCACCATTTATGCGACCATGTTCAGGTTATGGGGTTTCATTATGATGGAGGGTTTGCCGAATATGTTCTGGTTCCTGCCAGCGGAGTCAGCAATGGCGTTCTTAACTTAATTCCCGGGAACCTCACTTTCCAGGAGGCGGCACTGACCGAGCCACTGGCATGCTCTGTCAATATGCAGGAAACAATCGGGGTTGGCAGCGGGGATAGCGTTGTCATCTTTGGGGCCGGCCCGCTGGGTTTTTTAAATACAAAGCTGGCCAGGTCCAGGGGAGCCGGTCCCATAATACTGGTGGAGGTAAATGAAGAAAGGCTTAGCCGGGCCAAGGGGGAATTTGATTACTGCATTAATTCAGATAAAAAAAACCCCCGGGCTATAGTAGAAGATGTTACCGGCGGGAGAGGGGCGGAGGTGGCTATTTCCTGCTGCCCGGAGCCTGATGTGATAAGAACCGGGCTTTCCGTGCTGGCTAAAAGAGGACGTTTCGGCTTCTTTAGCGGCCTGGTGGGAGACTCGGCAATAGGGACAGGGGATCTAAACCTTATTCACTACAGGGAATTAAGCGTGCACGGTGCGTATGGCTGCTCGTCCCGGCACAACAGGCTGGCCTTAAAGCTATTGGCAGATGGGGCTGTCATGGTAAAGGATATGATAACCCGTGAAATTAAACTGGAGGATGTATTAGAGGGCCTTGAAGCGGTTAAAGCCATGCAGGAAATCAGTATAATAATAAACTTTGATGCTTAGTGCCAAAAGGGAGGAGTATTCACATGCTTAATGAAAAATCTAAAACTTTTGGAGCCTGTATTACCAAACTGATTAACGGGGTGGACATGAGCAGGGAAGAAGCAAAAGAGATGTTTTGCCAGGTCCTTTTAAATGAACAGAGTGATATTCAGCAGGGGGCTTTTTTGGCGGCGCTTGTTGCAAAGGGAGAAACCGCCGGGGAGATTGCCGGAAGCTGGGAGGCTATTTATGAGCTTGATACTGTTAAAGTAACTCCCGATCGCCCATACCTTGTGGAAAACTGCGGAACGGGAATGGATGCCATAAAGACCTTTAACATCAGTACCGCAGCCTCAATAATAGCAGCGGCTGCCGGAATTCCCATGGCCAAGCACGGAGCCAGGGCCATTACCAGCGTTTGTGGTACGGTGGATATACTGGAGGAATTAGGGGTAGATGTGGAGTGCAGCCCGGAAGTCGTTAAAAAAAGTATTGAAAAGGCCGGTATAGGAATTTTTAACGGGATGAGTCCACAAACTCATCCCATGGCGCTGGGGCGCATTCTGTCACAGATCAGTTTTGGGACCACTCTTAATATTGCCGCTTCCCTGGCTAATCCCGCCATGCCCCGGTACGGAGTGCGCGGTGTATACTCAAAGGACCTGGTGGAGCCGGTGGCAAGGGTCATGAGTGAAATAGGCTATAAGAAGGCCATTGTATTACACGGGCTGGATGAAGACGGCAGGCAGGGAATGGATGAGGCCTCAACCCTGGGGGAGACTATTGTGGCTGAACTTATGGAAAGCGGAGAAATAAAACAATACTCGCTCTTTCCTGGGGATATAGGCATTAAGAGAGCCCGGAGGCAAGACCTTGCTCCATCCGGCAACAGAGAGGAAGAGGCCGTGCGCATTATGGCTATAATGAGCGGCCGGGAAAGAGGGCCACGAACAGATATTGTTTGTCTGAACGCAGCATTCATTCTGTATTTAATGAAAATTCGCCCCGATCTGCAGGAATGCTTCCAACTGGCACTGGAAATAATTGGAAGTGGAAAGGCTGCAGAAAAGCTTAAGGAATGGGTTTGTGAGCAAAATGTAGATCCAGGTAAGGGGATGGCCAGATTGAACCGAATAATGCAACAGGCGCTAAATTAATATATGCAAAAAGCACAGGTGATTGTATGAAAATGTTTGCTTTAAGGTGCCGGGGGGGTTATGTGCGGGGAAACGGCGGGCAGGGATGTACCTGTGTGCCCCTTGAAAAGGCATCTGTATTTATCGAAAAGAATATAAGCGACGCTCACCGGCTGGCACAGATGGCAGCAAAAGATAACATTAGTGAAGTCCGCCTGGCAGAACTTGAGGTAATAGAAAGGAATACCAGCCTGGATAATCTCCTGCTGGAGGAATTAAAGGAAATTCTAAACGATGACAAGCCCGGTCCGGAAAAGGGCATAAATAAGCTGGTAGACATATTGTTGAAAAAAATAGACACTTATGGGGATAAAGAATTCGTTGAAATGGCCGGTAAAGTCAGAGAGAGATTATGTGAAAGATTTATCTAATATACCTGCATTTGTTTGTAATTTAAAGTAAGGGCAAGGATAATGGAGGTCATTTTTATAAATGGGGTATAATGGCCGCGCATGGCCCAAAATAATATGTTAAAATATGAATTGCAATTAAATAACAACTCTCCATCGGGTTAGGCAAACCTTGCGAAAGCAGGGGACGCTAAAGCTATGGGTCTAAGGGCTGTGCCTACGATTGCCAGGCTGTAACGGTTTTGACTTCTGGGGGGGGTAGTCAGTTTTTTCTGGCTATCCCCCTTAATTTTTTTAAAAAAAGGAGGGTATAAAAGATGAGCGCTGAAAACCAGGTGATTTTTGCAATCGTTGTTTTCTTAATCACTTACGCCATCATAGTTTCGGAAAAGATACACCGGTCGGTGGCGGCTTTTTGCGGGGCTGCGGTTGTAATTATCGCGGGAATTGTCGATGCTGAAAAAGCAGTACACTATGTGGACTTCAATACCATTGGCCTTCTGGTGGGAATGATGATCATTGTGGGCATTACCCGCCAGACAGGGGTGTTTGAATACCTGGCCATAAAGGCCGCCAAGCAGTCCAAAGGAGAACCTATACGGATTATGGTTGCCCTGGGCCTAATCACGGCCGTGCTCTCGGCTTTACTGGACAACGTTACAACGGTGCTTCTTATTGTTCCTGTGACCTTCGCCATAGCAGGAAAGCTTCAGGTCAATGTAATACCTTATTTAATTGTTGAAATCATTGCCTCAAATATAGGCGGGACAGCAACACTGATAGGGGACCCGCCAAATATTATGATTGGCAGCGCCACAAAGCTCGGGTTTATGGACTTTGTGATAAATCTTACACCTGTGGTAGTTGTTATCTACGTTCTAACAATGTTAATTCTAAGGCTGGTGTACAGAAATAAAATCAGCAGCAGCCCGGAGCTTATGAAGAGCATTATGTCCCTGGATGAAAGTTCCGAGATAAAGGACTATGATCTACTGAAAAAATGCCTGGCTGTTTTGGGGTTGACCATTACAGGCTTTGTTTTGCACCAGTTTGTCCACCTGGAGAGCTCGGTGATAGCCCTTGCCGGGGCCTCCCTGCTGCTTCTGGTTACCCGTATGGACCCTGAGCACGCTTTCCATGCTGTTGAGTGGCCGGTTATTTTCTTCTTCATCGGGCTGTTCGTGGTTGTGGGAGCCCTTGAAGAGGTTGGGGTTATTGAGGCAATAGCAGGCTACGCCCTTGAGGTTACAGGAGGTGACCTGCTGCCTGCAGGAATCTTAATCCTCTGGCTGTCGGCCATTGCTTCCGCCTTTGTGGACAACATTCCCTTTGTGGCCACAATGATACCGCTTATCCAGGATATGGGCCGGCTGGGCGGCATTCAGGACCTTAATTTCCTGTGGTGGTCACTGTCCCTGGGGGCCTGCCTGGGAGGCAACGGAACCATAATAGGAGCTTCAGCCAATGTAGTGGTTATAGGTATGGCAGAAAAAAGAGGAGCCCGGATAAGCTTTATGGGATTTTTCAAGGTAGCCTTTCCGCTGATGCTCCTATCCATTGTAATTTCAACCTTTTATCTCATAGCTTGGTATGTCCTCAGCACAACAGCGGTATTGCTGGGCACACTGCTGCTCGGCGGCGTCCTGGCTGTTCTTTCAGGAAGGCTGTTCAAAGGCCCGGCTTATTCAGAGATAAAGACACCGGCAAAGCATTAAACAAAGGTGCCTGAAACCCGATAAGGGTATTCAGGCACTTACTCATTTATTAAGCCTTTTTAACCACAGAGCACACAGAGGACACAGAGGTTTTTAGCCCTGCCTGTATGTTATAAGTTTTTTAAGTGAAGATGCCCCTGGCAACTACCCTAATACGGCTTTTTTGAACTCTTCTATGCCAATTCTGTCTATAAACCTTGCGGTTCTTTCCTTTGGCTTGGCGTTTTCAGAGTAAAATTTAAAGCACTTTTGGGCCAGCTCAACGACCTGTTCATCGTTCAGTCCATCGGCCAGCACATCTCCTATCCTTGCCCGTGCCCCGGAATTGCCTCCGAATATGACAGTCCAGCCGGACTTCTTGCCAAAAACCCCAAAATCTCTAACGTAACCTTCGCCACAGTTATTTGGGCAACCTGAAATGCCTATTTTTGCCTTGGCCGGCATATCCAACCCAACAAATATTTTCTCCAGTTTACCCGCCAGTCCCAAAGAGTCCTGCATTCCAAATTTACACACCGCGGTGCCCGGGCAGGCCTGAACGTAGTGTACGCAAAGCTCTACAGCGGGGCCTACATCCATGCCCAGGTCTTTCCAAACCTCTTCAACTATCTCAGGCTTCATTCCCACCAGGGCGAACCTTTGCCCCGAGGTTATTTTAATTATGGGTATACCGTGCTTCTTCGCCACGCCGGCTATTGTTTCAAGTATTTCGGGTGTTACCAGTCCCATTGGTGTCCGGGGGACAATGGCGTATGTTACCTTGTCTCTTTGAATAAAAGCTCCCCTGGGTGTGTCTGACATATAGATGACCTCCCCGCTAAAATACTTCTTTTTTAATTTAATTTCTTGGCGGGCAGGTCAAAAACCTTTTTTACTATGGTCCATTATTTTACTAAAACCAGTAATCAGGGTATTTTCTGCTGCTTGAAAGGTTATTTACCAGTATCGCTATTAATATGAGACAAAGTACTCCCAGTCCGACCGGCGCCAGCACAAACCCATAGCTTTGCCCGGTATAGACTGCCACAAAGGCTGTTGCCCCGCCGGGGGGGTGAAGGGTGTGTGTAATTATCATAAGAGTGATTGCCAGGGTGACCCCAAGGGCCAGGGACCACCATGCATCCCCCAGGGTCTGGTAGACAAATACCCCCGCAACTGCCGAAATTAAATGACCTCCAATAACATTTCTCGGCTGGGCCATGGGGACCTGACAGGCGGCGTATAGCAAAACTGCAGAGGCTCCCAGCGAGGGCACCAGCAGAGGGGCGCTGTAGTAGTTAGCCAGCAAAGCCACCAATCCTATACCGGCAAAGCTTCCCAAAGCGCTAATTAATACTCCGGACATTGATATTTCAGGAAGGGAACGGCATCTTCCACCTTTCATTTTGCACAGATATGTTTTAACGAATGGCTTGAAGACAGCCTTCTCTTTATACTTGCTCTCCACGGTTATCCCCCTTATATCTTTTTTGAAATGATAACAATCCTGGGGGTTGTCCCGCAGTTACTGTTATTACAGAACTGGTGTGATCCATATCACATTGCGGCGAAACTACGGGGTCCCTAAGATTTTTGTCCAAATATTAGAGCAAATCCTTTGAAGGAATTTGAAAAAGAACGGGGAAAAACCAAATTATAACCGGCTTGTAAGGGGAGGCACTATGATTAGGGATTACCTCTGGAAACTGATAGAGAATATACTGGATGAGATTAAAATAGGCATTACACTTGTTGAAACAAGTGGCCGTATTATATATTTCAACCAAATGGCAGAGGATTTGCTCGGGTGGGACATTAACCGGGTGAATAATGTTTTAAGCTGCCATTCTCAAGAAATACACCATAGAGTTTTAAATAAAGTTTTGAATAATAACGGGAACGAATGGCACAGAAATCTTAAGATTAATGGAAAAATTATTGAAAACATTTATTCGCCGATTGATGTTCCAGGCCAGCTCACCGGAGTAGTTATTATTACCAGGGATGTAACTGAAAGGGAGGAGCTGGCAGAGGCCGTAAAAAAGGCGTCTCTTGAAATGCAGAAAAATAATGATCTGCTTAGACAGGAAATAAATGAGCGCAAACTGGTGGAAGAGGCCCTACGTAAAAGCGAGCAGCGTTTCCGGACGCTGGTTAATTCCATGGAGGATGTTGTGTACACCCTTGACATTGATCAAAGGCACACCGGCGTTTATGGACGGTGGCTTAAAAAAAGCGTTTTTACCCCGGAAGACTTCATAGGAAAAACTGCCAGTGAAGTATTTGGCCCAGAAGCGGGGGAAGTACACGAAGACGCTAATAAAAAAGCCCTTAAAGGAAATAACGTGGTATATGAGTGGTCGGGTGATTTTTCGGGGAAAACCAGGTACTACCAGACTTCCCTGTCTCCAATAATGGACTGCGAAAACAGGGTGTCGGGCGTTGTCGGTGTCGGGCGCGATATTACAAAGCGAAAGCAAAGGGAGGAAATGATCAGGCGCCTTTCCTATCTGGACGGTCTTACAGGAGTGGCCAACCGGCGCTATTTTGACGAGCAGATGGCAAAGGAGTGGCAGCGGCTGCAGCGAAGTGAGAAGCCCCTTTCACTTATAATGTGCGATATTGATTACTTTAAGGCCTTTAATGACGAATACGGCCACCAGAAAGGTGATGACTGCCTAAAACAGGTAGCCTCCTGCCTTTCCTCTATTCTTAAAAGGCCGGGGGATTTGGTTGCCCGGTATGGAGGAGAAGAATTTGCAGTTATTTTACCTGAAACAGACGAAAGTGGTGCGGCCGCACTGGCGGAGAGCCTTCGGTCCGGTGTCGAGGGGCTGGGCTTAAACCATGAGAGGTCTCAGGTAAATAAATATGTAACAATAAGTCTGGGTGTGGCCACTATTATACCTAAAAAAGGGTTCGGCCCGGCGCATTTAATAGAAATGGCTGATGAGGCGCTTTACCGGGCTAAGGATGAGGGAAGAAACAGGGTGGGGACTGGGAATTAGGGGTTGGGGTGGCTTGTAATGCGAGATTCTTTAGGATCTGTGAATAATGCTAATACTACTACGCCCGCAGGGCGGTTTTTTTTATCGTTAAGGAAAAGTATATACTGCTTTAAAGCGTTAAAGTAACCCATGGTTTGGTTGCAAATAACATTATAGCTTTGGGGCGTATCGGATAAACCCCCGCACTCACGATAGGATCCTCCGGCTGTAACTGGCTCTAGGCTTGTCACCAACT
>JBMOPE010000018.1:0-237664 GCA_049323755.1 Bacillota bacterium
GGCCGGGAGTGTAAGTTCAGTGATGGATTGAGCTGACCGGTACTAATAGGTCGAGGGCTTAACCTTAAAAAGCGCTAATATTTCTAATCGCTGTGAAGTTTTGAAGGTGCGAATAAAAACGCATAGATTTTCCGGTGGCCATACCGGAGGGGATACACCCGTTCCCATCCCGAACACGGAAGTTAAGCCCTCCAGGGTCGATGGTACTTGGGCAACAGCCCTGGGAGAGTAGATCGTCGCCGGAGTTAATTTTGAGAGGCCCTGCATGAAAACATGCAGGGCCTTGCTTATTTCCAACCTCCAAATTGGTACTTGGGCGTTAGCCCTGGGAGAGTAGGACGTTGCCGGAGTTAAATTTTAAAGCCTCTGTGGGAAAACAACCCGCAGAGGTTTTACTATATTATTACTGACGACCGACGACTGACGTCTGACGTCTGTAGACAGAATATTGTATAAATAGCTTTTTGTCGAAAAAATTTTTTTTTCCGCAAGGATATCGGCTGAGCTTGACGAAAATCAAAACGGATGTAAAATATTGCAGAACGGGGGGAATAAAACGCTTGGTAAAAACTGTTGATCATCCTGTGGCCGGAAACCTTTTACGCTCCCTTCGCAACAGGGATACGCAGATCGAGGAGTTTCGCAGAGCCATGGGAAAGCTGGGGCTTCTTCTGGCGGTTGAAGCCGCAAGGGATCTGGAGGTGGCTGCTGACACGGTGGTAACCCCGCTGGGTGTGGAGGCCGATTGTACTTATGTAAATGACGGAAGGGTTCTGCTGGTGCCTATCTTAAGGGCCGGAATGGGGTTTGTGGAAGGCTTTCTGGATCTGCTGCCCTCGGCAAAGGTGGCCCATGTGGGAATGTACAGGGATCATGATACACTGGAAGCCCGCACGTACCTTGATTCAGTCCCTATTTTTGAAAATAATTTTGACAGGGTATTCATACTTGACCCAATGCTTGCCACTGGAAACAGCAGTGTAAAAGCGGTGGAGTTTGTTACCGCAAAGGGTTATCCCCAGGATAAAATAACTCTGGTTTGTGCCTTTTCTGTAAGGCAGGGCCTTGACCAGGTCAATAAAAAATTCCCGGATATAAAGATAATAACAGCTGTTATTGACCCGGAGCTTAATGACAAGTCCTATATAGTGCCGGGGCTGGGTGACGCCGGAGACCGACTTTACCTTTTATAGCGGTTATCCGGCCTTATTATGTAATTGGAGGGATAGGTTATGTCCAGAAGACAAATAGGAGTACAGGAAAAACTGCCTTTGATACAGTCTCTGCCCTTAAGCCTGCAGCACCTGTTTGCAATGTTCGGGGCCACTGTGCTGGTGCCAATTTTATTTAAAGTAGACCCTGCCACCATACTGCTCTTTAACGGTATAGGAACATTACTTTACCTTTTCATATGCAAAGGACAGATACCTGCTTACCTGGGGTCAAGCTTCGCCTTCCTTTCCCCGGTGTTTGTAGTTCTCGGCAAGGATTATGGATATGAGGCGGCACTGGGTGGCTTTATTGCCGTAGGTCTTGTGTTCATAGCTGTTGCTTTAATAATTGGTGTGGCGGGGACAGGCTGGATCAATGTGGTATTTCCTCCGGCAGCCATGGGGGCCATTGTTGCAGTCATAGGACTAGAACTGGTGCCGGTTGCAGCGCAGATGGCGGGCATCATTCAGCCTGACCCAGCCATGAAAGAATGGGTTCCTGATCCCAAGGTCATAACAGTATCAATGTTTACACTTGTGGTAACTATATTGGGATCTATGCTGTTCAGGGGCTTTATGGCAATTATACCTATTTTGTTCGGTGTGGTGGCCGGTTATGTGCTGGCCTTTTTTATGGGGATGGTTGACACCGCGTCCATTGCTGCGGCGGATACTATTAAAGCTCCCACTTTATACTTCCCGGAATTTAACCCTGCGGCCATAGCAATTATTCTTCCCGCATCTCTGGTGGTGGTTGCCGAGCACATCGGCCATCTTTTTGTAACTAGCAATATAGTAGGCAAGGACCTGGCCAAGGAGCCCGGACTGCACAGGTCACTGCTGGGCAATGGAATATCCACCTTCTTTTCCGGATTTTTCGGGTCCACTCCAAATACCACCTACGGTGAAAACATTGGCGTGCTGGCAATAACCAAGGTATACAGTGTCTGGGTTATCGGCGGGGCAGCGGTTATAGCTATACTGTTAGCGTTCCTTGGAAAGCTTGCGGCAGCTATTCAGAGTATTCCGGTTCCCGTAATGGGAGGTGTGTCCCTGCTGCTCTTTGGTGTAATAGCAGCATCAGGAATACGGATGCTTATTGAGGCAAAGGTTGACTACAGCAAGGCCCGTAACCTAATACTTACCTCGGTGGTCCTTATAATAGGAATTAGCGGCGCATACCTGGAAATAGGCGCAGTAAGCCTGAAGGGAATGGGGCTGGCCACTATTATAGCCATAGTTTTAAGCCTGACATTTAAGCTTTTTGATGTTTTAGGCCTCACTCCGGAAGAGCAAAGGGATTAATATACCAGAACTGATTAAAAAGAAGGTCCTCATTAACTGAAGGCCTTCTTTTACTTTTTTATAACCATGAAAATACTGAATATCTTTTTTATTAACCACAGATCACAGAGAATTTTCTCTCAGGTATTACTATAAGGTCTGAAGCCTAAGTAGATGATAGAGAAATGTACCCTCTTAAAGCATACAAGCAAGGCTTAATAATCTCTGTGTGCTCTGTGTTCTCTGTGGTTATAAAAGGACCCGAATTTTCATCCTCATTGATAGCCGTTTTATACCGCCAGGTTGTCTGAACTACGTACTCCATTCTTCCATCAAAAAGATATCAGGATAAGTTACACTGATATACCCGGTAGAGTTTAATTACTTCCCCACCGAATATAGGATTTAAAACACTTTTTTTAACTGCCACGTTGCTTTCTGCCACCTGTGATGCTTCTCCCCTTGTGAGACCCAGCTTTTTACAGCGCTTATAAGATTCTCTGAGAATAGGTATGGGGAGTCCACGCTTCCGGAATTCTGGCATTATCCCACCGATGGCGTGCCTTAAGAACCAAGTTCCGTCTTTTTCCCTGCCTGGGATGGATAATAGCATGGCGGCAAATCTTCCATCGACCTCGCACATAAGAAAAAGATCAGGAGGGACGCTGGCTGAAAGCGCTGATATAAAGCCCATTGCCTCACTGAAGGTAATGGGTATGTGCCCCCATATCCCGGACATTACCGTGTTGTGAAACTTTTGAATTATTCTTGCCTCCTGAAACGGGGCATTGTAGTTAACAGACCTGATTGTAAGACCAGGGTAAGTCGGGGCCTCATCCATTTCGGCCGGCAACTTATCCGGAAGCTCCCACTTGTAGCACTCAAGGTCGTGCACTTTGTTAAGCCCCCCGCCTTCTAACAGGTCCTGATAATAAGGGGGGTTATAAGGAATATTATTTTGTGGAGCATATTCAAAGCCCTTAATTAGCAGTCCCACCGTCTGGTTGGTATTAAGAGACGCAGGTCCTGTCATTACCGTCTTTCCCTGATTTTTCAGCCAGCCCGCCGCTTCGTTAATTAAAGCTTCCGCGGCCTCCGGGCTTTCGCTGCACTCAAAGCAGCCCCAAAAACCTTCTTCTTCCCGTGGGTTCAAACGGTCCACGGTAGCGCTTATCCTGCCAATTGGGCGTCCATCCTCGATTGCTACAAAGTTTGCAAAGCTAACATGCTCAAGAGTTGGATTTTGTGGTGAGAATTTTTCAGCACACCTTGAAGGGGGAGGTATTTCCCTCCCCCCGTAAACAAGGGTGGGTACTGACAAAAAAGCATTCATCAATGCCGGGTTATTGACCCTTAGCACTCTTATTTCCACTGCTGGCCCTCCTTAAAAACCGTTTCATTATCAATACAACAGATTATTCCCCGGGCCTGTTAAAGTTGTATGAATCTGAGGCCTGTCAAAGTTTATCGAGCTATTTGTCATTGCAAAGCAGCTATATTTTAAAAAAAAAGTTATAATAAAAGAGTTATAAATTTTTTGTGAGGAAAATGTATGGAGAATCCGTCTACAGAGAACATTGTGCTTGCCAAAGGTCTTGAAAAGAGATTTGGTGATTTTGAGGCAGTGAAGGGAATAGACTTTTATGTTTCCAGGGGGGAGTGCTTCGGACTTCTGGGCCCGAACGGGGCGGGAAAGTCATCGGTGGTAAGGATGATTCATGGTTTTTCACCGGTGACCTCCGGAAGGCTTGAGGTGTTCGGAAAGAGTATTACTGTGGGGGCAAGGAATATAAAGGCCAGGATAGGTGTGGTCCCACAGGAGGACAACCTGGACCCCGAGCTCACCGTACTGCAAAACCTTGTTGTTTATGCGGGATATTTTAAAATGAACAGGGATTTGGCAAAGAAAAGGGCCGAAGAGATACTGGAGTTTATGGACTTGAAGGAAAAGTCCGCGGAGGTGGTTGATCACCTTTCAGGAGGCCAGAAAAGACGCCTTACCATAGGAAGAGCCCTTATAAACCAGCCGGATCTTCTGATACTGGATGAGCCCACAACCGGACTTGACCCACAGGCCCGGCGCATTGTCTGGCAGAGGCTTAGAAGACTGAAGGAATCCGGGACCACCATGATTTTAACCACCCATTACCTTGAGGAGGCCAGCCAGCTTTGTGACAGGCTTATTGTGCTTCACAGGGGGAACATACTTGAGGAAGGGATTCCGCGGCAACTGGTAAAAAAGCATGTTGGTAAAGAGGCCCTGGAGCTGGGGGTTGATCCTGATCATGCTGAACACCTGGTTAAAGGGCTGGATGATTTTATAATAGCCCGGCACGTCATGGGTGAAGACATTATATTGTTTACGAATCGAGGTAAAGATCTATCAGACAGGGTTTCCGAAAGGGCCTCCGGCCAGGGGATTGAAATAATCCACCAGATGTTGAGGCCTGCTAACCTGGAGGATGTTTTTCTTAAGCTGACGGGGGAAACGCTGTCCGGGGAACAGGGTGATGAGCGGGGAGGTGCCTATTAATGCCGGCAAAGCGTGAGCTGCTCAAAGGGATAACTACCTTGCCCGACCTTTCCTGGAGGCTTGTATTCAGGGTATTTCACAGGAATCTCCTGGTTTTCAGAAAGACCTGGCTTGCCAATATTATGTTTAATTTTGTTGAGCCGGTTCTTTATCTGTGGGCAATTGGCATTGGACTGGGGGCATATGTTTCCTCAATAGCAGGACTTTCTTATATAGAGTTTCTTGCTCCAGCGCTAATCGCTTCTTCTGCCATGTTTTCCACCGCATATGAGATGACCTATGGAAGCTTTACACGTATGAGCCACCAGAAGACTTTTCACGCCATGGTGGCCACCCCTGTCAGTATGGACGATGTGGTTATGGGTGAGATACTGTACGGCACCTTTAAAGGAGTTCTTTACGGAATGGTCTTTTTTAGCGTGGTGGCTTTTTTCGGTGTGGTCAAGTCTCCCTGGGCATTTTTAATCCCGATACCCCTTGCCCTGATGGTTATGGTTTTTTCCATACTTTCCCTTATATGGACCAGTATTGCACCCAATTATGACTCTTTTGGGTATTTCTTCACGCTTATCATTACACCCATGTTTCTGTTCTCAGGAGTTTTTTTCCCTGCGGAAAACCTTCCGGCGGGGGCAAGTTTTCTTCCCTGGCTCACCCCTTTGTACCATGCCGTGGAAATAATTCGTCCTATGGTGCTCGGGACAGTCAGTAAATCCGTGCTGTATCATATCATATGGCTTGTAATATTTATTGTCCTGACCATAAGGATTCCCCTGGTAATGGTAAAAAACAGGCTGGTACAATAGTGCTAACAGGATGGTTATTACTGTCGGAATTCAGAAGACAGAATTCAGAAGTTTTTGGATGTAAAAATATCGGGTCTTGTTAATTGGGTAAAACACCTCAGTTTTCTCATGCAGGAAGCTGTACCCATTCTACCCTGAAAACAACCCAGGTCTTTATTAGCCACAGAGGGCACAGAGATCACAGAGAATAATTGTAAGGCACTACTCTGTAGCAAAAGTAGGCACTTCGGGAATAATTATCAAACATCTTCACTTAATTTAAAAGATCTTTTAACATTCAGGCAGGTCTAAAAACCTCTGTGTCTCTGTGGCTTAAAAAGGACCCAAGTTTTAATTCTCCTTGGTGGCTGCTTTGGCAGCCCGGGAGTCTGGATTCTGACTTCTGAATTCTGGATTCCTGCCGCTGGAACAGCGGCAACGCCCGTAGGGCGTTTATTTAAGAAATTCCAGCAATATATCCGACACTATTTCGGGTTCCTGTGCCGTGAAGCCATGACCGCTTCCTTTCAACACTGTCAGTTTTGCTCCCGGTATTCTTTCAGCAATAATTTTAGAGTTTTCCGGCGGGATCAGAATATCGGCATCACCCGTGATTACAAGTGTCGGTGTATTGATTTCCCCTAGCCGGCTATGGCTTTCAAAAGCCATGATTGCTCCCACCTGCCGCATCAAGGCATCGGGGGTTATAGGGGCAATCATATACCTTTTTATGAATTCCTGTATTTTGCCAGGATTCTGTGCTATATAATCCTCCGGAAAAAGTAGGTTTAATAACCTTTCCGGATTCATTTCCATAGGATTCACCAGTACGCTGAGCACTTCAGGGGAGGGTAAAACCGAATGGCGGGTTCCGCAGTGGGTGCAGCCCAGAACCAGCTTACCTATTCTTTCGGGATAGGACAGGGCTACTTGCTGGGCAATCATTCCACCCATGGATATTCCGAAAATACTTGCTTTTTCTATCCCGAGTCCGGTCATAAGGTCAACAGTGTCTTTTGCAAACAGCGGGATGGTGTAATCCTCCTTCGGGGCGTCTGTTCTGCCTGCCCCGCGGTTATCAAACAGTATCAATTTGAAGTTTTTGGCCAGTTTGTCCTCTAACTCCGGGGTCCACCAGTCCATATTTGCCCCAAGCCCCATAATCATTACCAGCGGGAAGCCTTCTCCCTTTATTTCATAGTAAATATTAATACCATTTACGTGTAGCTCGGGCATTTTTAACTCTCCTCCCAACCATATATTACCGTGGTATTATTTTATTTTAATCAGCGGTATATCAGAACGGCCTGTTTGGAATTATCCCATTCAATACTGTAGCCAAGAGCTTGTGCAATAAATTTTGCAGGAAGGTAAACCCTTCCTTTTTTTATAATTGGGGATACATCCATTGTGACAGGCTGGTCATTAATGTACATTACATTCCCTCCGGGGGCCATTGTAATTGTTGTGTGCTCCTTTACCAGTGTGACAGTGCCGGAGGATGGGCTCCAGGTGATTTTATCCTCGGGCACGCCAAGTGCAAGCGCAAGGTAGCGAACCGGCACGAAGGCCCGGCCCTTTTCTAAAAAGGGAGCAGCATCCATTTTTATATTTATAGTGCCTTTAGTGTATAAATTCTTCCCAATGTTGAATACCGTTTTGGGATTGCTTTTATGGGCCTTAACCAAAATAACTTCGTCGAAGGACACTATTTCTGCGGGCAGTGCCGCGGTGGTCTGCGGGTAGGTGATTGCCATGGTTACAATGTCGCCGGGGCCGGGAGATTTTAGGTCATAGTACACCTTTAGGGCGCTGCCTGACCGGGTGAAGGAAACAATATTTATGGAGTATCCCCCTGTCGGCTTTTCTCCCCAGAAAAGTGTGATGGCTTTTTTATCCCCGGAGAGCGTATAGGTGACTCCATCCTGGTTTTTCTGACTGCTTTTTGCTAAGCTTTTGAAGGCAGCTATCAGTTTTATATAGTCAGTTCGGCTTAGCCGGTTCTCGGGCCGGAAATCTCTTTCCACCTTAAAAAAGCCCAATTTGCAAGCATCCTGTACTGAGTCCGTATATTCAGGGCCGATGTTTACGGCATCTTCAAAAATAATGTACTGCATCGTTAGTGGAAGTGGGCCGGTTTTGGCATACAGGGCCTTTACAGATATTATGGCGGCCTCCTGCCTTGCTACGGGATCATCAGGGCGGAAAGGAAGGCCTTTTTCTACCACACCGTAAAAACCGGCAATTATAAGGTCATGGGCATAGGGGGCTTCGGGGCTGACATCTGTTGCCACATCGCGAACATCCGGGGCTTTTATAAAGCGGAAGCTATCCAGGTTTAGCCCTGATTCCCTTATAATTGCTGAAAGAAACTCCGATCTTGTTATTGTGTTCTCAACCGACGGACCGGCGTAAGCAGCCTGTATTGTACTTTTGGTTGTGCCTGGATATACTTGCATAGCCGAAACGGGCTGCGCAGCCATTAAGGAAAGGGCCAGAAGTGAAGAAACGAGGTTTCTTTTAAATGACATACTTTTATACCCCCGGTAAATACTGTTTTTCTTAATGACGATGAAAGGACTCCTGTGGTTCCATGGTCCTGAGTTGGTAGCGCGAATAAAGGTAAACTGAAAAAGGCAGTTTCCGGAATTAGTTTCCGGAAACTGCCCTTTTATAATGATAAGCCAAATGCAGTAATTGAATTTTTAACACCAATTCCTGATTCCCATTTCCCAATTCCGGACCCGTGAATAAGCTTAAGAGAAAAAATCACTCAGGAGAACTTCAATTGGCTGGGATTCAGCACATTCATCATATGAGCGGCTGCTATCATTTTAGCGTTTAGAACATCAGGTGGCTGGCTTTTTACTCTTTCCATCTCTTCCCTTACGGTAGCCCCTTCTTTATTGCAGCGGAATATATCTTCACTAAGAATCCTGCGGGAATCATCAGATCTGGCAAAACTCATGGCGCTGGAAAACACATCAAGCATTATTATTTTTTCCCTGTCAGGTTCTGTTTCCGGAAGGGGGACCGCCTGTCCCCTGTATATTTCAATAAGAGCCGCCAGCAGGTATTGTATATTATCATTATTGTTCATTTTTTACACCCCCATAAGATTATAACCCGCTGAGTTCCATAAAGAAAAGAAAAATCCCACAAGAACTTATCAGGTAAGGATTAAGATTGTTGTGGAAAGTCATGGTAATTTGGTATAATTTCTTATAAATTTGCCAAATTGAAGTTAAAAACTTATTTAATTAGTTAAATAATAAAGAAACGTTAGGAGGGATTGTATCAGTTGATAAGAATAGTGCTCAATAAAATCCTATCTCTTGTAATGATTGCAGCATTACTAACAATGAGTAGCCTTAGCCCGGCTATGGCCCAGGGAGGGGCGGGGGAACCGTCCATGGAAAAACTGGAAGCCGCCCTTAAACCAGTAATTGAGGAGTCCGTTAAGTCCTGTCTCGAACAGGTGCTTCCTGAAGTTGAGGACATCGTAGTTGCCGAAATAGAGGCGATGGCCCCTAAAATAATATCTATAGCACAGGTTCATAAAGAGCAGGTAGATTTAATTAAGGACAGTGCCAGGGCACATATCTCTAAAATGCTGAGCGGACTGCCTCCGGAAGAGCTAATTTCCAATATACCACCGCAACTTCTGGGTCAGCTAAGCACAAATGCCCAAAATGAGGCCAGGGAAATTATAATATCGCAGTTTGCTTCGGTAGCCCCGTCAGTAAGGGAACAGGGCAGTTCTGCGGTAGAAAAACAAATTCCTGAAATAATGGAAATGGTTACGGCTTCTATTCAAAAAACCGCTCCCAGGATAAACAGTATTATTGAAGATAGTATAAAAAACAATATTCAGCCGGAAATACAGGAGAAGCTCATTGCACAATCCCAGGCCACTTTTGGGAATATGCAGTCAGAAGAAATTGCCTCGCGGATGTTTCAAAGGATGCGTCCGGATATAGAATCGAGGTTCAGACCCTACGTGGAAGAAAGAATGAAAAAGAAAGTAAATGAGGCTGTGCTGGCACGAATTGAGAAACCTATAGAAGAAATGGTTTTATCTTGGAGTTCTGCAGTGGTTGACTCATTGCTTGAAGAAACACTGTCGATGCTGCCGGAACATGTAAAGAGAGTTATCCCGGAATCGTATATACGTTCCGTAGTAAATGAGGAAAATAAAAAAATAGAGACTTTGATAGCCAATATTATAAAGGAAGAGACTTCACGTATAAGCGATAAAATATATGTTCTTATAGACAGGGAGCTAAAAAAACAAATTAAGGTGTATAACGGGGATATAAGAATTATTTTTGATGTGGCTCCTCAGATTAAGAACGAAAGGCTTCTGGTTCCTTTCAGGTCTATAGCCGAGTCCCTTGGGGCAAATGTGGGCTGGAACGGGGAAAAACAGCAGGTTATATTTAGTAAGGGAGATAAGGACATTGTTCTGACCCTTGACAGCAATACCGTTATTGTAAACGGAAAGAGTGTTAAGATTGATGTGCCGCCTACGGTCATTGAGGGAAGGACTATGGTTCCGGTCAGGTTTCTTGGAGAATACCTTGACATGAATGTGAAGTGGCAGCCTGACTGGCAGATGGTTACCCTGGAAAAGAAATAGACATTTTTTTATTAATCAACCGGAACCTCCATTTTTAAGGGAGGTTCCATGCATTTTATGTTTTATCAAGATATTTGTTTATGTCCGTTACAAGCTTGTTTTTGTCTTCCCGTTGTAGCATAATGGGATTTGAATTTGCGGAAATATACTACAGAGAAGGTATGCTATTTTGAAAATGAATAAAAAAGTACTGGCCCTCCTTGGCACGGGTCACGCTGTAACAGATGTGAACCAGGGGGCAATTTCGATGTTCCTGGCCTTTCTTCAGCCTGTATTTGCGATGAGCCAGATGCAGGTAGGTATGGCAATGCTTGCGTTCAACCTCAGTTCTTCTGTGGTCCAGCCCTTTTTCGGGTTGTTTAGCGACCGTTTTCGGGCTGTGTGGCTTGTACCGGCAGGATGCCTGGCAGCAGGGCTGGGGATGGCTCTTATAGGGTTTAGCGTTAGTTATGCCACACTTCTGGGGGCTGCTCTTTTAAGCGGGCTGGGGGTAGCCGCCTATCACCCGGAGGGCTCAAAGATTGCACGTTTTGCAAGTGGAGAGCGAAAAGCTGCAGGGATGTCGCTTTTTTCAGTTGGAGGAAATATTGGTTTTGCCGCCGGGCCGGTTTTGGCCACTATTTTCTTTGGGTTGGCAGGCCTTAAGGGTTCTTTGGGCTTTTTGGTTCTCAACGGCATTATGGCAATGTTCCTTTGGGCCGGGATATCCACTATTTCGGGAGATAAGGTGTCCGGGAAAGGGACCCGCAGCTCAGGTGCAGCTGATTCCGCAAATGGAAGTGTTGGAACCGCCGCTCCAAAGGTAATTGCTCCTGTTATTCTTCTGGTAATGGTAGTTATTATGAGATCCTGGGTGCACATGGGTCTGGTAACTTTTCTTCCCCAGTATTATGTGCACTATCTCAATCAAAGTGAGGTGTACGCAGCGGCTATTACCTCTATATTCCTTTTTGCAGGAGTTTTTGGCACACTGGCCGGCGGGCCGGCTGCAGACCGGTGGGGCCTAAAAAACATAATAATTATTTCAATGGCTGCACTTATACCACTCCTTCTTATTTTTAACCACGCAAGCGGCATATGGGTGACAGTAGTGGTGGCCCTGGCGGGCTTTGCCACCATTTCAACCTTCGCGGTTACTGTGGTGCTGGGGCAGGAAATGCTTCCCAATAATGTCGGACTTGCCTCTGGGCTCATGCTGGGTTTCGGCATAGGGATGGGCGGTGTGGGGACTACGCTGCTTGGCTTGGTGGCTGATCACCGTGGCTTGCCGTCAGTATTTGAAGTGATGATAATATTTCCTGTTATCGGCCTGGTGCTTGCTCTTTTCCTTCCCGGCCGCAGGGAAATGGCCCGCAGGCAGGGGCAATAATGAGGATTGGGAATTGGGAATCGGGAATTGGAATCGGTGAAAGAACTCGACACCAGCATTTTGTCTAATAATCCCCAATTCCCAACTCCTAATTCCCATTTTTTGTTGTGGTATAATTAATCAGATACCAAGTTGAGGAGGTTGCTGAAGTGAGTGGTAAAGCGTTGCCGACTCCTGCTGAAGAAGTCAGAATAGCAGTTATCATCGATAATTATTATGACGGGCTGCTTATGCCCGAGGGGAATGTTGAAAGATACCGCTTCTTTAAACCCGGTGGAGGAGAAATATTGGAACTGCCTCCCCATATCACCGCGGAGCACGGCTTTGGCTGCTACATAGAGGTAACGGCAGAGGGTAAAAAGAATTCGATATTAATGGATTTCGGGGTTACAGAATACGGAGCGGCAAACAATATTAAAGCAATGGGCATAGACCTTACTGGAATTAGTGCGGCTGTGTTAAGCCACGGCCACTTTGATCATTTCGGGGGGCTGGAGAGGGTCAGTGGACTGATAGGCAAAAAGCTTCCCCTCTATGTGGGAAAGGAAACTTTTTCAAGAAGGTACATCACCCTTCCTGGGATGAAACTCGACCTTGGCAGGCTTGAACCCGGGAAAGTTGAAGCCGCCGGATATGAAATAAGGCAAACTGATAGTTCTGAAGAAATCGTTCCGGGGGCGCTCATAATAGGGCCAATTCCCAGGGTTACAGATTTTGAACAGGGTTCACCCATACTGTCGGTGGAAAGGGACGGGCAGGTTGTTCAGGATGATTTTGTGGGTGAGCTGAGTCTTGCTTTCAATATTGCCGGGAAAGGGCTTGTCATACTGACGGCGTGCGCGCACGCGGGAATTATCAATACGGTAAAGAGAGCAATTGATCTTACAGGGGTTGAAAAAATTCACGCTATACTGGGGGGCTTCCACCTGTCCGGGGCCCCATCAGAAAAAATAGAAAAAACAGTAAAGGAACTGGTACGGGTGAATCCTGAACAGATAGTTCCCATGCACTGCACAGGGTACCAGGCCGGAAAACTGATATCTGACCGTATGGCAGGAAAATTTGTTTTATACTCTGCCGGGTCCAGGTACAGCTACTATGGTATGTAGTGGGAGACAGTAGACAGGAGTATTGATGTTTACTTTCATGGTCTTTAAAAGGACATATAAGGAATGCATAGTATTCTGTATTATGTCTCCTGACTCCTGTATTCCTGACAACTGACCAATGCCTGTAAGATTAGTATAAGAGGTAACTATGGATAACAGGGCTTATGCCGCGGTGCTGGTGGATATTTCCGCAAAAAGCCTGGAGCGTGAGTTCCACTACGCTGTGCCTGCAGGCTTTGAAGCAAAAATAAATATTGGGAGCAGGGTTTTAGTTCCCTTTGGTGGGAGAAAGGTGTCCGGTTATGTCACGGGGTTTGGCCCCCCTCCCGGAGATTTGCTTGCTGAAAAGGGGGTTAAGGAAGTGCTGGGTCTTTTGGATGAAGGCCCGGTTTTTACCCCTGCCCAGATGGACCTGGCAAGATGGATGGCTGAATATTATCTTTGCTCGCCGGTAGCAGCCCTTAATGCAGTGATATGGCCCCGGATACAGGGAACAGAAGTCAAAAAGATCAGAGGCCTTTATGTAAATGACTCCGCAGAGGTTGTCCCACCTTTTAAAGGAATTACCAACAAAAGAAAAAGTGTGCTGGAAACGGCGGGAGATAACCCTGGAATGTCCAGAAAGGACCTGGCCAGGGCAGCAGGCGTTTCTGTCGGAATTGTGGACAAGCTTGTTTCAGGTGGCTTTCTCTGCTACGGGGAAACTGAAATTCGCCGGGATCCCTATCCTGATGAAGAGCATTCGCCTGATAATAATGTTATTAATCTTAACCTGGAGCAGGCCGCTGCCCTGGATCAGATTATTAAGGCAGTTGACAGGGATCAGAGAGAGGTCTTTTTGCTGCATGGTGTCACCAGCAGCGGTAAGACTGAGGTATATTTAAGGTCCATAGCCCACACCCTTTGGAGGGGAAGGCAGGCTGTGGTGATGGTGCCGGAAATCTCCCTGACGCCCCAAATGGTTTCGGTGTTTAAAAGGCGCTTTGGCGACAGGGTTGCCGTTCTGCACAGCAGGCTTTCCGCAGGGGAAAGGTATGATGAGTGGAGGCGTATTGAAATAGGCGAGGCTCCGGTGGTCCTTGGGGCCAGGTCTGCTGCCTTTGCTCCTCTGGATAAACTTGGCCTTATTATTCTGGACGAGGAGCATGAACATTCCTACAAGCAGGAGGAAACTCCCCGGTACCATGCCCGTGACATTGCTTTAAAGCTGGCGGGAAGGTTTGAGGCGGTGGCGGTGCTGGGCAGCGCCACCCCGGCCGTAGAGTCCTATTTCAGGGCACAGCCTGGGGGGCCTTATAGTCTTTTGTCCCTGACAAAAAGGGTTGAGATGAGACCCCTGCCTGAAGTAACCGTTATTGACATGCGAGAGGAGCTAAAGGCCGGCAATTCCGGACTGTTCAGCCGCTGCCTGGTGGATGCCGTCAGGGAAAGGCTGGAACGCAGGGAGCAGATCATACTGTTCATTAACAGGAGGGGCTATTCTACCTTTGTTGTGTGCAGGGACTGCGGCCTGGTGATGAAATGCCCTCACTGTGATATTTCACTTACCTACCATGCAGGTAGGCATCTGAAGTGTCACTACTGTAACCATAGTTCAACAGCCCCGGGGTATTGCCCGGATTGCGGGAGCCAGTACATAGGATATTTCGGAACAGGTACCCAGAAGGTTGAAGAAGAGGTAGAAAAACTTTTTCCAGGGGCCAGAACAATAAGAATGGACTCCGACACCACAAGCAGAAAGGGGTCCCACGGACGAATACTTGGTGTTTTCAGGGATGGGGGGGCAGATATTCTGATTGGAACCCAGATGGTGGCAAAAGGACTTGACCTTCCGGCGGTTACCCTGGTAGGAGTTATAAGTGCGGATGTAACGCTTTATATGCCTGATTTCAGGGCCGCGGAAAGAACTTTTCAACTGGTTGCCCAGGTGGCCGGCCGGGCCGGTAGGGGGGACCTTGGTGGAGAGGTGCTGGTACAGACTTATTCACCGGATAACTATTCAATTATTTACGCATCCAGGCATGACTACAATAATTTTTATTTACATGAAATGAATCTTCGAAAAATAATGCAATATCCCCCCTATACGAGGCTGGGAAGAATACTTGTTTCAGGTGAGGATGAGGAAGCTGTTAAAAGAATGTCGGAAAAATTAGCTGTTATAGCCAGTGAGATCGCAATTGAAGCAGGGGGGATCGAAATTATGGGCCCTGCTGCCGCTCCACTATCCCGGATTAAAGACAGGTATCGCTTTCATCTAATAATAAAATCAAAGAGCGGAAAAAAGCTGCGTGCACTTCTAAAAAATATAACAGATAGGGTAGAATTTAAGAATAAGGGAAATTTAAGCTTAATGGTGGATATTGACCCGCTAAATCTTATGTAATGCTTGTATACGGTTGGCAGTGAATATATACTCAAAGGGTAAATGTTTGGCCTATGCCTGATAAAATGGAAGGGTGATTTTAGCTGGCTGTTTATAAAGTTGTTGAAAAAGGTGATGCAGTCCTGAGAGAAAAGGCCACACCCGTTCCCAAATTGACACCAAATATTGTCAGACTTTTAGAAAACATGAGGGACACCATGTATGCCAACAAGGGTGTTGGTCTTGCAGCTCCCCAGATAGGGGTATCAAAGAGGATTATAGTTGTGGATGTGGGCGAGGGTCTTGTTGAAATGATTAACCCTGTCATAGTTGAGGCAGATGGTGAAGAAACTGACACAGAGGGCTGCCTTAGCATACCCGAACTTATGGGTGATGTTAAAAGAGCGGCCAAAGTCAAGGTTAAGGGACTTAATAGACATGGCGTTGAATTTGAGATAAATGCCGAGGGGTTTTTCGCCAGGGCCTTTCAGCATGAGATAGATCACCTTGATGGTATTTTATTCATCGATAAAGCCGAAAATATTCGAAGGGTGAAATAATCCAGGGGGTGGAATGATGGGTCAGTAGACAGGAGACAGTGGACAGGAGACAGAATGTCAAGGGTATTCCTTATAAGTTCTTATAAATATCTGTATTCTGTCTCCTGTCTACTGACCAGGAAGAATGACCTTCAAGCATATTATGGAGGAAGAACTGTGAAAGCTGTATTTATGGGTACGCCGGACTTTGCGGTGCCCAGCCTAAAAGCTCTGGTAAATTCGGATCATGAAATAATAGGTGTTGTAACTCAGCCCGACCGGCCAAGGGGAAGGGGAAAAAAAGTAATGCCATCCCCGGTAAAGGAGGAGGCCGTTGCCCTTGGCCTGCCTGTTTATCAGCCGGAGCGGGTGAAAGAGGAATCTTTTGTAGAATTGTTAAAAAACCTTGGGCCCCATGTAATAGCAGTGGCAGCCTTCGGCCAGATATTGCCGGAGAGTGTGCTCACAATACCTACTTTGGGCTGTATAAATGTTCACTCATCCCTGCTGCCCAAATACAGGGGGGCTGCTCCTATGCAGAGAGCTATTATGAATGGGGACAGTGAGACTGGTATTACAATAATGAAAATGGAGAAGGGCCTTGACAGCGGCGATATACTCCTTCAGTCGGGGATTAAAATAGCCGGAGAGGACACCTTCGGGACAGTTCATGACCGGCTGGCCGAACTTGGATCAGCGATGCTTGTTGAAACTCTCGATCTGCTGGAGGCGGGAAAGATTGCCGGGGTGCCCCAGGATCATGAAAGGGCAACGTATGCTCCCATGATT
The DNA here is from genome assembly GCA_049323755.1 of Bacillota bacterium. Lineage (GTDB taxonomy): Bacteria > Bacillota > Desulfotomaculia > Desulfotomaculales > Desulfocucumaceae > BRHc4a. The sequence continues at coordinate 16,624 of JBMOPE010000018.1, forward strand.
ACCCGCGAAGATGAAATTATTTACTGGAACAAAGAGGTAAAAGTCATAAGTAACCTGGTCCGTGCACTTAACCCTTTGCCCGGAGCGAGAACCATGCTGGGAGACAGGGTGTTAAAGGTTTGGAATGTTTCCCGGCTGGACAAGGGTTATCAGGCTGGTAGTGAAAGGCCTGTTTTAGGTGAGGTTCTGGGAGCTGCCGGAGGAGGTCTGGCTGTTCAGTGTGGGGACGGCCCGGCGGTAATTCTGGAATTGCAGTTACAGGGAGGCAAAAGGCTGAAAGCACAGGATTTTCTCAGAGGATACAGTGTAGATCCCGGGACTGTGCTGGGATAATTAAATACCTTATACTGAAATTATTGCCGGTCGGAATTCAGAATTCAGAAGTCAGACATGCATGCCTTATAAAAGGCACCACAGAGAGAAATGAAAATAATTTTGAATGCATACAATGCATGTCTTAAAAAGCCACAGAGGACACAGAGATCACAGAGAATTAATGTAAGGCACTACTCTGTAGCAAAAGCAGACAATTCGGGAATTATTATAAGACATCTATATTTAATTTAAAAAATCTTTTATAACATTCAGACAGGTCTAAAAATCTCTGTGTCCTCTGTGTTCTCTGTGGCTTAAAAAGGACCCAATTTTCATTCTCATTGGTGGCCGTTTTATACGGCCCGGAAGTCTGGATTCCGCTGCTGGAACAGTGGCAGCACCAGCGGGGCGTTTATTTTGCCCCTGTGTGCTGTATATTAAGAGGACATGCAGGTACAGGCAGGAGGATTTGGCTTGCAAATGAAGGTTAGCCTACCATATATTCAGAATTATGTTAAAAAAAGATTATTTCTGGGACTTTTAGGCTGCAGTTTGATGTTGGTGGGGCTGTTTGCCTTTGCGCTGTGGTATCTTATTTTCAATCCGGGACAGTCGCTTCTTAACCAAACCCTGGTGCTGGCCCTTGTTGTCTTCCTTTCCGTTACGGTAATACTGGCGGCCATGGGGATGGCAGGAATGCTGCTTACCCTTCTGGCATCAAAGAGGCTGGCTTTTCTGCAGGGCCCCATGAGGGTTGGGGTGAACGTTTTTTTCCCTGTCATATTAGGGCTGGGGAAGCTCTTTAAAATCGATGTTGACCGTATCAAGAGGTCTTTTATTGAAGTTAACAACCAGATGGTGAGGGCTGCAAGTTTCAGGGTTGATCCCGGACAAATATTGGTCCTGGTCCCCCATTGCCTGCAAAATACAGCGTGTCCCCACAAAATAACCGTGGAGATAGACAACTGCAGGCGGTGCGGCCGCTGCTGCATAGGAGATTTACTTGACAAGAGGGACCGCTATGGGGTAAAAATGGGGGTCGCCACCGGTGGCACCCTGGCAAGGAAATTTATAAAGGATTACAGGCCCAGGGCGGTGGTGGCCGTTGCCTGTGAAAGGGATCTCACCAGCGGGATTCAGGATTCAAATCCCCTCCCTGTTTTGGGGGTTACCAACGAAAGGCCCTTTGGCCCGTGTCAGAACACTTATATTGAATCGGCCCGGGTTGAAGAAGCTATAGAATTCTTTTTATCAGGGGAAGGCGGGAGATAACATACGTTCTCGTAAATACAGCGCAAGAGATATAGCTCTTATAGTCATGAATGAGGTAGACGCCGGGGATGCATACGCAAACCTGGCGCTGAGCAGGGTGCTGGAGGAAACAAAGCCCGGCCCCCTGGACCGTGCTTTTGCCACAGAGGTTGTATACGGGTCCCTGAGATCTCTCAATACCCTTGACTGGATACTCCAACAGCATATAAAGAAGCCTCTTGAAAAGCAAACCCCCTGGATAAGGAATATACTCCGCCTGGGGGTTTATCAGATGATGTATATGGACAGGGTTCCTCCGTCAGCGGCTGTTAACGAGGCGGCGAATCAGGCGCGGCGCTTCGGCCACCCGGGGCAGGTCAGTTTTGTCAACGGAGTTCTCAGGAATGTTTTGAGAAAGAAGGACCAGTTGTCTTTCCCATCTCTTGAGGAATATCCTGTTGACCATATTTCCTTAAAATACTCTCATCCTTCCTGGCTGGTGGAAAGGTGGCTCAGTCATCTGGGAATGGAAGAAACTATTGAATTGTGCAAGTCCAACAACAGGCCGGCGCCAAATACAGTCCGTACCAACACCCTTAAAATAACCAGGGAGGAACTTTTGGGGACTCTTACGGGGGAAGGCCTTAATGTTAAAAAAGCACCGCATGCGCCTGAGGGAATAATGATTGAGGGAATAGGCGGGCTCAGGGGATTTAAACCCTTCGAGAATGGGCTTTTCCAGGTTCAGGATGAGAGTTCTATGCTGGTGGGGCATGCGGTTTCACCAAAACCTGGGTCACTGGTGCTTGACGCCGCCAGCGCGCCTGGAGGAAAGGCGACGCACATGGCCCAGATTATGGAGGACAGGGGAACTGTTATTGCCTTCGACATTCACTCCCACAAGCTTAGGCTTATTGAGGAAAACTGCAGAAGGCTGGGTATTACGTGCATAAAGCCACTGGAGGCTGATGCCAGGAAAATTGACGGGGACTTTGCCGGGAAGGCTGATTATGTTTTGCTGGACGCCCCCTGTACCGGGACCGGTGTTTTAAGGAGAAGGCCTGATTTGAGGTGGAAAAAAAACCAGGGCCAACTGCCGGAAATAATTGAACTACAAAAAGAGATGCTGGAAAGTGCCTCCCGCTGTCTTAAGCCGGGGGGGGTGCTGGTTTACAGCACCTGCTCGGTCCTGAATGAGGAAAATATAGGCCAGGTGGATAAATTTCTGGAGTCAAACGGGTCCTTTCGCCTGGAAAGTCTTAATAGCTTTCTTCCCGAGACTTTGGGAGAGGCAGATACAGTCAGAAGGGGCTTTGTTCAGCTGTACCCCCACAGACAGGGAACCGACGGGTTCTTTATGGCACGGATAAGGAGGACTGAAGGGTAGGACCTGATGGTCGGAGGAGCTAAGGGGCATTTCCGATTGGTCGGAGGGGCTAATGGGTAGTGCCTGATGGTCGGAGGAGCTAAGGGGCATTTCCGATTGGCCGGAGGGGCTAATGGGTAGTGTCTGATGGTCGGAGGGGCTAAGGGGCATTTCCGATGGGTCGGAGGGGTGAAGGATAGTGCCTGATGGTCGGAGGGGCTAGGGGGCATTCCCGATTGGTCGGAGGGATTTATGGGTAATACCTGCAGTCGGAGACCCTTAAGTAATGCATCTCTATACTCTCCGACCAACCGGAAATACATCTCGGCCCCTCCGACCAACCGGAAATGCATCTTCGGCCCCTCCGACAAACGGAAATACATCTCGGCTCCTCCGACCAACCGGAAATACTTCCTAGCCCCTCCGACCAACCGGAAATACATCTTCGGCCCTCCGGCCCTATGAGGATTACAGATTAAGCAGGGATTAACAGATAGTTGTAGAAATTATTTTAAAGGATGCCTTATATGACCGAACCGAAAGTTTTTCTAAAAGACCTTACACTAAAAGAACTTGAATTTTTTTTCAGCCAGATGGGAGAGCCGTCTTTCAGGGCCAGGCAGGTGGCAGACTGGATTTTTAAAAAAGGAGCCTCTTCCTTTTCTGAAATGACCAATCTACCATCATCATTAAGAGAACGCCTGGAACCTGTGGCGGTGCCAGGCAGTCTTTCTATAATGAAAAAACAGGTCTCCCTTCGGGGGGATACCATAAAATATCTTTTTAGCCTTGGAGATGGGCAGGCTGTGGAGAGTGTTCTGATGAAGCACTCTTACGGCCGGTCAGTATGTATTTCCACCCAGGTAGGCTGCCGGATGGGCTGCGGCTTGTGCGCCTCTACCCTTGGCGGAATGATAAGGAATCTTTCCCCGGGTGAAATGTATGAACAGGTGCTGGCAGTACAAAAGGACTCCGGGGTCAGGGTAAGTCATGTTGTGCTTATGGGCTCGGGGGAGCCTCTTGACAATTACCAGAATACCATTAAGTTTTTAATCAATATTAATGCAGCATACGGTTTGAACATTGGTTACAGGCACATAACCCTTTCCACCTGTGGAATAGTGCCACGTATAAAACAGCTTGCGGAAGAGGGCTTTCCACTGACCCTGGCTGTATCTCTTCACGCTGCCGACAATGATTTGAGAGACAGCCTGGTGCCCATTAACAGGAAATACCCCCTGGAGTCTCTGATAGAGGTGTGCCTATATTACAGTGGGAAGACCGGAAGAAGAATTACCTTTGAATACACTCTGCTGGCGGGAGCAAACGACAGTGACAGGCAGGCATTAAACCTGGCCAGGCTTGTGAGGAAGGTTCCCTGTCATGTTAACCTTATTCCCTACAATCCTGTGGGGGAAAGGATATATAAAAGGCCGTCCAGGGAGACTGTCAAAAAGTTTCGCTTAATTCTCGAGCAAAATGGAGTAGAGGCCACCATTCGCAGGGAGTTGGGTTCCGATATCGACGCCGCCTGCGGACAGCTCAGAAGAAGGGCTGCGTTGGAGTCAGCTTTAAAGAAAAAGCAATAATCATTAAATACAAAAAAGTTTTGGTGGGATTTTATCAATAATATATTCTTGCGGGCCATTTTGCCTGAATATCTATCTGATTATAGTTCTTTTTGTGAATAGCAGGGGTGTGATAATATGGGGTTTTTTTCGGGACTGGAAGGAAGCCTTGAAAAATACATTGAAGGCTTTTTCAGGGATAAATTCAGGGGGCGGGTGCAGCCCCTGGAGATAGCCAAAAGGCTTGCCCGCGAAATGCGCGACCGGAAAAGGGTTAGCGTTAACCTTGTCTATGCCCCCAATGAGTATGATGTATATTTGAGCGCCGATGACTTTTCTTCTATAGAATACCTGTCGGGAGCGCTTTCCGGCGAGCTGCAGGATTATCTAAGCCAAAAGGCTGAGGAAAAGGATTTTACCCTGGTTGCCGGCCCACGGGTGCAGTTTTTTGAGGACGTGGAATTAAAGCCCGGGCAGATACGTGTGAGCAGCAGGTTCGGGAAGACTTATGACTTGCAGCAGTCAGGTGAAGGCAAAACGGAAGACAAGATTGATTTTGAGGATACAATGAACTATAACCTCTTCAGGGATACCTCCCCGATACCTGTTATAAGGCAAAAGACCAACCTGTACCTGGAGTTTGTGGATGGTCCCATGGCAGGGAGAATATACAGGCTTTATGATTATACGCTGGTGATTGGAAGGCGGGAGTCATGCGATATTGTTCTGCCGGACGAAAGTGTGTCAAGAAGACATGCCATGCTTGAGCCACAGCAGGGAAGGTGGATGCTGTCAGACCTGGACAGCACTAACGGAACCTTTATTAACGGCGAAAGAATTAAGACAAGGTTTTTAGAGCCGGGTGACACAGTTAAATTTGGGGCGGTTCTATGCGCCCTTAAGGTGGATTAAGCCTTGATAGATCTGCTTCTGACTGTATTCAGGTATATATTCCTGATAATACTTTATGTCTTCTTATTTCAGTTAATAAAAATGATTTACCGTGATTTGAGATCCGGCAGGCAGGAGGTTGCCCATCCAGCCAGGGAAATTGCAAACAGGGCTCTTGAGGAGTTGCCGCCGGCTGAGGTCATACCCCTGCCGGGTGCCGTGGCAGGGCTGGCAACTATTAATTCCAGCGATCCGGGGATTTCTCCGGGGAGTGTTTTTCCACTCAAATCAGATGGGGAATTAACCCTGGGAAGAGGAAGCCGGAACAAAATTATTATGACGGATCCCTATGCTTCGAGTGAACATGCGGTGGTTTACGGAACCGATGGGCAATACTGGATAAAAGACCATGGCAGCAAAAACGGCACTTATCTTAACGATGTCAGGATTAATAAACCGACGGTTCTTGCGGACGGGGATAAAATAAGGATTGGCGATGTCACCATGCAGTTTGTGAGGTGGTCATATGAAGTGGAGTCAGGGGACAGAAGTGGGCCTCATAAGGAAGCGAAACGAGGATAGCGTGTGTGTTATTCCCGAACTGGCTCTCTTTGCAGTTGCCGATGGTATGGGAGGGCACCTTGCCGGTGAGGTGGCCAGCCGCATGGCCATTGAGTCGGTGGTAGAAGAGCTAAGGTTGGGATGCGGGTCAAATATTGAAAACAATCTTTTAAAGGGTGTACAAATTGCAAACAGCAAGGTGTATGAAGTATCCAGGAGAGATACTTCCTGCAGGGGGATGGGCACTACACTGACTGCTGCGGTGATAAAAGAAAGGGAAATGGTTCTTGCCCATGTAGGTGACAGCAGGGCATATCTAATAAGGGGCGAAAGAATAATCACTCTTACCGAGGATCATTCTCTGGTTCAGGAAATGCTGAAGCACGGTGGAATAACTAAGGAACAGGCCCGCGACCATCCCCACAGGAATGTGCTGACAAGGGCACTGGGAACTGATCCGTCGGTTGAGGTTGATATTATAAAGACAGTTCTTGAAAAAAAGGATATAGTGCTCATTTGTTCCGACGGTTTGAGTGGCCTGGTGGAGGACTATGAAATAAGGCAGATTGTGAATTCAGCCTCAGGCCCTGAACAGGCGGTAAAGGACCTCATACAGGAGGCGCTAAACCGGGGAGGCAATGATAATATAACAGTGATTGTGGTTGATATTGATGAGTAAAATTGCAGTATGGGATAGAAACAGAGAGTATGAAATAAAGCTTCTGGTGCTGTCCGGGCTCTATCTTCCCGCCGGGGCATTTGCCCTTTATCTCTGGGGAGGTGGAGATCCACGTACCATGGTGGTTGGGGCCTCTGTGCCTGTTCTGGCTTTCCTTTTGGCAGGGGTGCTGTTTCAGGCCCTTAAGTTCAAGGCGGATCCTTACCTTCTTCCCATAGTGGCAATACTTTCTTATACCAGCCTTGTATTTCTATATCGCATCAGCCCGTTTTATGCGTACAGGCAGTTTATATGGCTTATGGCGGGGCTGGCTCTTCTATTTCTTACTACGAGGCTTTTCACAAATTACAGAAGGCTGTCTGATTATAAGTATATATATGCCCTGATGGGAGCAGTAGCGCTGATAACACCCATTTTTTTGGGAATAGAACAGGGAGGGGCGAAAAGCTGGCTGGATTTTGGCTACTTTCACCTTCAGCCCTCTGAATTCGTTAAAATACTGGTGGTTCTTTTCCTGGCCTCTTTTATGTCGGAAAACAGGCTGGTGCTTCAGTTTACCGAGTCATATAGGGGTATTCCTTTACCGGGGCCAAGAACCTGGGGGCCGCTGATGGGGATGTGGGGCATTTCTCTTCTGCTGCTGGTGTTTCAAAGAGACCTGGGAGCTGCACTTATTTATTTTGGAACCTTTCTGGCAATGGTATATGTGGCAACCGCAAGAATAACGTATATTGCCGCAGGCTTTACGCTTTTTCTGGGAGGGGGTACTGCCAGCTATTTTCTATTTAGCCATGTAAAGCAGAGGGTGGATATCTGGCTTTTAAACCCCAACAATTTTATCGAGCTTGGTGATAAAGCATACAACCAGGCATACCAGATTGTCCAGTCGCTTTTTGCCATAGGTGCCGGGGGAATGACAGGAGCCGGGCTGGGTGGTGGTTACCCGCTTTTTATTCCGGCTGTCCATACAGATTTTATTTTTTCAGCCATTACTGAAGAAATGGGATTACTGGGCGGAACGGCCATTATTATTCTTTATATACTCTTTATATTCAGGGGCTTTAAGATAGCAATAGACTCCCGGGATGATTTTTCTAAGCTTTTGGCTGCAGGGCTTACTTCACTGATGGGAATCCAGTCCTTTACCATAATAGCCGGGGTAACCAAGCTGCTGCCACTTACCGGAGTGACACTGCCCTATGTAAGCTACGGAGGAAGCTCTCTCCTGGCGAACTTTATAATTTTAGGGATGCTCATGAACATTTCCCATGAGGCAAATGCCTATGAATGAGAACATAAGAAAGCTGGCATACTTCCTTGTTTTTATTTTTTCAGTGCTGGTAGTATACCTGGGCTATCTCAACGTTGTGGTGGGCCCAAATCTTTTTACCGACCCGCATAACAGGCGGCTTGCCGCTGCAGAGGCGGGCATTACAAGAGGAACTATTTACGACCGGCAGGGAGTTGTGCTGGCTGAAGACAGGGTTGTCGGAGGTGTTAAAAAAAGGACTTACCCATTTAGGCGGGAGACCGCACACCTCCTGGGATTCGTTTCTCAGCGGTACGGCAGGACAGGGGTTGAGTCGGTTTTTGACAGCTACCTGCTGGCACTGGACGATTCCGGAAAAATACAGTCAGTTATAGACCGGGTACTGGGCAGGCCCAGATACGGATACGATATAAGTCTTACCATTGAGAGCAGGCTGCAAAGGAAGGCGTATAGTCTTCTGAATGGCAGGAGCGGGGCTGTGGTAGCCCTAGACCCCCGGACCGGAGCAGTGCTTGCCATGGTCAGCACCCCTTCCTTTGACCCGGATTCTATAGAAAACATAGTAAAAACCGAGAAAACCGTTAAAAACGGTAAGACTGTTAATATAAGTATTACCGGCTATGACGTTTTAATGAAACAGGCTGAGTCCGCGCCGCTGTTAAATAGGGCGGCCCGGGGAGTTTATCCCCCGGGTTCAACCTTCAAGGTGGTAACAGGAGCCGGGGCCATTGAGGCAAACCGGGAGAATACAAATGATTCAGCAGACTGCAAGGGCAGCGTAACTGTTGACGGTTTTGTTCTAAAAGATACCGGAGTGCACGGAAAAGTAAGCTTTAACGAGGCAATGGCGGTGTCCTGCAATAGCTTTTTTGCCGAGATGGGGCTGGAACTGGGGGAGAGCGGACTTAAAAAGGCTGCAAGGGCCTTTGGTTTTGAGCTGATAGGGTATGACGACAAAACCGGTCAGTATAAAGGGAGTTACCCCGTGGCAGGCGGGGAGGTGCCTTTTAATCCAGGAACAATTCCGTCAAACAATCTTAACAGCCCCGAGGTTGCCTCCACAGCCATAGGCCAGGGGCGGATCCTGGTGAGCCCCTTTCAGATGGCGCTTGTGGCTGCGGGGATAGCAAACAGTGGAGCTTTAATGAAACCTTATGTTTTGGAGAAAGCCAGCAGCAGAAACGGAAGGGATATATATAGAAAGGCGTATCCCGAAGTTTTAAGCACGGCGGTTTCTCCTGAAACAGCACGGATACTGGCATCTGCCATGGAACATTCCATAATGGCGGGAACCGGGTCCCAGGCCAGTATTCAGGGTGTCCGTGTAGCCGGAAAGACGGGGTCCGCCCAGAATCCGCACGGTCAAAGCCATGCCTGGTTTATTGGGTTCGCTCCTGCCGATGATCCACGGATAGCACTGGCGGTTATAGTGGAAAACGCCGGAGCCGGCGGCAATGTTGCGGCACCGGTGGCTAAAGAACTGATAAAGCTCTACCTGAGAAAATAAGTTTTATTTAAAATAAATATCTGTATTGGAAGCCTAATATAAGGGGGTGAAGGGCCAAAGTGATTGGTAAAATATTGGGTAACAGGTACGAGATTCTTGAACAGCTGGGCGGAGGCGGTATGGCTATAGTATACAAAGGCCGTGACACCATTTTAAACCGCTTGGTGACTATTAAGCTTTTGCGCCCCGAATATACCTCGGATGATGATTTTGTGAGACGTTTCAGACGAGAGGCCCAGTCAGTTGCAATACTTTCGAACCCTAATATTGTCAGTATTTATGATGTTGGCAAAGAAGACAACATGCATTATCTTGTTATGGAATATGTTGACGGTGAGGACCTCAGAAGCATAATAAAAAGGGAAGGACTGCTGGACCCGGTTAGCGCGGTAAAGATAGCCAGGCAAATCTGCGATGCCCTGGAACATGCACACGAGAACAATATAGTGCACAGGGACGTGAAGTCCCACAATATAATAATAACCAGGTCCGGACGGGCAAAGCTTACGGATTTCGGCATAGCCAGAGAAGCCAGTGCTGCAACGGTAACAACATCAGACACCATAGTGGGATCTGTTCATTACCTTTCTCCTGAGCAGGCAAGGGGGGATCTGCCTGACAAGAGGTCGGACATATACTCCCTGGGAGTGGTTCTTTACGAAATGCTGTCAGGAAGCCTTCCCTTTACCGGTGACAGCCCCATTTCCATTGCACTAAAACACATTCAGAATAATCCTGACCCTCTTGTAAGGAGAAACCCGTCCATTCCCCAGTCGCTGGAGTGGGTGGTGATGAAGGCTCTTAACAAGGAACCTGAAAAAAGATTTCAGAGTGCCCGGGAAATGTCCTTCAAGCTTGAGGAAGCCCTATTAAACGATGATGCCGATATCACCAGGGTGATTAGCCTGGGTGAAGAGGATATGAGGGCGTTAAAAAATTCCGTTATCCCCGCTTCCAACGGGAGGGAAAAGCCGCGGAGGCGGTTAAAGCCTGCGGGATGGGCGCTGGTGATATCACTTTTGGTTTTCCTTCTTGCTGCCGGGGCATACGGCTACTACGTGTTCGTAAATGTTCCTGAGGTAAAGGTTCCCTCTGTTGTGGGCAAGCCTCTTGAGCAGGCAGTTGCCATATTGGCTGAAAAGAAACTAAAAAACACGGTAAAGGAGCAATATAACAGTAGTGTTCCCGAAGGGCACGTCATTTCACAGGAGCCGGGTCCAAACGACCCTCCCGTTAAGGTAAACAGGGTGATTGTACTTACCGTAAGTAAGGGCCCTGACTTGAAATCAGTTCCCAATGTAGTTGGACTTGATATTGTGGAAGCAAGGATAAGATTAACTGAGGAAGGGTTTACCATGGAGGAGCCTCCCTCGGAGGAGCATAGCGGTGAGGTTGAAAAGGGCCGGATAATAAGCCAGAATCCTGCGGCCTATACCAGGTCCCCAAAGGATGTAAAGGTTAAAATAACTGTATCAAAGGGGCCCCAGCCCGTTATCAGTCCTATTCCCGACCTGAGGGGGATGACGGAGGAGCAGGCCAGAACCAGGCTGACGGCAATTAATCTGCAGATTGACCCGGCTATAGTGTATCAGACAAGCACGCAGTACCTCAGAGGCCAGATAGTATCCCATATCCCGGAATCGGGAGAGGAGGTTTCCGAGGGAACCACCGTAAAGATATATGTAAGCAATGGCCCGGGTCCGTCAGCCAGAGATGCCACAGTGGTAGTCAGGGAAATTCCCGATGATGGACTGAAGCATGTGGTTAGGATTACCGTTGTGGATGCCAGGGGAACCAATGACGTATATATAAAACCTCACAGTTCAGGGGAACAGGTGGAACAAACGGTGAGGTACTGGGGACGCGCCGCAATAAAAGTATTTATTGATGATAAACTTATAAAGGAGCAAGTAATGAATTAGATGGATTCCAGGGTAGAAGGGATAGTTACAAGGGCATATGGCGGTTTTTACTATGTGTATAGTGGAAATAGTCTCCTGCAGTGCACACCAAGAGGTGTGTTAAAGCACCGGAAAGTAGATATTAGGGTAGGGGACCGGGTAACCGTTAAAAAGACCTCAACCGGGGGAGTGGTAGAGGATGTTCGTCCCAGGAAGAACTCACTGACAAGGCCTCCTGTCGCCAATGTCGACAGGTCGGTTATTGTTTTTGCGGTGACGGACCCCGAGCCTTCTTTAACGCTATTGGACAGGATATTAATTCAATCGGATCACGAGGGAGTCAGCCCTGTAATAGTCTTTAACAAGACAGATCTCTTCCCCGGGGAAAGTGAGTTATTCACTGATGTTTATGCCAGGGCCGGCTACACTGTCCTCAGGACCAGCGCCAGAGAAGGAGTTGGTATTGAGGAGCTGAGAGAAATCCTTCAGGAAGGTATTACCGTATTTGCCGGTCCGTCCGGGGTGGGAAAAAGCAGCCTTTTAAATGCAATCCAGCCGGGCCTTTCATTAAAGACCGGAGAAATAGGGCAAAAGTTAAAAAGAGGACGGCATACTACCAGGCATGTAGAGCTTATTCCACTGGAAACAGGGGGGCTGGTGGCAGATACGCCGGGTTTTTCCAGCCTGCTGCTTCCTGATATGAAAAGGGAAGAGCTATGTTTTTACTATCCCGAGATGGAAAGGCTAATTCCGGAATGCAGATTTAAAAGCTGCCTGCACAGGGCCGAGCCTGACTGTGCTGTTAAGAAGGCCGTGGCCGGAAATGGGATTAACCCCGGCAGGTATGAAAGATATCTTGATATATTAAGTGAGATTATTGAGAGGGAAAGGAGTTACTGATGGTTAAGCTGGCACCGTCGATTCTGGCAGCAGATTTTTCCAAGCTTGGTGAAGAGGTGCGAAGGGTGGAGAAGGCAGGGGCTGAATACCTGCACCTGGACATTATGGACGGCCATTTTGTTCCCAATATTACCATAGGGCCACCGGTGGTATCGGCCCTCAGGAAGGGTTCTCAAATGGTCTTTGATGTGCACCTGATGATTGAAAACCCCGACCTTTATATTGAGGAGTTTATTAATGCAGGGGCAGATCTGGTCACCGTTCATGCAGAAACCGTTCCCCATCTTCACCGCAGCCTTCAGTTGATTAAAAAAAGTGGCGCAGAGGCTGGTGTGGCCCTTAACCCCTCCACACACCCCTCTGTCCTGGAATACGTTATCGACCTGATAGACCTTGTTCTCATTATGACGGTAAACCCTGGTTTTGGAGGGCAGGACTTTATAGGGGAAATGGTGCCAAAGATCGAGGTGGTACGGGACATGCTGTCACGGGCAGGCTCATCTGCAGAGATACAGGTGGACGGCGGTATTACCGTAAAGACCGCGCCCCTGGTGGCCGGGGCCGGAGCCACGGTGCTGGTGGCAGGATCGGCAGTTTTCAGGGCGGCTGATCCGGCCTTGGCAGTAGAAGAAATTAGACAGGCGGCGATTAAGTCGTTGGTAACTAATGGTCAGTCGTAAAGACTAATCCTACAGGAGGTGATAAAAATGGCAACATTTATCTGCGCCGAGTGCGGCAGTGTGGTGGAGAGCAGGTGTAAGCCCGGCAAGTGCAAGTCCTGCGGGGCGGAAAAGGACAAGCTTATAAAGCAGGAGCAGCCTAAGAAGTAGTTGAAATGTGGGGTAACCTTTTGGGGATTATCGGAATTAGGAATTAGGAATTGGGAATTGGGGAATGATTCCCATTTCCCAATTCCGGACCTGTTAATAATGCTTAACACTACGCCGCCGGGACAGCGGCAACGCCCGCAGGGCGTTTTTTTGCGTTATAGACAAAATACTGGACTTTTTTTAGCTTAATGTTATAATTTCCCTAAGAACAGCTGGTATTCTACAGTGCAATAGACTGCAAAAGTCGGTTGTGGGGGTGTACAGTATTAGCGGAGGCTTTGTCTCAAAGCGGAAAATAATAATAACAGTGTTTTTGTTGCTGCAAATAATTGTTTTTGCATTACCCGGGCAGGCCGAGACAAAATGGGATGATATTTCCGGCAGTATTAACGATTCGTTTAGCGGAAACCAGGCATTCAGTATAAAGAACATCACGGTCTTTGCATTCGCAATACTTATTTTTTACCTGGTATTTGTTATTGTCCGGATATATTGGGCCAGGGAGGAAAAAGAATACAGCCAAAAGCGGCGCGGCCGGCATTTGCGGAGAACATCGGCCCGGCACCAGTTGCGAAGCTGGTTTAGATTAATGACAAATAACGAATTTGAGTGGGTTACCGCCGAGAAGGCTTTGATATCAAAAAAAATATTGTATAAAAAGGACCGCCTGGTTGATCTCAGTGGAGGAGGCCTGTGCTTTTTAACAGAGGAGAAGCTGAATTCCGGTGATGAGTTAAAATTGCTACTGAATACGGGAGGAGGAAAACCTCTTTCACTGTCCGGGCATGTAGTGAGAATAATAGAAGAGGCAGGCCCGGACAAGGTTATGTATAAAGTGGCGGTACAGTTTGGTAAAATGCTGAGCGGTGACCGGGACAAAATAATATCCGTAATAATGAATCGGCAAAGAGAGTCTATTCAGGAGAAGAAGCAGGAAGATATGTCGGTGTAGAATCCCGCAGTTATTTTTTAAAGCATACATAAACTGTTGTTCCCTGCGGGCCTGTTGATACTTTTATTATGGCACCGTGCCTTGCAGCTATGCTGTGGCAAACCGCCAGTCCCAGCCCTGTTCCGTTTTCCTTGGTGGTGAAGAAAGGTGTGCCCATTTTGTCAAAAACCTCGTTTGGTATTTCCGGCCCCTGGTCCTGTACTGCCAGAACAATTTCGCTACCTTCATGATATGTTTTCACTGTAAGGTTACCGCCTGAAGGCATGGCCTCCAGGCCGTTTCTGGAAAGGTTGAGTATTAACTGGCGGATCTCCTTTTCATCCAGCGGCAAGTCAGGAATTTGGCCCAGTTCCAGGCCGACAGCTTTGTCGTATATAATGGCGTCAGCCTGTACCAGGGGGATAATAGCCACAATTATAGAATTAAGGTTTTGAAGCTTTAATTCAACAAGCTTGTTTTTAGCAAGGGAAAGAAACTCCGAGATTATAAGATTCATCCTGTCAAGCTCGTTTATCATCAGTTCAAAAAAATCCCTGTACTGGCTACAGTCTTTTTTCTTGCTGAGCAATTGTAAAAAACCTCGTACTGCAGTCATGGGATTTCTTATTTCGTGGCCCATGCCGGCAGCCATTTCACCTACCATATTCAGCCTGTCCAACCGGGTTATTTCTTTTTCCATTTGTTTTCTTTCTGTTATGTCGTTTATTAAGAGGAGTATTAATTTATTTTTTCTTATGCTGATTGCCTCAGATGAAAAAAGCCCTACCCTGGCGTTTTCGGCTTTATCAAGGAATACCGCCTCAAGGTTGCGAAAATTACCCCGCAGTTGGTTATTGTCTTTTTCATCCATCCAAAAGCGGAGGTCAGAAAGGGTTTTTCCAATTACATCCCGGCGTGAATAACCCAGGGTATCAAGGAAGGATTTATTGGCATCCATTATTTTCAGGGTTTTAATATCGAGAATTACCATAAGGCTTGGGCTGGCGTTAAAAGCCTTAAAAAACCATTCCCTGGATTGCTGTAAATCATATTCCGCCTGTTTTCTTGAGGTTATATCCTCTGCAAGCACCATTCCTCCTGTAATTTCCCCTAATTCAATTATAGGGGAGGCATTAAGCTTTATAATGCGCAGGCTTCCGTTCTTGTGAAGGATTGGAGTTTCGTAGCTGGCGGGCACGCCCTTTTTAAGCCTGTCCTGGATACCCTTTTTTACAATCTCCTTGTAATGTTCCGGCACGAAATGGAGTAGGTTTCGGCCGACGATCTGATCGGGATTATGCCCGGTAATTTCCTTGCATTTGTTGTTCACAAAAGTTATACGGGCGTCTTTATCGTAGGTATAGAATAATTCATTCATATTTTCGATTAGTGCATTAAGGTAATTAATCTTACTTTTAAGTTCTTTCTCGCTTTCTATCAGGGCCTTTTCAATTTTTTTCCGGGTGGAAATATCCCTGGCGATTCCCTGTACATACATGTTTCCCTCCTCTCCAACGGGGTGGGTATTTGCCTCTACCCATACATGCTTTCCGTTCTTTGTGTAGGTAAGGTATTCCTGCGGGGGCGATTTCTTTATTCCCTTAACTTTTTTGTTAATGTTTTCAAAAGCCAGCGGAAGATACTTTTCATCAACAATTTGACTTATATTAAGATTCCTGAATTCATCGTTTGCGTACCCGTATACATTTTGGGCAGCTTTGTTGACAGAAAGAAAATTTCCCCGGGTATCGTGGGTATATATAATGTCAGTGGTGTTTTTAATAAGTCCAAGGTATTTTTCATTCACTTCTTTCAGTTTTCTCTCGGTGTTTATAAGGTGGCTTTCTAAAGACAAAAGCTTTTTTTTCATTGAATGCGCCCGGGTATTAATACGTTTATTCCTTGTTAATCTGTCTATGCTTTGATACTGCACTCTGCTTCCTCCCCAAATAGCGGTTTCCACATATTATACAGTAATTGCAACAATATTGGAGATAATATTGAACATTGTCAATGGACCGGGGGAAATAATATTAGACTGGATAAATTTATAAAGTATTTAGTGTCGAAAAATGTAAATTAATCAGTTTATTTAGTAAATTAATTATTACTTTGGCCTTATTTATTTTTTTTAAAAAACATGATAATTAAAATATAAATATTACCGAGGGGGAGAGGGGCCATGTTACAGTATCTTTCTCTATTGCAGCCTAATCAAAAAATATTTGTTTGTAATGAAGAAGATGCCACCCGGTATATTTCATTTATTAAAACATTTAATAGTGACATGGTTTATATAACTGTTCCCGAAAATAATGCCCTTCCCGGTTCAGGACAGAAAAAACTGCTTTTGCACAAAGATGTTATTGTGAAAATACAATTACCTGTTTCAGGACACCTCTACCAGCTTATAGGAAAGGTCGCAGGCACCTGCAATGCTGATGATGAAGGTTATGTTATGGTTTCGGTTCCCCAAAATATAGAAAGAATTGAAATGAGAAGATGTATGAGGGTTAACAAGGTATTGAGGGTTCAGTATGCGGTGCTGTCCTCCCTGGAGGATGAACCTGATTATAAAGCTGCAGAAGCCCTGAACATAAGCGCGGGTGGTATGAAGCTGGCTGTTGCTGAGCTTATTGAGCAGGGAAAGCAACTGGTTCTTCAGTTTGTCCTGCCCCTGGACAATAAATACAGCAGGTTTAAAGAAATATCGGTGGTAACGAGGGCTGTTCCGCTGTCATATCCGGATGAAGATATGTTCTATATAGGTATTGAATTTACAAACATAAAGAAAAATAAGTTTGAATTAATGTCCAGGTACGTCATGAAGACTCTATGGACAGAGGCACTATAATAAATCGGGGAATTAGGAATTAGGAATTGGGGGTTGTATAGAAGAAATATAGCAATTGAAATTTTTTACCAATTCCTGATTCCCAATTCCCAATTCCGGACCCGTAAAAAATGCCTAAGAGAAAAATTAAAATATTGTTACCGTTCTTGTGTCGGGGTCCCATTTTACTTCGGCCCCAAGGTACTCTCCTACATATCTAACAGGAACCATTGTGCGGTCATTTCTAATAACAGGGCTGGTATCCATTTTTTTTGCCTGCCCGTTAACCGTAGCAGTTGTGCTGTCTATTTTAAAAACTGCGGCTTTTCCCTGCCTGGTTATTGTAACCGTTCTCGTTCCGGAGTTCCACTGGACATTAGCCCCAAGCGCCTCTGCAATGGCCCGCAGCGGAACCATAAGGCGGTTGTTGGAATCTATATAGGGCGCTGAGTCAAAGCTAACCGGTATCCCGTCTATCAGGACTGTTACTTCACCATTCAGTCCTGTTTGTTTCCCTGTCTCATAACCGTATATAAGATAATTTTTCCTTTCCTCCCTGAAGCGTGAGAGAGCGGGCGAGTATCCGTTTTCAATCTGCTGGGGCCCCAGACCCTTTTCCAAATCGCTGCCAATTCTGCCCGTACCCATTATCTTATCAAACATAACGATGGTCTGTCCGCTTTTGGGCACGGTAAAGCTGTTCAGGCTTCTGGCATAAGCCAGGGCATAAATACCTGTTTTAGCAGGGTTAAAGGTATGATAGTCCGTAATTTTCAGTCTTACTCCACCTGCATCTCCTCTTCTTTCAGCAATGAAAACCACTCCGGGAAGTCCTGCCTGGTTTAAAAGGGAGGCATACCTGTCCTGGTCGATACCCTTTCCGCCTATCCACTTAAACTTGTCTGCCTGGAAAATACCTGTGCCCTCGCCCAGTCCTGTGGCCATGTATCCGAATACTGAATCAATGTCCGGAATATTCGGGGATGTTTGCACCCACCGCAGTCCGGTATCCTGGTAGGTCATTTTTCTGGTATAGCCTTCCATGGGTATTACTTTAAGGTTGGCTCCTATTTTCCGGTTAAAATAGAGGGCCAGCTCACCGGCGGTCATTCCGTGCGCCATAGGGAGATTATCTATTCCCACGAAGCTTATGAACCGGTCCTCCAGAACCGGTCCCTCTACTATTTCTCCTCCCACTGGGTTTGGGCGGTCAAGCACAATAATTTGCTTACCGTATTTTTGTGCGGCAACCATGCAGTAATTCATTGTTGACATGTATGTATACGACCTCGCGCCTATATCCTGGACGTCAAATATAAGAATATCTATATCCCTCAGCATTTCCCCTGTGGGCATCCTGGTTTCGCCATACAGGCTGTATACAGGTATGTTAAGCTGCTTATGAACATAAGACTTGACATATTCCCCGGCCTTTGCCTTGCCGTCTATTCCGTGCTCCGGGCCGTAAAGCGCCGCCAGCTTAATGGACTTATCCTCTGCAAGTACATCTATGGTACTCCTTCCCTGGCTGTTGACACCGCTCTGGTTGGTTACAAGCCCTATTCTTTTTCCCTCGATAAGGTGGTGATAACCTGTCATCAGCTGTTCGTTGCCCAGTTTAATCTTTGGAGTTTGCGCGGAGGTTGAGGTTGTAAAATATATTGATAGAGTCAATGCCAGGAACACACACAGTGCTGCGAAGGCCTTTTTCATGATTCATGTTCCCCTTTCCATTGTAGGTATTTCAACCAGTTGCAATAATTCTATATAGACTTGCCAGCCGCGTAGAGTCAGGAACTCTATTCTTTGTGGATAATTCTCCATATTTCACGATTTTTCCTCTTCGGGACACTGCTTTAAACCTTTAATATCAATAGGTTAAACCGGATATATACATAGTGAACAACCGTAAAAAATATTTTTATGAATTTTTTAAGCCAGGAGCTTCACATGTACGGATAATATGGTAAAGTACGGCAAAATAAAAGGGTGGTTTCACCATGCCCCCAGGTATAAACATTAAGGTCAGCAGGTATTATTTGAATAAAAAACTTAAAAAAATGTAGTATAATGTTGTTGTTATAGTTAAGACGGCGGTTTTTATTTGAAAGTTCCAGTTGAGCCGTGATTTGTAATAATTTCGGGGTCAGGAGGATTCTTCTGGCTCCTTGATTTTAACCGGGGGATTAAATAAATGGGAGAAATACTGGCCCTTGGAAGCGCGCTTAGTTTTGGGATCAGCAGTATATTTATAGGCAGGGCGGCTGTAAAAAACGGTAAAACCGACAGAGATTTGGGCCTTTTAATTACTATACTGATTAACGTGGTAATTTCCAGTGCAGCTTTTATTGTTTATGTGTGTGTAAAGGGTCTAACACCGGTAAGTCCGGTAGCCGTCGTCTATTTTATTCTGGTAGGTGTTTTTAGCTCATTTCTTGGAAGAGCTCTTTTTTTCGAGGGCATAACATATATTGGCCCGGCAAGGTCCAGTGCCATAAAATTGTTTGGCCCGGTATTCACCATATTTGTAGGGGTTGTTTTTTTAAAAGAAACCCTGAGCCTGCTGAGTTGGACAGGACTTTTGGTTGTTCTGGGCGGTCTTCTTGTGGTTGCCTGGGAAACTGTTTTGAGGGAAAAAAGAGAAAACCCAGAAAAAAGGGATATCCTGGCTAAAGAGCTTATTCTTAAGGGGGATAGCGGTAAACTTTTAGACAGGAGAAACATTAAGGGTGTTATACTGGGACTCATGGCCGGCTCCTCTTATGGAACGGCAACCGTTTTCAGAAGGCTGGGCATGCAGGCAGACCCAAACCCTTTTCTTGGGACATGGATTGCTTTTATAACTTCCCTGTCCCTCTATCTTCCTTATATGTACAGGCTTTATGGCTGGAAAAGGCTGGTGGCCGCAATTAAAGGGGCAATAGACATTAATTATTTATATTCCGGTATTTTTACCGGGGCTGCCCAGTTTCAGATTCTTTTGTCCCTTAATTACATAGGTATAGGAATAGCCAATACCCTGCTTAACACCGATGCGGTTTTCACAGCTGTAATAGGTTACTTCATACTGGGCAACAGGGAGAGAATAAACCATTACACCGTTTTTGGGGTTATTTCGGTTACTGTGGGCGTGTTCATGATATTGGCGGGAAAGTAGCTGACTATACACGAAAAAATAATGCAAAATTAGTTTAAAGATTCACACTTTTTTATTTTAATTTTATTAACCAAAGGAGGATTTCGCAGAAATATGTAAAATTTTTATGTAGAACAGTTTGTTGTTTTCAATTTTATATATTTATAAGGGGGTATCGCCCTGTGAATTCAGAAGAGCAACTGGTTATTTTTCAGCTGAACGACCAGAAGTATGCGCTGCCAATTCAGGAGACCCAGGAAATTATTCGCATGAGCAATATTACGAAGGTCCCCAACACCAAGCATTATGTTGAGGGCATTATAAACCTTCGGGGCAGCATTGTGCCGGTTATAAACCTTAATAAGAGACTTAGTCTCAATGTTACTGAGTACGGAGAGGAAACCAGGATAATTGTGGTGGAGCACAATGGCCAAAAAGTTGGTATGATAGTGGATGTAGTGCTTGAAGTCGGCCGGTTCAGTGAAAATGAAATAGAGCCTCCTTCTGTTGCCGGTGACGGTGTTGATTACCTGAGAGGTGTTGTGAAGAAGGAAGACAACCTCTGGCTTCTTATAAATCTTGCAGAAATAATCTAGTTATGACAGCGACACCTGCTAATTAGTATCAATAAAGGCCAAATTAACGGCCTTTATTTTTTTAAATACGAGGAAAAGATATAATCGGGGATTGGGGATTAGGGGTTGGGGATTGTATAGGCCATATGCAGAAATTAATTATTGCCAATTCCCGATTCCCATTTCCCAATTCCGGACCTATAAACAATGCGGGCCACAGGCCCGCCATCAGAGGTGTTAATGTGGAGAGTATACAACTTTTGAGGCAAAGGCTGCTATCCCTTGAGGGAAAGGGGTACGGCTCATACAAATCTGTACAGGGCGGCTATGATGGCGGGTGGTTTCAGCTCTTTATAGACCATATCCAGGCTGACCCCTTCGCACCCCCTAGCAGGATAAGGGCAAGGGTGTTTCACAAAGTCTCCGGCTTTCCGGGAGAGCTGTTCAGGGACCGGGCGGGAAGGGTGGCCCTTCAGGATTTTGTTGCCCGGGAATTGTACAGGCACCTAAAAAATGCAGGCTCACAGGATAGGACGGGGACAGGAAAAAGCGGGGCCTTAACCTGCGACCGCTGCGGGCAGGAAATACTTGACCGCACTGCGGTGCTTATTACGGCTGAATTTATTGAGGCAAGGTTTTCAGCGGGACTTCCCGCCAGGGGGAGGACTGTTCTGGGCAGGGAAGCCGCAAAAATGCTCACCGGCATTGTACCGGAGGTAGTGGAAAAAAGCCTTCTGTATAAAAGTTTAAGGAAAGATGATATTAATATGCACGTTGACCTGGCCCGTGACCAGGAATATCTGCGAAGCTCTTTAAAAGAGCAAGGGCTTGTGGCCTTTGTAAGAAACGGGTCAATTTTGCCCAGGGAAAGCGGGATTAGCGACCTTCCCCTTAAAGATCAGGGAGTTGTCCCCTTTCAGTCTCCGCCCGGGCTTGAGGTGGAGTTTGACCTTCCAAGCAGGGGAAAGGCTGCCGGGATGGGAATACCCCGGGGTGTTACTCTAATTGTGGGGGGAGGGTACCACGGAAAGTCCACTCTTTTAAGAGCCCTTGAGAGGGGTGTATACAATCATATCCCGGGGGACGGAAGAGAGTTTGTCATTACGGTAGAAAATGCCGTCAAGATCAGGTCGGAAGATGGAAGAAGGGTTGAAAAGGTTAATATAGGATCGTTCATAAGCAATCTCCCCCTGGGACAGGATACCAGTTCATTCAGTACCGAAAACGCCAGTGGGAGCACATCCCAGGCAGCCAACATAATTGAGTCCCTTGAGTACGGAACTTCCCTTCTCTTGCTTGATGAAGACACAAGTGCCACAAATTTTATGATCAGGGATGGCAGGATGCAGAAACTGGTGGCAAAAGAGCATGAGCCCATTACACCCTTTATTGACAGGGTGAAGGACTTGTACAGCAGTATGGGAGTTTCCTCGGTAATAGTGGTAGGAGGGTCCGGAGACTATCTTAAAGTAGCTGACCTCGTTATTATGCTGCAGGAATTCAGGGCTTCCGATGCTACCGGAGCGGCAAGGAGAATTATTGAAAGCACCCCGGATTTCAGGGTGGCGGAGGCGGCCGGTACCCTTGAGAGCATTATAAAAAGGGTGCCGCTTCCCTTTAAAGAGTGCCGTGAGGAAAGGGTAAGAACAAAATCCCGGGGAGTAGATCAGATAAGCTTTGGCAGGGAGGATATAAACCTGTTATATATCGACCAGTTGGTGGACCCCAGCCAGACCAGGGCTATTGCGGAAATAATGCGCTATTCCTATAATCGCTATATAGACGGTAAGAGAACCCTTACTCAAATTGTTGACATGGTTATTTCAGATATAGAAAAAGAGGGGTTAGATATAATATCACCCTTTGCCAGGGGCCTGCACCCCGGTGATTATGCCGTGCCCAGAAAGAATGAGATTGCAGCGGCATTCAATCGTTTGAGAAGTTTTAGGGTTGTTTAGCCTGAGTGAAATAATATATTGTGATATTTGTAGCAAGTATCTTGGAAGACCTTGCATACTACCGTTTTATGCTATACAATTGAAAAAACTATAGGAGGAGGCGAAGTAAATGTTTGTAAAAGATTGTATGTCGGCAAACCCTATTTCTATAAGTCCTTCAATTCCTATATTGGAAGCCCTGAACATAATGAAAAAAAATAAAATAAGGCAGCTTCCGGTAGTTGAAAACAATAAGCTGGTAGGCCTTGTAACCGAGAGGGAACTGCTGACGGTTACTCCTTCGCCCGCGACCACACTGAGTATATATGAAATGAATTTTCTTCTGGCAAAGATGGTTGTGAAGGAAGTTATGGTTAAAAAACCGTTTACCATTGAGCCCTCCTCCACAATTGAGGACGCAGCCCTTATAATGCGTGACAACAAGCTGGGCAGCCTTCTGGTTACAGAAAACCAGAAGTTGGTGGGTATTATTACACAGACTGATGTGTTTGACCAGATGATAAAGGTGTTTGGCCTTCGCAAGGCCGGAACAAGGATTGTTATAGAGGCGGAAGACAGGGTTGGTGCCCTTGCAGATATTGTGGATATAGTAAGGAACCTCGGTCTTAATCTTGTTGGAGTTGCCATAAGTGACAAGTCGGACAGGAAAATACAGATCATGTTGAGGATAAGTACGGCTGAGCCGGAAGAGCTGATTAAAAGCATAAAGGAAAAAGGTTTCAACGTAACAAGCGTGAGCTAAGAATAATCATCACAGTGACATAAATGTTCCATAAAGGAGTTCCGGATTTAATGGATAACCAGGGAACCAATACAATGGCCCGCTACGTAACAATAGCCATTGACATAGCCTCCAGGATAGTGCGGGGGGAATACAGAGAAGGGCAAAAGGTTTTCGGTCGTTCCACCCTGGCGGGGAAATATAATGTTTCTCCGGAAACCATACGCAGGGCCCTTACACTTCTACAGGACACCGGAATAGTAGATGTCTCCCCCGGTGTTGGGGTAGTGGTAAGGTCCAAAAAGGCAGCAGAAACTTTTTTGGCACAGAGCGGCCAGAGGCAGGTGCTGCGCGACCTGCAGGAAAAACTGCATGTCCTCCTAAGGGAAAGGGACAGACTTAACATTGAAATTGAAAAATTGATGAACGAACTTTTGGACTACACATTTAAAATAGCCGGAAGGTTCCAGAAGATTGAGGAAATAAAGGTAAACAGATACTCGCCCCTGGTTGGCAAATCCCTTGTGGAGGCTGAGTTCAGGGGTAAAACAGGAGCGACTGTGCTGGCCATATACCGAAATGGGGAAGAAATTGTGTCTCCCCGGGCCGACACCATTATCGAGGTGGACGATGTTTTGATAATGGTAAGCCAGCCCGATATGAAAGAGGAAATCCACCGCCTGGTGGACCCTGATTGAGATGGTATAAAAATCTGACAATTGGAAATAATACCGGTAAATCCCAAATATTCAGGGAGGGAACCGGTGTGGGTTTCAAAGACTTTGAAAGCAAAGTCAAGGATGTAAAAGACAGGCTGGATGAAGAGCACAGAGAGGCCGTGGAACAGAGTATAACTGAAATTAATGACACCGCTTCTGACTCCAAGTAATGACAAAAATGAAGAAGGCCCGGGTTTCCGGGCCTTCGTTTTTATTTCATTTTCATTATGGCATCCCGTATCTCCGATACTGAGGCCTCCTCCTCGATTGTGGATATATCTCCCAGCTCCTTATCCATCCACAGTGTTTTCATAACCCTGCGCATAATTTTTCCGCTTCGGGTTTTGGGCAGAGTATTTACAAACTGAACATCCTTCATTACCACTATGGCCCCCATGGTTTTACGGATATGATCTATAAGCTCTTTTTTAAGGTCGTCGGACGGCTCATAATTCTGCTTTAGCACCACAAAGGCGCAGGCCACCTCGCCCCTCAGCTCGTCGGGGACTCCGGACACACCGGCTTCAACCACCGCCGGGTGAGCGATCAGGGCGCTTTCCACCTCAACTGTTCCTATCCTGTGGGCCGCGATCTTTATAACCTCATCGGACCTTCCGGCAAACCATATGTAACCGTCTTCATCCATGGATGCCGCATCCCCGCAGTAGTATGATCCCTTGGTGGAAGGAAGC
This sequence comes from Bacillota bacterium, assembly GCA_049323755.1. Taxonomy (GTDB): domain Bacteria; phylum Bacillota; class Desulfotomaculia; order Desulfotomaculales; family Desulfocucumaceae; genus BRHc4a. Next base: position 41,228 of record JBMOPE010000018.1, read on the forward strand.
CTTTCCCAGTAATTGTACAGGTATCCCTCGGGATCACCCCACAGGGTTGAAACAAGTCCGGGGAAGGGGCGCTTTATAATTACCACTCCCTTTTGTCCCGGAGGCAGTGGATTTCCGTCTTTTTCGTCAACTACCTCGGCTACTACTCCCGGAACAGGGACATGGGCTGAACCGGGTTTTATGGGGATTATGCCAAGGCCATACGGGTTTGCGAATATGGGCCCCGATGTTTCTGTCTGCCACATGTGGTCCATCACAGGAACCTGGTTTTTAAATACATCTTCCTGAAGCCATTTCCAGGCTGGTGGATTAAGCACCTCACCAGCACAGAATATCCTTTCCACTGAGCTCAGGTCATACTTTTCAGGATGCTCAATTCCCAGCCGCATAAGCCCCCTCACACCGGTTGGGGAGAGCCAGAGGCCGGTGGCCTTGTTTCGTGAAGCAATCTCCCACCACATATCCTTCCTGGGGTAGTCAGGGGTTCCTTCATAGAGCACTGTGGTGCAGCCTGTCAGAAGCGGTCCGTAAACATTGAAGCTGTGCCCTACAATCCAGCCTATGTCTGAGGTGCAGAACCAAACATCTTCTTCTTTCAGGCCGTATATCCATTTGCCCATTGAGTATACGTACATCTGGTATCCGCCGTGCTTTTGCACCGTTACCTTTGGCTTGGCGGTGGTGCCGGAGGTGGGCAATAGGAAAAGGGGATCATTGGATTCCATTATTTCGTAGTCGGAGTTTATCCCTTCACCACCGGCAATAAACTGGTCCCAGAATATATCCCTTCCTTCTTTCATTGGGGGCATACGGTCGGGATTTTTGCGAAGAACGGCCACCCTTATTATCTGATCTTCAGGGCACATGGCAAGGCCTTCGTCGACAATGGGCTTCAGCTCAACCGGCTTGCCCCTCCTGGAACCTTCATCCTGGGTAAGGACAAAGCGGGTTCCGGAAATCTTTACCCTGTCAGCCACGGCTATAGATGAGAAGCCGGCGAAGATTACCACGTGTATTGCGCCGATTCGGGCACAGGCCAGCATGGATGCCACTGACTCTATTCCTGTAGGCATGTAGATGGCTACCCTATCGCCCTTTTTAACTCCCATACCCCTAAGGGCGGATGCGTATTGTTTAACCAGCTCTAAAAGCTGTGCGTAGGTGACTGCCCTTACTTCGCCTGTTTCTCCGGACTCGGAGACAATTGCGGCCCTTCCGGCCCTTCCCCTCTTTATGTTGAAGTCCAGGCAGTTGTAACATATATTGGTTAGTCCGCCAATATACCATTGAAAATCAGGATAGTCCCAGTTATACACCTTGTCCCATTTTTTGAACCAATGTATGTCGTGAGATGCTTTAAGAGCAGCCTCTTCCCAAAATCCAGCCGTATCCTTTTCAGCCCATTCTATGAATTTTTTTACATGTGGAGGAATTAAACCGGTGCCCATTTTTCCTATAGACATTCCCTGCGACAACCCCCTTGCATATCTAGAATATTCTTAAAAATAATTATATTTCGAATATATAAATTAGTAAATAAAATATGCTTCTAGAATTTAGAATTAAGTGTAATACAACATAAACATGCCCAGGGATAGGCATTCTATTTGTATCCGGCACAGGCCGTATTATTTTTCAAGATAACCTGGGTGGGAGGTAGATTAATGTCTAATTCCCGTTTAGGCGGTGCACGACAAGAATTGAGACAATGCTGGAACAGACTATGCCTTTTTGCCGGCCGGCCGGCCAGACAGTGTTTCAGGCTTCTACGCCTATTGATAACGGGGTTTGTAGTTTTTTTCAGTCCCCTCATTGTATGGGTAATCCTGGCGGTTAACAGAGAGCTTATTCATTATCTTGTTAATGCCCGCTGGACCGAATTCATTGTTCCGGATGTCCTGAGAACCATGCGGGAGGATGTAAACAGCCGGTGGTTCGTTTCCGGCTTTAATGAGGCAGCCCTGGGAGGACTTCTCACACTTTATGGAGTGATAGTGACAGTCTGGTACTATCACTCGGTAAGGCAGCAGGAGGTAGTAGAAAAAAGGATCTTTGTAATAGATGAACTGCTGGAAGAGCTGAGAAAAAATAAAAGGATTCTGGAAATGCTTGCCATAAACCGGGAAAACTTCAAAGCGGAGATTTCTGAGGAACTTTTTCCGGGTAAGCAGGCGGTACATAAAATTACTTTTCATACCCGGGCGTGGCAAAGGCTGGGGGCTGATATTGCAATGCTTCCCAGGGTGACACACCTTAAGCTGTCGGTATTGTACAGCTGCCTGATTGAGTGCAGGGCAGAAGACGATTACTACAGGCGAAAGGCCACCATAGACAGGATACCGGATATAATAAACGAGCTGCAGAAATACAGGCGCAGGTTAAACAGGCCTGATTAGGCGTAAAACTTATGTTTGACACCCCCGGAATATAGGCCTATAATAATTTACAATTGAAAATGCCTTCGGGGACGGGTGAAATTCCCTACCGGCGGTATGGCCCTTAAAAGGGCCGAGCCCGCGAGCCCTACGGGGCTGATCCGGTGAGAGGCCGGAGCCGACAGTTATGGAGCTGGCAATAACATGTTGCAGTTCTTAAAGTCTGGATGGGAGAAGGTTTGAAAGACACGTTTGGTTGCATTTACGCCGCCAAATGTGTTTGTGTGATTTTGCGCGCTTATTCCCCGGGGTGTTTTTCCCGGGGAATATTTGTTTTTAAAGCTAAAAATATTTAATAAGGTGGTATTTTTGGACGATAAGGCTTATATGAAAATGGCTCTGGAGATGGCTGCCTCGGCCATGGGCCGGACCAGCCCGAACCCAATGGTTGGGGCGGTGCTGGTAAGGGAGGGAAAGGTAGTTGGCAGGGGCTTTCACGCCAGGGCGGGAACTCCCCATGCCGAGGTGGTTGCCCTGAGAGATGCCGGGGAGTTGGCAAGGGGCTCAACCATGTATGTTACACTGGAGCCCTGCTGTCACCACGGAAGAACAGGACCCTGCACCGAGGCTGTGATTGACGCAGGGGTAAAAAAAGTAATTGCTGCCATGAAAGACCCAAATCCCCTGGTGGCTGGGAAGGGCCTGGGCAGGCTTTGTGATGCCGGGCTGGATGTTGATGTGGGCATTCTTGAAGAGGAAGCCCTTAAGCTTAACGAGGTATTTATAAAGTATATAACTACAGGGATGCCCTTTGTTGTTATGAAGGCCGCTGTAAGCCTTGATGGTAAAATAGCAACCAGGGCCGGGGACTCCAAGTGGATAACCGGGCCTGAGGCAAGAGAGTACGGGCACAGGCTCAGAAACAGGTATGATGCTATAATGGTGGGGATAAACACTGTTCTTGCCGATAATCCCTCCCTTACAACCAGACTCCCCGGGGGTGGAAGGGATGCGGTAAGGATTGTTCTTGACAGCCAGGCCAGGACACCTCCCGGCGCCAAATTAATAAACAGGCAGTCCCTGGCATCTACAATAATCATCACTACCTCTGAGGCTCCGGAGGACAGGCTGAAGGCGCTCACTGAGGCAGGGGCAGGGGTTATATCCATTCCTTCAAGGGAAGGGCGGGTGGATATGGCTGCAGCTTTTGCCGAACTTGCGCGCCGGGAAATTTCCAGTGTGCTTATTGAGGGTGGGGGGCAGGTACACGCCTCAGCTCTGGCTTCAGGAGCAGTTGATAAGGTGGCCTGGTTTATAGCTCCCAAGCTTATTGGGGGCAGCGGCGCTCCGGGTCCACTGGGGGGAGAGGGGCCTGAAAGGCTGTCAGATGCTGTGGAGCTGGAGCGGGTCAGTGTTTCCAGGCTGGGATCGGACATGCTTTATGAAGGGTATATTTCAAAACAAAGGGGTTAGTTTATGTTTACCGGTTTGGTGGAGGAGCTTGGAACAATCAGAGGCCTGGCCAAAGGGGCTGATTCGGCCAGAATACACATTCAGGCCCAAAAAGTACTGGAGGACATAAAAACCGGAGACAGTATCGCTGTCAATGGGGTGTGTCTTACGGCTGTTGAATTTGAGCGGAACTACTTTGTGGCGGATGTAATGGCTGAAACACTGGGCAAGACAAATCTTGCAGCGCTGAAGCCCGGTGACCGGGTGAATCTTGAAAGGGCGCTAAGGCTGGGGGACCGGCTGGGGGGACACCTGGTAAGCGGCCATATTGACGGAGTGGGTACCATAGCGCGGCGGGAGAAGCACGATATCGCCACTTTAATAACCATTTCAGCCCCTCCCGCTGTTATGAAATATATAATTAAAAAAGGTTCTGTGGCTATTGACGGGACAAGTCTGACGGTGGTTGATTTCACTGAGAGTAATTTTCAGGTTTCACTCATTCCCCACACAGCCCACATGACTACCGTCGGGTTTAAAAAAACAGGTGATACGGTTAATCTGGAAGGTGATCTGGTGGGAAAATATATTGAAAGGCTCATGGTGACAAGGCAGGAGTTGGAACCTGAAAAAAGGCCGGGCGGGTTAACCATGGATTTTCTTGCGGAGAAAGGCTTTGTATAGAGGAATGGGGACACACCTCCACAACATGATTGGCTCTGTGGGTCGGAGGAATGTCCCCGATCGGTATGGCCGGGAGCAGGAGCAATGTCCCCGATCGGTACGGCTGGGAGCAGTAGGAATATTTTTGATCGGTATAAAGTTATAGGGAGGGCTTAAGATTATGGGTTTTAAATTTAACAGCATTGAAGAAATTCTTGAGGACATACGCCAGGGGAAAATAGTTGTCATGGTGGATGACGAGGACAGGGAAAACGAGGGCGACCTTATAATGGCGGCTGAAAAGGCAACTCCGGAGGCAATAAATTTTATGGCCACTTACGGTAAGGGCCTTATATGCCTTCCTATTATTGGTGAAAGGCTGGACGAACTTGATTTGCCGGCGATGGTTACCAACAACACCGACCCTCACGGAACAGCCTTTTCTATTTCTGTGGATCATAAAGATACTACAACCGGAATTTCAGCCCATGAGAGGGCGGCCACGGTCAGGGCCATGCTGGACCCGGACACCAAGCCGGATGATTTGAGGAGGCCCGGGCATATCTTTCCTCTGCGGGCCAAGGAGGGCGGAGTTCTCAGGAGGGCTGGACACACAGAGGCCTCGGTGGACCTGTCCAGGCTGTCGGGATTATACCCGGCCGGGGTAATCTGCGAAATAATGAAAGATGACGGGACTATGGCCAGGGTTCCCGAATTAATAGAGTTTTGTAAAAAACATGATCTGAAAATGGCAACTATTGCCGCATTGATAGAGTACCGCAGAAAAACAGAAAAGCTTGTAAGAAGAGTTGACTCGGCCAAGCTTCCCACCAAATATGGAGATTACACGGCTGTTGCATATGAAAGCCTTTTAGACGGGAAAGGCCACATTGCCCTGGTCAGGGGAGATATAGAAAATGTTGAGGCGCCGCTGGTACGGGTTCACTCGGAGTGTCTCACCGGAGATGTTTTCGGATCTCAGCGCTGCGACTGCGGTGACCAGCTGGCTGCAGCAATGAAGATGATCGACCGTGAAGGGGCGGGGGTTCTCCTGTACATGCGCCAGGAGGGAAGGGGCATCGGGCTCCTTAACAAAATAAGGGCCTACAAGCTTCAGGACCTCGGTAAGGACACGGTGGAGGCAAACGAGGCTCTGGGATTTCCCGCCGACCTCCGCGACTACGGCCTTGGAGCACAAATTCTCGCGGACCTCGGGCTGACAAAAATAAGGCTGATAACCAATAACCCGAGGAAAATTGCCGGTCTCGAAGGTCACGGCCTGCTGGTTGTGGGGAGGGTCCCTGTAGAAATTGACCCCTGTAAGGACAATCGCTTTTATCTCGCCACCAAGAAGCGGAAATTGGGACACATGCTAAACATAGGTGAAAGATAAAATTAAGGGAGAGTAAGGAGGAAAATATTATGGCAAAGGTTTTTGAGGGAAATCTTCTTGGCAAGGGGCTGAGGTTTGGACTGGTGGTGGGACGCTTTAACGAGTTTATTACTAACAAGCTCCTTTCAGGCGCGCTGGATGCTCTGAAAAGGCATGGGGTAGAGGACCAGGATGTTGAGGTGGCCTGGGTGCCGGGAGCCTTTGAGATACCCCTGGTGGCAAGCAGAATGACTTCCCTGAAAAGATATGACGCAGTTATCTGCCTGGGTGCCGTAATAAGGGGAGCCACTCCTCACTTTGACTACGTGGCCTCCGAGGTTGCCAAGGGGGTTGCCAAGGTTGGGCTTGATTCCGGTATGCCTGTAATTTTCGGGGTGATAACAGCCGACACCATAGAGCAGGCTATTGAAAGGGCGGGCACCAAGGCCGGCAACAAGGGATGGGATGCCTCTGTTACTGCAATTGAGATGGCAAACCTGTTTAAGGGGATGGCGTAGACAGCTAATGAGCCTCTCTTAAGGGTCAGGAGACAGTAGACAGGTGTAAGCATAAAACGGACAACCTGGGAGGATGAAAATTGGGGTCCTTTTTTAAACCACAGAGAACACAGAGGACACAGAGATTTTTGGGACCTGATTGAATGCTTTAAGTAAATTTTAATAAAATGGTTAAATTTTAAATTATCTACCCCGGTTTTCAGACCTGAGAGTAATACTTGAGAGCAAACTCTCTGTGATCTCTGTGCCCTCTGTGGTTAAAACAAAAGACAGTCATTTTTCTATATATAAAATTGTACTTTACCTCTAACAGGTGCATATGATGTCTTGGTGCGGGGAGGGGGAAGTTTGGTGTCCCAGAGGAAGACAATACAGAGCCTTAAAGAGGTGGACAATCTACAGGTTTCCGGCAGCAGGCTTTTTTCGGCTGATTCAGAAGAGATACTTGAGGGATGGACCACAGACATATATTTTATAAAAACGAGGGAGATACTACGGGGCATGGGACTTGCCAACAGGCCCGTGGCCGCCGAGGTATTTGCCGGACAGCCCGGTATTCTTGCCGGTACAGCAGAGGTTATGCATCTTCTTTCGGGAACGGGCGCAGAGGTGTGGTCTCTGCCCGAGGGGGAAGCATTTTCAGCAAAAGAAGTGATTATGCGTATTTGCGGCTCCTACGATTCCTTCGGAATATATGAAACAGCCCTTTTAGGCATTCTGGCCAGTTCCAGCGGCTGGGCCACGGCTGCTGCACGGGTAAAGGAATCATCGGGTAACAGGCGGGTAATATGCTTTGGCGCAAGGCACGTTCACCCTGCGGTGGCTCCCGTAATGGAGAGGTCCGCCATAGTTGGCGGAGCCGACGGTTGCAGTTGCATTTTAGGGGCCAGGCTGGCCGGGAAGGAGCCCACAGGCACGGTTCCTCATGCGGTTTTTCTTATTGTTGGAGACACAATTGATGTAGCTCTGGCATACAAGAGGCTTATGCCGGATGGAACACCGGTTGTGGTGCTGGTGGACACCTTTAAGGATGAAGCCGAGGAGGCATTAAGGGTGGCCGCGGCCCTTGGAGGTGACCTTTCCGCCATACGGCTGGACACTGCCAGTGAGCGGGGCGGGGTTACTGCAGGCCTTGTGCGGGAAGTAAGGGCAAGGCTCGATCAGGCCGGACACAGCCATGTTCAGATACTGGTAAGTGGCGGAGTAACACCGGAGAGAATACCGGGACTCATTGAGGCCGGGGCCGACGCATTTGGTGTGGGAAGTTACATTTCAGGAGCCCGCCCCATTGATATGACCATGGACATCAAGGAGATAGAGGGAAAACCCATTGCCAAGAGGGGACGTATTCCAGGGCTTATGCATTCCTCCAGGCTGGCCAGGCTTTTGTGACATACATTCTACTGAAAATACTGAATGTCTTTTTTATCAACCACAGAGGCCACAGAGATCACAGAGAATTTGCTCTCAGTTATTACTATGAGGTCTAAAACCGTAATTGATAATTGAGAAGGTTACCCTTTTTATAAAATCTCTTAATGCTTATAAGCAAGGCTTAAGGTACCTCTGTGTGCTCTGTGTTCTCTGTGGTTTTAAAAGAACCCAATTTCCATCCTCAATGGTGAGCCCGGTTGTCTGGGAAGGGAATAGCTTGCTTTTTGTTGAAATTATCTATAAAGAGGTTATTTTATATAGAAGGGGGAATTAGCCATGGCACAGATTAATGAAAACTATCTTAAACTGCCGGGGAGCTACCTTTTTGCAGAGATTGCAAGAAGAGTCAATGAATTTAAAAAGAGCAACCCCGATGCTGGTATTATAAGGCTTGGAATAGGTGATGTTACAAGACCCCTAACTGCCGCGGTTATTGAGGCTATGAAAAAAGGCGTTGAGGAGATGGCCCATGAGGAAACCTTTCGCGGCTACGGTCCTGAACAGGGTTACAGCTTTCTTGCCCAGAATATAATTGAGAATGATTTCAGGCCGCGGGGAGTAGAACTGGCCGAAGACGAGGTGTTCATAAGCGACGGCGCGAAAAGTGACACCGCCAATTTTCAGGAGATTTTCGGAGTTGACAATGTTGTGGCGGTTACGGACCCGGTATACCCGGTATATGTAGACAGCAACGTGATGGCGGGCCGCACCGGAGGCATCAACAGTAAGAATCAATTCGATAAGCTGGTATACCTGCCGTGCACAGAGCAAAACGGAATGAAACCGCCTCTGCCGGGAACAAAGGTGGATATGATTTACCTTTGTTTCCCCAACAACCCTACCGGGATGACGCTTTCCAGAGAAGAACTGAAAAAATGGGTTGACTACGCCAGGGAAAACAGGGCGGTAATTTTATTCGACGCAGCCTACGAGGCCTTTATAAGGGAAGACGGTGTACCGCACAGCATATATGAGGTTGAGGGGGCCAGAGAAGTTGCCGTGGAGTTCAGGAGCTTTTCAAAAACCGCAGGCTTTACCGGAACAAGATGCGCATACACTGTTGTTCCGAAAGAGGTCAAGGTTTATGATTCCTCCGGAAAGGAATATAGTCTTAACCCCCTCTGGCTGAGAAGGCAGACCACCAAATTTAACGGGGTGTCCTACCCTGTTCAGGCTGCGGCTGCAGCTGTATATTCTGAAGAAGGTAAAAAGCAGGTTAGTGAACTGGTGGACTACTACATGGAAAATGCCAGGATTATTCGCGAGGGCTTGACTGCAGCCGGCTTTAAAGTATATGGAGGGGTAAACGCACCTTATATATGGCTGAAAACTCCAGACAATATGGGCTCTTGGGACTTTTTTGACAAGCTTATGAAAGAGGTCCATGTCATTGGAACTCCCGGAGCAGGATTCGGCGCCAGCGGAGAGGGATTCTTCAGGCTTACCGCCTTTGGAAGCAGGGAGAATACACAAAGGGCTGTGGAAAGAATTAAAAGCGGGATGTAAAAATAGCTAATTCTGAAAGAAAATACTGTCGGAATTCAGAATTCAGAAGCCAGAAGTCAGAATGGTTTGGGCATTCCTGATAAGCGGGGAATATGCAATGGAAATGGTTTTAGCGGCTCTCCTTGTTGTTGTGATAATACTGCTGGTTTTTTTGCTGGTAAGACAGGGATCTGTTTCGGGCAGCAGGGAGGCTGACCTTACTTTCCTGAATAATTTAAATGAACTCAGGAAAGAAATACAGGGTTCGGTCAACTCTTCACGGAAAGAAATAACCGATACCAGGGAGGATATGAATAATAGGGTTACCGATAACCTTAAGCTTATGGCTGACATGCAGGCAACCGTCGAAAAAATTATTGCCAGGCAGGAAGAGGCTAACAGGTTGGGCCAGTCCCTGAAGGACATACTTTCAACCCCCAAACTGAGAGGCAATTATGGGGAAATAGTACTTGAGGAGATGCTGGAGAGAGTTCTTCCGAAGGGTATGTGGGAAAGGCAGTACAGGATTAAAGAAGGCTGCGTGGTGGATGTCGTTATAAGATACAGGGATATGTGCGTTCCCGTGGATTCAAAATTTCCCCGGGACAACTATCTCAGGTACCTGGAGTGCACTGATCCCAGAGACAGGGAAATGTACTGGAAGGCCCACGAGAAGGATGTTCTGGCAAAAATAAAAGAGATATCAAGGTATATAGCCACTGACCGCGGCACCAGCGACTTTGCCCTTATGTTTGTTCCCTCCGAAGCTATATATTATGAAACTATCGCTGAGAAAAACTATCTTGGACAGCATTCAAAGATATATGATGAGGCCGAAAAGAACAGGATAATCCCGGTTAGCCCCAATACATTTTACGCTTTTTTACAGGTTGTCCTCACCGCCATGAGGAACATGGAAGTATTGAGCCAGGCAAGGGAAATCCAGTCAAAGCTTATAAAGATGCAGAATAAGTTTGATCTTTTTTACAAACAGTACGAGGCTATGGGAAAGGAAATAGAAAAGGCGGCGGATGCATTCAGAAAGGGAGACAAGCACATAGCGCTCTATAAAAGAGAGCTTGAAGAAACTCTCATGATAGAGGCAAGTGAGATCCGAGAACTAAAAGAATGAAAGAAATTATATCAATTAAGTAAATGGGGAGAAGTAAATGTTCAGATTTTTTGAATCAATAGCCGACACTCTTCCCTCAATAAAAAGCATTAAGAGAGAGATTCTAAAGCACCCGCGCAGGGGAAAGGTTATCGATATAGGGTGCGGGACAGGAAGAAATACTGCTCTTATGACTTCTTTTGCCGATAAAGTTGTAGGGATTGACTTCGACGAATCAAAAATTATTAAGGCAAGGGTACGGTTCCCGAATGTTGAGTTTTACCATTTGGATGCTGCCAATACACCATTCGGTGACCGGGAATTTGACACTGCGTTCATGATAATGTTCTTACACGAAGCATGTACCGAAGGAGTTATGAAGGAAGTCTCCCGCATATCGAGGGAGCTTGTCATTGTTGATTATTCCCGGATTCAATATGGCTTGAGAAAGAAACTTGTCAGAGTTATTGAAGGGGATAAATTTGATAAGTTTTCAGAAATAAACCTGGTTACTAAATTTACCGGTTATGGTTTTGTGTTGAAGGAGAGCAGAAGAATACACCAATCCCTTTACGTTTACCATTTCATTAATGGAAAATCCGGAAGCATACGGTACGATGCAATATAAAAAACGGCATATATGCCGTTTTTATTATCATAAATGAAATTATATGACGCTTGTTCACTTCGATTCACCTTCGGTGCACGGTAAATAAAAAATTCTGGACTCTGACTTCTAAATTCTGGATTACGCCGTCTATATGACGGCAACGCCTGTAGGGCGTTTATTATATTGCTCTTTGAACTTTGCCGCTTCTGAGGCAGCGGGTGCATACCAGTATTCTCCGGGGTGTACCTTCAACAAGCGCCTTAACCCTCTGCAGATTAGGGGACCAGGTTCTCTTGGTCCTAATATGTGAGTGGCTGACCTGCATGCCAACCCTTACTCCTTTTCCGCAAACAGAGCACTTTTTTGCCATTAAAAACACCTCCTTTAGAAGACCACATTTGTCATTTTACCAAAAAATATTTAACGGCGCAAGCGATTTTATGTACGGAACTGACTATAATATGATAAAAGAATATTGCGGATCTAATTCCATGTTTATTGACAGTAAATGGTTGCCACCATATAATTATGAAATATCAAGGAATTGGAGGGTTGCATATGTCAAAAATAAAGATTGAGGGGCCAGTGGATACCGGCGATCACAATGAGAAAAGGGTAATACTTGATAATACACCTGATCTTAATGATAGGACAGGAGAAATTTTTTTAGAACATCTCGAGGATGCTATTAAGCAGTGCAGACAGATAATTGGCGAGGGCTTTCGTCTTATTGATTTTTGGAGTGATCCGGACCAGGGCATACAGTTTACATTAAAGAAAAGAAAGAAATAAATTTTTATACTTGTACTTCAGGCGGGGGTTGGGCTGGTTGAAAAGCGGGGGAATATGGGAAAAGGATGTGCAATACCTTAAAAACGTTGGCCCCAGAAGGGTATACCTGATGAGAAAGCTGGGTATCAGCTCTGTAGGGGATTTGCTTTATCATTTTCCCAGAGATTATGATAACAGGAGCGATTTCAGGCCTGCCAGTTCATATGGCAGCGGTGAAAAGGCCACAATAAGAGGTGTGGTTACAGCTCTGGAGGAGAAAAAGCCCCGTAAGGGCCTTACCATTACAAGGGTTATTGTTATGTGCGGGCCCGAGCGGCTTGTGGCAGTCTGGTTTAACCAGCCCTTTATAAAGCGACAGATCCCGGTTGGCTGCCATGTTGTTGTTACCGGAAAGGTAACAAGGTTTTTTAATGAAATGCAGATACAGGTTACAGATTATGAGATTGAAGACGGGAACGATATGTTAAACACAGGGCGTATCGTTCCCATATATCCACTCACTGAGGGCCTTAGCCAGCGGCTGATCAGGCAGATAATGAAGTGTGCCCTTACTGAATGGGCCGACAGGACTACTGAGTTTATTCCCGGTGACATTTTATCAAGGTATGTTCTTCCGGAAACAGGGGCGGCGCTTCATGCCATACACTTCCCGGGCTCTGTCGAGGAGCTCAGGATGGCAAGAAGGCGCCTTATATTTGAAGAATTCTTACTACAGCAAATAATTGTAGCCCTCATGAAAAAGAGGTCCAAGAAAAAGCAAAAGGACCACATTTACCTGAATAATGATGAATACGAGAAAGATTTTCTTTCCGCCCTTCCCTTTAAAATGACCCCGGGGCAGTGCGAGGCCTGGGGAGAAATAAAAAGGGATATGCATGAGCCTTACCCCATGAACAGGCTTTTACAGGGGGATGTAGGTTCGGGAAAAACCCTTGTATGCGCCCTGGCCATGTTAAAGGCTGTTATCGGAGGGTTTCAGGCCGCTCTCATGGCCCCAACCGAAATATTGGCCGAACAGCACTATATTAATATTAAGAATTATTTTGGAAAAATGCATATACCGGTTGGCCTTATTACGGGTGGAATGAAAAAAAGAGAAAAGGATCTTCTCCGGAAAAAGATAATATCAGGGGAAATTAAGGCCTTAGTGGGAACACATGCTCTTATTCAGGGGGAAATTGAATTTAACAACCTCGCACTGGCTGTTATAGATGAGCAGCACCGCTTTGGGGTCAAGCAGAGGGCAATTCTCAGGGAAAAGGGAAGAAACCCCGATGTATTGGTTATGACGGCGACACCCATTCCCAGGACCCTTGCCATGACTGCTTACGGTGATCTGGATATAAGCACCATAAAAGGAATGCCCCCGGGGAGAAAGCCGGTTAAAACCTATATTTGTTCAAAATCACAGGCAGGTTTTGTGTATAGCGATATAAAAAAAGAGATTTCTGCGGGAAGGCAGGCATATATTGTTTGTCCCCTGGTGGAGGAATCTGAAAAAATTGACCTGCAGGCAGCTTCCGAACTAAAAGAATTTCTCGCCTCGGGACCACTTTCCGGGTGCACTGTTGATCTTCTGCACGGAAGGATGAAATCCGAAAACAAGGAAGAAGTCATGTCCCGGTTTAGAAGCGGATTTGTGGATGTTCTGGTTAGCACAACTGTTATCGAGGTGGGGGTAGATGTACCCAATGCCACAGTTATGGCAGTAATAGATGCAGACCGCTTCGGTCTTGCACAGCTCCACCAGTTGCGGGGCCGGGTGGGCAGGGGTGACAGTCCCGCCAAATGTTACCTGGTTTCGGACTCCAGGGGAGAAGAGTCAAAATTCAGGCTTGAGGCAATGAGAACCATATCTGATGGTTTTAGGCTGGCTGAAAAAGACCTCGAATTGAGAGGTCCTGGAGAAATGTACGGAACCAGGCAGTCTGGAGAACTGCTGTACAGGCTTGCCGATCCGGCCAGAGACTTAAAAGCGCTGGAAACCGCTGCAATGGAAGCACGCCGGTTGGTTGACGAGGACCCGGAATTAAGAAAAGTTGAGAACCAGATACTTGCCCGGGAGATAAGTGCAAGGTACAAGGGTCTGGGCTTTTTGTCTGTGGGATAAAAGGTTGCTGGAAAAGTTTAACCTTTTAGGTATAAGTCACAAATGAGTGAATTAATATTCAATAAATGCCATTAGATATGGCATTTTTGTTTTAGTCTGTATTATATTTTCAAAATTATGTAGGGCCAGCATGTTGGACTTTTACAGGAAAATTTTTAACAAAGGTCTAGGTAATGGCGTTTTAAATATGTTTAAAATAATGAATTATGAAGTTGCTTGGCGATAAAATATATAATTAGATTAATGCTTTGAAGTGTGGATAAATTGTGTTAGCCTGACTTGTTTCTGAAAATATTGGCATGGAATAAGATATAAAATATGAGCTGCAATCCAATTAATACTATGTATTTTTGAAGGTTTGCAGGACAAAATACTAACATCAAAAACAAAGGAGGGATTATTAAATGGCTCGAAACAATAATCAGAAATTGGTTCCTCAGGCCGGTAACGCTCTGGATGCGATGAAGTTTGAAGTTGCCAACGAGCTGGGTCTTGCCAACTATAATCAGATAGATAAAGGTCAGCTTAGCTCAAGGCAGAATGGATATGTTGGAGGTAACATCACCAAGAGGCTGGTTGCCCTTGGAGAGGCTGCTCTTGCCCAGCAGGGAGGCGCAGCTATCGGAGCCACAACTGCGGTTGACCTGGAAACCCCCCAGAGGGTCTAAGGGTAATGAGAACATAAAAAAACCGGGGGTCGTATCGGCCCTCCGGTTTTTTACTTATCAACAAGTATTTAATGTAGATAATACTCATACTTGTCAGGCGGCAGGTTTGGATGAAGAGCCTGTGTAATTCCGCCTGCTACAATTTTTGATGCTCTCTCTATTAAGTCGTCTATTTCTTTTGGTGTAACCATAAGCCTTCCACCAAAGGGTTCAAGCACCTGTTGAATTACTTGCTGGCTGATGTTCGGATTAAGCATGGTGTAAAGTTTACTTAATGAAGGATTGGCCTTGAGCTGCTCCAGGAACTGCTCTATAGTGTCCTGGGCAATAACAGCCCCGTGAACAACTGTAGGAACTCCTATAGCTACGACAGGCACGCCGAGACTTTCCATGTTAATTGCCATTCTTTGATTGCCTACTCCTGAACCGGGATTTACCCCGGTATTGGCTATTTGTATAGTGGTCGCTATCCTGGCCACGTTTTTGGCAGCCAGTGCATCGATGGCTATAACAAGGTCTGGCTTTATCCTATCAACCACACCTTTTACTATTTCGGCCGTTTCTATTCCGGTAATTCCCAAAACACCAGGTGCCAGGGCACTTACCGAACGCATTCCGGGCTGCAGTTCCTGGGGAGCGTAATTAAAAATATGTCTGGTAACCATGGTTTGACTTACCACTTTAGGTCCCAGAGCATCAGGGGTTGCATTCCAGTTGCCCAGACCTACCACCAGAATATTTGACTTTTCAGGAAGATTTATAAGTCTTCCAAGCATATTTGCCACCACCAGTCCAACTTCGTGGTGTGCCTCCGGATCTCTTCCCCCAATAGCAGGCGCCTCAATGGTTATATAAGTGCCGACGGGTTTACCCATAACTGCTTCTGCGGATTTCTCCTCAATTGTTACTATTGTAACAGCAGCTATGTTATAAGTTTCACGATCAACCCTCACACCGGGTATTTCCTGCCCGGTCTTTCCCTGTATTATTTCTCTGGCTTCCAGGGCCAGGTCTACATTAATACTGAAATTTTTAAAGAATTCAAGGTCCAAGTAAGTGCCTCCTTTTAATTTGTTTTGGCGTTGATTAATAACGTTAATAATGCTATCTATACTTTACAGTTTTTATCTTTTCCCAGGGTAAATTCAATATATACAGATAAATGAGCCTGTTGTGCGAATTTTGTTTTTTTATGTTGTTTATGCTATAATAAATTCTGTATGGTTGTAAAAGGAAAGAAAGGATTATTTGTGTTTTGCGAATAATAGCCGGAAGTGCAAAAAAGCGGGTATTAAAAGTTCCGGCAGGTTGGACAGGCAGACCTACAGCAGACAGGGTTAAAGAGTCGTTGTTTAATATTTTGGGGAATTCAGTAATTGGCTGCAATTTTTTAGACCTGTTTGCAGGGACTGGTAATGTCGGTATAGAAGCTTTAAGCCGGGGCGCTTTAAAAGCGGTATTTGTGGAAAAAGACCGCCTTGCAGCCACCGCCATCAGGCAAAACATAAAGTTAACCGGATTTGAAAACAATTCGAAGGTAATAATAAAAGATGTATACACATCTTTGGCTGAACTGAAAGAAATGAGGGAAACCTTCAATTTAGTTTTTCTTGATCCGCCTTATGGAAAAGGATTTGAAATTCCTGTAATAAATACACTGGTTAATTTGGATTTATTGGCGTCAGACGGAATTTTAGTAGCTGAAAGCAGCAAGAGAGAGACGATGCCGCCTGAAATAACAAATATCAAGCTTATCAGGCAGGAAAGATACGGGGATACGATGCTCTCTTTTTATAAATTGACATGAGAGGATGTGCACATTCCCTTTGCGTATAGGAGTATATCCGGGGAGTTTTGATCCGGTAACCAACGGGCATCTCGACGTAATTGAAAGGGCGGCAAATTTATTTGATGAAGTAATAGTGTCGGTTTCCAGAAATACAGCAAAACAGCCGCTGTTTACCGTTAAGGAAAGGGAACAGATGCTTAGGGAAGTTTTGCGTCCTTACTATAATGTATTAGTTGATTCGTTTGAGGGACTTACTGTTAATTTTGCAAAACAAAACGGGGCTCAGGCCATAATTAGAGGCCTTAGGGCTATATCTGATTTTGAAAATGAATTTATGATGGCTCTTACCAATAAAAAACTGGTTCCTTCGGTGGAAACTATCTTTTTAATGACCAAACCGGATTACTCATTTATAAGTTCCAGCGCAGTCAAGGAAGTTGTAATGTTTGGAGGTTGCGTCAGGGGACTTGTTCCTTCCCTTGTGGAGGAGAGGCTAATAGAGAAATTTGCCAGCAAAAAAAATAGCCGGGAGGTATAGTGCCTGTGGAGCTGTTTAATGCCCTGAATGAACTGGAAGAAATAATAGAAAGCAGTATTAAAGTACCCATGACCAAACGTGTTCTTGTGGACGAGGACCGCCTTCTGGACATGCTGGACAGGATAAGGACAGCACTGCCGGAAGAAGTCCGGCAGGCTAAATGGATTATCCAGGAGCGGGAAAAGGTACTGACCGAAACAAAAAAAGAAGCCGGGCGAATAATGGAAGATGTTCAAAAGCAAATGGAAAGACGAGTAGATGAGAGTGAACTGGTTCGCCAGGCAAGGGATAAAGCAGAGGAAATAATTGAAAAGGCAGAAAATGTAGCCCGGGAAATAAAGCAGGGAGCCCGGGATTATGCTGATGATCTTCTTAATGAGCTTGAAAAAAGAATGGAAAAGATGGTGTCAGAGATACATGACGGCAGGGCTGAGCTAAAGGGTCTTAAAAAGTCGGGCTAACCTTTTTTGCCAAGCCCAAGTGTTTGCAATACACCTTTCCAGTCTACATATCTTTCCACGTTATTTAGGGCCAATTCAATACTTCTGCTGTCTGTAGGCTTTATTCTCTTTGAGATTTCAGCGCACCGTTCAAGTGTTGTATAGGTATCATAATGTACAAGTAAGATCGGTACGCCCTTTTCTGCAGCTCTTGCTATGATCTTTACATCGGGATAAAGGCCCCCCGTCAAAATTAATGCAGAAGTGCTTGTTTCAAGAGCCGCAAGGGATATATCGGCACGGTCGCCACCGGTTATAACCGCCTTGTTTGGCGCCCTGCGGAGGTATCCCAGGGCGCTTTCAATTGTCATTGCCCCGACGAGTACATCCTCCACCAGCCGGTCCATATTTTCCTCTCCGGAGAGTATTTCACCCCCCAGAACTTCAAAGTATTCGGCAACGGTAGGGGAAGCAATTTCCGGGCGGTGTGGTATAACCCCCAGAGAACGAAACCCGTTTTCCTCCAATAACGGACGGTAAACACCATCGGTTTTGGCAAGAAAGTGTCTCTGCACATTATTAAAAATATTACCAGCCACCGGTATACCCCTGCACTCAAGATAACCATTTATAAAAACAGCGTAATCCATGCTGAAGTCGTTTTCCACATGTATAAGGAAAATTGCCGTGGACTTGAGCTCCCTGGCCAGGGTTACCGAATCCAGTCCTGCACATCCCATTATATGAGGATATGCCGCTCCCCCGGTAATTACAATATCGGCTCCGGCGGATACTTTTCTGAATGAGGACAGTATATCTTGCAAATTTCTATAATTTCTACCGCGCGAAAGATATGACGGCCCTGCCGTGCAGGGAACGATGTCCTCCAGGGAATGGTCCATTTGAAGGACATTTTTCATTAAAACACCGTCTTCATCATCCTTTTTAAATGCTCCGGATACGTGCCCCACTGGTTTGAAATAGGCAACCCTGTATCCTTCCTGCTGAAATTTAAGGGCCAGCCCTACACTTACCGCAGTTTTACCGCTGGCCGGTGTGCCCATTATGAAAAGGCTTTTCAACTATAGCACCTCACTCACGATACCGTAATTTTTATATCAAGGGCGGAAGCCCCTTTTTTATAAGAAAACACAGGGTTTATATCCATCTCGGTAATTTCCGGGAAATCAGTTGCCAGGGCGGCTGACCGCAGGATAATGTCTATTATGGCCTCTATGTCTGCAGGATCTTCCCCCCGGTATCCTCTCAGCAGGGTGTTAGCCTTTGTTTCACTAATCATTGCCAGAACCTCATCCCGGTTCAGGCTGTCAGCAAGTCTGAAGGATACATCTTTTAAAAGGTTTACATAAATGCCTCCCAGTCCGAAAGCCATAAGGGGGCCAAACTGCACATCCCTTGACATCCCTATAATAAGCTCGGTTCCCTTAGGCATCAGCCTCTGTATTTCTATCCCGTGTATCACCACCTGGGGAAGGTAGTGGTGGACATTATCAGTTATTTCAATAAAGCTTTTCCTTACTTCTTCCACTGTGTTAATGCCTATCTTTACCCCGCCTACATCGGTTTTATGCAGAATTTTCGGAGAGGCAACTTTTAAAACAAGGGGGAACCCCATTTCTTCGGCGATATGGGCCGCCTCCTCCGGGTTGCCGGCCAGTTTGACAGGTGCGGCCGGTATTCCGTATAATTCAGCCACCTGGTAGGATTCGCTTCCCAGTAAAACCAGCCTGCCCTCATCCTTGACCCTTCTGAAGATCTCCTTTACCCCTTCGGGATTAGTTCCTGATAAACTTTCAGAGGTCAGCCTTAATTTGGAATTTTTGAGTATTGAGTATCTTGTCATGCCGCTTATCACCGATACTGCTGTTTCAGGGAAGGTATAAGAGGGGACGCCGGCCTCAGACAGAATCCGGGAGCCTCCGGACAAAGCCTCCCCGCCCATCATGGCAGCAAAAACAGGTTTATCCGGGTATGAATTGTGGGCCTCAATAATAGACCTTGCTGTTTCTTCGGGCTCGGTTACCGCAGTGGGGCACATCAGCACCACCATGCTGTCAACATTCTCGTCAGCCAGCACGCTGTTCATAGCCGTTTTGTACCTGTCTGTTTTTGCGTCTCCCAAAACATCCACCGGGTTGTATACATTACTTTCTTCAGGCAGCCCTTTACGCAGCACCTCTATGGTGTTTCTACCAAAGCGTGACATGGCAAGGCCGGTGTTTTCAATCTGGTCGGTAGTCACTATGCCGGGGCCGCCGGCGTTAGTAACTACTGCAACACGGTTGCCTCCTGGCACTGGCTGGCTAGAGAATGCCACTGCCAGATCGAAAAGCTCGGCCATGTTGGACGCTCTCACTATGCCGGTTTGCTTGAAAACCGTTTCATATGCAACGTTGCTGCCTGCCAGAGCGCCGGTGTGTGAAGAAGCGGCCTGGGCTCCTGCCTGGCTGGTTCCACTTTTCAGTATAATTACCGGCTTTTTGCTGCTGGCCTCCCTGGCAATTTTTAGAAACTGCTTTCCGTTGGCGATATCCTCGATATAGCAGAGGATTACCCTGGTGTTTGGGTCCTCTGCCGCATCCTCGATAAAATCGGATTCGGTTAGGTCGGCTTTATTTCCCAGGCTTATAATCTTACTGAAACCCAGCCCTATTGTTTTGCTCCAGTCAAGTATTGCCACAAGCATGGCTCCGCTCTGGGAAATAAAGGCTATGTTTCCGGCCGCCGGAAAGCCTCCGCTAAACGAGGCATTAATAGGAACATGGGTGTCCATCATTCCGACACAATTGGGTCCCAGCATTCTCATCCCGTAGTCCCGGCATATACGCACCATTTCTTTTTCCAGGGCCAGGCCTTCCTTCCCCACTTCCTTAAACCCGGCAGATACCACCACAAGATTTTTTACCCCTGCTTTGCCGCACTGATCTGCTACGTTTAATGAGCCTGCGGCAGGAACAGCTATCACCGCAAGGTCGGTTTTTTTCCCTGCGGCGCCTATTTCCGGGTAGCACTTAAGTCCTTCAATTTCCTCTTCCCGGGGGTTAACAGGAATAATGTCCCGCTTGTAACCGCTGTTTATTAAATTTTTAACAATGGCATTTCCTATTTTCCCGGGCGTTTTTGAAGCCCCTATAATAGCAACGGATTCAGGATTAAAAAAATTTTTAAGGACGCCCAAGACAAATTCCACCTTTTCCCAAGGTTATGCGTTCTGTTCAAGGTTTATACTTTCCATGTGATTATGTTTAAATTCATATACGGGGTATATAATAGCAGTTGTAACACGTGGTGGTTTCAATAAATCATAAATAAAATAAAATGTTTATGTTATTTAGTTAACAACATGTGATATAAGAAAAGTTAATAGTTAACTGGTTAATTCTGTAGTATAATTAACAATGTGTGAAACCTATAGCCGGGGGTATTGTGTGAGTTATCTTTTAAGTATAAAAAGCGTAATTTTTTTATGTATGCTGGCAGTACATATATTAAATGTTATTCATCCCTCCCAGCCGGTAGGCCAGGTGGTAAACTTTATGACCATTATTGCTGTTTTTGCCAGTATACCCTTTCTGGGGAGAAACTCAAGGCTGGTCAGTCTGTTGCTTTTTGCCGCCGGAGCATATCTTTTGCATATTTCAGGTGCCGGCTGGGTTTTATGGGTTGAGGCCATGGGAAAGAACACCAGCCTTTTGATGCTTTTAATATCAGTTCCACTGCTGGGGGTGCCTCTCAGACATGGCGGTTATATAAGTACGCTTGATTCACTTGCCGATAAATATATGAGAGGGAAAAGGCGGATGTACCTTGTACCGGCAATCTTTAGCCATGTTCTGGGAGTATTTATGAATATTGGTGCGGTAACACTGACTTACCAGATAACCGCCAGGGGAAGGGTATCGGAGTATCCCGGTATTTTGGCAAGAAGTATATCAAGGGGGTTCGGCAGCGCTCTTTTCTGGTCTCCGAACATGGTGGCAACCGCACTTGTGCTGGGCTACATGAAAGTTCCCTGGGAAAGCTATGTTGTGCTGGGGATTGCTTTTGCCGCTGTTTCTCTGGTCGCTGGTTATGCGGCAGAGCTTTTTGTAAAGGGAGAATCTTTAATAATGAATGCAAGAAACGTGGAAGGGTGCGTGTCCTCCTCCAAAGATAAGCTTATTCAGCTTTTAATAGCGGGCTTTGTATTTCTGTCATTTGTAATATTTATTGAAACCCGAACAGACATTTCAGTAATAAATATCATTCCCATTATTGCGCTGGTTTTTCCGGTTCTGTGGCTTTCACTTCTTGGGAAGGTTAGTAGTATCAAGGAAGGATATAGAGATTATTTCAAAAGCAGGGTAAACAGGTACGACGGGGAAGTTGTTCTTTTTGTAGTGGCCGGCTTCTTTTCCACCGCTCTGGGACTTTCCGGGTGGGCAGCAAAAATCTGCAGCTATTTGATGCATTTTTCGGGTCAGTCCATGGTCTCTGTAGCTTTCACTATTCTACTGACTGTGGTTATTACGAGTATAGCGGGAATTCACCCGATGATTTCCGTTTCTGCCTTTGCAACCTCGCTTGACACTGCGGCAATGGGCCTGAACCAGGTTTACCTGGCACTGGTCCTAATAGCAGGGTGGTCGCTGGGGGCCACTGTTTCACCCATGTCTGGAACAAACCTGGTGGTGGGCAGCCTGACAGGCAAGACACCTTTGGAGGTGGCCTTTGGAAATATAACACACGCTGTGATGGTCACAGCCTCAATAATTTTGTTCCTGGCCGTGGGCTAGGCAGAGGAGCCGAAGATGGAGGGGCCGAGGATGTATTTCCGGACGGTCGGAGGGGCCTAAGATGCATTTCAGATTGGTCGGAGAGACAAGGGCGCAATATTTAAGGATCTCCGAACGGAGGTGCTGTCTTTTATCGCCTCCGACCAATCGGGAATACTCTTAAGCTCCTACGACCAATAGGGAATGCCCCTTAGCTCCTCCGACGAATCGGAAATACCTATTAGCTTCTCCTGACCTCAATTTCACTGCAGGATTAGCCTTTGGATTTTAAGGTAAGGTCCACATTGAACATATTGCCCATGTCAATAAATAACTTCCAATTGGGCCTGTTCCGGTTTTCTTCTGTAAGAATTTTTAAGGCAGCCTTAATCTTGTCGGGTAATGCAGTTCCGCAACTGGGGCATACAGGGTTATTTATCCTTCCTTCAACAATCTGGTATTTACCTCCGCAGTCACCGCAACCTATGAAAATCATCCCTTCACCCCCGAAATAATAAACTATTAATATATTATTCGGCATAGTTAGGGGAAACCTGTGGGCCGCTTAATAAAAAAACGCCCTGCGGGCGTTGCCGCTGTTCCTGCGGCATTGTTAAGCATTATACATGGGGCCGGAATTAGGAATTGGGAATTGGGAATTGGTGAAAAATAAATTGCTACATTTCGCCTATACAATCCCAATTTGGCTTCTAGTTGCACTTTCAAAGGACATTCATCGGGGCGGGGAATATCATCTCCGTGCGTTGATTTTTCGGAGGCTATTACTGGCTCTTGGCGAAGGTGGCTACAGAAAGGCGAGCCGCCAACAGGACGTTGGCGGAAGTCCGAACCGGCGCATGGACGCGCCGTTGAGGACGGTCGGCTATCTGTTGACTCCAAGCATAGAGCCAGTTTCAGCCGGAGAGATCATCAACGCATGGGGGTGATATTCTAAGCCTGCCCTATAGCTGGCATTCAATTTATCCACAGCCAAAAAATTATTTTTTCCTGGCTGATGTATAAAAAAACGGGCCTTTGGCCCGCATCCTTAAAGGTTTTTGCATTTTTTTTGCTGTAGATGGGAGGCCTTCTTTGAGCCTCCCGATTTTATATTTCCGGCATATAGCGCCCCGTAATACCACTTCATAAGCTCACGTTTTAGCAGCTGGTTAAATTTTAAATCTTCTTCCTTTTCTTTTCTTGTCTTCTTAACTTTGCTATCTCTCAATGCGATCTCTCCCCTTAAAAGCATTTAGGTTTGTAATAAATGTATTTTAGGGGGAGGAATATTATGCATAATATTATCCAATATATGGTTAACTTGCTTTCCGGTCCCATTTCATGCGGCCGCCTTCTCTGACGGATGTGTTTTTTGGAGGGGTCCAGCCTCTGTTTTCGCTGAATTCCAGATTTGTTTCCCTGTTAGCTCCGGCTGCGAGATAATATCTTCTTATTTCGGCTGGAGCCAGTAAAAAGTAACGTCCCAGCCGGTCTCCCTGCTGAAGGGGCTTTAAAAGTAAGTCGTCTACGCTGGCAGAGAAGCTCTGTAGGATATCCTCTTTGGTAATGGCATTGGAATAGAGAATGACAGGGCACTTATGAAGGGTCTTAAGGGTTTTGACAAATTTCATCTTGTTTTGTTTTGCGAACCCCAGTGACATCAGAATGAAACTGGGCTTTTTGTTTACGGTCAGGGTGACAGCCTTTGATTCTTCATCAGCCTCAAATATATCGCAGCCTTTGCCCATTAAAAGTATTTTTATTGTTGTTCTCATAAAAAGGGAGTGGTCAATTATAACAACCTTTCCATTTTGATTATTATTTAGCATAAAAATGACCCCCCTTATTTTGGAAAGGCCAGCAGTGCTTGACTGCAGTCAAGGCAACTGGCTGTCATAGGCATAACCCTTAGACCCTCTAGTTTTGCGTCACTGCTTTTCAGCAGCTTTGCCAAATAATTCTTTTAATTATATTTTATTCTATGGAGGTCCTATTGAAATAGGACTAATTAATAGTATTGATAGGGCCAGAGTCCTATTTAGCCATAAAAATAATGATTTTATTGAAAGTCTCAAGCTTTTATTCTGAATCTGAGGTGGTCATATACCAGGGCTCCCAGTAAAATTAAGCCCACTATTCCCACACCGGAATATAAATACCTTACGAGGCTGGTAAAACCGATGGAGCTTGCCAGTATTCCCCCAGTGGCTATTATGGGGACCATTATTTTGAAGCGGGGGCCGGCGGGGTCGGCAAGGCGTGAGCTTATACCGTATAGCCCTCCTGCCGCTGTAGTGTAGATAGCTGCCACAAGTATTATAAAGTAAGTGGAACCCACCGCCGGAGATAAAAAGTTGGCCACATAATTCATCGGAATATTATATGAGGATGCCTCAGGAAGTGAAAACAGAATAAGATTGATGGCTGTTATCCCTATACCCAGGCCGATGCCTCCGGCCAAGGCACCCTTTTCCATATCAGCCCTGGAGGCGGTCATTTTGCCCATGGGGGCCAATATTGCTATGGCAACAATAAGGTTATAGGATACATATGTTACGGCTGATAGTGGCCATAAGGGCAGTATTGCTTCCCAAGGCCGGGAAAGATTGCTGATATCATTCAGGCTGATAGGAAAAAGGTAAATAATGGCTAGTGTCATTATAATAATTCCGGTGAAAATAATGGGTATAAGTAAGCTTAGGGCGTTAACTATTCCACTAATCCCGAATAATACTGTAACCATTGAAATTGCCGCCATGAGAATGGAGCCGAAAAGAGGAGGCAGTCCAAGCTGCTGGGTAAAAGTGGAGGATGAGCCTGCAAGCATTGCGGTAAAAGAGCCAAATAGGAAAAAGGTTATAGTGATGTCTACAATCAGGCCCACAAATTTTCCGCCTGCCTTGTAGACTACTTCCTGGTAGGAATCCGCTTTCAAATGGTAGCCTGAATTTAAGATGATGACCCCAAAAAAATAAAACATAAAGGCGGCAAGTATTATAGCCCCGAAACTGGCAGGACCGAAATAGGAAAAGAACTGTAGTATTTCCTGGCCTGATGCGAATCCCGCGCCTATTGTGACACCTATGTAAGCCGATGCAATCTGAAATGGGGTTAATCTTGTATTATTCATATTTTATGTTGTCCGGCACCGGCATTTGCTTATTCGATTTATGCATAAAATTAAACGTATTAAATGATACCTGATTCGTATTTTGGGGTGCCTAATTACTTAATTTGATAGCATTCAATAAAAAGCGCACTGCAATAACAGTGCGCAAGTTATTCTTCAAATAAAAATTGTGGATGTATACTATTTTCCTGATAGGCCGTAGGCCAGCATTTTTCTGCGAACAAAGGCAAGCTGCATCTGCAGAGGGAGCTGCATCGGGCAGTTATCATCACAGGCCATGAGTCCCATGCAGCCGAAAGCTCCTTCGTCAGAACCGATCACATCAAAATATTCCTTGCCTGACCTTTCGTCCCTGGGATCCACCATAAACCGGGCAACTCTGTTTATTCCGGCCGCTCCAAGAAAATCTTCCCTTATATTGGCAGTTACACACCCCGCTATGCAGCACCCGCACTCTATACATCTTTCTGCCTCGTATATCAGAAGGGCGGTTTCATTGTCCATCCGATCCTCTGTGGCATTGGGGTCAAATTTCTTGCTGGAGTGAACCCAGGACTGTGTCTTTACCGAAAGATGCCTGAACCATGTGCCGGTGTCAACGGAAAGGTCGCCGATAAGCTTGAAAACCGGGAGGGGCATTAAGGTTATTGTTCCCTTTAAATCGCTGGTCAGAGTCTTACAGGCCAGCCTGGGCTTTCCGTTTATTATCATTGCGCAGGACCCGCATATGGCTGCCCTGCAAACAAAATCGAACATCAGGGTCGGGTCAAGCTCTTCACGAATTTTGTTAAGCGCAACAAATATAGTCATGCCCGGTGGCTCTTCTATAGTGTATTCCTGCATGAAGGGCTTAACTTCCGGTGTGTTTGGGTTGTACCTGAAAATGCTGAATTTTCGCTGTGTTGTACTCATTTTGCCCTCCTTGTCAGCTTTGTTTTTTTCCTTCCGCCGACGAAGCGGAGGATTCACCGTAACCGCGGTCTCCCGGCGGCAGCTCGGTAATCTTTACAGGCTCGTACCTGAGCTCGGGGAGGTCGCTTCCTTCTTTCCAGTATGCCAGGGTCCGTTTCAGCCAGTTGACATCGTCACGCTTCGGGAAATCCTCTCGGGCATGACTCCCGCGGCTTTCTGTCCTCGTAAGGGCACCGTAGGAAATGCACAGGGCCAGGCGGAGCATTCCAGGCATGCGGAGGGCCGCGCTCAGCTCGGGATTGGCCCCTTTGCCGCTGCTGCTCAAGCCAATTTTTAATGACCTGTGGTAGAGCTCTTTGAGTTTATCAACCGCTGTCTGTAGATCGGGGCCATTTCTGAATATGCCCACGTAATCCATCAGGGTTTGCTCCATGTCTTTCCTTACCGAGTATACATTATCTTTGCCCTGATTGCCGGATATTAGGTTCTTAATACGCTCCTCCTGCTTTTTGACAAAGCCCTGCACAAGGCCGTATGTGTAGTTTAGTTCCGCTCCCAGGGTATATTCTGCGACTTTTTCACCTATAATCCAGCCGCTGACAATAGTTTCTGCCAGTGAGTTGCCGCCCAGCCGGTTAAAGCCGTGAAGGTCCCAGCAGGCCGCCTCGCCTACTGCAAACAGACCCTTTAGCCCGTATGCGTAGCCGTCTATATTTGTTCTTACCCCTCCCATGCTATAGTGCTGGGTCGGGCGAACAGGAATCAAATCTTTAACAGGATCAATTCCGTTAAAGTTTTTGCATATATTGGCGATTTCACGAAGGTTTGTGTTAATGTGCTTGGCTCCCAGGTGTCTTATGTCCAGCCACAGGTGAGGGCCGTACGGACTGTCTACCCCCAGGCCCTTGCGTATATGCTGGATCATTCTGCGGGACACCACGTCCCGGGAAGCAAGCTCTTTTTTCTTTGGCTCGTAGTCGGGCATAAAGCGGTTGTGATTCTTGTCTAGCAGATAGCCGCCGTCTCCCCGTGCTCCCTCTGTTATAAGTATCCAGACAGGCACCATGCCCGTGGGGTGAAACTGTACGGCCTCCATATTTCCAAGTGGGACAAGCCCGGTGTCAAGAGCTATGGACATGCCGGTTCCTTCGTTGATTATGGCGTTTGTAGATGCTCCGTAAAGCCTTCCGTAGCCTCCGGTGGCAATAACAGTTGACTTGGCCAGGTAAATTCTAAGTTCCCCTGTTTTAAGGCACCTGGCCACCACACCCAGGCAGGTTTCCCCATCGTGTATTATGGAAATGGCTTCAGTGCGGTCATGGACTGTTACCCCCAGCTTTATTACCACACTGTCCACGGCGTACTGCAGCGTGTGGCCGGCGCCGTCAGAAGTGTAGCACGTGCGCCACTTGGCAGTTCCTCCAAAGTCTCTGGCTGTTATAAGTCCTTCCTTTTCCTTTTTATCTTCAATTTCCCTTCCGTCCGGAAGCACCTTTTTACCAGCCACTACACGGTTCCAGGGCACGCCCCACATTGACATCTGGCGAACGGCCTTGGGAGCCGTTTCCACAAAAAGGCGGGCTACATCCTGCTCACAGCCCCAGTCAGATCCCTTTACTGTATCCGCGAAGTGTATATCCGAGTTGTCACCTTCACCCATTGCGCTGTTGCCAAGAGATGCCTGGCACCCTCCCTGGGCCGCGGTGCTGTGAGAGCGGCGGGGAGGGACAAGGCTCAGTATAATTACGTTGAGGCCACGGGAGGCGGCTTCTATGGCAGCTCTCTCACCCGCCAGACCGGCTCCCACGACCAATACATCGCTGATAATTGTAGTATAGTTGCTCATCATGCACCTCCCAGCTTAATAAATATCCACAGGGCAGCCAGTCCCAGTGTCAGTATTATCGCTGTTATAATCTTGCTTATATAGCCCAGGGGCTTTCTCGGAAACCATCCCCACTTAACAAACTGCCTGTAAATGCCAAAGCCGGCGTGATACTCGCCAAGCAGCAGCAGTACCAGGTAGAACCACCAGAAAGCGTCCATGCGCTCTGCGCTGGTCATGGCCCTTATTGGCCAGCCTGCAATAACCACCCACATATGAATGCTGGCCAGGGCAAAAATGGCAGACCCCGTAATTACCTGGAACACCCATACCCAGGTATCGGTTCCTTGTAGCATTTTAGCGTGCCGCCAGATTATTTTCTGTTCCTGGATGCGGGTGGGAAGCCTGCGACCGGCTGTAAGAATATGCAATAAAAAGACCACGATTATAAAGGGTATGCCTACATAGGACAGATAATAATCGTCAAGAGCCTGTGACAGGGAATTGAATATGTCCACTCCCAGTAGAATTGTGGCGACGAAAATCATGTGAGTCCACAGGAAACCCACCAGAGTCAGCCCGGTTAACAGCTCAACCAGGTCATAATATAACTCTGCCTTGGGATTTCTGGTAAGGATTTTTTGTACCAGCATTTTTAACTCCTTTCATGTTCCACTTTTGCACCGGCAGTGGTCCGGGTGGGAGACCCGTGCCGGTGGCGGTTAAAACTCTCCGGCCGGCAAACTGGCAAATAATATACGCAAAATCAATGCCAGTAATATAGATGTGGTGAAATTTACAGAAAATATAGTGTTTTTCCATTTTATTTGTCTAAAGTGGTTTTTTTTTAGAGGATAGCCCCATGAATTTTTCTAATAGTTAGAAGGGTAACGTTTTTAAGGGCTTGAAATTTATAGACAGTGGTATTGAATGGCTTGTATTAACAACGGTACAAAGTAATAGTTGTTTCTAATATTTATAATTGTCAACGGACTAATTATAACAGACTGCTCTCACTTTTTAAATCCCGGAATAAATCTTTGTTTATTGGTACGGTTTGAAACGTCCGGTGATATGCAGGGGGTTCCAAGGGGGGTATCACCCTTGCTTTAGAGCGGGGTGAGGGACGCTATAGTCCCGAGGGGCGGCAGCCCCTTTTGAAATAAGGATGCGGGCTAATGGCCCGCCAGAAAAGGGGGCGCCTTGTGAAGCGCCCCCTTAAAATTTTACTTGCGGCTTATTCAGTTATGCTTACAAGATTGCTTTCTCCGTAGAATTTAACCTTGCATTTAAAACCTTCACTTATAAATCTCAGTGGAACCATTGTTCTGCCATTTTCTATCTTTGCAGGAACATCCAGTTCTACCTGCTGACCGTTAACTATGGCTGTTTTGTTGTTAATCTTCAATTGTATTTTGACCTGAACACCGTCGACCGTCACTGTGCCGGTTGTTGCATCATAGGCTATGTTTGCGTTTAAAGACTCTGCAATAAACCGGACAGGCACAAGGGTTCTTCCTTCGACAATTTGGGGAGGCACGTCAAATACCGGGGTTTTGCCGTTTACATATACTTTTACCTTTAAATCATTTTTCTTGGCGTAGAGGCTGTCCAGGCCTTTGTATGCGTCTTCGTCCTGGCTGTTGTCCTGGACGGCAAGATTCATGAACTTCAGTGCATCAGATAAATTCCCGCCCTTTATTTTTATTTGAGCCATGTATCTGTATGTAAGGCCGCGGGTTTTCTTATCCATGTCATCGTCTCCGGAAATACTGTCATAAACCTGTTCCACTACAGTGTCAGCCTCTTCCCCGTCAAAATCCTCGCCAGGCTCATTACTGTAACGGTATACTTCATCAACGACACTCTTCCTGTCCAGTATGGACTGGAGAACAGCCCTTGCGTGCGGGTTTTTTACATGCAGCAGGGCGTTAGGTATGCCCTTGTGCCTACCCCTGTCGGACTTTTGGTATACATTATCTGTTACTGTGTCATCGTTATAAACATCATCTACCACCGAATCACTGTTATACACGTCATCCACCACTGAGTCGGTGTTATAAACATCACCGGCCACAGTATTTAGCTGCACGCTGTCCTGGGAAGCAGACTGCCACTTGTTTTGTCCGGGCTTGGCGTAGGAAGCTGGAGCCATTAGCCACACTAAAAGGGATGTAGCAAGAATGAGAGACAGGATCCTTTTTGTCATATTTTTCGACCTCCTTTTGTATGACTTATACGGGTGGATATTCTGTTTTTGAGGGGTACCTGTCTAAATTGGTAAAATGGTCTCAGGGGTGGGAATTGGGAATTGGGAATTGGGGGGATAGGGGTTGGGGATTGGAGGTTGGGGCAGGACCCGTGAATAAAGCTATAAAAATAAGGTCCCAATCTCTATTAAGATTGGGACCCTTCTTTCTGGATGAGTAGGAAAAAATTATGGGCTGTGGATAACGTAAAAGGTCGACTATAGGGCCAATTCCGGACCCATAAATAATGCTTAACAATACCGCTGAAACAGCGGCAACGCCCGCAGGGCGTTTATTTTACCAGGATCTCAGGGTGTCGTAGTTGTGGCTGAGGGACCCGGCCAGCGAGACCATCATTTTGCTGCGTGATTTTTCAGTCAGTATGCTGGCCCTGTTAAGCTCTGCCTGGTACATGGGCTCCTCAAAATATTTCTCAAACCAGTGTTTAATTTTATCTATCATATAAAACATCTCCTTAATATGTTGTGTTCTGACTTCATCTTAATTCCCCCGTATTAAAAAATAAATTCTTTTTCGTTAAATTGCGTTTAACCGATGTCTATTGTTTCACAAGGGCCTTTTCTCCTTTGGGCTAGGCGAAATTTTCACAAAAAAAAATAATACTGAAACAGAACCCGGCAGTCAATTAATTCGTCAATGGTAACAAGAGGATACTCGGAAGGAGTGGAAAAGTGAAAAAGTACAGTTGGTTTCCTGTAATTTTTGTCATTGCCGTTATAGCGGCGGCATTACAGCTTGTTAATCCAGGTCAGTCAGAGGCCGAACAGCTAAAAAAATTTGCCAGTATGCAGCAAATGGTAGATTACATAAAATCCAACAGCACTTTGGCTGGCATGGGTCTTAGTGGCGGCAGGGCGGGGATATCGGTGGGTGCTGCTGAAGGATTTGCTGTAAACCAGGATGCAAGGCAATCTCTAATGAAAAGCGCTTCTCCGGCCCCAGCCAAGGAAAGCCAAATGGCAAAGGCCGATGAAGCATACTCCGATACCAATGTGCAGGTGGAGGGAGTCGACGAAGAAGATATAATAAAAAATGACGGAAAATACCTGTATGTGTCCTCCGCCGGCCAGGTTCACATAGTGGAAGCCTATCCGGCAGAAAGCTCTAAAATTGTTTCATCTATAAAATGTGACGGCCGGGTGGCAGGAATTTATGTTAAAGAAAACAGGCTTTTGGTAATAAGCTATAAATCATCAAGCCCCGGGATGATTGCTTCGGTATATGATATAACCGACAGGGCAAAGCCTGTTTCGGTCAGGACACTTGGCTGGGAGGGCCAGTATGTAAGTTCCAGGATGATTGGAAATCATGCATACCTTGTTTTAAACATCCCTGTTCAGTTTCTTGAAGGTATCAAGGGAGTGGAAGAACAGCTGAGCACTCCCCGGATAACAGAGAATGGAATCCCCAGGGTGATACAGCCCAATGAAATATATTATTTTGACTGCCCTGATTTCAGTTACAGGTACACTGTGATCGTTTCAATAGATGTTCTCGATAGTAAAGAGGGAGCACTATTTAAAACCTTCCTGACAGGAACCTCTCATAATATTTATTCCTCAAGTGAAAATCTTTATCTTACCGGTGCAAAAATACCCGACGTGCGTTTCTTTACCGATAAGTTTATAAATGGCATCGCAGCCCTGACATCCGGGGAGACAGCTGAGAATTTAAGAGTAATAGTCTCTTCAAATTTAAGCCCCGACAAAAAGATGCTTGATGCTGAGCAGCTTATTGAAAAATATATAGGCACTCTTGGGTACGAAGAGACAGTAGTTCTGGAGGAGAAGGTGTTCCAGTTGAGAGAGAGGCTCAGCAGGGACTTGGAAAGGGAACGTAACAAAACCGTTATATACAAACTGGGCGTTTCCGGCGGAGCTGTCGAGTACAAATGCCGCGGAGAGGTAAACGGAAGGCTTCTGAACCAGTTTTCAATGGATGAGGCTGGAGGATTTTTCAGGGTAGCCACCACGTCTGAGGGATTTTCATTTACCGACAGGCCGTCAAC
Organism: Bacillota bacterium; assembly: GCA_049323755.1. Taxonomy (GTDB): domain Bacteria; phylum Bacillota; class Desulfotomaculia; order Desulfotomaculales; family Desulfocucumaceae; genus BRHc4a. Next base: position 73,505 of record JBMOPE010000018.1, read on the forward strand.
CCGAAACAATATTTATGTAATGGACGGGGGGCTTAAAGTGGTAGGTAAGCTTGAAGGCCTGGCCCCCAGGGAGAGGATTTACTCGGCAAGGTTTATGGGAAGCCGCGTATATCTGGTAACTTTTAGAAATATCGACCCCTTGTTTGTTATAGACCTCAAAGACCCTAAAAGCCCAAAGGTGCTAGGTGAGCTGAAAATACCCGGCTTCTCTGACTACCTGCACCCTTACGACGAAAACCATATTATAGGAGTAGGGAAAGAAGTGGCAGCTGTACCTGAGCCCCAGCCGGTGCCCATGAGGCCGGATAATATTAAGCCAATGCCTGAGATAATGCCCCCCCTGCCCACAAGGCAGCAGGGAGTAAAGATAGCCCTTTTTGATGTTACCAATCCCGAAAAGCCTGTGGAAATTTCAAAGTATGTGGTTGAGCAGCAGGATTCTGACTCTGAGGTTTCCAGAAATCACAAGGCCTTCCTTTTCAGCCGGGATAAAAATTTGATGGCACTGCCGGTTTCTTACTCCATAACAGCGCCCTATGATAAAAAGAATGGCTTTATGCCATATTACAGGCAGTGGCAGGGTATGTTCGTTTTTAATATTTCCAGGGAAAATGGTATAAAACTGAAGGGGAAGATTGAACACCCGTATGAAGGTGTATATGAATACCAGACAACAGAAACCGTGAGAAGGGCGGCATATATAAATGAAATTATTTACACGGTTTCAGATGGCAAAGTGAGACTCTCCAGGATAGATGACCTGAAAGAGATCAAAACAATAAAACTTCCAGTGGAAAAGGATGTTATATATTACTATAAGTAAAGAGCAATTGAATAGTTAAATTGATTTGCTTTCCCCTGCAGGGGAAGGAGAGGTGTTCAAAGCTTCTCCTTCCCCCGCTTTATCAGGGGAGGAAGCCTGCCTGAACCTTGAAGTCTGAACCATTACAACTCCTGCCAGGATTACAGCGGCCCCAATAATATCACGGAGAGTCACGCTTTCACTCAGTATAAGCCAGCCTAAAAATACCGCAACTACAGGATTTACATATGTATATGTCGATGCCTTGGCAGGCGGCATTGTTTTTATTATGTAAACGAAACAGCTAAATCCCAGTATCGACCCGAAAAATATAAGATAGATGAGGGCTCCCGCGCCGTTTAAGGTGAGGTGAAACCGAGGTATCTCTCCGAACAGAGCGCCGGTTAGGCAAAGGGCTATTCCCGCTGCCAGGGTTTCCAGCGCCGATATTGCCAGCATTGACCCAGAGACCTGTTTTCTTGACGAATACACTGAGCCCACTGCCCATAATAAAGCGCCCGCCAGGACACCGAGGACACCACGGAAGTCAATGGCATTTATTCCTGCGCCGGGTAAAACAAGAAGACCTACCCCTGAAAAGCCAATAAGAAGACCGGCCCAGCCCTTCCAGCCGATCCTTGTTCCCCCCGGGACGGCAAAGTCCAGTACGGCAACGTACAGTGGCACTGTGGATATCAGTAGTGCTGCAAGGCCTGAGGATATATACTGTTCAGACCAGACCACCATGCCATTTCCACCGAAAAGAAGGAAAAGACCGATGGTCGCTATTATTCTCAGGTCTTTTAATGACTGGGGCATTTGAAGCTTTTTAAAATAAACGTAGGCAAGCATTATGCTGCCGGCCAGGATAAACCGGACCCCTGCAAACAAAGCCGGGGGGAGGTCGCTTACCCCTATGCGGATGGCCAGGTACGTTGAGCCCCACACCACGCAAACCACGGCATAGGCAAGATAGGCCCTTGTGTCTGTTACACTGTTTTTCAAGTATGGTTCCTCCGCTAAGCCACTAAAGATAGGCTTCTATATATTCCTTTATTTCCTGCCAGCTAAAGACCCTGTTGACCAGGTACGGGAGTTTTCCCTGGTTATAAGTGGCATCCAGCAAAAGAACGGGAATGCCGCATGAACTTACCTGGGCTGCGTTTTTCTTATTATCTTCTATAAACAAATCAATGCACAGGCTGTTGCAGGCGCCGCGCTTGTCATGCTGGCCCAGAAGCATCAGGCCTTTACGGGGGACACCGTACCTGTCCAGCCATAGTTCTGTTTGTGGAAGGTAGCAGGGTGTCCTGGCAGATACAATATAGATATCGTGCTTTTCAGCCAGTTCGTTAATTGTTGCTACAGAGCCTGGGAGGGGAACTGCCTCCTCGATTATTTCCAGTTCCTTTGTCATAATTAATTCATCAAGCTGCTTGCGGTCCAGCCCAAACATTTTTACAGGGTCAAAATTTACAAAATCCATTAGGGTGTAATCTTTTCCGAAATAATTATTTAGTTTTTTGATAATAATGGGCTGAGAGTCGGCGATAACCCCGTCTATGTCAATACCAATCCTTTTCATTTGCATTTTTCTCCTGTCTCCAAAGATAAAGCAGCCCTTCTAACGGGATAGGGCTGCCCGGTTAATAGAATACTTCAACATGTAAAATATTTTTCCTCCTGTAAGTAAAACCTTAGTTAAACAAAAAAATCAGCAACTGGGGATGACCCGTTAAAAACAAAGCCCTCTGCCAGGAATACAGGCAAAGAGGGCTTCGCCGTTAAGGTAAACCTAACCCATCCAGCTAAGACAGTGTTAGTTCCCAATTCCCAATTCCGGACACATGAATAAGGCGACTTATTTGTGGGCCGCAGGGAAAAGGAAGACGAACACTACAATAAATACCGCCAGCAAGGAAACTCCAAGGCCTAAAGACCAGCCAATCAGCTTCTTTTCTATGGGAAGAAGATCGTACCACTCTTCCTGCTCCAGCATTTCAGAGACCTGTACCGGTTGTTGCGCTATATTTGGGTTGCTTTGGGGCATAATTACACCTCCTTGATTAGGTTCCTGTTATTATTTAGCAAGCGGTGGCATGATGCCGTTGTAGAAAATCCATGAAATCAGCAGTCCAACCCAGAGAATGAATCCAAAGAGGCAGACAGCATATACCACTACAATCCTGCCCATTCCCTCGGCCCACAGCTTGCGGACATTGGTCACCAGTCCGATGGAGAAGAAGCACAGGGCGAAAAATATGCTTCTCAGGGCGTTGGCCTCGTCCATACCGGCCTTGGCGGGCTTGACTATAGCGGGGTTGGAAAGGCCGGCCAGGAACATGATCAAAAGGGTGAACACAAAGCCAATGACAAACTTGGGGAAGCGCTCCCAGATTTCCATGGCGGAAACTTTCTGGTTTTTCTGCTGAGCTCCGCCTCTTTTATCAACGCGGTATACAGACCAGATAACGGCCAGAATAAACGCCCATACACCGATGAAAATATCAATAAATATTTTGGTAGTGGTGGTTACCATGAGAACCCAGTCTTTGGCGTACTTAATTCCCTGAGACGCCATGGCTTTGGAGTAAATCAGAGATTCAGTCAGGGCGCCGCTGGCGATGGCTCCGCCGTCACTCTTAACAGCCAGGCCCATCCAGGCCCCGGCTACCATCGGCTCAGTGTACAGGAAGGCAGCGGCAAGGAACGGGAGGAAGAGAAGTTCCACTGCAACGAACACTATGATTACTGCGGAAAGTACCACGGGAACAACGGGTCTGGACCTGATGGCGGCACCGGTGGCTATTGCTGCTGAAACCCCGCAGATGGATATGCCGGAAGCAAGGGGGGCTGACCATTCAGGCGTAAATTTAAAATACCTTCTGGAAACGAAATAGACTACAGGCCAGTATATAAGGTATGCCTCCACAACGGCACAGAGACCCCGGACAATAATTGTTCCGGCAAGGGAGGCAGCTTCTATTGTTTTAATTCCGAGGGCTGCACCGAGAATAACTATACCGGTTTTAATAAACCACTCGGGCTTGGCCGCATCTTCTAGAAATTTAGCAAAACCTGTAAAGAAATTTCCTATAATTAGACCGACAATCATTGCAAATACAAGGCCCATTTCTCCAAGACCCAGTGACCAGGGGATATTAAATTTGGCTATTTTATCAGGGGTCGCGGAGATGTATGCATACTCACCCAGAACTATACATCCGTAAGTAATCCAGAATATTACTGTAAAACCCGCAATGTACTTCTTGATATTGGTCCCCATGGCTGCTGCTCCGATGGTGGTAATCGCCAGGAGGAATAAATAGGTATAAATTAATGAAAGATATCCTGGCATACCGGCGTAGGCCTTGGAGATAGGATTCATAGCTTTTGAGATATCGGTGTAGGCGCCGGTTTTTACCACCCAGCCCAGGAGGTCGGAACCAAATATGGGACCCAGGCCCAGCAGAAATACAAATAGACCAATCCAGACCGCCCACCAGTCTTCAAGCTTTAAAAGCTTTGAGCCGCCATTGTTTTGTGGTGAAGACATTCTTTCCCCTCCTTATAAATGGATATGCTGTTGAAAGAAACACAGCTTAATTTTTGTACGATCACCCCTTTCACTGGTTAATCGCGCATAGCCCCCTTGTTTAACATATATGGGCTTACGCAAAAAATATTTCATAATTTAACAGAATACATTGAATCTACCGGGCAATATTATTCGACATTGTTTGCTTTTCCTTGTATGAAAACAGAATAACTTATAAAATACTATAATTAAAACATAAAACATCTGCTCAAAGAGTAAATAGATACTATGTTGCTACTATATTATATTAAAAATGTCTAAGTTAAAATAGTAATAAAAAATTTTCAACATCATCTAATTCATCCATCATTGACATGCAACCTGTTACAATTGTGATTATACATAGGTGGGTTGTTTGTTATGGAGGGAAAATTAATGTAATGCTAAGAATTGTCATTTATTTTGTCGAATTGAGTAGCCCGGGGCTGAAAAATGCTCTTAATGTAGAAATGTATGATTCTCTGGCGGAAATAATGCAAAAAGTCCAGTCTGACAGGGAGATAATTGGCCTCAAATGTACCTATGCGGAAATATTGGAGGAAGCCCTTTACAGTAAGGATATAAAGAAGGGAATATTGCTTTCAAAGAAAAAAAAACCCCTCTTTAAGGGGGACTGATTACTAATAAGTATGGTATGGGTTCAGGAGACAGGAGACAGGAGACAGGAGACAGGAGACAGGAGTATTGCATGCCTGCTTTTAATTGCCTATAGTATCGTAGTGTTTTGGGTCGTTTGCCTGGTGACTTTGATGCTTATACTCCATATGGGCTGTTGCCAATAATATTGATATTAATACTTACAGATACAACAGACAATGCTTCATATTATAAAATAGAAAACAGTGCTTAGGGAATGCCCAATGCCATTCTGAATTCTGAATTCTGGATTCCGCCGCTGAAACAGCGGCAACGCCCGCAGGGCGTTTATTTAGTCAGACTCCTCTCCCGCTGCTTTATTGCCTGCCACTGGCTTCTGGCCTTTGTAACCAGCTCTGGGGCCTGGTCTCCTGAGTTATGGCCGGCAAGGGCAGAAAACCACTTCAAAGCCTCCCCTGTTTCTCCTGAATTAAGGTTTAACTGACCAATCATATACATAATATACAAGTCTTTTTGAATGTCGGATAGGCTGCCCTCTTCCTCAAAGGATGCCCGGAATTCCTGCAGTGCGGCCCTGGTATACATAACCTCCATTTCCCTGTCTTTCAGGTAGCGGTAAAGCCACGCCAGCTTCAGGTTAACATCGGCCTGTATATAATGCGGGACCGAGCTTTCCTTATATATTACTGAAGCCCGGTAAAAGGTTTCAATAGCCTGCTCAAGGCTTCTCTCTTTTGAAAAGTCTTTAGGTTTTCCCAGCCTGGAAAGGTTTTTCCTTATTACATCTTGCTCCTGTTGGCCTATTTTATCGCGGAAATCACGGCTGAAGGCATAGCCGCAGCCGGGGCAAACCGCTATTTCGTAAAAAAGAGGATTTAAATCCCTGTAGTGAGGGCAGAAATCATCATCTGTTTTTAAAAGCTCTGTACACTCAGTTTTAACTTTAAGCGTTCTAACCCGGCCACTGCAGAAGGGGCAGGAATATTCCTCCCCATAGTGGGGGCTGTTATTCGTAACATGGGAGGACTCCATGCTATATGTTTCCTGTAGTAATATTTTCAGCTGATCGTTTTCGTCTATAGTTTCCCTTAGCCGGTTATTTGTCTCCCTTAATCTTCTGCTTAGGGTTTCCACCAGCTTAATGGAGACTTCAGGATCTTTGGTCAGAAACAGGGTAAAATCAGTCCGGTTGATGTAAAAAAGAATTGACTTATCTGTAACTCTCACACCTGCTGACCTTGGAAGGCCGTCTAAAAGAGCAATCTCTCCAAATACTTCACCGGGCCCAAGGGATTTCAATATTATTTCCTCTCCCCCGGAAGCCCTGGTAGTGATATCTGCTTTTCCCGATGCAATTATGTATAGGCAGTCTCCCGGGTCTCCCTCATTGAATACTGTATCGCCCTTGCTAAACTGGGCTAATCTTGCCAGGCTCGCCAGTTTGACTATTGACTCCCGGGAAATGTCTTTAAAGATAGGCACGCTTGTCAATACCTTGATAATAATCTCCTGATACAATTAAAAAACCTCTTTCAGACTTTATTTTTATGAGTAATTTGTTAGTTATTGATAATTTAACTCACGATCAGTTAAACATTTTCAACTTTTATCGCAAATCTCCTGTCGAAACCACATTCAGGACAAGAAAAAAGATGTGTACAGAGGCCTGATTCAAAATGCAGGCTGTAATAAGGGCTATATGGACCAAAATAATCAGTTACCGGGCCTGAATCCACCATTTGTTCACCACAGTGCGGGCAGGCAGGCTTTTTTTTGATAAGCCCGCTGCAGGCGGGGCACATTGTTGACATTAACGTACTCCTTGTGCACAAGCTGTCTTTAAAGGAATAGCAGCGTTACCAATCAGATTTCATTATAGTGGTATTCTGCCTTTTTAAATGTAAGCCTATGCAAGTTTGGCATAACACCCGGCGGCGTGCGGAATAATTGAAATGTACTAAAAAAGCTGGGGGTGGGATCATTGTCCGGAGAATTCTCTGGGATAGACAGGTTGGTATCCGAGGCACAGAAAGCTGCTGAAAGCCTTTTAACCTTTGACCAGGAAAAGGTTGATAAAATAGTTCATGCCATGGCCCTGGCAGGCCTTGAAAAGCATATGCAGCTGGCAAAGATGGCTGTGGAGGAGACCCGCCGGGGGGTCTACGAGGACAAGATAACAAAGAATATTTTTGCCACCGAGTCTGTATACCATAGCATCAAATACAAAAAGACTGTGGGGGTAATCAGAGAAAGCGAGGAGGAGGACTACCTGGAGGTAGCTGAGCCAATAGGTGTTGTGGCTGCTGTGGTTCCGGTTACCAACCCTACCTCCACTACCATGTTTAAAGCTTTAATATGTCTTAAAACCAGGAACCCGATCATTTTCAGCTTTCATCCGGGATCAGTGAGGTCCAGCTCGGAGGCCGCCCGTGTAATGCTTGAGGCTGCGGTATCAGCAGGAGCACCCAGAGGGTGTATAGCATGGATTGAAAACCCTTCAATAGAGGCCACAGGGTATTTAATGAGGCATCCGGGGATTTCCATGATAGTTGCCACCGGGGGCGCGGGGCTGGTGAGGGCTGCCTATAGTACCGGAAAGCCAGCCCTGGGGGTGGGGCCCGGAAACGTCCCCTGCTATATTGAGAAGTCAGCCAATATAAGGCGGGCCGTCACCGACCTGGTGATGAGCAAAACCTTTGACAACGGGCTTATTTGCGCATCTGAGCAGTCGCTTATAGTTGACCGGAAAATTTCAGATGAAGTTTTTGAGGTTATGAAAGAGTACGGCTGTTATTTCGTGGAGCCGGAGGAAAAAGAAAAGCTTGAAGGCATAATTGCTAAAGATGGAAGCTGTTCCTTAAACCCTGAGATAGCCGGTCAGCCGGCCCCGGCAATAGCTGAAATGGCCGGGTTTCAGGTTCCACCGGGGACGAAAATACTTATAGTTCCTTTGGAGGGAGTTGGGCCGGATCATCCCCTTTCCATTGAAAAGCTTAGTCCTATACTCTCACTTTACATGGTAAATACGTCACGGGAAGGTATAGATCTGTGCGAGCAGGTGGTAGAGTTCGGGGGACTGGGTCATTCGGCAGTAATTCATTCCGAGGATAAGGACGTTATAGAGCAGTTCTCCAAGCGAATCAGGGCGGGAAGAATTATTGTAAACTCTCCCTCTACCCACGGGGCAATCGGAGACCTTTATAACATTAATGTTCCTTCCTTTACCCTTGGCTGCGGCTCAATGGGGAGTAACAGCACCACCTCCAATGTAAGTGTCGACAACCTTATAAACATTAAAAGAGTGGCAAAAAGGCGTGAAAAACTGCAGTGGTTCAGAGTGCCGGAAAGAATCTATTTTCAGGAAGGGTCAATAAGTTATCTGGAAAAGCTTCCGGGTATCGAGAGGGTTTTTATTGTCACGGACCCGGTTATTTTAAGGCTTGGAATGGTGGATAAGGCCCTTTACCACCTTAGAAAGAGAAATAATCCTGTGAACGTGGAGATATTTAGCGAGGTGGAACCTGATCCCTCCCTGGATACTGTCAGGAAGGGGTGTGAGATAATGAGGAATTTTAAGCCGGATACAATAATCGCCCTGGGAGGTGGATCTCCCATCGATGCCGCCAAGGCAATGTGGCTCTTTTATGAACATCCGGAGGTTGAGTTCGAGTATCTGAAGCTAAGATTTCTTGACATTAGAAAGAGGACTTATAAATTTCCAAAGCTTGGGCGGAAAACAATATTTGTGGCCATTCCAACCACAAGCGGCACCGGCTCAGAGGTGACAGCCTTTGCAGTTATCAGCGACAAGGGTAAGCACATAAAATATCCTCTGGCGGACTATGAGCTGACGCCGGATGTGGCAATAATAGATCCCAACCTTGCCATGTCAATGCCTCCCAGGGTAGCTGCCGATACGGGTATGGACGTTCTAACCCATGCCCTGGAGGCCTATGTTTCGGTAATGGCTTCGGACTATACTGATGCCCTGGCCCTGAAGGCAGTGGAAATGGTTTTCAGATACCTGCCCCGGTCCTATCACAATCCCGACGACAGGGAAGCCCGGGAGAAATTGCACAATGCTTCCTGTATTGCCGGGATGGCCTTTACCAACGCCTTTCTGGGGATAAACCACAGCCTTGCACACAAGCTTGGGGCTGAATTCGGTGTTTCCCACGGCAGGGCCAATGCCGTTCTTCTTCCATACGTTATTGCATATAACTCCAGCCCTCCGCAAAAATTCACTTCTTTTCCACAGTATGAGTTTTTTAAAGCTCCGGAGAAGTACAGGGAAGTCGCGGCATATCTCGGGCTTCCGGCCTCAAGCCCGGTGGAGGGGGTTAAATCCCTGATAGGCGCGGTCAAAAAGCTTTCCGCCGATTTGGATATGCCATTGGATATAGCCGGGCTGGGGATAAGCAGGGAAAAGTTTGCGGGCATGGCTGACTATATGGCTGAGGAGGCCTTTGATGACCAGGTTACTGGCACTAATCCAAGGAGTCCCCTGATTTCCGAGCTGGCAGGCCTGTACCGGCTGGCCTATGGCCCACCCCTCAGCAGCAGTCCGGAGGAGAACCTGGTTGAGTCGGAGTATATGCCACTTTTAGGGGTTGGCGATGAAAAGCCCTTTCAGAATAAGGAATTCAGTTTTACCGCAACTGACTTTGAGAGAGAGGAAAAATGGCTTCAATAAATAAGTGCTAATACTGAATTGCTATACGGTCGGAATACAGAATTCAGGAGTCAGAATCCAGACAACCGGGCCGTATAAAACGGCCACCAATGAGGATGAAAACTGGGTCCTTTAAAACCACAGAGCACACAGAGGTTTTTAAGCCCTGCTTGTAAGCTTTAAGCGATTTTTTATTAAAAAGGATACACTTCTCTATTATCTAATATTCGCGTTTCAGACCTTTTTGTAATGCCTGAGAGCAAATTCTCTGTGATCTCTGAGGCCTCTGTGGTTCATAAAAAGACATTCAGTATTTTCGGCCATCCCTAAAAAGACAGGCATGAACTTCTGAATTCTGAATTCTGACTCCTGTATTCCGACCGGAAATCCTTTCTGAGTAGATTTATATAAAATAAATCCCCTTTTTTGAGGGGATTTGCTTTTGGTATCCAGGTTTTCTAAGTGTTATTATTGTTCCATCTGTCTGGCCAGGAACCCGGCGGCAGTCTCTGCAAGCTTGGCCTCAAGGCTGCTCATCTGAACTTTTTCTCTGGAGGCGATTATTACTGCGCCTATTGAGGCGCCCTCCGATATTATTGGTGCCATCACCGCCGATTCAAAGGCAGATTTTTGGTCATCGGTAATTGATACGGGAGAGGTAAACACCTCAACCTTTTTATTCTCCATTATTTCTTCAACAGTGGCGCTTATAGTCTGGTTAAGTAAATCCTTTATATTTTTTCCGGCCAGAGCAACCACACTGTCTTTGTCGGTTATAATGGCCATGTGGCCGAGGGCCTCGTTTAGAGATTCGGCGTATTCCTGGGCAAACTGTCCCAATTCGTTTATAGGTGAATATTTTTTCAGCATTATCTGCCCGGTTCTGTCAACATATATTTCCAGAGGATCCCCATTGCGAATTTTTAAGGTCCTGCGTAACTCTTTTGGAATGACTACTCTTCCCAAGTCGTCTATTCTCCTTACTATTCCCGTTGCCTTAGCCAACACAATCACCTCCTTTATATGTTATATCTTATAGTGTCCTATTTTTATAAAAAAATATGCCATAGAAGGTATAAACAGAATAAGTAAAATATGTTAAAGACAATAGTTTGAAAAGGTCCTTGGTAATGGATATTTAAATGTGTAGTACTGGAAATAGTGACCATAGTTGATTTATTTAGCGATTACCCAACGTTTTAAGAGGAAATAAGGCAATCTTTATAAATAGTTTATATAAATCGACAAAAATAATATAAAACTATTGTTTTTGATAACCCTTAGGCTTAGGAGTCGTTGTGGACTCATTTATCCCTGACTGAATCAAAGACAGCAGGGTTTTACTCAGAAGGTAATGATTGCCATTGAAAAACACTGGCCGGTAATATTGTTATAAACCTTTGGACCAGTGGTTAATCAACTGAACTTTTTTGTTTTTCACCCTCCGGTGTCAGGGAATAATTTATGAAGGGATATTTCTTCAGGCGGAGAATAGTAGGTTAACATTGGAAAATATCAAAAATAAAATGTAGTTTTTTTAATCAAAGCAGGTGATTTTTAATGAATATAAGGCACCTTGAAACCTTTCTCCTGGTGGCTGAATTAAAGAGCTTTACCGCGGCGGCGCGAAAGCTGTACATGAGCCAGCCGGCGGTGAGCTTTCAGATGAAATCCCTGGAGGAGGACCTGCAGGTCACACTTTTCCAAAGGGGCGACAAGAGGCTTAGCCTCACTCCTGCCGGAAAGCTAATCTACCCGGAGGCGAAAAAAATTGTTGCCAGATATGAGAAAATAAGGTCTGGGATAGATGATTTAAAAGGCCTTAAAACCGGTCACATTGTGGTGGGGGCAAGCACAACACCGGGAGAGTATCTTATGCCCCTGGTAATAGGGGAGTTCAGAAAAAAATATCCCGGCATTTCTGTTAGCCTCCAGGTGTCGGGAAGCAGCCAGGTTTTCCGATGGATAAAGGATAATGAGATAGATATAGGCGTTACCGGATCACCGGTAACAGCCAGTGGCGTGTGGTGTGACCCATGGATAAAAGACGACCTTGTCTTAATAGCACATCCGGAACACCTCTGGGTGGATAGAAGTGACCTTCAGCCCTGGGAACTGCTGGAGGAGCCTTTCATTTTAAGGGAGCCAGGCTCAGGGACAAGGCGTTCCTTTGAAAAGATGCTCAGTGAAAGAGGTATAGACACCGCCAGGATAAACGTTGCCATGGAACTGGGAAGCACCAGGGCGGTAATAACTGCAGTGCAGGCCGGGCTGGGCGTGGGGGTTGTTTCCCTCCTGGCTGCTGCCGATGCCATAGAGCTTGGAAAAATTAAAAGGGCTGTATCCCCCTTTGAAATGGAAAGGTCCCTGTACCTGGTGGGAAGCAGGCAAAACACCGAGAGTGTTGTTGTTGCCGAATTTATCGACTTTGCCAAAAGAGAACCAATATAAAGCTAATTCTGAGGGAATAACCGTCAGAATTCAGTCAGGGCTAAAAAACTCTGTGTCCTCTGTGTTCTCTGTGGCTTAAAAAGGACCCAAGTTTGCAGCCCGGGAGTCTGGACTCTGGCTCCTGGCTTCTGAATTCTGGTAGTAATAACTGTCAGTAATAGAGAGTATTGGAGGGAGCAAAGATATGGGTAAAATGCTTGAAGGTATAAAAATACTGGATCTCAGCATGAATTTGCCGGGACCTTACTGCACACTTTTATTATCCGACCTGGGTGCTGATGTAATAAAGGTAGAGGAGCCCAGGATTGGCGACCAGGCCAGGGTTTTAAGCGACCCCTTTTTCAAACAGCTTAACAGGGGGAAAAGAAGCATAAAGCTCAATCTGAAAAATCCTGCCGGGCGCGAGGCTTTTCTCGAGCTTTCCAAACATGTTGACGTGGTGCTGGAGAGTTTCAGGCCCGGGGTCGTGGCAAGGCTGGGAGTTGACTATGATGCGGTGAAAGAAGTTAATGAAAAGGTTATATACTGCTCCATAAGTGGTTTTGGGCAGGATGGCCCCATGAAGGACGTCCCCTGCCATGATTTGAACATAATAAGCCTGACCGGCATTCAGCACATGACCGGTGTAAAGGGTGGATCCCCGGTTATACCGTCGGTCCTTATAGCCGACACTGCCGCAGGAACTAATGCGGCCCTGGCCATCGTTTCAGCTCTCTGGCAGAGGGCAGTGAAAAACAAGGGCCAGTACCTGGATATTTCCATGTATGAAAGCTGCTTATCCTGGCAGCACATACACGCGGCATTTCTCCTGTCAGGAATTGAGTACGGTGCCGGGGAGGGGATGCTCAGTGGGGCGGCCCCAAGCTATAATATATATGAGACTGCTGACGGAAGGTTTATAAGCATAGGTGCCGTGGAGCCCCATTTCTGGGCTGGCATTTGCAGAATGATTGGTAAGGAGCACCTTATAGAAAAGCAGTTTTCTTACGGCGAAGAGTCGGATAAGGCAAAGGGGGAATTGGGGGAGCTGTTTTTAACCAAAACGGCAGATCAGTGGATGGAGATACTGGGCCCTGCGGGGCTTTGCGTTACCCCGGTGCTATCCCTGAGAGAATCACTGGATCGGCCCCAGGCAGTTCACAGGAACGTGCTTGTCTCGGGCATTTTTGATGGAAAGAAGATATCCCAGCTTAACAGCCCTGTTAAGGGGCCGGGCCTGGATGAGCCCTCAGCCGGAAAAGGACCTGACCTTGGTGAGCATATAGACGAGGTGTTTGCCGGGATAGGGATGACCGGGGAGGAAATTAAAAGTCTTCGCGACAGGGGAGCGTTTACAGCCTGACAACCGCTTATGGGCACTACTTCCCGGTCGGAATACAGGAGTCAGAATTCAGAATTCAGAATTTTTGAATGCGGAACCTGAAAGCAAATCGAATGACCCCTTTTTCCTCAGTTTGCAAGTTTTATAAACTTGTAAGGAATGCCAAACCATTCTGAATTCTGAGTTCTGAATTCTGGCTTCCGACCGCATAATGATTTCAGAAAAAGCATGTTTTAAAGATATATCCTGACTCTTTTAAGCCCTATTATTATCAAGGAGATACTTAAAAGGATTAAAACGCCGGAGAATAATAATGCTCCCGAAAGCGCAAGACTAGTAAATAGCGCCGGAGCCTCGCACATCCTTTCAATAGTCGCCGAGGCGGGGCTTATCAGGCTTGCCGTCAGGGGAATGGCCGGGCCGAAAAGAAAAATTGTGTAAATCACTGCGATTACAGCATGGGCCAGTCTTGCAAGTATAAAAGGAGCTATCCTTATATCTGTTTCACTTATCATACCCGCCACCTGGGCAATAATGGAAAGCCCGCTCCAGGCAAGCAGGATTTCTACCGCCGCCACCTGCTGGATAAGGGGGGCGGATGTTTCAGAAACCATTTTTGATCCTATAGTCATTTCAAACAGTCCACTGGCAAGAGCGGGCATTATTTCAGGGGAAAAGCCGAGGGGGCCGAGAAAAGTGCCGAGAAGAGCCGCCAGGCGTGAAATGATGCCCGCCTCCGTGATAAGCCTAATAATGACGGCAAACAATATTATAAAACCGCCTATTGCCAAAAGATTGTTAACGGCGTTTCGCACCGAATCGCCTATGATTTTGCCAAGTGGCCGGCTTTCCTTTTCCCAGGAAGAAGAAAGCTCTCTGAAGGCGCGCTGGAATATGTTGCCAAGGGGGTTTGCTCCTATGGGAATTGATTCGCTGTCACCGCGCCCGTAAAACCTCATAAAAAGACCAAGGGTAAGATTGGCAAGGTAGTGGGCGCCTGCTATGACCACGGCCAGATCGGGGCGGCCGAACATTCCCACCGAGATTGCCACAATCATAAAAAGAGGGCTGGAGTTGTTGGTAAAGGATATAAGTCTTTCGGCCTCAACCCTGGTGCACTGTTTTTGTGCCCTCAGGCGGGCGGTGACCATTGCCCCAATGGGGTACCCGCTGGTGTAGCCAATGCACATAACAAAGGACCCGCAGCCGGGAACATTGAACAGAGGCCTCATGAGCGGCTCCATCAGGACACCGATAAAATTGACCAGGCCGAAGCTCATCAGTAGCTCTGATGCAATAAAGAACGGCAGTAGAGAAGGGAATACTATATTCCACCATGTTTTTACACCCATGGTGGCCCCGTCGAAAACCACCTTCGGGTTGGATACCATGCCGAATGCAAAGCTAAGGGCGCAAACAGTCCAAAAAAGGCCGGAGAGCTGCCTTGAAGTCAGTCTGAAGCCTGTTAACCTTGCGGCAATATACATGGAAAAGGCGGCAAAAAAAGAGACAATAACGGCAAGGGTAGTCACAGTCATTAAAAAATTCCTCCGTAACATACCAACTGGAAAAGTTTTTTAAAATGATTTATACTATTTAGTGTGCATATTTAGAATCACCGTGGGAAATAAAGGAATAATAAAGGTTAAATTTCTTGACAAAATGATCTAAGCTTTTATATAAT
This sequence comes from Bacillota bacterium, assembly GCA_049323755.1. GTDB lineage: Bacteria > Bacillota > Desulfotomaculia > Desulfotomaculales > Desulfocucumaceae > BRHc4a. Next base: position 88,630 of record JBMOPE010000018.1, read on the forward strand.
TTTCTTTGTGGTGTGGAGAAACAACTATGATTAAAATTGATATTTCCAGGCTTAAAAATATACCCGGCTCTGAAGAGCACCTGGTAAAAGAATTTGAAATGCAGCCGGTGAAGACTGAGCTGGAAGAAATATTCTTCAATACGCCTGTCAGGCTTGATATCACCCTTATAAATAACGGCGATTCGATAACTCTGAAAGGTTCGGTTGAGGGAAATATAAGGCTTGCATGCAGCCGGTGCCTTGAGTATTTTGATATGCCCTTTAGTGAGGAACTTAGCGAAGCATATTATAATGCCTCAAAGCAGGACACCAGGCCGGATGGAGTCAACGAAGACTGGATTTCCTTCAGGGGAGACACTCTTGACTTAACTCCTGAAGTGATAAAGACTATTACTTCATCCCTTCCGATGAAGCTGTTATGCCGGGAAGAGTGCCGGGGGCTTTGCCAGGGCTGCGGTAAAAACCTGAATGTGGAGACCTGTGACTGCCCAAAGGACAATACTGATATAAGGCTGGAAAAATTAAGGCAACTACTGGAAAAAGAGTAATATATGAAAGACCGGGTTTGAAGGGGGTGTCAATAAATGGGAGTACCGAAGAGGAGATCATCAAAGCAAAGAGGCAGACAGCGCAGGGCGGCTAATGTTAACCTGGAAGCCCCGAACCTGGTAAAATGCCCTCAGTGTCATGAGCTCATAGTTTCCCACAGGGTTTGTCCCGAGTGCGGTTATTACAAAAACAGGGAAGTAATCGCTATAAAAAAATAACCAGCTAAAAAGAAGCCTGTAGCCGAAAGCTGCAGGCTTTTTGCTTTTAGGTCGGAGGGGCCGGGATGCATTTCCGGGTGGTCGGAGGAGCCGGGGTGCATTTCCGTTAGGTCGGAGGGGCAGGGGTGCATTTCCGGATGGTCGGAGGGGCCAGGGATGCATTTCCGGGTGGTCGGAGGAGCCGGGGTGCATTTCCGTCAGGTTGGAGGGGCAGGGGTGCATTTCCGGATGGTCGGAGGAGCCGGGGAGTATTTCCTGTTGGTCGGAGGAGCCAGAGATGCATTTCCGTTAGGTCGGAGAGAACTTGCGTGCATTGCTCTGAGGATCTCCGACCACAGGTATTACCCTTGAGCTCCTCCGACGAATTGGAAATACCTCATAGCTCCTCCGACGAATTGGAAATACCTTATAGCTCCTCCGACCAATCGGAAATACCTCACAGCCCCTCCGACAAATTGGAAATACCTCATAGCTCCTCCGACCAATCGGGAATGCCCTTAAGCTTCTCCTGACCAAAAAGAAATACCTAACAGGAATAGTTGCTTTTTTTTGCCAAACTGCTATAATGATAATTAGTACCTGGTGCTAAGTTTATCGATATCAGGTGATGAATTATGTCCAGGAGCAATGCAGCAAGGCTTGCAAGGCAAAAACTTATTGAAAGATACATATCTGGTAATCCTTTTTTAAGAGACGAGGATTTGGCGGAAATTCTGGGTGTCAGTATTCAGACCATACGACTGGACAGGTCGGAGATGAATATCCCCGAAATGAGGCTTCGTGTCAAAAATATGGCCAGGGGTGTTTATGACCAGGTCCGTTCCATAAGCGTTGAAGAGATGGTTGGTGAACTGGTGGAGCTGGAAATAGGTGAGTCCGGTATATCCGTTCTTCCGGTTGATGAAAACATGACGCTTAAAAAAACAAGGGTGGCAAGGGGCCATTATCTTTTTGCCCAGGCCAATTCACTGGCAGTGGCTCTGGTGGATTCCGAGGTTGTCCTTACAGGAACCAGTAAAGTTAGCTTTAAACGTCCTGTATACGGCGGTGAAAGAGTTGTGTCCAGGGCCTTTATAAGCAGAAAAAGCGGTAACAGGTATATGGTAAGGGTTACATCTACAGTAAGAGATGAAGTGGTATTTACCGGGAGGTTTCTTATCTTTGCCATCCCGGAGGAGGTCTGGCGACGTTGAGAATAGCTGTGGATGCCATGGGAGGCGACTACGCCCCCGGTGCGATCGTGGCAGGAGCTCTGGAGGCAAGCCGGGACGGCATTGAAATAGTTCTGGTGGGAGACAGGGACAGCATAGTAAGAGAAATTGGAGATAACCAAAGCAGCCTGGTAGAGGTTGTTCATACAACTGAAACCATATCCATGGGGGAGCACCCTGCAAATGCGGTGCGCCGCAAAAGGGACTCTTCGATTGTAAAGTCAGTTCAACTGGTAAAGGACGGCTACGCCAGCGCTTTTGTGTCAGCCGGGAGCACTGGTGCTGTTATGGCGGCATCTCTCCTGGGGCTTGGCAGGATAAAAGGAATCGACCGGCCGGCCATAGCAAGTGTTTTTCCCACTGAAGGTGGGGGGACGGTGTTGATAGATGTAGGCGCCAATGTTGACAGCAGGCCAAAAAACCTGCTCCAGTTCGGAATAATGGGGTATCTTTATGCCGAAAGAATACTTCAGGTTAAAAATCCAAGCGTAGGCCTGCTCAATGTAGGTGAGGAGGAGTCCAAAGGAAATGACCTGACCCAGGAGGCCTTTCCTCTTCTCAGGGATGCCGGCATTAACTTCAAGGGCAATGTTGAGGGCAGGGATGTTTTCAACGGAACGGTTAATGTGGTGGTCTGTGACGGCTTTGTCGGCAATATTGTTCTCAAGGCGGGGGAAGGGCTGGCCATGGCTCTTATGAACATGATGAAGCAGGAGATTTCCCGCCACTGGGTTTCAAAAATAGGAGCAGCCCTTACATTAACAGCAATGAAAGAGGTAAAAAAGAGGGTTGACTACGCTGAGTACGGCGGGGCTCCTCTTTTGGGCGTTAATGGTGTTGTCATAGTCTGCCACGGAAGCTCTACGGCGCTTGCTGTTAAAAATGCCATTAAAGTTGCTGCCGGTGCGGTCAAGGGAGGGCTTGTCGATTCAATAAAAGAAAACGTGGAAAGAAGTATGGCAGGAAAGGTGGGATATGGTAATGCCTGAGTCAGGAATCCGTGCAGGAATTATTGGGATAGGTTCATACGTGCCCGAAAGGGTGCTTACAAATAAAGAGCTTGAAGAAATGGTGGATACTTCGGATGAATGGATAGTTAGCAGGACAGGTATCCGTGAGAGAAGAATAGCTGATCCGGAACAGGCCACATCGGACCTTGCCTGTGAGGCAGCAAAGGCAGCCCTCAAGGATGCAGGAATAACCCCCCGGGATGTGGACCTTATAATAGTTGCCACCAACACACCGGACTGCCTTTTCCCTGCTGCAGCCTGTATTGTGCAGGATAAGCTGGGGGCGTCAAATGCCGGGGCCTTTGACATACTTGCCGGCTGTACGGGATTTATTTATTCCCTTTCCGTGGCGTCGCAGTTCATAGTTTCCGGAATGTATAAGCATGTACTGGTTATTGGGGCCGAAACTCTTTCCAGGATATTGGACTGGGATGACAGAAATACATGCGTACTTTTCGGCGATGGGGCCGGTGCGGCGGTTTTAGGGCCTGTCCCGGATGAATACGGGCTTCTGCATACGAGACTGGGGGCCGACGGTTCCGGCGGGCAGCACCTTTACATACCGGCCGGGGGCTCAAGGATGCCGGCCAGCAGGGAAACCGTTGACAACAAGCTTCATTTTGTCCGTATGAATGGCCGTGAGGTATTTAAATTTGCGGTCCGTGCCTGCGGGGACGGCTCACTAGAAGCCCTTGAGGCAGCGGGACTCACATTAAAAGATGTGGATTTTCTTATTCCCCACCAGGCCAATATCAGGATAATAGAAGCAGCGGCAAAGAGGCTGGATTTACCTAGAGAAAAAGTTCTTGTGAACGTTGACCGCTTCGGCAATACATCTACGGCCTCTATCCCCATGGCCCTGGAAGAGGCTGTGGAAAAGGGCTGGATAAGGGACGGAGACAATATTGTAATGACTGCGTTCGGGGCTGGACTTACCTGGGCGGTGGCGGTAATGCGCTGGTACAATTATAAAAGTAAGAAGTGATGAAGGTCAGGAATTAGGAAATAGGAATTAGGAATTAGGGGTTAAGACATTCTCTAGGGCCGGTTAAGGCAATTCACCGAATAATGTCTTCCAAAAATTTTACTTTCCAATTCCCAATTCCTAATTCCCAATTCCCTACGATTTTTTGAAGGGGGGATTAAACTATTATTCATACGGTACTATGTGACCTTTTGGGAATAAAATACCCCATCCTACAGGGAGGAATGGCCTGGGTTTCCACGGCCGAACTGGCTGCGGCGGTCAGTGATGGCGGGGGGCTCGGGATTATTGGCTCAGGGCAGGCGCCTCCCGACTGGGTTAGAGAGCAGGTACAAAGGGCGAAGCAGCTTACATCAAAGCCTTTTGGAGTAAATGTTATGCTTCTTTCACCCTTTGTAGATGATGTGATGAATATAATTCTGGAAGAGAAGGTTTCAGTGGTTACAACCGGAGCGGGAAACCCCGGGAAATATGTTCCGTCTTTACAGGGGGCGGGCATCCGGGTCATTCCGGTGGTGGCCTCGGTTGCCCTGGCTAAAAGGCTGGTGAGGTCAGGGGTCGACGCCCTTATTGCAGAGGGAACTGAAAGCGGGGGGCATATAGGAGAGTTAACAACCCTGGCCCTGGTTCCGCAAATTGTTGACGCTGTTGATATTCCTGTTATTGCCGCCGGAGGGATATTCGACGGCAGAGGCCTTGCGGCCGCCCTGGCTCTTGGCGCCTCGGGTGTTCAGATGGGAACAAGGTTTATGTGTGCCAGTGAGTGCATAATACATAATAACGTGAAGGACATGGTAATAAAGGCAAAGGACCGTGACACCCTGGTAACCGGAAGGTCTACAGGCCACCCGGTTAGGGTGCTGCGCAACAAGCTGAGCAGAAAGTTCGTGGAAATGGAAGAGAACTGCATTCCGCCAGAGGAGATTTTAAAACTGGGGGTTGGTTCGCTTAAGGCCGCTATGGTTGACGGAGATATTGAAATGGGTTCCGTAATGGCGGGTCAGGTGTCCGCAATGGTAAACAGCATTCAACCTGCCCGCGACATCATAGAAGAGGTTGTGACCGGGGCTCATTCTGTAATGGGAAAGCTTAGCAGGATGGCAGGTGACGGGTAATGTCAAGGACGGCATTTATATTCCCTGGGCAGGGATCCCAGGATGTTGGAATGGGCCGTGATCTTTACGAGAAATACAGCTCAGCAAGAGCTGTATTTGAGAAGGCAAGCAATGCGCTGGGCATTGATATAGCCTCACTTTGCTTCGAGGGCCCAAAGGAAAAGCTGAAGGAAACGGAAAACGCCCAGCCTGCTATACTGACGGTCAGTGTGGCGTGCCTTGCCGTTCTTGAAGAAATGGGTTTAAGGCCTGATCTGGCCGCCGGACACAGTCTGGGTGAATACTCTGCCCTGGTGGCCGCCGGTTGCCTTGATTTTGAAGATGCAGTGAGGCTGGTGAGGTCCCGTGGGAAACATATGCAGGAGGCCGTACCCCTGGGAGTGGGGGGGATGGTAGCAGTACTGGGCCTTGAGGCCAGCATAATAAAAGAAGTGTGTGACCGGATATCCGGCCCTGAGGCAGTTGTGGAAGCGGTCAACATGAACTCTCCCGGACAGGTGGTAATAGCCGGTGACAAGAAATCTCTTGACAGGGCAGTGGAAGAACTGGGTAAAAGGGGGGGCAGGAAGTGTATACCCCTTTCGGTAAGCGCACCGTTTCACTCCTCAATGATGAGACCGGCGGGCGATAAGCTTGCCTCCGATCTGTCCCTGGTAAAAATAAAGGATCCCAAAATCCCGGTGCTATCCAATGTTACCGCAGGCTATCACGGGACCGGGGAAGAGATAAGGGACCTTCTCGTCAGGCAGGTATACAGCCCGGTCAGGTGGGAAGAATGTGTTGAAAAAATGGTTAGTGACGGAACGGGTGTCTTTATTGAGGTTGGGCCGGGAAGGGTTCTCACGGGGCTTGTAAAAAAAATAAGCAGGGACACGCAGGCACAGAATGTTGAAGACACTGTTTCCATGGAAAAAGTCCTTGCTAGTTTCAGGGAGGTTGGCTAAAATGAATCTAAATGGCAGGGTGGCCATAGTTACAGGGTCCTCCAGGGGAATAGGGCGATCCATAGCACTGGCACTGGGCCGTGAAGGGGCCAATGTGATAGTTAACTTCACCGGCAGGGAAGCTGAGGCCATGGAAGTGGCTGAGGCCATTAATGCCATGGGGCGACAGTCATTGGCCATACGCGCCGATATTTCAGACCCTGCCCAGGCGGCAGGACTGGTGGAGGAGGCTGTCAAAAACTTCGGACGTCTTGATATTCTTGTCAATAACGCCGGCATAACAAAGGATAACATCATACCCAGAATAAAGGAAGAGGACTGGGATATTGTTATGTCTATCAATTTAAAGGGCGCCTTTAACTGTATTAAATCTGCGGTGCGTCCCATGTTAAAAGCCAGGTGGGGCAGGATAATAAACATAACGTCGGTGGTGGGGATTACCGGAAATCCCGGTCAGGCCAACTATTCCGCCAGCAAGGCCGGCCTCATAGGGCTGACCAAGTCAGCGGCCAGAGAATTCGGGTCCCGCAGTATAACCATAAATGCAGTTGCCCCCGGCTTTATAGAAACTGACATGACTGGTTCCCTGCCTCAGGATGCAAAAAATAAAATGATTTCAGGAATTGCCCTCGGAAGGCCGGGAAGGCCTGAAGAGGTTGCAGATGTGGTGGTTTTTCTGGCTGGTGAATCCGCCTCGTATATAACCGGCCAGGTTATAACTGTAGACGGTGGTATGGCCATGTAATTGTTGAAGAGATTTTTGAAGGGGGGTGAAGTTGGTGTTTGAAAAGGTAAGAGCTATTATATCCGAACAGCTTGGTGTCGATGAAGCTGATGTGACAATGGAATCATCATTTATTGAGGACCTTGGGGCCGATTCGCTGGATATAGTGGAACTGGTGATGGCCCTGGAAGAAGAATTCGATATTGTCATCCCGGATGAGGATGCGGAGAAGATTCGTACTGTCGGAGAGGCAGTTAACTATATTAAAGAACACAAGTAATAACAATTTCCTCCGTCCCGCCATCTGTGCGGGACTTTTTTAAAATCGGGAATTGGGAATTAGGAATTAGGAATTAGCGGCTGGGTGTTTTTTATAATTCCCAACTCCCAATTCCCAATTCCGAACCCATTAAACATGCTTAATACTGCCGCTGAAACAGCGGCAACGCCCGTAGGGCGTTTATTGGAGGTGTTGATTTGTTGCCCAGAATAGTAGTAACGGGACTGAGCGTTATTTCACCCGTGGGCACAGGCATTGAGTCATTTTGGACAAATCTTGTGGAGGGAAAATCGGGTGTGGGCCTTGTTAGCAGGTTTGACACCGAGGGGTACAGCACAAAAATTGGTGCGGAGGTTAAAGATTTCTCTCCGGAAAATTATATGGATAAAAAGGAAGCCCGCCGAATGGACAGGTTTACACAGTTTGCAATGGCGGCGGCAAAAATGGCCATGGAGGATGCGCGAATCAGCCTGGACTCTGTTGACAGAGACCGTGTTGGTGTTGTGTTGGGATCCGGAATAGGTGGGCTTGAAACTCTGGAGGAACAGCACAAGGTTCTTCTGAACAGGGGCCCCGGAAGAATCAGCCCGTTCTTCATACCAATGATGATTGCCAACATGGGGGCTGCCCAGGTGGCCATATCATATGGGCTGAGGGGCTGCAACCTGGTAACCACCAGCGCCTGTGCCTCCAGCAACAATGCCATTGGCGATTCTTTCCGCCTTCTCCAAAGGGGGCATGCCGACATTATGATATGCGGCGGGGCAGAGGCCCCTATTACTCCCATGGCCATGGCAGGATTTTGTGCCATGAAGGCGATGTCCACCAGGAATGATGACCCCGAAAAAGCCAGCAGACCTTTTGATGCCGACAGGGACGGCTTTGTCATAGGTGAGGGAGCAGGTCTTCTGGTTCTTGAAAATCTTGATCACGCTCTTAAGAGGGGAGCAAGAATATACGGTGAAATTATAGGCTATGGCGGAAGCTGCGATGCCTACCATATAACCGCCCCTGACCCTGAAGGAAAGGGAAGTGCCCTGTCCATGGACATAGCTCTTAAAGACGCGGGTATTTCGCCGGAAGCTGTTGATTATATAAATGCACACGGAACATCAACACCTCTGGGAGATAAACTGGAAACCCTGGCCATTAAACAGGTCTTTGGAGAGCACGCCTATAAGCTTGCAGTGGGGTCCACAAAATCCATGACCGGCCACCTTTTGGGCGCGGCAGGAGGCCTTGAGGCTGTGGTTTGTGCTTTGGCAATTGAGAGGGGTATCCTACCCCCTACCATAAATATTGATACACCAGACCCGGAGTGCGATCTGGACTATGTGCCGAACCGGTCCAGGAAAACTGATATTAATGTGGCTTTGTCAAATTCATTCGGATTCGGGGGGCATAATGTTACCCTGGTGTTTAAAAAATATACAGGTTGACGGGGTGCTCCAATGAATAATCGGGACCGTGCAAAATTTTTGTCAGAAAAAATAGGAATCCAATGGGATAATTATGAGCTTATTGATTTGGCGCTGACACATAGTTCGTATTCATATGAGAAAAAAGAAAGGCTTTACAATAACCAGAGGCTGGAATTCCTTGGCGATGCTGTTCTTGAGCTTATTGTAAGCGATTACCTTTATAATACCTTTCCCTCCTGTACTGAAGGAGAGCTGACAAAACTGAGGGCATCAATTGTATGTGAACCTTCCCTGGCCAGGGTGGCAAGGAACCTTGGCCTTGGGGAGTGCCTCTACATGGGTAAAGGTGAGGAGCGGTCAGGTGGGAGGGAGAGGCCATCCATACTGGCCGACGCCTTTGAGTCACTGCTGGGGGCGGTGTATCTTGACTCCGGCCTTGAAGAGGCAAGAAGTTTTGCCCTTGAACAGCTCAGGAAAATTATTTTAGATGTTCTGGAAGGTAGGGTTGATCGGGATTATAAAACTGAATTGCAGGAGATATTACAGAAAAAGTCAAATAATCCGGTAAGCTATATTATAATGAAAGAGGAAGGTCCCCCCCATAACAGGGTATTTACAGCGGGGGTTCTCTATATGGGAAAGCAGATGGGAACAGGAACAGGGCACTCAAAGAAAGAGGCTGAACAGCACGCCGCCCGGCATGCCCTTGAGAGGATGGACTTTTTAACTCAAGGGTATTAAATTAAGGTCGGAATTCAGAATTCAGAATTCAGAAGCCAGAATTGGTAAGTATTTCTATGTGGAAACATGCCATTTGATGTGGCTCTTTATATAACCACGGAGTGTTGCATGCAAAACCCTTCTGAATTCTGACTTCTGACTTCTGTATTCCGACAGGAGTTTCATTTCAGAATTAGTCGTTTTCAGGAGGTTACCGGCAAAATGGGTATTTTTAGTAAGCTTAAAGAATCTCTTACCAGGACCAGGCAGGGACTGGTGGAAAAAATAGACAGCCTTATTACCGGCAGGAAGAATATTGATGAGTCACTTTATGAAGAGCTGGAGGAAATACTTATCCAGTCTGATGTAGGATCCGATACTTCTTTAAATCTGGTAGATGGTTTGCGTAAGCTGGTTAAGGAACGCAAGTTAAGCGAAGCGGAGCAGTTAAAGCCACTTTTAAAAGAGCTTGTCAGGGATATACTGGGGCAGGATCGCACTCCCATTGCCGCCGGTGGAAATCCTACAACAATACTGGTAGTGGGTGTTAACGGGGTTGGTAAAACCACCACTATAGGAAAGTTAGCCTATAACCTGAAGCAAAATGGTAAAAGGGTTATTCTCGCTGCCGGGGACACTTTCCGGGCGGCGGCCATTGATCAGCTGGAGATTTGGGGAAACCGGGCAGGTGTTGATGTTATAAAGCACAGTGAAGGTTCAGACCCCGCTGCTGTTGTTTATGATGCAGTACAGGCAGCAAAGGCCAGAAATGCTGATTTTCTTGTGGTGGACACCGCCGGCAGGCTGCACACAAAGAGTAACCTCATGGAGGAATTAAAGAAAGTGGGGAGGGTGCTTTCCAGGGAAAATCCGGGCGCACCTCATGAAGTGCTGCTTGTCCTGGACGCCACAACAGGCCAGAATGCCATAAACCAGGCCAAAATTTTCGGTGAGGCTACGGGGGTTACAGGGATTGTCCTTACCAAGCTGGACGGAACTGCCAAGGGCGGTGTGGTAATAGGTATAAAACAGGCCCTGGACATACCTGTTAAATTTATTGGTATAGGGGAGGGCATTGACGACCTGCGCCCCTTTGACTCGGAGGAGTTTGTCGAGGCGCTTTTTAGTAGCTAATACTGAATTGCACCCTGGTCAGGAGACAGGAGACTGCCCGGATGTATTACCTTGGGTCGGGAGACAGGAGACAGTAGGTTCATGCATTACTTAAAATTTTCTATTTCGGTTTTAGACCTGAGAGTAATGCCTGAAAGCAAATTCTCTGTGATCTCTGTGTCCTCTGTGGTTTTATACAAAAAAGACAGACATTACTGCAGTCTTAATTGGCACTATGAAGAATGCTTTGCTCTCCTGTCTCCCGACCGGGAAGTTGTACTTTAAAGCAAAAGGAATGGTTGCCGGTTGAAGCTTTCGGATATCGGAGAATTTGGGCTAATAAAAAAAATAGCGAAAGAAACTATATTTGATAGCCGCGGCGTGATTAAGGGAATAGGTGACGACGCCGCCGTTATTGCCCCCGTTGAAGGCAGTGTGTTGCTGGTTTCCAGTGATATGCTTGTGGACGGGGTTCATTTTATTTATGGAAGAATCACTCCTTACCAGCTTGGCTGCAAGGCTATGGCGGTGAATTTAAGCGATATAGCGGCAATGGGGGGGAGGCCCAGGCATGTTCTGGTTTCCCTTGCCCTTCCGGGATGGCTGCCGGTGGAAGAGATTGAGGAGCTGTATTGGGGCGTGAAAAAAACTCTTTCCAGGTGGTCAGTAAACCTTATAGGAGGGGACACCGTCAGGTCGGACATTTTAACCATTGATGTTATGATAATCGGGGAAGCCTTTCGGGAAAGAGTAATTACCAGAAGCGGCGCACAGCCTGGTGATACTTTAATGGTGACCGGGAGTCTGGGTGGCTCAGCCGCAGGGCTTGAGATATTAATGGGTGAAAAGCTTGCCGAAAAGGTTACGGAAGAGGACAGGAATTTGCTTTTGAGCCGCCACCTGACACCGGAGCCCAGGCTTGAGCAGTCATCACTGCTGTCCGATATGGGCTTCGTAACCTCAATGATGGATATCAGCGACGGGCTTGGGGGGGATATTAAGCACATTTGCGAGAGCAGCAATGTGGGAGCAGAGATTTATGTCAACAGTCTTCCAGTTTCACCTTCTGCCGCAAGGGTCGCGGTAATATCCGGTAAAAACATTTTTGAATGGGCCCTGGCCGGGGGCGAAGACTATGAGCTCCTTTTTACTGTTCCGGCTGAAAGGAAGGAACAGGTTATAGAGGCATTTAAAAAAGCCGGGAAAGGAAATGTAACGGCCATTGGAAAAATAACCGATCCTGGAAAAGGGATCAGGTTGCTGGGAATGGATAAGGACTTAGACCTTGATAGTTATAAGAGTGGATTCAAACACTTTTAAATAAGTCTTAGAGACTATTCGGGCAGATTTGGAATATCAATTCCCAATTCCCAATTCCGGACCCGAGGGTAATGCTTAAAACGTTTATAAAAGAGGAACGCTGGTAAAAAAAGCGAATACTAGCTATGGATATTAAGCAATATAAAACAAAAGAGTGTCAGGAGGTCCCAATATGGCGGTTAAAGTAGGAATTATAGGAGGGACAGGGGTATATGACCCCGAGATACTATCTGATGTAAGAGAAGAGAAAATTACTACTGCCTATGGTACGGCTAAAGCCATGATAGGAAACTACCAGGGAAGGGAAATTGCTTTTATGGCCAGGCACGGCGCCGATCACTCAACGCCTCCCCACCTGGTTAATTACAGGGGTAATATAGCTGCCCTAAAGAAGCTGGGGGTAAGAAATATTTTTGCCACAGCGGCAGTGGGATCACTTAATCCTGAGATGGGGCCGGGGCAGTTCGTTTTTGTAGACCAGTTTTTGGACTTTACCAAGGGCAGGCCGTCCACCTTTGTGGAGCGGGGGGTTGTTCACCTGGATATGACCGAGCCGTACTGCCCAAGGCTTAGTAAACATCTTTCGGCCACCGCCGGCAGTCTCGGACTGACACACCACGGGGCAGGGGTATATGTCTGCACCGAGGGGCCCAGGTTTGAAACTTCCGCAGAGGTAAGGATGTTAAGGCAGCTGGGGGGGGACCTTGTGGGAATGACCAGCGTTCCCGAGGTGGTTCTGGCCAGGGAGGCCGAGATATGCTATGCCACAATAGCAATGGTTACCAACTTTGCAGCCGGCATAAGCCCAAACAAGCTTACTCACCAGGAAGTGCTGGACGTAATGGCTGAAAATGCGGCTAATTTAAGAAAGCTTATAATGCAGGCTATTTCGGGCCTTGATGTGGATGAAGAATGTGCTTGCCACCGGGCTCTGGAGGAAGGTCCTGTCGGAGGATAGATAAAAAAAGCGGGGGAGGAATTTTTTTGGATACAATGAAATGGGAGGACGGCCAGCTGCTTCTGTTGGACCAGACGAAGCTGCCCGGCTGTAACGAATACATATGCTGCCGTGACCATGAAACAGTGGCCGAAGCCATTAAGAGGCTTTCAGTCAGGGGGGCGCCGGCCATAGGAGCCTCCGCTGCATACGGACTGGTGCTGGGGGCCATGAAGATAGACACAAATGATCCGGGCGAATTTCTGGCCGGAGTTGAAAGGGTTGCAGCTTACCTTTCAGCCACCCGTCCTACTGCTGTAAACCTTAACTGGGCGCTGGAAAGAATGCTTGACAGAATAAGGGCGTCAATGCCTGCCCAGCCAAAGGAGCTTATAGATATAATGCTGCGCGAGGCCGAATTAATTTACCGTGAAGACCTAGAGGGAAATAAAAAAATGGGAATGTACGGCCTTGAGCTTATTCCCGACGGAGCCAGTATACTGACACACTGTAATGCCGGGGCACTGGCCACGGCCGGATACGGAACCGCCCTGGGTGTTATAAGGGCTGCTCATGAGGCCGGAAGAAAGGTCAGCGTATACGCCGACGAGACCAGGCCGCTCCTTCAGGGGGCAAGGCTGACCTGCTGGGAGATGCTTCAGGAAGAGATACCGGTAACACTCATTACCGATAACATGGCCGGCTACCTTATGTCGAGGGGCAAGGTTGACCTTGTTGTGGTAGGGTCTGACAGAATAGCCTCCAATGGTGATGTTGCCAATAAAATTGGCACATACGGGGTTGCGGTGCTGGCAAAGGAGCACGGGGTGCCATTCTATGTGGCAGCGCCTTTTTCCACTATTGATATAAAACTTAAGTCCGGCGAGGAAATACCTATAGAAGAAAGAAGTCCGGAAGAGGTGACCCATGTTGGCGGGGTAAGGGTGGCCCCGGAGGGGGTAAAGGTTTGGAATCCGGCCTTTGATGTTACTCCGGCAAGGCTTGTCACCGCCATAATTACGGACAGGGGAATACTCAGGCGCCCATACGGGCCTTCTATAAAGGAATTATATTAAAAGTAAAGGATTGGGTGATTTTTATGAAGGCAAATATTGTAAGGGATATGGATTTAGCTCCCTCAGGAAGGCTAAAGATAGACTGGGTAAAGGAACACATGCCGGTGCTCAACGTCATAAGAAAAGAGTTTGAAAAGGAAAGGCCCTTTGCCGGAATAAGGGTGGCCTTAAGCATACACCTGGAGGCCAAAACAGCCTACCTGGCCGAAGTAATGAGAGCGGGAGGGGCGGATGTGGCAATCACAGGGTCTAATCCTCTGTCAACCCAGGATGATGTGGCTGCAGCCCTGGCGGCCGGGGGTATAAATGTTTATGCATGGTACAACGCCACCCCCGAGGAATATAACAGTCATATACTTGAAACCCTTGAAACCCGCCCGAGAATAATAATAGATGACGGCGGGGATTTGGTCAGCGCTTTGCATAACGAGAGAAGGGACCTGGCCGGAAATGTCATTGGGGGGTCCGAGGAGACCACCACCGGAGTAATCAGGCTGCGGGCGCTGGATAAGGCGGGCAAACTCCTTTTCCCCATGATAGCGGTTAATGACGCCCTGTGTAAATATCTCTTTGACAACAGGTATGGCACCGGTGAGTCTGTGTGGTCAGGAATAATGCACACCACAAACCTGATTGTGGCAGGCAAAAACGTTGTGGTGCTGGGGTATGGCTGGTGCGGCCGTGGAGTAGCCATGAAGGCCAGGGGCCTGGGGGCCAGGGTAATAATTTGTGAAGTTGACCCGGTAAAGGCCATAGAGGCCTACATGGACGGCTATCAGGTTATGAACAGCCTTGAGGCCGCTTCTGTGGGGGATATATTTGTAACAGTAACCGGATGTAAGGATATATTGAGGGGAGATCACTATAGCCGGATGAAGGACGGCGCTATACTTTCCAATGCCGGTCACTTCGATGTGGAGATCAACAAGCCGGAGCTTTTGGAGGCATCGGCAGGGAGGCGCGTGGTCAGAAAGGACATAGAGGAGTTTAAGATGAAAGACGGGAGAAAGATTTACCTCCTGGGGGAGGGAAGGCTGGTAAACCTTGCGGCAGGTAATGGCCATCCGGCTGAGATTATGGACATGTCCTTCGCCCTGCAGGCCCTTTCAGCCAGATATGTGCTGGAAAACGGGGATAAGCTGGAAAAACACGTCTATGATGTTCCCCGGGAATTGGATAGGCGGGTGGCGGAATTGAAGCTGGAGTCCCTTGGAATTAAAATAGACACACTCTCTGTGGAGCAGGATGAATACATAAACAGCTGGAATCACGGATAGAGGTGTAATAATAAAGAGAGATAGGGAGGAATTGTATGTCTAAGCTGCTTATTAAAGGCGCCACAGTGATAACTATGGAAAACCATGACAGTATAATTCCGGACGGAGAAATTGCAATAGACGGGCAGAACATTATCAGTGTGGGACCTGCGGGGTCTACCCCCGAAGATTTTATTGCGGAAAAAATTATTGAGGCCTCTGATATGCTGGCCATGCCTGGATTCGTTAATAGCCATACTCACGCTGCCATGACTCTCTTAAGGAGTTACGCAGACGACCTTCCCCTTATGAAGTGGCTGGAAGAGAAAATATGGCCCCTTGAGGCTAAGCTGGAGGAAGAGGATGTATATTGGGGGACTATGCTTTGCTGCCTTGAGATGATACGTTCTGGAACCACCACCTTTGCAGATATGTACTTTTTTATGGATCATGTAGCCATGGCCGTGGAAAAGGCCGGCATGAGGGCAAATCTTTCCAGGGGAATGATAGGGGTGGGCCCCGAGGCCCAGTCTGCGCTGGATTTTTACAGGGAGTTTGTAGCCAGGTGGCACAACAGTGCTGACGGGAGGATTACAGTGAGGATGGGGCCCCACGCACCATACACCTGCCCGCCGGACTACCTTAAAAAGGTTATAAGCCTTGCCCAGGAACTCAATGTAGGTATCCATATCCACCTGGCGGAAACCAGGACCGAAGTTGAAGATATGGCCAGGATGTATGGTAAAACGCCCATACAGCTGGTAGACAGCGTGGGGCTTTTTGAGCTGCCGGTGCTGGCTGCCCACTGTGTCCACCTGGACAGCAGGGATATAGAAATTCTGGCCGAGAAAAAGGTGGGGGTTGCGCACAACCCGGAAAGCAACATGAAGCTTGCCAGCGGGGTTGCCCCTGTAACAGGCCTGATAAAGGCAGGAGTTACCGTGGGGCTTGGCACCGACGGCGCGGCCAGCAACAACAACCTGGATATGCTGGAGGAAATGAGAAGCGCAGCCCTTCTTCAAAAGGTAAGCACCATGGACCCACTGGCGCTGCCCTCGTTCCAGGCGCTGCAGATGGCCACCACGGGAGGCGCGCGCGCACTGGGAATGGATGGCCAGCTTGGTTTAATAAAAACTGGCTATAAGGCCGATATTATACTAATGGAAACCCGCAGGCCCCACCTTTTCCCGAGGAATGACTGGATAGCCCACACTGTCTATGCTGCCCAGTCCGCAGACATTAACACCGTTATAATAAACGGAGAGATCGTAATGGAAGATCGAAAAGTCTTCTCCATAGATGAGGATGAGGTATTCGAACAGGTTCAAAGAAGGGCAGAAAGACTTGTCTCTCAAAAGTAGTCCAACCTCCAACCTCCAACCTCTAACTTCCAACTTCCAAAATAGGGGGTGGCAAAAACGGCCACGGTAAAACTGGACAGGGGCCGGCACAAAAGGGTTGCCGGAGGGCACCCCTGGGTTTACCGGACAGAAGTTTCGGATATTGAAGGGAGCTACACACCTGGAGACATAGTGGAAGTTGTAGACTTCCGGGGAAGGTTTATAGGAAAAGGTTATATAAACCCCCTGTCCCAAATATTTGTCCGTATTATGACACGCAGCAGGGATGAAGAGATAAACAGGGATTTCTTATACAGGCGCATAAAGTCAGCCTGGGAGTACAGAAAAAAAACTATCAGGAATACCAATGCCTTCAGAGTTATTTTTTCCGAGGCTGACTTCCTGCCGGCACTGGTGGTGGACAAATTCGGGGAGTACCTGGTGGTGCAGACCCTTGCCCTGGGAATTGACAAATATAAAGACACAATTGTAGAAATACTTCGTGAGCTGATAAGCCCCGCAGGCATATACGAGAGAAACGATGTCAGTGTAAGGGAACTTGAGGGACTCCCCCTTCAAGCAGGGTTCATTGGGGAAGAATTTAACACGGTGGTCGAAATAAAAGAAAATGGCCGGCTTTTCGAGGTGGACCTGGCCGGGGGACAAAAAACAGGGTATTTCCTGGATCAGAGAGAGAACCGGATGGCCCTGGAAAGCCTCTCTAAAGGGGCCAGGGTTCTTGACTGCTTTTGTCATACCGGTACATTTTCGGTCTATGCAGCAGGCTTTGGGGCAAAGGAGGTGCTTGGAATTGATATTTCAGCACCTGCTTTGGAGATGGCTGCAAAAAATTCCGAAAGGAACGGCTTCGGCCACCTGTGCAACTTCAGAGAAGGTAACAGCTTTGATGAGCTAAGGGCCATGGAAAAGTCAGGAGAGAAATTTGACCTGGTTATACTGGACCCTCCCGCTTTTACAAAGTCAAAAAAGGCTATTGAGGGGGCTATAAGGGGCTACAAGGAAATTAATCTAAGAGGAATGAAAATTCTTAATCACGGAGGTTTCCTTGTTACCTGCTCTTGTTCTTTCCACATGAGCGAAGGTCTTTTTATGGAGGTAATAAATGATGCCGCCAGGGATGCAGGGAGACCGGTAAGACTTGTGGAGGTCCGCAGGCAGGCCAGGGATCACCCGATGCTTCTTGGTTCACCGGAGACTTATTATCTTAAGTGCCTTATAATGCAGGTTCTATGAAAAAACTTAACCTTTTTATGCAAAACTCTGCCTCAACTGAGGCGGGGTTTAATTTTATATTGAAATGAACTAACTGAATTTTTTAAAAAATCTGGAAGGATTTGTTGAAGTGATATGGAATAACTGGTAATATATCAAAAAAAATTATAAGAACCTGCCTTCCATAGAATAACACCAGTAACTCTAGTTCTATATATTGTTCATACCGGTCACACTCCTATAAAAAAAGTGAGAACTTTATCTGATTTGTTAAGGCTGGGGGGTTGACGATGAGAAGCCTGAATGAAACCGGAGCAACAGGGACCCATATTGTTAATATGAAATGTGAGGCCCTTGAGAGGCAGGTTTGTTATTTAAGGTCTCTATTGGACAACATGAATGAATTTTTCTTTACATACGATGCCGAAGGACGGATTACCCTGGCTAATAAGAGGTCGCTGGAGCTTTTGGGCTATAGGGCTGAGGATATATTGGGAAAAAGTGTAATTGATTTTGTTCATATAGATGACAGAAAGAAAGTGATTTCCCAACTTGAGTCAAGGATTAAAGCCGGAAAAGAGGGTAGTTACGAAATCAGGATCATTCATAGTGATGGAATTCCCCGTACCATTCGCGTAAACGCATCACCTATATACGATAACGGCGAGATAATTGGTGGATCGGTGCTGGGAGAGGACATAACAGAGAGAAAAAGGATGGAGAAGGAATTGAAGGAATCCGAGGAAACATACCGGACAATATTTGAGAATACAGGTACTGCCATGCTTATTGTTGAGGAGGACACTTCAGTATTTCTTGCCAATACCCAGATTGAAAATTTTACAGGTTATACCAAAGAGATAATACAGCGTGAAAAAAAATGGACGGAGTTTGTTGCTGAAGAAGACCTCGACAGAATGAAAGAGTATCATTTCACCAGAAGAAGGGACCCCGGCGCCGTTCCCTCGGCTTATGAGTTCAAGCTGGTTGACAGGTACGGAAACGTAAAGGATGTTTATCTTAATATAGCCATGATTCCCGGTACTACAAGAAGTGTAGTTTCAATGATGGATGTTACAAGAGTTAAGCGAATGAAGAAAAAGCTGGATGAATCGGAGGAAATATATCGCACCATATTTGAAAAAACCGGCACCGCCATGCTTATACTTGAAGAAGATACGACTATTTCCCTGGCGAACGGCCAGGCAGAGAAGTTGATGGGGTATACAAAGGAGGAAATAGAAAACAAGCTTAAGTGGACTCAATTTGTGGATGAGAGGGACCTCTCCATGATGCTTCAGAATCACCGCGCCAGGAGAAACGAGCCCGGCGCAGCCCCATCGGAATACGAGTTCCGCTTGATTGACCGGTATGGAAATGTAAGGGATATATTCCTTACTATAGGTATGATTGCCGGGACAAGGAAGTCTGTAGCATCACTTATGGATATAACGGAGAGAAAGCAGGCTGAGCAATGTGTCATTGCTGTCAATGAGGAACTGGGAGCCACTCTGGAAGAGCTTACGGCCACAGAAGAGGAGTTAAGATACCAGATAGATCTTCTTCAGGAGAAAGAAAAGCAGGTAAGGCATGTAAGCCAGCATGATTCTCTTACCGGCCTTCACAACCGGGCCTACTTTGAGGAGGCCATGAAGAGGGTGGAGTGTGGAGGCTTTGACCCGGTTGGGCTGGTTATATGCGATGTTGACGGGCTCAAGCTGATTAACGATACAATGGGCCATGATTCCGGGGACAATATGCTTATAGCAGCGGCAAGAGTCATAAAAGACAGTTTCCGGGAAAAAGATGTTGTTGCCAGGGTGGGGGGGGACGAATTCGCGATTATACTGCCCAAAACATCTCTGAAAGAGGTCGATAGCATCTGCCATAAGATCCAAAGTGCAGTTAGTGAGTATAATGCCGGAAATCTGGAGCTGCCTCTGAGTATTTCTGTAGGCTTTGCCGTGAGAAACAATTCTTCCAGGAGTATCGATGACCTGTTCAGGGAAGCCGATAACAGTATGTACAGGAAAAAGCTTCACAGCAGCCGCAGCGCCAGGAGCGCCATAGTTCAGACTCTTATGAAGGCCATAGAGGCCAGGGATTACATTACAGAGGGACACGCCGACCGGCTTCAGGGGCTGGCCGCAGCCATGGCAATAGTACTTGGGCTCCCCGAGAGGAGTATAACAGACCTTCGGCTTTTAGCCCAGTTTCATGATATCGGGAAGGTTGGCATACCGGACAGGATACTTTTCAAAAAGGGCCGCCTGAACGATTCAGAGTTTGAGGAGATGCGCAGGCACAGTGAAATTGGCCACCGTATAGCACAGTCAGCTCCGGAAATGGCGCCTATTGCAGAGTGGATACTGCTGCACCACGAGTGGTGGAATGGTGATGGATACCCTCTGGGGCTAAAGGGTGAGAATATTCCTCTTGAGTGCCGTATTCTAGCCATAGCGGATGCCTATGACGCCATGACCAGCGACCGCCCTTACCGTAAGGCCATGTCTCATGAAGACGCCATTGCTGAGATTAGAAGGTGCGCCGGTACCCAGTTTGACCCCAGCCTTGTGGAAAAGTTTACCATTGTGCTGGAGGGAATAAGGAAATAGCGTATAATTAAGACAGGAGACAGGAGACAGGAGACAGGAGACAGGAGACAGGAGACAGGAGACAGGAGACAGGAGACAGGAGACAGGATTATTTTTGACTTAGTATATAGGTATCAGTATTTTATAATATATTTTTCATTACAGGCCGGATATTTAAATCCGGCTTTCTAATATTGCAGGTATTAAGATGTTGGGCAGGGTAAAATTATATTAGAGAATTCAACAAAGAAAGCCGGGGTTAATTCTTAATTATGGCTTATTATTGAAGCCATAGAGGTCACAGAGAACACAGAGAAGTTTACTATAAAGCAAAAAGTGGATAACTCAAGAACCTATGCAATTCATTTGATTTTATTTAATATAAGTCTTTCGTATTCAGGCAGAGCTAAAGAACCTCTGTGTCCTCTGTGTGCTCTGTGGCTTAATAAGACCTGATTTTTCATTCTTTATAGTGAATTGTGATTAAGAGGGATTTCTTAATGAAACATAATAGAAAGAAGCCCGACGTTTTAGTGGTTGGGGGAGGGCCGGCGGGGATGTTTGCCGCCGCCTCAGCGGCCCGGGCCGGAGCAAGTGTTGTCTTGCTGGAAAAAAACAAAAAGCTGGGTAAAAAAATGAGCATTGCCGGGGGTGGCAGGTGTAATCTCACCAATACTGCGCCGGTGCATGAATTTATTAAAAATGTCCCCGGAAACGGAAAGTTTCTGACAGGCATTCTTTCCCGCTTTGGGTGGAGTGATTGTGTTCATTTTTTGAAAAGCCTTGGTATAAAAACTAAAGAGGAAGAAATGGGGAAGATTTTTCCGGAAAAAGATCGCGCCGAAGATGTTGTGGCAGCTCTAGAGAGCCATCTGCTGGAAATGGGAATAAAAATATTATTAGGACACAGGGCAAAGGCACTGCTTAAGGAAGGCGGCCAGTGCCTTGGAGCAGAATTGGAGGATGGCACGCCGGTATACAGCAAAACGTTGATTATAGCCACCGGCGGGTCATCATATCCAGGGACAGGGTCCACAGGGGACGGGTATTTTATGGCGGGCCAGGCAGGTCATAAAGTAATAACTCCCAGGCCAGGCCTGGTCCCCGTTACAATTGCTGAAAGAAAACTGGCAGAAAAGCTTCAGGGACTTTCAGTAAGGGATTCTGTACTTTGTATTGAGGATGATACAGGCAAGAAGATAGAAGCTGTCCGGGGTGATTTTATTATTACCCATTTTGGAGTTTCCGGCCCTGCAGCGCTTGGACTGAGCAGAACCGTCTCAGCATTGAAGGGATCGGGGAGTCTGCGCCTGCTGTTGGATTTTATGCCGGAGGTTAAAGAGGATTTTCTCGCAGAAAGAATGCTTGCGGCAGCCAGGGATCAGCCCAGGAAATCTGTTGCCGGGCTTTTAAAGCTGATGATGCCTGACCGCCTGGCGATAACTATTTCAGAGATAATGGGTGTTGATGCGCAGAAAAAATCAGCCGAAGCCGGCAAAAATATATGGAGAAAAGCCGCCGGCCTGGTAAAGCGCTTCCCATTAAGTATTAAGGGAACAAGGCCCCTGGCGGAGGCCATGGTGACAGTGGGCGGTGTCTGCACCGGAGAAGTCAATCCCCGGACTATGGAATCTAAACTTCTGAAGGGTCTTTACTTTGCGGGGGAAGTAATAGATGTGGACGCCTATACAGGAGGCTTTAACATGCAAATAGCCTTCTCCACCGGCTGGCTGGCCGGCCTGTCTGCGGCTAAAAAAGCTCATACTGAGTGTTTATCCGGTCAGAATTCAGAAGCCAGAATTCAGAATCCAGACAACCGGGGCCGTGAAAACGGCCACCAATAAGGATAAGAATTAGGGTCCTTATAAAACCACAGAGAACACAGAGCGCACGGAGGTTTTAAGCCCTACTTGTAAGCTTTAAAATATGTTTTATAAAATGGGTACGGTCTTAGACCTCATAGTAATACCTGAGAGCAAATTCTCTGTGGTCTCTGTGGTTCATAAAAAGGACATTCAGTATTTTCAGGGTGCCTAATCCATTCTGGCTTCTGAATTCTGAATTCTGGATTTCGACAGTAATTTCTTTCAGAATTAGCTATAAGTTGCTTCTTCCCAGGCCTTGCGGTAGATGTCAAAGTCCTTGTCGCTGAAGAGAACAAATCTTACCTCAGCAGGGTTATTTTCATTTTCAAGAAAGTCTTTTACCGTTTTAACTGCGACCTGCGCCGCCTTATCTGTGGGGTAGCCGTAGGCGCCGGTGCTTATTGAGGGAAAGGCCACGGACTTTATATTATGCTCTAATGCCACTCTGAGGGAATTGTGGTATGCGTTAGCCAGGAGTTCGTTTTCCCTGTTGTTTCCCCCGGACCAAATGGGGCCTACCGTATGTATAACATAATGGGCCTTCAGGTTGCCGCCGCCGGTTATAACTGCTTCCCCGGTGGGGCAGCCGCCCTGGACAGCCCTTATTTTTTTGCACTCTTCAAGTATTTGCGGCCCTCCCACTCTGTGAATGGCCCCGTCAACACCTGCCCCCCCCAAAAGAGAGGAATTTGCTGCATTTACTATGGCCTCGGTGTCCTGCTGTGTAATATCCCCCTTTACAAGAGTAATTACGGTTTTGTTAACCTTGAATTGCATAGCAAAACCTCCTAATGGCTAATGGGTAAAACACCTCGGGTCAGGAGACAGGAGACAGAATATTTTCATTTTACATTTTATAATAAATAACGCTAAAGTAAACCATGGTTTTGTTGCAACTTCAGAGTAACGCATATGATAAATTCTGGCTTCTGACTCCTGACTCCTGTATTCTGACCGGGAAGTAGTGCCAAATTAGCCAAAAAGGGTTGAGCTTGGCTATGTTATAATGATATACTTTTACTGCAAAACTAAAGTTGAGCTGAGAAAGAAGAGAAGAGACAGGCTGATAAGACGACTCGGAGCTGCGGGGTGAGGACCAGTTATTTGTGCTGGTCTTTTTTATTTTTGCGGCAACGCCCGCAGGGGCGTTTATTTACACACCAGGAAAAAATAAATCTTTTGTGGATAACTTGAATGTCAACTATAGGGCAGGCTTGGAATATCACCCCCATGCGCTGATGATCCCTCCGGCTGAAACTGGCTCTATGCTTGGAGTCAACAGATAGTCGACCGTCCTCAACGGCGCGTCATGCGCCGGTTCGGACTTCCGCCAACGTCCTGTTGGCGGCTCGCCTTTCTGTAGACACCTTCGCCAAGACCCAGATAACAGCCTCCGAAAAATCAGCGCACGGAGATGATATTCCCCGCCCCGATGAATGTCCTTTGAAAGTGCAACTATAGGATCTTTGTTCAATGAAGCCAGATTGGGATTGTATAGGCGAAATGTAGTTGTCAAATATATCACCAATTCCCAATTCCGGATCCCAGAATAATGCTAACAGTGCCGCTGGAACGGCGGCAACGCCCGCAGGGCGTTTGTTAAGGAGGTGCCTTGGTGTGGTATTGATTATAGATAATTATGATTCCTTCGTTTACAACCTTGTTCAGTACCTGAAAGAGATGGGGCAGGAGGTATGTGTTTTCAGAAATGATAAAATAGATATAAATACTATTGAAAAAATAAGCCCCGATCATATTATCATATCACCGGGTCCATGCACTCCCGACGAGGCCGGAATTTCCCTGGAGGTTGTGAGATGTTTTTCCGGCAGGATACCCATTCTGGGCGTGTGCCTGGGCCACCAGGCCATAGGACAGGCCTTCGGCGGACGGGTGGTGAGGGCCTCCAGGCCGATGCACGGAAAAACATCGACTATAAGGCATGACGGGAGGGGCGTATACCGGGGACTGCTCCAGCCTATTGTGGTGGGAAGATACCACTCCCTGGTGGTCAGCACCGAGGGACTTCCCAATTGCCTGGAGGTGACCTCATTTACTGAAAGTGGGGAAATTATGGGGTTAAGGCACCGGGAATATTATGTTGAGGGCGTCCAGTTTCACCCGGAGTCTGTGCTCACTCCGGAAGGAAGGCAAATGCTGAAAAACTTCCTTAATAACTCGGAGGTTAGACATGAGCCCATTTCTGCTTAAAAAGGTTAATATCAGGCCGGATGTTACAGCTCTTTTTGAGAGATTTCAGGGGTTGCCGGGAAGTATTCTTTTGCACAGCGGGATGATTATCAGCGGGCTTTCCAGATATTCTTTTATTGCCGTGGACCCATTTTTAACTATAACCTCCAAGGGAGAAGAGGTTACAATAAAAAGAAATGCAGGGCCAGGCTCCGGGGAATCAGAAAGAAAAGAAGGGAATCCCCTTGATATAATTGGAGAGCTTTTAAAAAAGTACAGCATGACGGAAATTCAGAGCCCGGTTCCTTTTATCGGTGGAGCTGCGGGTTTTTTCTCATATGACCTGGGGCGAAGGATAGAAAAATTACCGGAGCTGGCCCGTGATGATTCAGGAGTTCCGGACTGCTGGCTGGGTTTTTATGACGTGGTTGCAGCTGTGGATAATGTTGCCGGGGAGGTTTATATAACCTCAACCGGCTACCCTGAAGAAGACCCGGTCAGATCCGAAAAGCGCGCCAGGCAAAGGGCCGACTGGCTTGAACGGGAACTGGCGGCAGTCCTTGAAAAATCTGTTCCGGTTGAAAAGGATGTCAATTACCATTTAGGCATGGAAATGGCCGGTGATAATATTTCCGGCATGATATCCGATTTCAGCCGTGAAAGCTACTGTGCTGTTGTCGAGAGAGCCAGGGAGTACATTGCGGCAGGGGATATATTCCAGGTTAACCTGTCACAGCGTTTTCAGCTTCCAAGAAAAGGAGACCCATGGGAAGTCTTCAAGACCCTTAATAAGATAAATCCGGCCCCAATGGCAGCCTTTATAAACTGCGGAGATATTCAGGTAGTAAGCGCTTCTCCGGAAAGGTTTATTAAACTGGCCGGAGGATCGGTGGAAACCAGGCCAATTAAGGGCACCAGGCCCAGGGGGAGAAGTCCCGGGGAAGACAGCAGGCTGCGGGAAGCCCTATGGAACAGTGAGAAGGACAGGGCAGAGCTTGTTATGATCGTGGATTTGGAGAGAAACGACCTGGGCAGGGTTTGTGCCCCGGGCTCCGTGATTGTGCCGGAACTGTACAGGATAGAAGAGTATCCGACAGTATTTCACCTGGTTTCAACAGTTACAGGGAAGCTGGAGGAAGGAAAGGGATCTATTGACCTGTTAAAAGCCTCTTTCCCTGGTGGGTCCATTACAGGTGCGCCCAAGATAAGGGCGATGGAGATAATTGAGGAGCTTGAGCCGGTCAGGAGGGGTATTTACTGCGGCTCTATAGGTTATCTGTCCTATTGTGGAGAAGCAGACCTCAGTATAGTGATAAGGACCCTGGTGTATACAGGGGATAACATACATTTGCAGGTAGGAGGGGGACTTACAATTGATTCCGACCCCCTTTCGGAGTATATTGAAACACTGGATAAGGCCAGGGCTCTAATAAATGCCCTGCGGATGGAAGGAGTACTGGTTTAATGGATTCCGGGAGCATAATCTGCCTTAACGGAAAATACCTGGCTGCTGGAGAAGCGGCAGTTTCTGCCTGTGACGGGGCTGTTTTATACGGAATGGGACTTTTTGAAACAATTAAGCTAACCGGTGGTAAGCCCGCGCGGACGGATCTTCACCTGTCACGCCTTATGAACTCTGCGCGTGCTTTGGGGCTTAAAGTACCCTTCAGCGCCGAAAAAATAAATGAAATGCTTTACGGTACAGCTGAAAAAAACAATATCAAAGCGGGGGCCCTAAGGCTGACCCTCACCGCCGGGGGAGATGCAGCGGCACCCAGCGTTATAATAAATGTAAGACAACAGGTGTACAGCAAAGAGAAATATGCCCGGGGAATCAGGGCGGGGTTTACTAAGTTTAGGAGAAATGAGACCTCACCTTTGGTACGGCATAAGAATCTTAACTATTACGAAAACATTATTGCAAAACGGCAGGCTGCTTCCTGCGGATGGGATGAGGCGCTATTCTTAAATCAGCAGGGCTTTATTGCAGAGGGATCGGTCAGTAACATTTTTATAGTAGGAGGAGGAAATGTTATTACACCCGATGTCAATAGTGGTCTTCTTCCCGGCATTACCCGCAGGAGAATAATTGATATATGTTTTTCCATGGGAATTAGCCTGGAGGAGAGGCCGGTGAGGCCGGAGGAGCTTTTTTCATCCGATGAGTGCTTTGTTACAAATTCGCTTATGGGGGTAATGCCTCTGGCTGCAGTGGATGACAGAGCTATTGGAAGCGGTTTGCCGGGGGAAATTACAACTGCGCTATTTAGGGAATTAGAAAATCAATAAACATTAATTCGGAGAGGGAGAGGTTTATGCCTCTCCCTTCCTGACTCTCTAGAAACCGTGGTCATTGGAGTGTTCTACCAGGTCAATGGCGCCCAGGACTATGTGGGCCAGGCCGAACCCGGCTATTCCCCACCCCAGCGCGGGATTGGCGTTTTTCAGCACCAGTCCGGTGGCGGTTACGGCGGTACCGAGTACTGTCGGTAGCATACCTTCACGCACCAGTTAATTCCCCCTTTTTTTTAGAGAGTACAGCTTTATTTTTATACTTTAGGGTTGTTTTGAATCGAGTTGCATTATGGACAAAGACCCATAAAATGGCGTGCATTTACATCGTTTAAAAAATCCCCTCTTTGGTATAAAAAAGGCGGTATATTAACTTTGTATTCTGTAAAAAATCATAGCAAAAACACGCCTTCTTTTAGGAAAGGAGCGGGTGTATGTCCAGGAAAAATGATGTCGAAAGACAGGCCCAGGCTTTACTGGATACCGACGACAGGACCAAAAACTACAATTTAAAGGTCAGGATTAACGACGGGGTCGCCAGTGTGACTGGAATTGTTGACACTCTTGCCGAAAAGGAACAGGTGGATCAAATACTGTCAGGAATCAAGGGTTTTAATGGAATTGATAATGGGGTTTCCATAAGCACCGACGGGTCAATAATAGACGAGGATGTTGTGGAGGAAGCAACGGAGGAGTTAAATGCCGCGCCCGGTGTAGACCTCAGAAATGTTGGGGTAAAGAGCGTAAAGGGTAATGTATACCTTATGGGAAATGTGTCCGGGCCGGAAGAGGAAAAGGCAGCCATAAGGGCAGCCTCCAGGGCCAGGGGAGTAAAATCGGTTATAAGCCAGCTTAAAATTCACACTGATGAGTATGACACCGATGATTTAAGGCAGATTTTTCACCACCAGGTGAATAACGACAGGGAAGTGGGAGCAGAAGTGGACAAAATGGATTTTTATTAATAGGAAATGTTAGCCTGGGGAGGTGAAGATTCACCTCCCTTTCTTTATTCATAAGGAAATTTGTTGCCAGACTTACAATTAACCAGTGAAGATACGTACATATATCCAACTTCTAACAGCCAATTTCTAAATTCCATTTTTTATTTGCATATTTCTGATAGAGCTGTTTTCCAGCTATGGCTGCTGGCCTGCCAGGCCGTTTGGGAACCATACTGGCAGTATGAGCCGGGAAGCAGCTTTTTTTTAATTATTTCCGGTCCTCCTTTTTCAATATAATTACAAATAGTAAAAAAATCAGCCAGTGAAGCGTTTGTTTCGAATTCTGTGGCCATGATAAGGATAAGTTCGGGAAGATGTATCATAACTTTTGGCTTAACTACTGCCGCAGCAAGAGACCTTATCTCAACCTGAAGGTCAACGGGTTTATCAGTATATTTCTTATCAAAAACATCCAGCAGTGTTGTTTTTTTACCCGATATTTCTATCTTGCCGATACAGCTGCTTATTTTTCTAAGGGACTGCTGTGGAATCTCCACGTATTTGCCAACATATACTTCCGATACTGTTTCAATTTTTTCTAAAACACCGGGTATGCCCCTTCTTTTATATATGTCTTTTATGGTGCCGTATTCTTCCCCGGAATTAATCAGCGTACAGGTGGGTATTGATATTATACCCACCCGTATCTTATTTCGGTTTATCCTCACAATATTTAATGCCTTAAGGTCCTGTCCGTCCGTCCAGAAGATGGCTATATCCTCGGTGTTTTTTCCCGGGCTGCCAGCCAAAGCAGAAAGGGCATGGGAGGAGAATTCAAGAGTAAATATAAAAAGAAGAGCAGCTATAAAGATTATTTTCCGCATAGAGGATATTGTTATCAGTAGAGGGCGTTTTATTCCATTAAAATAAAAGGGCCACCGGAGAGATTGAAAAATTAATATGTCATAATTCAAATAATCAATCAAATAGTCCACCCCTTGAGCATAATATGTTACAATATAAATATCTGTTTAACTAAATAATACTAATTCGGGAGTGTGAGTTTATGGACCGGGAGCTTACTCTGGAACTTGTGAGAGTGACTGAAGTAGCGGCGCTGGCGTCTTCACAGTGGATGGGCCGGGGGAAGAAAAACGAGGCAGACGGAGCAGCCGTTAATGCCATGCGAGCAATGTTTGACACTGTTTCAATTAATGGAGTGGTGGTTATAGGCGAGGGAGAGATGGATGAGGCGCCTATGCTTTATATAGGTGAAAAAGTGGGCTGCACGGTTTCGCCTGAGGTAGATGTGGCGGTTGACCCGCTTGAGGGAACCAACATACTGGCCAAGGGACTGCCCAATGCCCTGTCGGTAGTTGCAGTGGCAGACAGAGGAAACCTTCTTCACGCCCCGGATATATATATGCAGAAAATAGCTGTGGGTCCAAAGGCAGCCGGTAAAATACATATTGACGACCCCATAGAAAAAACCTTGGAGATAGTGGCAAAGGCTAACGAAAAAAGAATATCTGACTGTACAGTAATGATACTGGACCGCCCACGTCACCAGGAAATAATTGAGTCTGTGCGGAAATCAGGAGCCAGGGTCAGGCTGATCGGGGACGGTGATGTGGGATCGGCAATATACACTGCCATTCCCACTACCGGTATTGACCTTTGTGTTGGTATAGGAGGGGCTCCGGAAGGTGTCATTGCAGCGGCTGCCCTTAAGTGCCTGGGCGGTGAAATGCAGGCAAGGCTCTGGCCGGAGGATGACGAGGACAGGGCACGGTGTGCCCAGATGGGTATATCTGACACCAGCAAAATCTTATACATGGATGATATGGTAAAAGGAGACGATGCCATTTTTGCCGCTACCGGGGTAACAGACGGGGAACTCCTCAAAGGTGTGCGGATGCTTGGAAATGACATGGCTGAAACCCACTCACTGGTAATGCGCTATAAAAACAAGACCATAAGATATATTAAGGCCATTCACAACCTTGGATACAAGGCCAACATGGTTTTCGGAAGGCCCATATATTTTGATTAATAAATTGATTCTAAATTACTGCACCTATACCGGCCCGGGTTATCCCGGGCCTATTCATTTTTCGTCCCAGGTTGCCGGATTATATTACATGCAACCTCTGTCTCCTGTCTCCTGACCACATAGGAATACCGATGAGCAAGAAATCATGTTATAATCACCATCAGGGGTGATTGCTGATGAGATTTGATCCCAGACTGATACTTGTGGCAGTTGTAACCGTTTTGGGAAATGCGTATGTACAGTACCTGGTCAATAACAGCATAGACTGGGTGAGTGCTTTGCTTATAGGACTGGTGGTTACCGCACTTATCCCACTTTTTATGAAAAAGAAGAAATAATGGGTTACGGAGCAAATGAAATTTTTGTATAATTAAAAAGAATATATGCAATTTAGGGGGTTTTCTACATGTCAATGTCTCAGGCAGAGATTGATGCCCTTCTTAACGGGGGAATGACCGGCGGAACTGAAGTCATAAAAGACGCCGGCAATGAAAATACATGTAAAGACCTGCCTGA
This sequence comes from Bacillota bacterium, assembly GCA_049323755.1. Classification (GTDB taxonomy): domain Bacteria; phylum Bacillota; class Desulfotomaculia; order Desulfotomaculales; family Desulfocucumaceae; genus BRHc4a. Next base: position 118,536 of record JBMOPE010000018.1, read on the forward strand.
GGGGAACGTTTTGACTGAAGCGGAAGAAGACTTCACCCAGTATCTCCTTCCCCAGGAACTGGACACAGTTTGCGAAATAGGAAATATTACTATGGGAAATGCCTCAACTCCCCTTTCCGAGTTGCTGGGTGTGCCTGTTAATATTTCGAACCCCCAGAGCTACATATGTTATCAGGAAAAGGTATATTCATCCTTTAATACCCCTTACCTATCGATACAGGTGGATTTCATAAAGGGTTTAAAGGGTTTCAACGTTCTGGTAATTAAAGAGGATGACGTGGCAGTTATTGCCGATTTGATGCTAGGTGGAAACGGTAAGCCTGATTCTTTTGAAGTCAGTGAAATGGCAATCAGCGCGGCCTCAGAGGCTATGAATCAGATGAACGGGGCAGCTGCAACAGCCCTGTCGGATATGTTTGGGGAAGCTATAGATATTTCCCCTCCTAAAACAACCCATATTAAGGAACTGAAAGAGGCCGACCACCACCCGCTTCCCACAGATGGACCCGTTGTGGTGGTAAAGTTCATGCTGTCAGTTGGGGATTTGTTGGATACTACCATAATGCAGATTACCGGAGTTGAAACCGCAAAGGAACAGGTAGCACTTCTCTATAAAAAGATGGGGATTGTTCCCCCCAGGGAGGCTTTGGAACAGGACAGGCCTGACACGGGGCCGGAGTCCCCGGTGGCGCCGGAGGAACATATTATACCGGACAGCGCCTCGGACAGCGCCTTGGAAATAGCTATGAACATACCTTTGGAGATTTCCCTGGTGTCGGGCAGGGTTTCCTGCAGGGTGGCTGATATAGCCGGCCTAAAGCCGGGGTCGGTGCTGGATGTGAACAGCTCACTGAATCTGGTGGAAATGGTGGCCAACGGGAAAGTTGTGGCGCTGGGTGAACTAAAGGACGGAAGATTTAAAGTGGTCAAACTGACTAACCAGTGAAAGAGAGGCAATGCGGGGCACAGCCCCGTTTTTTGTTGTACTGTATCGTCTTTTGGTGCCGCTTGCGGCATGAAAAACTACCCTGAAAATACTGAACGTCCCATTAATAAAACCACAGAGGGCACAGAGATCACAGAGAATTAACTCTCAGGCATTAATTTGCAGGTTATGGCAAAAGTAAACAATTGGAAAATTCTTACCTACCTACTTAATAAAAAATATATAAAGATAAATGACTCTTAGGGCATTTAGTCCGGCTAAAAAAATCTCTGTGTCCTCTGTGTGCTCTGTGGTTAAATATGACATGCAAGGATTACTTGCAATAATACAAATAATGAATACCGGTCTGGTTTTAGAAAAATGTGTTAAAATATTTTAGAAAAAGTAAATCCGGCTACGAATTCAAGAGTTAATGGAGTTAAAACTTATGAGTTTGCGGTTTATTTATGGCAGGTCCGGCAGCGGTAAAACCCGGCGCTGCCTGAATGAAATTAAAGAAAGAATCACCAGTGGCGTCACACACCCATTGGTGCTGCTTGTCCCTGAGCAGTTCACCTTTCAGGCGGAAAGAGATCTCATCAGCGTGCTGGAGACAGGAGGCATCCTTAAAACCGAAGTCTTGAGCTTTAGGCGTATGGCCTTCAGAATATTCAATGATGTGGGGGGAATTACCTATCCCCACATCCACTCTGCCGGCAAGTCTATGATTATCTACAGAATCCTGGATAAAATGAGGGACAGCCTCAGGGTGTTTTCCAAATCAGCTGAACGCCAGGGTTTTGTAAATACCCTGGCTACTTTGATTACCGAGTTCAAACGGTACAATATAACACCTGAAGCCCTGGAGAGCGCAGGCAAAAACTTTAAGGAAGACAGCCCAGTAAAGGACAAACTGATAGAGCTTAATTCTGTCTATACTGCTTTTGAGAAGGCTATTGCCGAGAGATACAGGGATTCGGATGATGACCTGACCCTTGCTTCGGAAAAGCTTAGCTCTACAGCACTGTATAACGGGGCGGAAATTTGGATTGACGGTTTTGCCGGTTTTACCCCTCAGGAATACAGGGTAATTGCAAAGCTGCTGCAAAAGGCAAGACGGGTCAATATCAGCCTGTGTACCGACAGCCTGGAGGGAGTCGGGAGTCCTGACGGAACTGATGTTTTTTCCGGGGTGAAGAATACCTGTAATAGATTTATAAGAATTGCCCGGGAATCTGGCATTAAGGTTGAAAATGAGGTCTTTTTGGGTGAAGAGCCACTGTTTCGGTTTAAAAACAGCCGGGAGCTCGCTCACCTTGAGCGGAATATAAACGCCTATCCATATAAAACCTACCGGGAAAAGACACAGGACATTTCATTGTTTTCCTCAGTCAATATATTCTCAGAAATAGAGGCTGCTGCACGGGATATTGTCCGGCTGTGCAGGGACAGGGGCATGCGCTATCGTGATATTGCCGTGGTGGTTAGAAATCTGGCGGCCTATGAGCGGTCTATTGAAGTCATATTCGCGGAGTACGAAATCCCCTGCTTTATTGACAGAAAAATTGAAATCACAAATCACCCGCTGGTACGTCTGATTCTGTCCATGCTGGACATTTTCAACGAGAATTGGTCCTATGAAGCAGTTTTCCGCTACCTGAAGACAGGTTTGACAGGCGTTGACAGAAGTAGTATCGACAGGCTTGAAAACTATGTTCTTGCCTGTGGCATAAGGGGCAGCCGCTGGATCAGTGAGCAGGACTGGGATATGAGCCCCGGCCTGATACCCGGCCAAAGAGACTTTGGCGGTCATGACAGTGAACTTAAAGAAATTAATAAAGTGAGATATGACATTTGCGGGCCGCTGCTGGAATTTCGAAAGAAAACCAGGGGCAGAAAAAAAGCCTCCGAAATATGCAGCGCGCTGTACGATTTTCTTTTGAAAATCGAAGTGCCCGGGAGAATTGAATCATGTATTGGCCTATTCAGAAAAAGCGGGAAGCTAAGTCTTGCCAATGAATACTCCCAGGTATGGAATATTGTAATGGAGGTATTTGACCAGACGGTTGAGGTCATGGGAGATGAAACCTTTGGAATAGAAAGGTTTTCAAATATACTTAAGATAGGTCTTGGTGAGTACAAGGTGGGACTGATTCCTGCTTCCCTTGACCAGGTGCTGGTGGGCAGCGTGGAGCGTTCCAAAAGCCATGAGGTCAAAGCGTTATACATCCTTGGGGCCAATGACGGAGTGTTCCCTTCAGCGGCAGAGGAAGAAGGTATACTTTCAGACCTGGACAGGGCATCTCTGAACAATGTAGGTATCGAGCTGGCCAGTGATACAAGGGCAAAGGCCTTTGATGAACAATACCTGGTATACAGGGCGCTGACCACCGCAGGAAGCTATCTCAGGCTGAGCTGGCCTATTGCAGACCATGAAGGGCGAACCATGCGGCCATCAATTATTATATCGAGGCTCCGGAAGCTGTTTCCGGCTATCACCGAGGCCAGCAACATATTAGGGGCCGAATCGGATAAGGATGCAATAGAACTGGTAACCGGAAAGACTCCAGCCTTTAAACATATGGTGTCTGCCCTGCGGCGGAAAGCGGATGGAAAGGACCTGCAGCCCCTGTGGCAGGGAGTATACAGATGGTTTGCCACACAGGAGGAATGGCAGCCAAAATTGCAGTCAGCCCGCTCTGCCTTTCGGATTAAAAACCTTGCCCACCCGGTCGGCAGGGACAAAATTCCCTTGCTTTACGGAGATCCTGCTTATTCCAGCGTATCCAGGCTTGAGAAATATACAGCCTGTCCCTTTGCCTATTATGTTCAGTATGGGCTGGGAGCCAGGGAACGAAAAATATACCGGCTGAGTCCGCCCGACGTAGGCACCTTTATGCATGCCGTTATAGAAAGGTTCTCCAGGCAGGTTGCTGAGCAAAACATTGACTGGAGGGAATTTGACAGGGAATGGTGTGTGGAAAAGGTTTCACAAATTGTGGATGGTTTGCTGGAAAATATGCAGGGCGCAGGTCTTTCCGGATCAAAAAGATACAGCGCACTTATTTTGAGGCTGAAGAGGGTGGTAACAAGAGCTGTCTGGCTCATCGCCGAGCATATAAGGCGCGGCAGCTTCTATCCCATTGGCTTTGAAATGGAATTTCCTCCTATTATCATTGAACTGGAGTCAGGGGAAAAAATATACCTTACCGGAAAAATTGACAGGGTGGATGCCCTGAAAACCGAAGAAGGCACTTACCTTCGGATTATAGACTATAAATCGGGCAGCAAGGCTTTAAGGCTGTCGGATATATTTTACGGACTACAAATACAGTTAATCACCTATATGGATGCTATCCTGGAAAACAGCGGGATGGATATTGCACCGCCTGCTCTTCCGGGAGGTGTGCTGTACTTTACCATTGACGACCCTATTGTAAAAGGAAATAGTAAGCTCACCGGGGAAGAAATCGAGCAGGCCATCATGAAACAGCTTAAGATGAAGGGCTTTCTTCTGGCCGACGTGAAGCTCATCAGGGAAATGGACAGCACCATTGAAGGGGCTTCACTAATTATCCCCGCCAGGATCAATAAGGGAGATGTGCTGGGCAAATCCTCGGCAGCATCCCCGGAGCAGTTTAACTTGCTTTGTAAATATGTAAGAAAGCTTCTATTGGGCTTGTGTGAGGAGATCATGAAAGGAAATGTATCTATAAAGCCATACAAGAAAAAAGGAATCACCTCCTGTAAGTATTGCGGCTTTTCAGCAGTGTGCCAGTTTGATACCGCCAGGGAAGAGAACAACTTCAGGCTGTTATATGACCGGGAAGATGAAGAGGTCTGGACGCTGATGGGTAAAGATGTCAAGTGATGATAGGGCAGAGGTGGAAAGTGTGACGAGGGGAAATACCAATTGGACAGGCGAGCAGTGGGACGCCATTACTGAAAGAGACTGTAACCTTCTGGTGGCCGCAGCCGCGGGCGCAGGCAAAACTGCCGTGCTGGTGGAGAGAATAATCCGAAGGATTACAGACCCCGAAAATCCCGTGGATATTGACAGGCTGCTGATTGTGACCTTTACCAATGCGGCTGCCACAGAGATGAGGGAGAGAATCGCCGAAGCCATAGCAGCGGCTTTAGAAGAAGATAATGGCCAGAAAAATATTCAAAGGCAGCTAACCCTGTTAAATAAAGCCAGTATTACCACTATACACTCCTTTTGCCTGGAGGTAATCCGCAGTAATTTTCAGAGTATCAATATCGACCCAGGCTTCCGAATTACCGATGAAACCGAAGCCGCCTTGATGAAGCTGGAGGTTTTGCAGGAGCTGTTCGAAGACCAGTATGAAAAAGAAGAAAACCAGGATTTTTTCGAGCTGTTGGAGTGCTATGGCGGTAACAGGGATGACCAGGCGCTGCAGGACATGGTGCTGAACCTGTACATCTTTATCCAGAGCAGTCCGTGGCCGGAAAAGTGGTTTGCTGAGATGACCGAAAGCTTTAATGCGCCTGAGGGGCTGGATTTTGGAAAAACCCCATGGGGACGGGTGCTGCTCCACTCCGCCATGCTTGAGCTTGGCGGTTTGAAAGAAATGATTACCCGCGCGGTGGATATTTTGAAGTATGCATCAGGTCTTGAAAAGTATCGTAACGTATACCTTGAAGACCTGACCGGCCTGAATGCGCTGTTGAAGGTCTGCTCAGATGAAGGCAGCACAAAATGGGATGCGGTTTATGGAGCGCTCCAGAGATTTGAATTCAGCCGCCTGCCTTCCGCAGGCAGGGAAGCCGACAGGGAAAAGCAGGAGTATGTTAAAAAAATACGGGATGATGCTAAGGCCGGGATAAAGAAAATAAAGGATAAAAAATTTACTGCCGGTTCCGCTGAAATACTAAACGACCTGAAGGCCATGTACCCGATGATGAAGTGCCTGGCAGGGCTGGTTTCAGATTTTAGCAAAAGATACGCTGCAAAAAAAAGTAAAAAATCGGTGGTTGATTTTAACGACCTGGAACACTTCTGTCTTGAAATACTGTCCGATCAGGATGAGCATGGGGGCATCAGGCCCTCAAAGGCGGCCCTGGGCTACCGGGAGCGCTATGCTGAAGTTCTTGTGGACGAGTATCAGGACAGCAACCTGATACAGGAAATAATAATAAATATGGTTTCGCAGGCAGACTCCCAAAAGCCCAATGTGTTTATGGTGGGAGATGTTAAGCAGAGCATATACAGGTTCAGGCAGGCGAAGCCGGAGCTGTTTCTTGATAAGTACAACAGCTATTCCGCGGAGAAAGGAAATCCCTTCAGAAAAATATTGCTGTTCAAGAATTTCAGAAGCCGTAAAGAGGTAGTGGATGCCGTAAATTTCATTTTCCGCCAGATCATGTCTGTAAGTGTGGGAGAACTGGATTATACCGGTATTGAAGCCTTAAATCCCGGAGCGGCTTTCGCTGAAAATGACAGGGAAACAACCGTGGCCGGGGGAGAGGTGGAGTTTCATCTTATTCAGACCGGTGGCAGCGGGGATATTATTTTTGAGGAAGAGCCAGCCGACGAAGAAAAGGAATCCGGAGAAGAACAGCTTGATGATGAGGAAATGCTGGACAGTATTCAGTGTGAGGCGCGGCTGGCCGCCAAAAGAATAAGGGAGCTTATGCGGCCGGATGAGCACGGTAGAGAGTTCTGCGTTTTTGATAAAGGTCTAAAGGAATACCGGAGGGTAGACTACAGGGATATAGTCATCCTTTTACGCACAATGAGGAAATGGTCTGATGTATTTCTGGAGGAGCTGGCCATACAGGGAATTCCGGCCTTTGCCGATACAGGGACCGGCTTTTTTAAAACCTCCGAAGTGCAGGTGATTCTGTCGCTGCTGCAAATAATAGACAACCCCCTGCAGGATATTCCCCTGCTATCGGTGCTCAGGTCTCCTATCGCTTCCTTTTCCACCGATGAACTGGCGGAGCTGCGCCTGGCTGACAGAAGGGCATCACTTTATAATGCCTTGCAGATATTGGCACAGGGCGGTGAAATTCCTGCTTCAAAGAAGGCAGCCTCATTTTTTAATGACCTGCAAAGGTGGAGGGACATGTCTCTGTATATGTCCACCGACCAGCTGCTGTGGCAGCTCTACAATGAGACAGGCTACTACGGAACGGTGGGGGCAATGCCGGCAGGAGAGCAGCGGCAGGCCAATTTGCGCATTTTGTTTGAGAGGGCCAGGCAATTTGAGGAAACCAGCTACAAAGGGCTGTTCAATTTTATAAACTTTGCCGATAAATTAAAAAGCGGCAAGGGGGACATGGGAAGCGCCAAAATACTTGGCGAGAATGACAATGTGGTGCGTATTATGAGCATCCACAAAAGCAAGGGCCTGGAATTCCCGGTGGTGATCCTTTCCGGCTGCGGGAAGAAATTCAACCTGCAGGACATGAATAAAAGCATTCTGCTCCACCAGGAGCTTGGCCTCGGCCCTGATGTGGTTGACCACAGGCGAAGGCTTTCCTACCCGTCCGCCCCAAAGCAGGCTATTAGGGAAAAGCTGAAAGCAGAAACCCTTTCCGAGGAAATAAGGATACTCTACGTGGCGTTGACCAGGGCGCGCGAAAAGCTGATTATTACAGGGGCGGTCAGCGATGTCCCGAAGGCTGTGGCAAAATGGGCCAGGTGTTCCGGCATCCCGGAGGATAAGCTGCCGGCTTATGAAATGATAAAGGGCGGCAGATATATTGACTGGATTGGACCTGCACTGCTAAGACACAAAGACTGCGGGGCCTTAAGGGAAAGTGCCGGAATGGGAAGCCTTTTCAATGAGCTTTTAATTGAAGACCCATCGGTATGGGGTATCCGGATATGGAATAAAGGCGATGTGCTGAGCGCAAAAAACGATAAAGAAAATGACGAAGGCCAATTTCTACAGTGGCTGGACGGTCTGGAGACTGCCGGGGAAATATATGAGCGCCTGGAAGAAGTAGCCGGAAGACTCGGCTGGGAATACCCGTACAAAAAGGCCTCGCAGGTGCCTGCCAAGGTTTCGGTAACCGAGCTGAAAAGACGTTTTGACTCGGAGCTTGTGGAGGGGGCCGGCACCTTTTCTGAGAGCCTTCCGGCGCTGGTCAAAAAGCCTTTATTCCTTGAGGAGAAGAAAGGCCTAAGCGCCGCAGAGGCCGGAACCGTCCTGCACTTTGTTATGCAGCGCATTAATTATAAACAGGCTGATATTAAAGCCCAGGTAGATGAAATGGTTGTAAAGGACCTGCTTACAGAGCAGCAGGCCCAAAGCGTGGACCCGGAAAAAATCCGGCGTTTCCTGGAGTCACCCCTGGGGCTAAGGCTCCTTGCCTCGGACAGTGTACACCGGGAAGTGCCGTTCAATATGGAAATACCCTGCCGGGAGTTGTACCCGGATATGCAGGATGAGGCCTGCCAGGGAGAGACGCTGCTGCTGCAGGGGGTTATCGACTGTTATTTTGAAGAAGCCGATGGAATTGTATTGCTGGACTATAAAACCGACTATGCGCCCGCCGGCAGGGTGGAGGCCGTCAGGGAGAGGTACAGGCCGCAGATTGGCTATTACTCACGGGCACTGGAGCTGCTGACAGGGAAGAGGGTTAAGGGGAAATATATCTATCTTTTCTGGAATGGGGAAGTGCTGGAGTATTAACTTTATGTCTTTATTGAAGCAATAGGAGGACTTTAATGCGCATACTGCACACATCCGACTGGCACCTGGGTAAGACACTGGAGCACATAAGCCGCATTGATGAGCAGAGGGAGTTTGTGGACTGCCTGTGCAAAACGGCGGAGGAAGAGGCTGTTGATCTTATACTGGTGGCCGGTGATATTTACGATACATACAATCCCTCTGCCGCGGCAGAGGAACTTTTTTATGAGGCAGTTGACAGGCTGAGTGGCAGGGGGAAGAGGGCGGTTGTCGTGATTGCGGGAAATCATGACAATCCGGAGAGGCTTTGTGCGGCCAGCCCCCTGGCCTATAAAAGCGGCATCATCCTCCTGGGCTATCCCGGCAGTGATGCCGGAGCCTATAAAATAAGCGGCGGAAGTATAAAGATAACCGAATCCGGGCCCGGCTGGCTGGAGCTGTCTGTTCCCGGCTGTAATCATAGCGCCGTCATCATTACCCTTCCGTACCCATCTGAGTCCCGACTGGAGGAGGTGCTTTCCCTTCAGGCCGATGAGGGTATTCTCCAGAAGGCCTATTCCGAAAAAATAGGCAGCATTTTTTCATCTCTTGGGCGTAAATTCAGAGGTGACACGGTAAACCTGGCGGTGGGGCACCTTTTCCTCAGGGGAGGAAAGGAGTCGGAGTCCGAAAGAACCCTGCAGGTGGGAGGGGCCTTGACGGTTGATTCCGGGGTTTTGCCTGACAGGGCGCAATTTGTTGCCCTGGGTCATTTGCACCGCCCGCAGGAGATCAAGGGGGCGCCCTGCCCTGCCTATTATTCCGGATCGCCTTTGGCCTACAGCTTTTCAGAGGCTGACTACAGCAAGGCGGTATATATAATTGATGCCGTTCCTGGAAAAAAGGCGGAAATAAAGACTGTCTATCTTGACTGCGGGAAACCTCTCAGGAGATGGGTTGCGGAAGAGGGAATCGGGCAGGCTATCCGTTGGTGTGAAGAAGGCAGAGATCAAAATGCCTGGATTGACCTGGAAATTGTGACCGGCAGGGTCTTAACCGCTGAAGAGCAGAAACGGATTCGTACTTTAAATCCTGGCATCATTAACATACGGCCCAGGCTGATAACAGAAGCTGCTGAAGCTCTCAGCCCTCAGGGCAGGGAGGGCAGGAAGATTGACGAGCTGTTCAGGGATTATTTCAAATACAGGATGGGGCTGGAAATACCACAGGAGCTGATGGGTGCATTCCTTGAGGTTTTACATGAAGAGGACGGGGAGCCGGACAGTTTGATGGGCGGAGGTGTCGCGGATGAGACCGAAGCTTCTTGAAATAGAAGGGCTGCAAAGCTTTCGTGAGGTCCAGAAAATTGATTTTGACACTTTGGGAGAAACAGGCCTGTTTGGTATATTCGGTCCCACCGGCAGCGGCAAGTCCACTGTGCTGGACGCCATCACCTTTGCATTGTACGGCAGGGTAAAGAGGGCCGAGAGGGGCACCCAGGGCATTATTAATACAAATCTGAGCACCGCCAGGGTGTCCTTTACCTTTGAGCTTATTAAAGGCAGCAGCAGAAAGACCTACCGGGCTGAAAGGACCTACAGGAGGAAGAAGGGATCGGATAATTCCTGTGAGCCTAAAGTTGCCCGGCTGATAGAAGTCACCCCGGTGGGTGAAATCCCGCTGTGTGACAAAGCCTCCGAGGTCAGCAGCCATATTGAGGAATTGCTGGGGCTGGGCCACGACGACTTTACCCGGGCGGTGGTGCTGCCCCAGAACAGCTTTCAGGAATTTCTCCTGCTGGATAATGCAAAAAAGAGAGAAATGCTTGAGAGGATTTTCTATCTTGAAGAGTATGGAAAGCAGCTGTGGGAAAAGTTAAACAGGAAAATGTCAAGGCTTAAAAGCAGGATTGACAGGCTGTCAGGAGAATTGTCCGCCTATGCGGACGCCTCGGACCAAGCCCTGGAGGAAGCCCAAAAGGCCATGGAGGCTGCTGTGTCGGAAAGGGCCCGGGCTGAAGAAGATCTAAGGGCGCTGGCTGCTAAATATAACGAGGCGAAAGATGTATGGCAGCTTGTTCAGGATCTAGACTTTATCAATCATAAGGAACAGCAGCAGATAAGTGCCGGAGAGGCTGTCAGCGAGAAGAGGGTGCAGCTTGAAAAGGCGGTTAAAGCAGACGGGCTGCTGGAAATGATCGGTAAAAACAATGAGCTGTCCTCTAAGCTTAACGAGACTGAAAAAAAGCTTAGGGAAGTTATGGACAGGCTGCCTGTTGTAGTTTTTGCTTTGGATGAGACCAGGCAAAAGTATGTGGCCATCAAAAGTGAGGCACTGACAGAACAACCAAAATTGGTGGGCCTTAAGGCGAGGCTTTTAGATGCCCTGGGTATTAAGGCAGAAATGAAGGCCGTAAGGGAAAAAATAAATGAGCTTCAGACAGCGGCTATGAAGTTAAGAAATGAAATTACCAACAAGGACGGGGCTATCGGTAGGGAAACAAAGGGGCTGGAGGAGCTGGAGCAGGCCTTAAGCCGGTTTCGCCTGGAAATGGAGACTTTGAGAACTGATCCGGAATACAGGCAGCAGATCCATGAGGGAGCAAGGCTTGAAAATGAGGTGAAGGCCCTCGGGGAAAATGTAAATGATCTCAATATAAAAGCAGGAGAGCTGACTGGCGTTGTTGCCGGGCTGGAGAAGAAGCTTGATCAGATAAAAGAAAAAATTTCACTGTCTCTAAAAGCTTTGGACCACTTGAATGCGGAAAAACAAAAGCATGAGGGCTCAATGCCGGAAGACAGGAATTCAATTTTGCAATACCGGGAAAGGCTTCTTTCATTTAAGGCGGCTTACGATGTTTTAAAGCTCAGAAGGAATGAACTGGAGGGGATGAATTCCAGGCTTGCCAGGCAGCAGTCAACCCTGGGGAAATATACAGAAAAAATTCTGGCTCTGGAAAAGGGTAAAGCAAAAGCCGGGGCGCTTCATGAACAGTCCAGGCTGGAATTGGAGCAGGCAGTCAGGGCGATGGACCGGAATACTGCCTATTTGCTATCCAAAAATTTGAAAGAAGGCGAGGCATGTCCGGTTTGTGGCTCGGAGCGTCATCCCAACCCTGCCCGGGCAGACGGAACTGAGTTGGCGGTGCTTGAGCAGCAGGTGGAGATTGCCGGAAAACGGCTTGCTGATGCTGAAAAAGCTCTAAAAGACGTGGAAAAAGAATACCTTGTCATGGGCGAGCAGATAAAAGCCTTAAACGATCAGATTGGTCAGTCTGCACAGGAACTGGAGCTGAAAACAAGGGAATACGGCGCTGCACAACTGGAGCTGCCTGATGAATTACGTTCCCTGGAGCTGGAACAATTACGTTTCGAGCTGGACAGGATGAGCGGCTTAAGTGCCGAAAAGCTCAAAGCCATTGAGGCCTGGGAGAAAAAGCAGGAAGAATACAGGGTGGAGCTTCAAAGAATAAATGATCAGCTTTCCAGGGACAGCCTGGTAGAAAGCGGAATAGTAGCTGAGCTGAAAGTAAACCGGGAAAACAGGGAGCAGTCGGAAAATGCCCTGAAGGCTGCAAATAAAAAATATCAGGAAAAACATAAGCTGTACCTGGAATTTTTACAGCATCACAAAATTGAAAGCGTAACCTCCGAACTGAAAAGATTTGCAGAAAATGACCATAAAATGAACCTGCTCCAAAAACAAATGGATGAGAGGCAGCAATCGTTAAATAAAAAGAGAATTCTTCTGGAACAATTGAAGGAAGAGATCCGGCTGTTAAAAAATGAAGATGTAAGAGTCGAGGCTGACAGCAGTAATTTTGTAAAGCAAATAGCTGAAAAGGAATTCAAGCTGAAGGAACTTGCCGGAGATGCAAATATTGAAGAACAAATCAATCTTATAGATGAAAAGCTTGAGGAGTTTTTAAAGCTGGAAGGGCACTATCAGGAACGTTTAAAAGCCCTGGAAACACAGAATAATGAACTGACTGCCCTAAAATCAACGCTGGATAATCAAAGGGATATCTATGCAGGGAGCCTTAAGAACGAGGAAGACAGGCTGCAAAGCGCACTCCTGGAAAAAGGTTTTATAGACAGCACTGAAGTGGAAAAATCCATAATACCAAAAGAAAAGCAAAAGATCCTATACGATGAAATTCATCAATTTGAGCAGGCCGAAAGAAATATACAGGCCCAAAAGGGCATGCTTTTAAGTAAGCTGGATTCCCGCAGCATTACAGAAGGGGAATGGAATCATTTAAGTGATGCGTATCAGAAAATGGTAGTATTAAAGGAAGAATGCGTTTCCCTCAGCGAGGTTGCCAGGAATAATTTTAATACTTTATTGGAAAGGCATGGCAGGTGGGTGGCTTTAAATAAAATTTACAGCGGGCTAACCGGCAAATACGGCCTCTTTGAGCAAATCCAGAGGCTTCTGAGGGCCGAAAGAGGGAAGGACAATAGCTTTATTGATTTTATAGCGGAAGAAAGGCTTCGCTATGTTGCCGCAAAAGCCTCCGAAACACTGGGAGTGATGACAAGATATAAGTATGCGCTGGAGTTGGATACCGATGCCGGTTTTATTATAAGGGATAATGCAAACGGAGGAGTCCACCGGATGGTTAACTCGCTGTCAGGTGGAGAAACCTTTCTTACCTCATTATCCCTTGCGCTGGCCCTGTCGGATCAGATACAGCTGAAAGGGCAGAGCCCGCTGGAGTTCTTCTTTCTTGACGAGGGCTTTGGCACCCTGGACAACAATCTGCTGGATACCGTCATTGACTCTCTTGAGCGCCTGAGTAAAAAGGAGAGGGTAATAGGAATCATCAGTCATGTGCCGGAGCTTAAAAGCAGGATTGCCAGGAGGCTGATTGTTGATCCGCCCTCCTCCCGGGGAGACGGCAGCAGGGTATGGATTGAAAAAGCATAGGGCAGCTGCTTTCCGGCCAGCAGTCTGAATTCTTGCTTCTACTGAGAATACTGAATGTCTTTTTTAAGAACCACAGAGGCCACAGAGAACACAGAGAATTTGCTCTCAGGTAATTACTATGAGGTCAAAAACGAAAATAGATTAAAGAGAATTGTCCCCTTATTATAAAAAATTTTTAAAGCTTACAAGGAGGGCTTAAAATCTTTGTGTGCTCTGTGTTCTCTGTGGTTTTAAAAGGACCCATATTTTCATCCTCATTATTAGTGGCTGTTTTAATGACCCGGTTGGCTGGATTACTACCGTAAAGTAAATCCCTTAAGCAAAAAAGTATTGACACCCTCCGGAAGTATATTTATACTATTTCTATAAACACTTTAGCGCGTTAAACTAATAACGTATTAATAAATTAAAGAAGGAGTTTGAGAATCGGGATGAGTAAATTAAGACTTGGACTGCCTAAGGGGAGCCTACAGGAGGCCACGTTCCAGCTTTTTAAAAGGGCTGGCTTTAACATATCGGTAAGGAGCCGTTCGTATTTTCCGGTCATCGATGACCCTGAGCTGGAAATAATACTCATGAGGGCCCAGGAAATACCCCGGTATGTAAACGAGGGAGTGCTGGATGCAGGATTAAGCGGCTATGACTGGATACTGGAAAATGATGCCGACGTGGTGGAAGTGGCCGATCTGGTATACTCCAAGCAGACCAACAACCCCATCAGGCTGGTGCTGGCGGTGGCCAACGACAGCAATATAAAGACAGTAAAAGACCTCCAGGGCAAAAGGATAGCCACCGAGCTGGTGAGGGTAACCAGGAAATTCCTGGAGGAAAACGATGTGGGCGCCATGGTGGAGTTTTCATACGGGGCCACCGAGGTAAAGGTTCCCGACCTGGTGGACGCCATTGCCGACCTTACGGAAACGGGCAGTTCGCTAAAGGCCAACAACCTCAGGATTATTGCCACCATACTGACATCAAATACAAAGCTGCACGCCAACAAAAATTCCTGGAAGGACCCATGGAAGCGCGAGAAGCTGGAAAACCTCGCGGTACTTTTGCAGGGAGCCCTGCGGGCAGACTCACTGGTGGGGCTGAAAATGAATGTCCCAAAAGACCGGATAAATGATGTGCTTTCCGTTCTCCCCGCCATGAAGCACCCCACCGTCTCCCAGCTTTTCAACAGTGACTGGGTGGCCGTGGAGACCGTGCTGGACGAAAAAACCGCCCGTGACCTCATCCCCTCGCTGAGGAAGGCCGGGGCACAGGATATTATAGAGTATCCGCTGAATAAGGTGATACCTTAATAGAGTTTGGGGTTAGAAGCTTGAAGTTGGATTTATTACAAGACACCTTCTGCTATTGATTAAGGAACGCTTCAATCCTGAAAGAATCCATGAGAGAATAAACTACGCTAACACTGTTGAGGTTTAATTTTATGAGCTGATTGATGCGATTGATTCTGTAATTTAGCGTGTTTCTGTGTATGAACAATGCCTCCGCTGTTTCGCGGAGGTTTTTTTTCCGCTCCAGATAGGTGCGTAAAGTAATGTAAAGTTCAGTGTTGTTGGCTCTGTCATACCGGCGAAGAACCTGCAGGGCGGGATGGCAGTATTGTTCCAGAGGAATCTTTCCTGTATAGTTGTACAGCAGGTCAAAGAAGTAAAAATCGCTGTAATCAAAGACCCGGTTGGTCTGGCCAAAGCGCTGAGCCTGCTTTATAGACGACACTGCCTGATTAAAATGTCTTTTAAATGCTGTAATATCGGTAAAAGGCCAGCTTAGTCCGATGCTTACATCCTCGTTTTTCACCAGTTTGGCAAGCTCCTCCATTCCTTTTTCAGAAATCGAAGGCACAAGAATTCCTATATAACTTTTATATTTTACAGAATGCCCTTTGGGGAATATACGCTCCAACTCCATGATAAAAGAGCGCTTGAGGTAGCGGTTTTCTATATGGCGAACAAAGCGGGCAACTACTACACGCATTTCCGCCGGAAAGGAAATCCCTGACGCAGCTATGTATTCCAAGGTGTTCGAAATCTCCGCTTCATCCAGCAGGTTGTAAAGAATGGCGCTGTATAAAGACCCGTGGGCTCCTCCGGAGGCCGCGTCTCGATTAACGACATCGAAGAGTAATCTGCCCACCAGGGGAAGCAGGCGCAGATGTGTGCGTCCAATCGGGGTGTGGTGTTCAATCATAATTACCGCGCCGACCACATGGCCTTCCTGAGTAATGCGGGCCACCAGTTTCTGCTGCAGGTCGCCAGGCAGTGTAATGAGCCGGGTGGCGCTCCCCTGTTTGCTCCAATCCTGCATATGCTTGTTGGAGCGTACTTTTTGAACGAATTCATAGGAGTAGTAGCCTCTCTCTATGTTCTTGACCCAAAGGGGGTCTGCAATTTCATAATTTGTTGAATGCGCCAGCACCTTATTACCCAGGTCCACGAGAATCAAGGCATTTCCCAGTAATGTAGCCGCGGTGTTGATTATACAGTCAATACTTCTTTCGTTCAGGGCCATTTGCGCTAATTCAACCAGTACACTATCTCCTCGTAAATCCTCAAAAATCAAATCTTTTGCCATGTTAAACAAATCGTACAAATCTTCATTACGAATGTGAGTATAACTGCTGCCCTCGGGAAGCGTGTGAGGCTCATCCACGGAAAACAGCATGATTGGCCGTTCCGGTGGATTTTTTAACTGCCCCATGCTCCCTACATACAATACGTGCTCATT
This sequence comes from Bacillota bacterium, assembly GCA_049323755.1. Classification (GTDB taxonomy): domain Bacteria; phylum Bacillota; class Desulfotomaculia; order Desulfotomaculales; family Desulfocucumaceae; genus BRHc4a. The sequence goes on from JBMOPE010000018.1 coordinate 134,769, forward strand.
CCAGTGATGCTCGGTCCTGTCCAGAAGCCTGATGTCCGTAATTGCTGGAGAATCACCGCAAACACGTATCTTCATTTCATATTTCTCCTGCAGCATTTTCACCAGCTCATTATAACGCAACCTCTCACCCCGCATTTTTTCTATATAATAATACAATTCGACAAAGTAATACAATTTGGAATAGTGCAGAATATACAAAATATTTCTCTTCTTTTCGTATGTGTAGCACGTATATCGTGAAACAGCGGCAGTGATACCATAAAGATAAACCTGTCCGGCAGTAAAACAATTTATATAATGCCGTTATTTTATGAAGTCAAAAAAGAAGGGAGTAATTAGTTAAATGATTACATCTTACGAAATTTTTGTTCCCACGGTCATGGGCAGCGGTGCATCCCTGCGTACCGGCCTTGAGGTTCGCCAACTGGGATGTAAAAAAGTCCTTGTGGTCTATGACAAGGGGCTTAAGGCGGCGGGAATTGCTGATACCATTGTTGAGAATATTGAAAATGCCGGAGTTAAAACCATTTGCTTTGACGGCGTACTCCCTGATCCTCCGGATACCATGATGGAGGAGGCAGCAGAAATTGCACGCAAAGAAGCAGTTGACGGCATCGTAGCCATTGGTGGAGGCAGTGCCATCGACTCAGCCAAGGGTATCAATGTTTTAATTAACAATCCCCCTCCCATCATGCAGTACTTTGGTGTTCAAAAAACCCTCAGGCCGGGGGTGCCCATGGTCTTTATACCCACTACCAGCGGAACCGGCAGTGAGGTTACCAATATGTGCGTCGTCTCCTGCACCTCGCTGGGAAAAAAGGACAGCGTGGTTAGCCCGGTATGCGTGGGCACACTGGCGATAATAGATCCTGACCATACCCTTGGGCTGCCTCCCAAGATGACTGCAGCAACCGGCGTGGACGCCCTGGCTCATGCTGTGGAATCTATTACCGGGGGACATTCAAATCCTCTTTCGGATGCCCTGGCGCGGGAAGCAATTCGCTCTATCGCCAAATGGCTTCCTGTGGCTTACCGTGACGGCTCAGACATAGAAGCGAGGGAGCAGATGATACTTGCTTCCCTGTTTGCGGGTATGGCGTTTACCAATGGTTTTGTTCATGTCAGCCATAGTATAGGCCATACGCTGGGAGCTCATTTCCACATTCCTCACGGAATCGCCTGCGCAGTGGTTCTGCCTGAGGTTATTGAATACACCGCTAAAACAGAATACAAAAAGGTAAGGATGATCTGCGAGTGCTTGGGAGTGAATGTTGCCGAGGACGCAACTCCGGAGGAAATAGGCGCCAATGCCCGTAAGGCCATACGCTCTCTAATGAAATCTGTGGAAATACCCAATATAAAAGAGCTGGGAATCCCCCTTGAAGAAGTGCTCAAAGTGGCGCCACTGGTGACAATGGATACAGGCATGGCACTGGCGCCCTACCGCATCACTGCGGCAAAGGTGGCAGAAATGATTAAGTCTGCCTACGATGCCTGATAAATTCTGTTGCTCTAATAAATGAAAGGAGAGTACGACTATGTGGTCAAAATTAATTATTGATATGAAAGCCTTAACAGTCAGTAAAGAGCCTCTGGATGACGAATACCGGGAACTGGGAGGCAAGGCGCTGATTGCGCAATACATGATAAAAAATGTTCCTCCCCAGTGCGACCCACTGGGCATTGAAAACCAGCTTATTTTCTGCACCACAGTATTCGCGGGGACTAAATTCACCACTGCACACCGCCTGTCCGTCGGTGGTAAAAGCCCTCTGACCGGAGGGATCAAAGAGAGCAACGTAGGCGGCTATGCCGCATCCTTGCTGGCAGAGCAAGGTATTAAGCTGATTGTGGTGAAGGATCACCCTGCCAATGACGGTCTTTGGTTTTTGCACATTGATGCCAGGGGCAATGCTGTGCTGGAGGAAGCCAGTGTCTATGAAGGTGTAAACAATTACGAGTTAGTTAAGAAAATGCATGAACGCTTTGATAATAAGCTTGCCACTGTGTCCATAGGCAGTGCGGGAGAGCGCCTTTATAAAAGTGCCTCCATACAGGTTTCAGAATTTGGCTCCGGCCATCCAAGCCGTGCGGCTGCGCGCGGCGGTCTGGGTGCGTTAATGGGAAGTAAGCGTCTTAAGGCCATCGTAATAGAGAAGCCCGAGAAGCCATTTAAGGTCAAATATGAAAATGAAGCAAAATTCAACGAGGTATGTCAAAAGCTTAACAAAATGATTGCCGAGGGCGCTAAAAACGATCCTTTCCACAACATCGGCACAATTGCCACAATTGAAGTAACAGGTGCTAACGGTATTCTTCCGGTGGGTAATTATTCCGGCAAGCTATTCCCTGAATACACTGAGGTTGGCGCAAACAGGTTTATGTCAAATTTGGCTGCCCGCGGAGGGCGCAATAAGCTTTCCTGCCAGCCGGGCTGTGTCGTGCAGTGCTCTAACGTATATAACGACAAGGATGGAAATTACCTCACCTCCGGCTTTGAATACGAAACCATAGCACTTTTTGGGCCAAACTGTCTCATTGCCGATTTAGATGCCATTGCCAAAATGGATCGTATCTGCGATGACCTCGGTGTGGATACTATCGAAATCGCCAACGCCGTTGCCATGTGCATGGACGCAGGTAAAATTCAGTGGGGTGACGCTGATGCCGCTCTCGCTCTATTAAAGGAGATGGTAGACGGCACTGAATTTGGCAACCTTCTTGGAAGCGGCTGTGAAGCTGTTGGCAAAAGCCTGGGGTGCAAGCGTATTCCGGTGGTAAAACACCAGGCTTTAGCCGCATATGATCCACGCAATACAAAGGGTACTGGTATCACCTATGCCACCAGCCCGATGGGTGCGGACCATACTGCAGGACTTTCGATGGGCCGTGCTTTCGATGACAGAGGGCGGGCAGCGCAGGCATTTGTTTCTAACAAGCTGCAGGTAGCCATGTGTTTTGCGGACAGCATGATGTGTATTTTTGCCTTTGCCCATATGGTTCCCGGAATACCGCTGCTTGGAGATCTCATGGCAGCCCTGTACGGTGGTGAAGGTGGCCTCCTGCGTGTTTCAACTATGGGTGTAAAAACTCTCTTGACCGAGAGGGCATTCAACAAGATGGCGGGAATGACAGCCGAAGACGACCGGCTCCCTGATTTCTTCTACAAAGAGCGCTCTGTGGCAACCGGTTCTCAGTTCGATATTAACGACTATGAATTAGAGGTGCTTTTCGATTTCTGATGATTACGGTAAACGGGCGGGAAATTCACTTTGAAAATGGCATGACTGTGGCAGATGCTCTGAAAGCGGCTGGAGAATCCGTAGATGCCATGACATTGGTATTAGTAGATGGAAAACTCTTGCCCTGTGGCCGGCTTCACATGGAACCGCTGGCTGATGGCTCACACATAAGACTGCTGCCCCTCGTTTCGGGGGGGTAACAGGTTAATCATTATAAAAACCAAGGAATTATCGTCATTTAGGCGATAACTCCTTGGTGTCCTTATATCAAGAATAGGGCGTAGACGAAGGCCCGGTGCCGACAGTCCCATAGCGCAATTCATATTGAAACTGCCATTGTTTATATTAGAAACCAAATCCCGTTGGCATCCTTGGCTAAAGGTGTTTTTTAAATGGCATAAGATTTGCTGTATTTTAAATTGTCGCAAAGTAAAAATAATTGTTTTTAATGGAGGGGTAATGAATTGGATTTTCCAAAACCATATTTAGATATCTATAAAGCCGGAGGGGTAGCTTGGGATATTAAAATAGAACCCAGGACTCTACATAGTCTGCTTTTTAGCTCCGCGCAAAATAATCCGGATAACACGGCTATAATTTTTTACGACCACAAGATTACATATCAACAATTAGCCGGCTGTGTGAAAAGGGTGGCGTCTGCCCTTTACGATTTAGGTGTGCGTAAAGGAGACAGGGTTTCATTGATGCTGCCTAACTGTCCGGATTTTGTAATTTCTTATTACGCTATTTTAAGTGTTGGCGGCATAGTGGTAAATACTAACCCCATGTATGTGGAAAGAGAAATAGAACATCAAATAAGTGATTCCGGTTCAAAAATGGTTATAACACTGGCCGACCTGTATTTCCGGATAAAAAATATCAGACCAAACACCAGCCTTGAAAAGGTTATTCTCACCAGTCTTGCAGGAAAACCAGGTGAAATGCCGGACGACAGCATATGGCTCCCGGCCCTGTATGCCGAGGACCGCCCCGCACCGCCCCAGGTGGATATCGATCCTGTTGAGGATGCAGCTCTGCTCCAGTATACAGGAGGTACCACCGGTGTGCCCAAGGCGGCTATGTTAACGCATTTCAACCTTTACGCAAACGTCTGTCAGTCTGACCACTTTTTTTCAGGTGGAGCATGGAAACAACGCATTATAGGTGTGCTGCCTTTCTTCCATGTTGCAGGTATGACTTCCTGCATGAATATTTGCATAGCGGCAGGTACTACAATGATTCCGGTGGCAAAGTTTGTGCCTGCTGACGTGGCCAATATAATTAGCAAATATGAGCCCACTTTCTTTAATGGTGTACCAACTATGTACACCGCTTTGTTAAATAGTCCTGAACTCAAGGATTTTAATGACTTTGGCAAGGTTCCGTTTTATAAGAGCGGGTCAGGCCCGATTCCCGATGAATTAATGCAGGCTATGAAGGCCAAGCTGGAGGGGACAAACTCCATTATTAACGAAGGATATGGGCTTTCCGAGGCTTCACCCACAGTCATCAGCTGCCCGCCTTTTGATTTAAAATACAGAAGAGGAAGCATCGGTATCCCTTACCCCGGCACCCATGCAGCAGTGGTGGATATGGAGACGGGCACCAGGGTGCTGCCGCCAGGTGAGGTGGGAGAGCTTATTATCATGGGTCCACAGGTCATGAAAGGCTATTGGAACAGGTCCGAGGAAACCGAGAAAACGCTGAGGGATGGCTGGCTGTACACCGGTGATATGGCCAGGATGGATGAAGACGGGTATTTTTATATCGTAGACAGGAAAAAGGATATGATAATTGCCGGCGGCTATAACATCTACCCGCGAGAGGTAGAAGAGGTAATTTATCAAAATCCCAAGGTTCAGGAGGCAATTGTGGCCGGCGTTCCTCACGAATACCGGGGTGAAACGGTAAAAGCTTATATCGTTTTAAAACAGGGGCAAAGCGCAACTGGGGAAGAGATAATTGCCTTTTGCAAAGAAAGACTTGCTCCTTACAAGGTGCCCAAACTGGTTGAGTTCAGGACGGAATTGCCCAAAACTTCTGTGGGTAAGTTATTGAAAAGGAGGTTGGTTGATGAGGAAAAACAGAAGCTCGGCATCAGTTGATTAGCATCAACCTACAGCCAGTTAATCAGTACATGTGACAAAACTACAAGACTGAAAGGGGAATAAAACCATGCAACAACAACAAATACCTCCAATTTTTTCAAAAGGCAGAATCATTTTTGCCGCTTTACTCGTTACCCTGACCATAATAGGTGAAATAGTATTACATTCAAACCATTTACCCACCTGGCCGGCATTTGCCTGCATGATTATATTTTTCTATTACCATATGGATACAAAACAAATACCCCATATAATCATTGGCTCATTTTTTGGTATACTGCAATATCCTCTCATTATGATGTTTGTTAAAGCGTTTGCCCCATCAATTGGCGTCTTTCCGGCGCAGCTGGTATATATTGGTGTGTTTGTTGGTACTATCGTATTATTAAAAGATCATGTGCCCTGGGTTTTTAATACAAATGCTTTCATGCTTTTCTTTATATCAGGCGTTGCTGCTAAAGTTCCTCCTGGGCCCCAGCCTATGCAGTGGATGGCCGTTCAGTTGATTGGAGGCACCGCATTGATACTGGGCGTGGTTGGGATTCAGAAAATTGTTGCAGCCGTTGTGGCCAAGCAGATACGTGAGCAAATGCAGCAAAGAGCCCATTAGGGGAAGGATTTGACATGGGTCTGTATTTGAGTTAATTCAAGTATTATCACGTTTGACCAGAGTAACTAAGGAGTTACGTTTATTCAGATTACACAGCTCCTTAGTTTTTTCTTTTTATAGCTTCAAACATATACGGTTTAATGGTTGCAAAATATTACGGGGACTGTAACAATTTGCAACCATTTTAATATTTCAAATTTCCCAATAGCCTTCGAAATAAAAGAGGAATTGTTATTGCATAAAAAACAAAATAATGACTGCCATATTTTTCTGTCATTGTTTAAAAACATATGCAATGGTAAACTAAATAGCAAGTATGTTTAGAAAATACAATAAATTTAGATTAACTATCTAATGTTTATTTGCTCTATCCTGTTTGAATGGAATAGGGGGAATGTTTAATCAACATGGAAAATATCAAAATAGGAGTTGTTTCCACTTACCCGGAAATGACCAAATTGGTCAGGACAATGGCGGATGAAATGAAGCTGAATCTGGAGGTAAGGGAAGGGGTATTGGAGGAAGGAGTATCATTAGCCTATCAATTTGAACATGAAGGAGTAGACGTAATTATCAGCCGGGGGGTAACCGGTGAAAAGATTAAGAAAGCCGTTTCTCTTCCCGTTGTTTTAATTGAAATAACTTCGTTTGATATATTAAAAGCACTGCATATAGCCGGGGGCATGGGGCGCAGAATTGCTTTTTTGGGGCATAAGACTAAGGATTTTAGCTCGGAATTTCAGACTATCATTGACATATTGGGTATGGAGGTTGAATGCTACCCGTACACCAATATCTATGAGATGGAGCAGCAGATAACCAGAATACTAAGATCGGACTGGGAAGTTGTTGTAAGTACGGGGCTGTGTGTTTATGAAATGGCCAAAAATTCAGGCGCCAATGCTGTACTGGTGCAATCGGGGAATGATGCCATTAATGGCTCCATAAAACAGGCTGTGGAATTGGTGCGGGAAATCAGAAGGGACCAGGAGCGTTTTAAAAAATATAGGGCTGTATTGGAATCATCCAATGACGGGATTCTGATCATTGATGAGCACCAGCGGATTACTTTTATGAATAAAGCAGCGGAAAATCTTTTGGAAGTGGAAGCTCGTACCCTGGTGGGAAGACATATTGATAACATACGGGAATCCGCCATCGTAGGGGCTTTAATTAATGTTGGCGGAGTGGGCACTGAAACTTTTAAAGAGGTGGGGCGCAAGCAGTTCTGGATAAACACTATGCCCATCCTTTTGGGTGGTAATAAAAGAAACGGAATTGTTACCATGTTCCAGAGTGTGGACAGGATTCAGGTATTGGAGCAGAACTTGCGGCGCCAGCTGTTTAAAAAGGGGCTTTTTGCCAGGCACACCTTTAACGATATTATTGGCAGCAGCGCTCTGATTATGGACACTATTGTCAGGGCCAAGAAGTATGCTGCGGCAAGCGCCACCGTGTTAATTGGCGGCGAAAGCGGCACGGGGAAGGAATTATTTGCCCAGAGTATTCATAATGAAAGCGAGAGGCGTGAAGGCCCTTTTGTGGCCATTAACTGTGCCGCCCTGCCCGAAAATTTGCTGGAAAGCGAATTATTCGGCTATGAGGAAGGAGCTTTTACGGGAGCTAAAAAAGGTGGTAAAACCGGGTTATTTGAAATGGCGCACGGGGGAACCATTTTCCTTGATGAAATTGGTGAAATGACCTTGCCCGTACAGGCTCGCCTGCTGCGCGTTTTACAGGAACGGGAGATTATGAGGTTAGGCAGCGACAGGATGATTCCGGTGGACGTCAGGATAATTGCGGCTACCAACCATGAACTGATCATGGCTGTTAAAGAGGGTAATTTCCGCAGCGACCTTTTTCACCGCCTGGAAGTACTCAATCTGGACATCCCTCCTTTGCGTAAAAGAAGAGAGGATATAGAGTTGCTGGCGGAATTTCTGGTAAACAAATTCAGCCTGGAGGAGAAAAAAAGGGTGCTGCCTTTAACTGAGACGGCACTGGAAAAATTAAAGAAATACGATTGGCCGGGTAACATCAGGGAATTGCAGAACGTAATACAAAAATATGTGCTTTTAATAGAAGATGGCCGGGATGTGGTAGAATTAATTACCATGCTGATTAATGAAAAAATTAAAAAATCATACACGGCTCCCTCGGGAGATGAAAATAGTATAAATATAAAAATTGGCAAAATGGAAGACATGGAAAGGGAGATTATCGAATACCTGCTTTCCACCGGAGCAAGCATAAAGGAAATTTCTCAGATTACCGGCACAAGCCGCACTACCTTATGGAGAAAACTAAAAGATCTGGATGATACTTATGTTTCGATAAATAAAAAACTACCTCGGGAAAAATAATCCCGAGGTAGTTTTTTTATTGCAGGAATGTATATGCTGTTTTAAAGTGTTAAAGTAACCATAGCTGGTTACAAATAACATTATTACAGCTTGCCTTTACAGACCTTCTTCCAGTATGTCGATGGCCGAGGTATCACAATCTTTAATAACCTCCGCTATTTTAAATATATCAGGTACTATATTTCTGATATAATATTTGGCCGTCTGGACTTTGCCCTGGTAAAACGGGTAATCAAAATGATCCGCTTCAAGTTCCTGCATTTTATTGGAGGCTATGGCAGCCTGCTCAAGCAGCAGGGACCCGCCCCACAGCATGGAGGTAGCATGGAGGATTCTGGTGGTATACAGAGGAATTGTTTTTAAATTTTTGGCCAGGCTCGAGGCAATAAAGGCCTGAATTTCCCTGTAGGCTCCCACCGCTTTACTCATGATTTCATATTCCCTGGTAAACCCATCCAGATCCTTATTGCTTTCAATAGATTCTACTATTTCTTTAAACCACCCGATAAATATTTTTCCTTTATCCAAAGTCCATTTTCTAAAGACCAGGTCCAGTGACTGAATAAAGTTGGTGCCTTCCCAAATGGATAGAATTTTTGAGTCCCTGGCGCACTGGGCCACCGGGTATTCTTCGGTGAACCCGTAACCGCCATGTACCTGGATAGCTTCCCCGGTGGTTTGCCATACCATATCAGAGGGGTATGCCTTAATTAGCGGGTTATTAACCTCAATTCTTCTGGCCGCCATTTCTCTCTCTTCCTGGTCATCGCTATAACGATTAAGGTCCAGGTAATAGGCATTCTTCATAAGCATGGCCCGGCAGGCTTCAATTACCGATTTTTGGAATAACAGCATTCTCCTTATATCTTCATGATCAATAATTCTTACGCGCTCACCTTTGGGGTTGGTTATGGACTTACCCTGAACGCGCTCCTTGGCATACTGCAAAGAGTAATTGTAAGCGGCCTGGGCAATGGCCATGGCAGTAATTCCGGTACCCTGCCTGGCCCCGTTCATCATCATGAACATTTGGGCCATTCCTTCGGCCTTGCCGTTTTCATCAGGAGGGCTGCCCAGCAGAATGCCGCGGCAGGTGCCTTCATCACCAAAACTTAACATGGCCGTTGCTGAACCCTTAATGCCCATTTTGTGTTCCAGGGCCACAGTGGTAACATCATTGGGCTCACCCAGGCTTCCGTCTTCGTTTACCCAGATTTTAGGCACGATGAACAACGAGATGCCCTTGGTGCCCGGTGCCGCGCCTTCACACTTGGCCAGCAATAAATGTACTATGTTCTCGGTAAGATCGTGGTCGCCGGCAGTAATAAAGCACTTGGTACCCTTTATTTTATATACCCGCGGGTCATCTGTGGCAAAAGCCCTGGTGGTAATATCACCCACATCGGAGCCGCAGCAGGGCTCGGTAAGGCACATGGTGCCCGCCCACTGGCCGCTGAACATTTTGGGTAAAAACCGCTGCTTGTCTGCCTCTGTTCCAAAAGTGTTTATCAAATTGGTTGAGCCGCCGGCCAGGCCTATATAGGGGTGGAGTGCAGGGTTTGCGGCATTGAAGAATTCTCCCACCGGCAAGTGCAGCACCGTGGGCAGCTTGCCTTCTTCATTGGGGTCGTACTGGGAATTGCCGTATCCATTTTCCTGCATAAATTGATACAGCTTGTGAAAGGAGGGAGGGGTAGTCACTTTTCCTTCCGCAAGCTTGGCCCCAATGCGGTCTCCGTCGATATTGGTCGGCGCAACTACTTCTTTGGCCACCTTCAGCGCCTCGTCCAGGATCATATCGACGTCAGCTATTTCGTAGCCATCCTTAAAGATGTCAAAGCTCAATATTTTTTCGGTATTTAACCATTCCTTGAGGATAAATTTGTGCTCACGGTTAGAATAGATAAAGTTGCTTGACATGCGCAGCTCTCCTTTATTATAAGTTGTATTTCAGGTTTATTTCCCCTGGAAGCTACTTCTTGGTGTAGTCATAGAAGCCCTTGCCAACTTTTTGACCCCACTCTTTTTTCACAAACTTTTCAACCACGATGGGCGAAGGCTTACTGGTTGGGTCACCGGACTCGCGGTAACGCTCCATGCCGATATAATAAGCCAGGTCGACTCCCGTGAGATCCATCATGCGGAATGGCCCCATGGGATGTCCCAGCGCGTATACCACTGCGGTGTCAATATCTTCATAAGAGGCAACGCCCATATCGTAGATATACAAGGCTTCTTTATTGATAGCCGACACAATGCGGTTTGCCAAAAACCCTGCTATCTCTTTTTTCAGCAATACCGGAATCTTTCCGATATCCCTGGACAGGTCAAAAATTTTCCGGGCGGTTTCTTCCGAAGTGTGGGGACCTTTAACCACTTCCACAAGTTTCATAACCATGGCGGGGTTAAAAAAGTGCATATTGCAGACTTTATCCGGACGACTGGTGGCCGGCGCTATTTTCGAGCTGACAATAAAAGAGCTATTGGTGGCCAGGATTGTGTGGGGCGGGCATATTTCATCCAATTGGGCAAAAAGCTTTAATTTAAGGTCCAGATTCTCCAATACAGCTTCAATTACCACATCGGCATCGACGGCGGCCTCATTCAAGTCAGTTGTAAAAGAAATGTTAGCCCTGGCCTGCCGGGCAGTTTCCTCGGACATTTTCCCCTTGGCCACCCGCTGTGGAAGGTAAGTGTCGGCAAAGTTCTCGGCTTTTTTTAAGATTTCTTCGTTGATGTCTGTACACTTTACCTGATAGCCTGCCACAGCACAGCAAAGGGCTATTTGGTGCCCCATGTTGCCTGCGCCAACTACGCAAATTTTGTTAATGCCTTCTACTGTCATTTTTACACCTCTCCTTTAATCTATTGAACATTATCTTGGATATCCCGCTAAAGATAGTTCACCTGGTTAAATGTCATAATATTGCAAGCCCTGTGCCAAATAGGTTTTATAAAGATATTCCACAACTCTGGCGGGCTCCTGAGTTTTTCGGGAACAGTGCTGTATGTTTAAATAAGGAACCATGAGGTAACATATTGAAACCCCGGATTTGTGGCGGAAAGGATTGGCTTTTGCAACAGATAATATTAATCCCCCTAATTAAGCGCTTTTAACCTGTTCGCTTGTAATTTGAAGTAATGGCATAACTTTTGCTCTTATAGCCAGTGGAGGAAAATTGAGCAGGAACCAGCAAAGGATTAAACTATTTGCCAAGCAAGGAGGGCATATTAAATGGCGGATTTTGCATACGATGTTCGGGACCTTAAGTTCATATTAAATGAGTGGCTGGATATGGAAGAGGTTTTTAACCTGGACAGATTTAAAGAAAATTACCAGAAGGACGATGTGGAATTCATTATTAATGAGGTCTATAAAATTGCCAAAGAAGTTGTTTTCCCTATAAATAAAAAGGGGGACGAGGTTGGCGTCAAATTTGAAGACGGTGTGGTAAAATTGCCTCCTTCATATATAGAGGCCTATAAATTTTTACAGGAAAATGGCTGGGGCTCCGCCAACGAGTCTCTTGGATCGGACACCCTTATGCCGTTAACCCTGTACAGGGCGTACAACGAAATAATCATGGCAGCCTGCCCGGCGCTGTCGTCCTACATCAAGCTGACCACCGGGGCATCCAACCTGATTCACAGGTTCGGTACGGATAAGGACCGGGAGCTGTTTACTGAGAAAATGCTGGGGGGCCGGTGGAGCGGCACCATGTGCCTTACAGAGCCCAATGCCGGTTCCGATGTGGGTGACTCCACCACCAGGGCATATCCCACCGATGACCCCAGGATATACAAGATTAAAGGGGCCAAGATGTTTATTACCGGCGGGGAAGTGGATTTAAGTGAAAATATTATCCACATGGTGCTGGCCCGCCCCGAAGGTGGAGCTCCTGGCTCAAAAGGCCTGGGCCTGTATATAGTGCCTAAAATATGGGTTAATGATGACGGCAGCCTTGGTGAGCCCAACGATGTTACCTGTATTGGAGTAGAGCATAAAATGGGCCTCAGGGCATCGGCCACCGCTATGCTCAATTTTGGTGAAAATGATAACTGCCGCGGCATACTGGTGGGCAGCCCGGCAGACAGCGAAGGGGCTTCCAGGGGACTGGCCATGATGTTCAATATGATGAATGAGTCCCGCATTGGCACGGGGCACAACGCCCTGGCCCAGATGGCTGCCGCATATTACTTTGCCGGCCGCTACGCCTCCGAGCGTATCCAGGGACGCCCCTTCACCAGCCCCAGGGCGGGCAGGGTGCCTATTATAAAGCATGAGGATGTAAAAAGAATGCTTTTGGAAATGAAGGCCCAGGTTGAGGCTATCCGGGCCATGATTTTCAGGGGCTTTTATTACCTGGATATTGCCGAGCATGGCAGCGATAAGGAAAAATCGGCCAGGTGCCAGGGGCTGGCCGAGATCCTTACACCCCTGATCAAAACGTATTCCAGCGAGACAGCCTGGCAGATGACCGGCCAGGCCATTCAGGTATACGGTGGCGTGGGCTATACCGAAGAATATCCGGTTTCCCAGTACGCCCGGGATGTAAAGATACTCTCCATATGGGAGGGGACCTCATTTATACATGCCATGGACCTGGTGGGCAGAAAAATGAGGATGGGGGACGGCCGTCCCTTTGACAGTTGGATGAAAGATCGGGAAGAGTTCATTGAAAAGAATAAAGACCGGGCAGGTTTCGCAGCTGAGTTTAATAACCTGGCCAGGGCTTATCGGTGTGTGGCCGAAATCAGGGACATATACAACTCCTTCTACGCCAATAAAGCTGAGAAGGGCCAATTGATACCCCTTTACGCGCCCAGAGTGCTTACCTGCTGTGCTCAGCTGTTCTCCGGAGAAGCTATATTAGACCAGGCGCTGGTGGCCGAACGAAAGATAAAGGAGTTGGGCGCCGGACACCATGATTATAACTACTATGCGGGAAAAATTGCAGCCGCACGCTATTTTGCCAATAACATTCTGCCCAACGTGGTTATGCTTGCCGAATTAATCAAGAATGCTGACCAGTCAGCCATTGAGTGCCCGGAAGAATCGCTGGTTGTCAGCTGAAAAAATAATAAGAATTAAGGGGTGTATAAAGATGGCGAGTTTTGAAGTTAAGAATATTTGCGTGGTTGGCGCAGGCAATATGGGGCACCAGATAGCCCTTTCCGCGGCCCTGGCGGGCTACAAAGTGACATGTACCGATATTAATGAAGAGATTTTGCAGAAGGCCGAAAGATTTGCCGACACTTACCTTCCGGAGCGGGTGGCCAAGGGCAAGCTCACCGGGGACGAGGCCAAAGCTGTCCGGGCCAGGGTATCCTTTACCGGTGATTTAACAGAAGCAGCCGGGGAGGCCGACCTGGTGATCGAGGCCGCTATCGAAAAGCTGGAGCTTAAGCGCAAAATATTTACCGACCTGGATAAAATCTGCCCTCCGCATGCTATTTTAGCCACCAACAGCTCATATATAGTCAGTTCAAAAATTGCCGATGTTACCTCCCGCCCGGCCAAGGTTTGCAACATGCACTTCTTCAACCCGGCACTGGTTATGAAGCTGGTGGAAGTGGTCAAGGGGCCTCATGTATCCGATGATACAGTGGAAATAGTGATGGATGTGTGCAAAAAGATGGGGAAGATACCCGTTATGCTGCAAAAGGAAATTTACGGCTTTTTGGTTAACCGCATTGTGTCGGCAATTAAAACCGAAGCTTTATATATTTACGACATGGGTGTGGCCTCTCCGGAAGATATCGACACTGCTGTAGTACACGCCCTGGGTCACCCCATGGGCCCTTTCAGGCTCCTTGACCTAACCGGTATAGACCTGACTTACTATGTCAGCACCGAGCGCTACCAGGAAACCGGAGATCCCAAATACAAGCCTTCCCCCATCATTGTGGAAAAGTTCGTGAAAAAGGAATGGGGGCGTAAAACAGGCAAAGGCTTCTACGATTACTGCAAGTAAGCCGACATTAATATCCTGTCAGGAAAGGGGCCAATATTTAGCATGAGAGAAGTATATCTGGTAGAAGGTGTTCGTACCGCTATCGCCAAGGCCGGAAAAAAATCCTGGTTTGCAAATGTCAGGGCCGATGATTTGGCAGCGAAGGTGATTAATGCCGTTCTGGAGCGGGCAGAAATAACAGGTTCCAGGAGAGAGCAGGTAGATGATGTTTTATTGGGTGGCACCGCCCTTATGGGGGAAATGGGATCGAATATAGGCCGCTATGCAGCCATTATGGCCGGGATGCCCTACAGTGTGCCGGGGTGCACGGTGGACCGCTTTTGTTCATCGGGACTGCAGACCATAGCCTTTGCAGTTTCCACCATCTCCATGGGCTGGGCTGATTTGATTATTGCCGGCGGTGTGCAGCACATGACCCATATACCCATGGGCACGGGCTCAAACCCCAATCCCAGGCTTGGGGATTTCTGTGACCCCAACATGATTTCAATGGGCTACACGGCTGAGATGGTGGCTCGCAAGTTTAACATCAGCAGGGAAAAACAGGATCAGTTTGCCTTGGAAAGTCACGCCAAAGCCCACAAAGCCACTGAGGAAGGGTTATTCAGGGAAGAAATACTACCCATAGAGGCCGATGTTCCCACCGAAGACGGGGGTACTGAAAGAATGGTGATCAGCCGGGACCAGGGCATAAGGCCCAGCACCAGCATGGATTCTCTGGCCAAGCTTAAGCCTGTGTTTATGGAGGATGAAAGGGCCACCGTCACAGCAGGAAACTCCAGCCAGACAAACGATGCCGCAGCGGTGGTGCTGGTGGCCAGCAAGGAAAAAATAAAAGATCTGGGTTTAAAACCAAAAATGAAACTGGTAACCTACGCCGTTGTTGGTGTTGACCCGCAAATAATGGGAATAGGACCGGCAGTGGCCATTCCCAAGGCCCTGAAGCAGGCCGGTATGTCCATACACCAGATTGACCTGTGGGAGATAAATGAAGCCTTTGCATCCCAGGCCGTATATTGTGCTGAACAACTAGGCATCAGGAACCACCCGCTCCTCAATCCCAGGGGCAGCGGAATCGCGCTGGGCCACCCCCTGGGCTGCACCGGTGCCCGCATAGCCACCACCATAATGCACGAAATGCAGTATTATGGCGCGAAATACGCCGTTGAAAGCATGTGCATAGGTCACGGTCAGGGCGCTGCGGCGATCTGGGAATGGGTTGGAAAGGAGTGACCTGTATGGAGTTTCAAAACCTTATACTGGAAAAAGACGGTCATATTGCAGTAATTACTTTAAACCGCCCGGAAGTGCGCAATGCCCTTGATCCCAAAACCTGGGCGGAAATTCGCCAGGCTGTGCGTGAGTGCCGCTTTGATAAAGAGGTCAGGGTAGTAATTATTACCGGTGCCGGCGGCAAGGCCTTCGCCTCCGGGGCGGACATCCGTACCCTCAAAGAGCGCGAAACCCTGGAAGTGTTGACAAGTGAAGCCCAGGAGACGCTGCACGATGTGGAAAATTTGGATAAGCCCGTAATTGCCGCCATAGATGGTTTTGCTCTGGGCGGCGGGTGTGAGCTGGCCCTAGCCTGTGATATCCGAATTGCCACCAGCCGGTCCAGGCTGGGGCAGCCCGAGGTTAATCTGGGCATCATCCCCGGTGCCGGCGGCACCCAGAGACTGCAGAGAATTGTAGGTATGGGCAAGGCCAAAGAATTAATTTTTACCGGCGATATAATAGACGCCCGGGAGGCCATGGAAATCGGCCTGGTGAACAAAGTGGTGGAGCAGCCTGAAGATTTGATGGCGGCAGTTAAAGAAATGGCGCAAAAAATTATAGCAAAGGGTCCCATGGCGGTGAGCCTTGCCAAGGTGGCCATCAATGTGGGGGCCAACACAGATATTTATTCGGGCATGTTGTTTGAGAAGTTTGCCCAGACCATTGCCTTTTCCACGAAAGATCGCATTGAAGGCACTACCGCATTTTTAGAAAAACGCAAGCCTGATTTTCAGGGTAAATAAAGCGATATCCCCGTACTTTTTGCAACTATTTCCGCTTTTGTCCAATAAACACAGTCAATATTTGTTAAGAAATAAATTGAAACAATGTGGAGCACAAAATGAAACCAATTTTTTAGTAGTATTCTTATTCAATAGTATATTTTGGTATTGGTATAAATTTTGCAAAATTAAAACAAAGCAGCTTATTTAGAAAAATTAATATTTTATTGGGGGGTATAAAATGGATTTTGAAAAACCGTATTTAAAGGTTTATAAGGCCGGGGGGGTAGATTGGGAAATAAAAATAGAACCAAAGGCGCTACACAGCCTGCTTTTTAGTTCCGCGCAAAAATATCCCGATAATACTGCGATAATTTTTTTTGGACGTAAGATTACTTTTAAACAATTGGCGGGCTGTGTGAAAAGAGCAGCCTCTGCTCTTGGCGAGACAGGTTTGCGCAAGGGAGACAGGGTTGCGTTAATGCTGCCCAATTGCCCGGATTTTGTTATTGCTTATTATGCTATTTTAAGTTTGGGTGGGATAGTGGTGAACACTAACCCCATGTATGTGGAAAGGGAAATAGAGTATCAGGCAAATGATTCTGGCGCAACTATGATGATAACTCTGGCGGACCTGTATCCCCGGGTTAAAAAAATCAAGGCAAACACCTGTCTTGATAAAGTTTACCTCACTGGTTTTGCCGGTAAGCCGGGGGAAATGCCCGATGATGCAATATGGTTCCCGGATCTGTATGCCGAAGATCGCCCCGCACCGCCTGTGGTGGAAATTGATCCTCTTGAGGATGTAGCTGTATTCCAGTATACAGGGGGTACAACCGGCGTACCCAAAGCGGTCATGCTTACGCATTTCAACCTTTATGCAAACTCGTGTCAGATTAGGCAATCTATTGTAACCGAAGGAATAATAGACCGCATTTTAAGCGTTCTTCCGTTCTTCCATGTTTTCGGCATGAGCTGCTGCATGAACCTTGCCATGGCGGCAGGAACCACGATGATCCTGCTGCCCAGGTTTTTGCCGGCTGAGGTTGCCCAAGCCATTAGTGATTATGAGCCGACATTCTTCCCCGGTGTGCCGACAATGATAGTTGCTATGTTAAATAGTCCCGAACTTAAGGATTTTAAAGACTATGACAAGGTTGGGATATATAAAACCGGGGCAGGTCCACTCCCCATGGAAATACTTAATCTTATGAAGTCCAAGCTGGAGGGGACAAATTCCAAGGTGAACGAAGGTTATGGGCTTTCTGAAGCCTCACCTGTTGCTATAAGCAATCCCGATTTTGGTGAAGATAAAAATGGCAGCATCGGTATTCCATACCCGGGTACCCATGTGGTGGTGGTAGATACCGAAACAGGCACCCGGCCATTGCCGGCAGGCGAGATTGGCGAACTTATTATAAAGGGTCCACAGGTTATGAAGGGCTACTGGAACAAGCCTGAAGAAACCCGTAAAACGCTGAGGGACGGCTGGCTGTACACCGGCGACCTGGCCAGGATGGATGAAGACGGGTATTTTTATATCGTGGACAGGAAAAAGGATTTGATAATTGCCGGCGGCTATAACATTTACCCCCGTGAGGTAGAAGAGGTGCTGTTTGAGAACCAAAAAGTTCAAGAGGTGGTTGTGGCAGGTGTTCCCCACAAATACCGGGGCGAAACTGTGAAAGCTTATATCGTTTTAAAGGAAGGGCAAAGCGCCACAGAGGAAGAAATGATTGCATATTGCAAAGAAAGATTAGCCCCATATAAAGTGCCAAAGATGGTTGAGTTTAGGAAGGAATTACCAAAAACTGCTGTGGGTAAGCTACTGCGGCGCACACTTGTTGATGAGGAGAAAAATAAATTGCAGAATGAGGGATAAAAAGACAGGGGATTCTCACTGTTTACGCGGGAGTCCCTTTTTTTATATTTTAAAAAGGTTTTATTCTTTTTTATAAAACTTTTATAAATGCTTTATTGGTAGTTTATAATCACCTTATATAATGACCTCACTTAAAACAGGGAGGTCGTTAGGATGAACAAAATTAAACTTCTGTATGATGTGGTCACCACCATGAAGGAAAAGGAACTTTTAAAGGGCAACCTGAAAGTGGAAGGCAGCAGGGACAGTGTCAAAATATTCGGCCTTGACAACGATTTTGAAAAGAACTTTCTGGACGGCCGGACAAAGGCCAGGGTTTGCCTGGAGGTGGACTGTGAAGGTAAAAAAGTGAAGCATGAAAGCAGCACCGAGTTTGAGCTGCCCGGCATGCAGGGGCACTGCCGGCACGGGCTGATAAGCCATTTTCATCATTGTCACGGGCATCACCACAGCCATCATAAGGCGGATAGCTGTGATGGCGCCAAGTGCTGCGGCTTTAAGGAAAAGCTATCCAGGATAGCCTTTATTTTAAAGGTGCTAAACAGCATTAAAGTAGAGGAGCTGGAAAGTAAAAGCGTTGTGCTTACGCTTGACTTTGATGAGGCTTCCGGGGATATGCAGGGCTTAATCCGTGAAAAATTGCAGCAGCATAAAAAAATGCATAAGAACGATGATTTTAAATGCGCAGCCAGCGAGTTTTCGGGTATGGAGATTTCAGCCGGCAAGTTAAATGTATTCATTAACAAAAATAATGAAGTGGAGAGAGTAGTTGCAAACGTTGACGGGAAGCGAAAGGACGAAAACAATGGGCTGCACAGCATGAATTTAAGGGCTGAATTGAGTTTGATACAATAACGTCCTTAGGGGACGAAATTACGGGTCAGGAGACAGGAGACAGAATACAGTAGACAGGAGTTTTTTGCCCTGCCGCCTGTAAAACGACCGCCGGAAACGGCGGTTTTTCCCAATTCCCAATTCCCAATTCCGGACCCATGAATAATGCTTTAAAAATATTGTATAGTTGATGTGCGCTGCCGGGTATATAATGGTTAAAAGTTGCAAAACAAGGGTAAACGGTGATTAATATGGATAAAGCAAGCAGGCGTTTTCATTTTTTTACAGACCTGAAAAATCGACGGAGAAGCAGTAAAGAAGAATGTGGCCGCTTATGTGAAGAGGTTGGACTCCACCGTAGATATTACAGGGATTTTCACCGGATGCACAGATCGGTAAAATATTTCCGTCCCTTTGCATTGCTGTTTAACTTGCTGATATTATTTTTATTGTTTCAACTGGTTGGGCTCAAGGCCATAGTGATAATGATTGCAATAATGATAATTGCTAAAGAAATAGTACAGGTATTGTTCTTTCTGCGCCTGGAAAAGAGAATTTTCAGGCCCATTGAAGAGCTTAGAAACGGAGTGGAGGAGATCGCCAGGGGCAATTATGAGGTAAAAGTGGAGTGCAGTGTTAGTAATGAAATAGGCTTGCTGGTTGATTCCTTCAATGAAATGGCGCGAAAATTAAGGGAAGGCGAAAAAACAAAGAATGAGTACGAGGAAAACAGAAAATCACTTATAGCCAATATCTCACATGACCTTAAAACGCCTATTACCTCCATACAGGGCTATATTGAGGCCATACTTGAAGGAAATGTCGCAGCTCCTGAAAACAAAGATAAATACCTGCAGATAATACATCACAATATAATTTACGTTAATAAATTGATAGATGATTTATTCCTTTTTGCTAAGCTGGACATGCAGAAATTGGATTTTCAGTTTGAAACGGTACTTATTAAGGCCTATATGAGGGACTTAATGGAGGAATTCAGATTTGAGCTGGAAGAAAGACAGTCGGTACTAATATATGCTGATGATCTGGAGCAGGATCTTCCTGTAAGCATGGACAGGAAAAGAATGCATCAGGCCATAAGAAATATAATGGGCAATGCTTTGAAATACGGTCCGGAAAAGGGTCTGGTCATAAATGTTGAATTATATAAACAGGACGGCTTTGCCTGTATTGATATTAATGACAACGGGCCGGGGATTTCCGAAGACAAACTTCCCTATATATTTAACAGATTTTACCGTGTGGATAATGAGCGCACCAAGGACCTCATGAGCACCGGGCTGGGGCTGGCCATTGCCAGGGAACTGGTGGAGGCCCATGGGGGAAGTATTGCGGTTTCCAGCGCCGAAGGCAGGGGTACATGCTTAAGGATAACAATTCCGCTTGCCGGGTGAATTTGGGGAAGGGAGGGGGATGCATCTGTGAAACGCATTTTGATTATTGAGGATGATATTAATATCGCCGAGTTGGAAAGGGACTATCTTCAGCTGAACGGATTTAAGGCCGACATTGTCCAGGATGGGGCCCAGGGTTTAAAAAAGGCCCTTTCCTGTATTTATGACGTCATTATAGTGGATCTGATGCTTCCCAATAAGCACGGATATGAAATTATAAAAGAAGTAAGGGAGAAGCTGGATGTTCCAGTTATGGTTGTCTCTGCAAAAGGTGAGGATATCGACAAAATAAGGGGACTGGAGTATGGGGCCGACGATTATCTGACAAAGCCGTTTAGCCCGGCGGAGATGGTGGCAAGGATTAAATCTCACATTAAAAGATATGAGCGATTAAAGGGTAATACTGCAGCTACTGAGGTGATAATCCGCAGGGGTCTGGAAATAAATACCGCATCCAGAAAGGTATATGTCAACGGCAGGGAAGCGCAAATGACTGCTAAGGAGTATGATCTGCTGCTGTTTTTTGCCTCGAATCCCAACATAGTTTTTACAAAGGAAAGCATACTCAGCACCATATGGGGGGACGATTACTACGGCGATACGGCAACAGTGGCCGTACACATCCAGAAAATAAGAAAAAAGATTGAGAAAGACCCGTCAAATCCGGAGTTTATTGAAACAATCTGGGGAGCGGGATACAGGTTTAATTAGATTGTTGCGTCCGGCACCTGTAGTTCTTACCATTTCAACAAAGCGGCGACAACGGCAAGGGCAATTAAAGTAACGAAAAGCGTCGTCGCAACAAAAACGTAATTGGTAAACCTCCTGAAAAGGTCCATTATAATCCTCCTAAGCTCTGTATTTATAGAATTCCCCGGAGATCAATATGTATCCATTTCAATTATCAGGTTGCTTTTGGATGCTGCGGGATATTGAGGGAGTTGTGATAACCACATGCCGGTGAGGGAAGCCAAAGAGAAAACTAAATTCTGGCATGCCGGGGATCTGGGTAATTTAGAGCTTCTTAGAGCCACATATATAACCCATTCCTTTTCCCCGCATATACATGAGGGGTTTGCCATAGGCGTTATAGAAAAGGTGTTGAGACTCTTTTAACAGGTTGATTAGCAGGAGGTTTCAGGAATGTCTGTTGCTCCATTTCTCAAAAGCCCGCAGAACGATGCGGAAATCAGCTTCAGCCAGGAAGGCTTTCTAATAGGCTTCAGGCAAAGTATTCCCATTGGGCTAAGTGTTTTTGCCTACGGCCTGGTTTTTGGCGTACTGGCCCGGCAGGCAGGGCTCAGCCTTACGGAATCGGTGATCATGAGCGGCCTGGTCTTTGCGGGCGCTTCACAGTTTGCTGCGGTGGCTCTATGGCAGATGCCTCTTCCTGTGACGGCCATAATTATCACCACGCTGGTTATCAACCTGAGGCACATTCTTATGGGAGCGGCTTTGTATCCATGGTTTTCCAAAATGCCCCGGGTAAAGGCTTATGGCTCTCTTTTTTTCATGAATGATGAAAGCTGGGCGCTTACCATGGCCAGCCTGACCAGAGGAGAAAAAAACGGCGCATTTTTATTGGGAAGCGGTCTGATAGTTTTTATGTTCTGGCTGGCCGCAACTATTATCGGACGAACCCTCGGCAGTGTATTACAGGACCCGTCCCTGTGGGGGCTGGACTTTGCCTTCACTGCAGTTTTCCTCGCCCTTCTGGTGGGCTTTTGGAAAGGGAAAAAAGATGTACTGCCCTGGGCTGTGGCCGCGGTGGTGTCGCTGGCCGCCAGCCACTGGCTGCCCGGCAAATGGTATATTGTTCTTGGCGGCCTGGTGGGCAGCTGCGTGGGGGCGGTGCGGCATGCAGAGTGATGTTACGTCTTTATTAACCATTGCGGGAATGGCCCTGGTGACATACCTGACCAGGGCGGGCGGCCTGCTTCTGATGGAGAGGGTTACCTTTTCGCCACGATTTAAAGTATGGCTGAACTATCTTCCTGGCACCGTTATTATTTCCATGGTGGCTCCCTCTGTTCTCAGCGGCAATGTCCCAGAGGCAGGAGCGGCGCTGGCCACAATACTGGTGACCATAAGGTTTAAAAGCATATTTCCGGCCATGCTGGCAGGGGTGGGCACGGTGTGGATATTAAGGGCTATGTTTTAGTCCTTACGCAACCTCACCGGTGGACTGGATGTTTACTTTTACTTTAACCTTTATTTTACTCTGGCAGAAAAATTCATCCCACTCACCATCCTTTACAAGCTCCGGCCATTTTGCCCTGGCGTATTTACCCATTAGAATTGAGTCCACCCGGTAGCTGTTTTGCAGGTCGAATATCAAATCCTCGCAGCGGCGCGTGATTTCTTCCTCCAGGGCCTTCGCTGCAATCTCCACATTTTCTTCCTCACCGGCAAATACTATCCCTTCCAGGGACTCGGCAATATGTCCGTCCATTTTTATGGTTATTTCAAAAAACGGCTTGCCCTCTACAAGTCTGGCTTTCACTGACCGGCTGTTCTGACCTTCAAAGGTTACTTTCTGGGGTTTGCCTTCGGCATCGTTAAAGCTGTATAATATGTCTCCGTATCCCTTCTGCCCGCGCAGCCATATTAGTGCAGCCATTTCCCGGGGGCTTATTTTCGCAACCATTTTATACCTTTTGAAAAGTGCAGCGCCGGATATTTCGAGTTTATTTTTGTCATGCATACCAATAACGGGCAAAACAGTGTTAAAGCCATCAGTCAATGTATTTACCCGGAACTGATGCAATTGTTCTCTTGGGACGAAATAGTCCCTAGGGGAATTTCTAAGGAGGTCTAATATATTCTGGCCCACTGTCTGGTAATTTTGCGGCTTCATGGTAAGTATATCTTTGGTCCTGCCCTCCGATACCGCCAGAAGAATTGTCTCGCTGAAACGCGGGTCGCGGAACAAAATATCCACAACATCCCGTAAGCCTCTGTCGGCCAGTTCCTCGCCAAACAATATAACCTTCACATCTCCTATGGCCATCCCCCGGGAGGACTTGTTGGCCCTGTCAATTCTGGTGGCCGCAATGGTTTCACCTTCAACTGACATCACGTCAGACTTTTCCTTTGCGTTTCTGCTAAGTATGGGGAAATTAATTGTAAGGGAGTATATCTCTCCTTCTTCACTTTTAATTAAGTCATACCCCCCCACAAAGGGGATGAAGAGGTCGTCCACATCCCTGGCATCCCAGCACCCCGTAAACATAAGAGCTATAACCATCAGAAGAAAAAGCAGATTACGCATGTTTTCCTCCAAACGCCCCGCGAATTTTTTCCACTACCAGTAAAAAGAAAGGCACCACTATCAGAAAGCCTATTCCAAAATAGGCCACTATGGTGCTGTAATTTAAGGTTTGTTCGAAATTTTGGGGAATCAGGGATACTATTAGCGCCAGGGGAAAAAGGATAACCGTTATTGTATTTGGCGCAGCAACCCCAAGAGCTTTTTCAGTAGTATACCGGCAGGCAAAGTACATGTTGGCCACCGGACGAAAGGCTACGAAAACCCAGAATATGATAAAGAAGAATTCAGCCCTTTCTATTACCGGCGCGGTATAGGTCTTTTGTATTGCCATCAGGCCGAACCTTAATTTTTGGGTTGCATCGGGCCCGAATACACCAATTACAGCAAAGACCACCAAAAGGTATATAATAACTATAATTAAAACCGCAGTCATGCCCGCCTTGATGACTTCTTTCTTATTTTGGACCAATGGGTAAATCACCAGCAGTATCTCAATACCTATGTAGGAAAAAAAGGTTTTATAGGCCCCCAATAATATGTTTTCCAGCCCCGACCCTCCCACTGGCTGGAAAAATGTTAGATCCATCTGGGGTAGCGCACCAAATAGAAATAAAAATAAAACAAGGGCCTCAAAAAACATTAGCTCATTAACCCTGGCAAGAACACGGGCGTCTCTGGAAGCCAGGTAGGCCGAGACAAAAAGTATAAGTGCAGAAAGCGCCCAGATGGGAGTGGTGGGGAAGAGGTATGTTTTTAAAACATTGACAAAAATCCTGGCTACAATGCTGGCAAAGACCAGAGCATACAGGATAAAGGCCAGGGAAAGCGCCCTGCCCGCCCATTTTCCCAGTATTTTTTCGCAGTATTCGGCGAAGGTTGAGTCAGGGTGCCGCCGGGCAATGAGGTTCATTGCCAAAAGACCGGCAATTGGAAGACTGGCGCCCAGTATAACAGAAATCCAGGAGTCCTGCTGAGACTCCCTGGCGACATTAGAGGATAGGGTCAGTATACCGACCCCTATGGTGGCACCTATTATAGTAAAAATCAATTGCTTGCTGGTGATTATATTCTTTTTATTTTTCATTCTCAGGTTCCCCGGGTGACCCGTCTATCCTAAGATTGTCAATATGAGGTATTGATGCCGGCCTTTTCCTGTGTTCCTTTATATGGGACACCACAAAGGTGTCACCCATATCGGCATAGCGCATAGGGCTCAGCGGGCCCATGTAGGGGACGCCAAAGCTCTCCATCGATACCAGGTGGATGGTGACAAGAAGCCATCCGGCGGCAATTCCCACAGCCCCAAAGGATGCTGCCAGAAACATCATGGGGAATTTAATGAGCCTTATTGACAGCGCCATGCTGTAATTGGGAAAAACGAATGAGCTGACTGCGGCCAGTGATACGATTACCACAATAAGGGGGCTGACCAGCCTTGCCTCTACCACTGCCTGGCCAATTACAATACCCCCTACAACACCCAGTGTCTGACCTACCGATGCGGGCAGGCGCAGCCCGGCCTCACGTAAGATCTCAACTACAACCTCCATAAACAGCGCCTCGGTAAGGGGTGTGAAAGGCAGTTGCTCCCTTTCTTCGGCGACAGCCAGCAGCAGGTCAGTGGGCATCAGGGAGTGATGAAAAGTAATAAGGGCTATGTAAACCGACGTTATTGTTGTTGTTATCATCAAAGCCAGGTACCGGACCAGCCGTGCCGCCGACCCCACCACTGTTCTTTCATAATAGTCCTCGGCGCCCTGAAGAAACTGGAGAAATACCGCCGGGGCCAGCAGAACAAATGGAGTTCCGTCCACCATAATGGCTATTCGCCCCTCAAGCAGGTTGGCAACGACCTTGTCCGGCCTTTCTGTGCCGTACATCTGGGGAAAGATGCTCCACTTGTGGTCTTCAATAAATCTTTCAATATACCCCGATGCTATCATTCCGTCTATTTCTATTCTGGATATGCGGCGGCGGATTTCCTTAACAACCGAAGGGTCCGCAACATCCGACAGATATACAAGGGCAACCTTGGTGACGCTTCTCTGCCCGATTCTGGTTGCCTCAATGGCAAGTTGGGGCGATCTTATCCTGCGTCTTATGCTGGCAAGGTTTACTGCCAGATCCTCAATAAAGCCCTCCCTTGAGCCCCGGACTGTCCGCTCGGTAGGGGGCTCCTCAATACCTCTTCTTATACCCCCCCGGGTCTCTATAGTAATACCTTTCTTAAAGCCATCTACTATAACGGCTGTGTTACCAAGTAATATATCTACAAGAAAGTCAGCTGCAAGGGTGCGAATTTTGACTACACTGCTATTGGATAGGACCTTTTCCGCTATGTATTCGAGGGGATTATCCTTATGAGAGGGAAACTCCTGTAATTCCTGCAGCTGATTTATAATTTCTCTATTAATTAAATCGGAATCAACTATGCCGTCAATATATATCAAAGCGGCCTTTTTCTGCCCGATAAGAATTCTTCTCAGCATTATGTCCACACCGGCGCCAAGCCCGTTATAAATGGCCTGCCTGTCTTTTTCCAGGTCACCGGTCAGAGTGCCCTGATGTACAGCAGAGTCTATAACTATATCCTGTGGGTCTTTTTTTGTCTTTTTCCATTTGCCGAAAATATCCTTTAAAGACATATCATCACCATTTATGGCTTACATTTATTTAGCTATCAATATCTCCAAAAGATAAGATTTTATGACAAATGGATAGACATGACGGGCGATCAAAAAAGAAGGCTGACAAACAGCCTTCTTACCTCTCTAAAGAGGAACATAAAATAGTTCTGATCTTTAATACTCTTAATCAATAATCTTCCTGCTGGCGAAATCTTTTTTCATTTGCTCTAAGCGTTGGCTTCCTTCAATTCTTTTTTGTCTATTTTCGTCCTGAATTTTTTGAGTTTCTTCTATTCCTTTTACGATGGTCTCCCAGGTTTTTTCCAGAGTTTCTATATTGACAAAACTACCTGACGCCAGCTGGGCAGCCATTTTGGATTGCAAAGCGTTGTTTTCTGCATTTCTCAAAAGCATTTCATTAGTTTTTTCATCTAAAGCGCTTATTGCCTTTGCTTGAATTTGCTGACGTTTTAACATAATAGAATCAATAATGCACCGTTTAAAAACGGGTATAGTTACTATGAATGCAGAGTTTATTTTTCTTACCAGATTATAGTTGCTATATGCCATCATTTTTATCTGAGGCATACTTTGTATGGCTATGTTTTCTGCTAACTTCAAATCGTAAACTCTTTGCTCAAACATATCCAAAAACTGTATCAAATTATTAAGTTCAAGCTGATCAGTTTTATCGCCGGATAATTCTATCTTCTTTTGTCTATTAGGTATTATCTTATTTTTAAGTTCATCAATTACAATATCGCCGGCAACAATATATTGTTTAAGCTGTTCGTAATACTGCAGGTTTTTTTCGTACATAGTCTCCAGTTGTTTATTGGCATTATTTATTTCAGCCTCATATTGTTTAAGTGAAACAAAAACTTTATCTATCTCATCTCCCATTGTGTGATATTTTTGAAATAATGCTTCTATGGAGTCCTTTGCCATTTTAAATATTCTTTGAAATAGCCCAGGTTTTTTGGGCTGGAAATCTTTAATGTCAAATTTATCCATAATATTATTTAGATGCATTAATAATTGCCCGGAATCTTCTATTTTGGTCATTTCCATTGAATAAAGAAGACTGTCGGCAAATTTTGACATTTCTTCTGCCGCTTCTTTTCCAAAAGTAATAATACTGGTGGGTTCATTAATTTTGACTTGCTTAACAATGTTATTGACCATAGGGGAATTTTGCACTCTAACCGTAATTTCATCCTTTTGTTTTTCTAAATCATAATCCATTACACCTGTCTGGTTTTCCTTGATTAAATTATCCATGCTAATCCTCCTATTATAATTTAACGAAAAAGCATACTTAATATTGATTTTCTTTGGCGAACAGGCTCATTTAAATCTGGCATTTGAAGCTCATAGGCCACAGAAGGAAGTTGGTGCACATCAAATAAACCATCCTTTATACGAACCTCAATATTATTATAACTGGTAGGAGTAAATATAATAATATCAATGCCTACTAAATATAGAAATGAAATAATAATTATATCATCATCACTAAATATCTCCTTACTGTTATCAAAAATAATTATCTTGGGTATATTTTGAGGGAAGTCAAATTGCTCTATTAATTTTAGAATGTTTTCATCCATGGATAGTATTATATTTAAAATCCTGGCTTTAAACAACTTGTCCATGGGGAAGATATAAATATCAGAGGCCATTAACTCTTCTATTTTTGTAAGAATAAAATCTTGTAAGGAGGATTTTAAATAGGTGTATTTATAAATATCGCTTTTAACTATCTTATCTCTATCTAAAGTCCCGTCTTCATTGATAAAAAAAACATTAGTACATAAATCACGCTTTGTATAAGAAACTTTTGTAAAGGGTACCTGATTTATTAAATAGACATTATTAGCCTTAAGGAGTTTTCTAAAGGTATCCCAATACACAGATATTTCCCTGTGTACACCATTAATTTTGGCAAAAAGATTAGGTATATAAACTTTATTGTTATCAATTCTGAATTCAGGACGCAGTTTAGACTCTTTGTCCCATAATATCATTAACTCATCATAAGTAGTTTTTAGGGTTATTGGCTGGGTTAAATAACTTGCAAATTGCCAGGGTTTATATAAACCGGAATCATTATCATAAATAATTTTATGAATTTCTTCAGAAGCGTTATGCGCAACAGTTGATTTTCTTACTATTTTCTCGGATTTGGGAAACTCTTTAAGCGGCATGCTATTTGAGTTCTGGATTAAAGTGGTGTATTTGTCCAGGCACTTAATCGATTTAAACAAATCCTTGTCTATTTCAGAATGGATAAATAATATATCACAACCAAGCATGGAAATAAATGTTAAGAAGAATAATTCATGAACATTTATTTCACCGTAAAATATTATTTTGGGAACTTCAAAGGGATCTTTACAGAATAATTGATCAATATACCTGTTTGTCCAATATATAATTTTCATAGAAAAATTCTTTAGGGCAGAGATATTAATATTTTGTTTATATAACTTATATAACTTAATCAGTTCCGAAAATTTTTGGTCTAAATGGTCTTTGTATGGATATTTATTCTTCTTAATTAATGATGTAATTCTAATGGATTCAATTTTATTTATACTATCTAATCTTTGTTTTATAGAGTTAATTTCATCGAATAGTGGATTGGGGAAATGATCAGTAAATTTTAAATAACCGTATTGTAACTCCGTTAACTTCTTGTCTAATAGGAAGATTTGATTATAATAATCGTTTATGCTATTTTCATCGTTTCCATTTGTGCCAATAAACCGGCAAAAGAAAACAGGAATATTTTCACTAAGGAAACTCCTCTCATTCAAAGGCAGTAGAATATCTTGAAATATGTTATTTGATTCTTTATATATTACTGCAGGCAAGAAATTCTTCCTCCTTATAAATGATTTTTCTTCCATTTTTTTATTCAATCGTTATATAATGCTCATTTTAACAAGAAAATTGAAGTATATACTATAAATATTATACAATCTATTATAAATTAAGACAATGAATTAGCCTGGAGGACTGCCGTTTACCAAATGCGAACTGCTTTTTTCCTCAGGTTTAAAACAAACACACAATTCTTGTGCCGGGGGGATAAAATGATTCAGGGTATTAGTCACTTAACCTTTATTGTGAAGGACTTGGAGAGTGCTACAACATTTTTCAAGTCCATTTTTGATGCTGAAGAGATATATTCAGGCGGAGAAAACACATTTTCATTATCAAGGGAAAAGTTTTTTCTAATTGGAGGTCTGTGGATTGCGGTGATGGAAGGCGAGTCCATTTCTGACCGTACCTACAATCACGTAGCCTTCAAAATACGTGAAGAGGAATTCGACGTTTACCAGTCCAGAGTACAGGCGCTAGGCGTGGATTTCCGGCCGCCCCGGCCGAGGGTTGAAGGCGAAGGCCGCTCATTGTACTTTTATGATTTTGACAATCATCTTTTTGAGCTGCACACGGGCACGCTTTCAGAAAGATTGGCGCGATATGTTCGGGGATAGGTATGCGCCTGACCTAAAGACTAGAGCAACACACACAATTCTTGCCACTGCTTTTTGCTTTATATAGTGCTGTATCAGCCTCCTCAAAAAGCATACTCACATTACCTGCACCCGGTGATATGGATGATACACCTATACTGGCAGTAACATGCAGGTTGCCGTATTTCTCTGAAGATATGGCTGTTTCCTCCACAGATTTTCTTATTCTCTCAGCTTTAAATTCGGCGTCCCTTTGTTTTGTTCCCGGCAGTAAAATAATAATCTCTTCTCCGCCGAAGCGCCCTACAATATCGCTGTTCCTTACATTTTTTGTACAATTACCGGCCACCGCTTTAAGAACCTCATCACCTGTGGAGTGCCCGTATAAATCATTGAAATCTTTGAAATTATCTATATCAAGTATTATCAGGGAAATAGTTAACCCTCTTTTTGCACATTTTTTAAACTCACTATCAGCAAGTTCAAAAAAATATCTTCGGTTGAATAAGCCCGTCAATCCATCCCTGGATGCAAGATTGTTAACCTCAGAAAACCTTCTAACAAGGATAATTGAAACAGCAATCACAAAAAGGAATGCCCCCCAGTGAGCCTTATAATAAATGTGTAATATTTCTAGATCAATAAGCATGTCAATTAAAAAAAACAGCATTGATGTAAAATAGCCGATTGCGAAAACCTTCCCGTCAACTCCCATCAGGTAAATTCTTGAAACAATTATAATTGCAGCAACAGCCTCCAGAGACGAAATAAATTCATGAAAGCCGGTGACGGGTGAGATATGGGATGGATTTGCCAATACTATAATTACCGCAAAGAAAGAGTACATGAAATGTATTTGCCATATCCTTCTGACAATTGATTTATATCCCGCGCCAAACAATTTTTCCATGAGCATAAAATCAAACCCGGTTGAAGGCAGCAAAGTTAATACAAGCATATAGGACCAGAGCAAAGGGTCGTTAAAGAATAATTGTTTAACAGGATTTAGACTTATTGAATATATGCCCCAGCATATTGCCGTACCACTAAAAGCAAGGTATTCATACCTTTTAGGATTCTTTAAAAACAGAATTAGCGAAAAAAAGCTGATAACCAGAAGGAGTATGCCGATAATAAGCTGATCAATAGTTTCAGTCACCAAATTCTTAAGGTGATCATAGCTGGACCCTATTCTTACTTCACGCATTATCCCTATTTCCGAACTGCCGGAATAAACTTTGAATGACAGGGTTTTTGACTGGTAGTCCTGGCCCAGGGGTAATATATGCCATGGTCCCCAGCCTGCGTAATCGGCACTATCGGCTGCAGTAAGACTGCCATATTTATAGATTAAGCAGTCATCTAAATATACTTCAAAGGTTTGGTAAACCGACATAAGGAGAAGGCTGGCATCACTCCACTGACCTTCAGGAATTATAACCCTTAGCCAGAGAATGTTGCTGCCGTTTCTTCCTTGGGGCTGTCCGGGAAATGTCATGGTTTTCCATTCTGTGTCGCCAACGTTGTTACCCCATTTATACTCCCAGCCGCCAGAGATATTCATTACCTCATTACTGTCCAGATCTGAATTGGCCTCCGCAAGGCCAATGAAAAGGAAGATCTGGAACGAGGCTATAATAGCAATTAAAATAATTTTTATAAGGCGAGAACTAAATTGATTACTATTAGCCATACTCACATTATTATATCCAATGCTTTTAAAAACATGGCACAAAATCAATTTTTGACCATCATAATAATGGAACATAATGTTAATCTCAGAATTATAATTAAATAGTAACAAAATATGTCATCATAAGCAATAATTCGACATTCAATGGAAGACAACCCTTTATGTAGTTGTCCACAAATTTCCTTGGGGAAAAAAATACAGGGGGGAAAAAATAAGTTTGCCGTAGTATTTATACTATAAAACCCTTAGAGCTAACTGGCAGGGCTTAAAAACCCCAATTTTCATCCTGATTGGCGGCCGTTTTATACGGCCCTGAAAAGGGAACGGAGGGAATAAAGAAATGATACCTCTCAGAGACAGTGTGAGGCCTAAAAGGGCCCCTTATGTCAACTGGGCGATTATTGCCATTAACCTGTACATATTTATAAGGGAATTTTTACTTTCTCCCGCCGAGCTAAACGAGGTATTTTTTACCCTTGGCCTTATACCCTCCAATGTGATGTACGTGCTGATGACCGGAGCCCCGGTGGACTCGGTGCTTATTACCTTCATAACGGCCATGTTTTTGCACGGTGGCTGGATGCACGTTTTAAGCAACATGCTTTTTCTCTGGGTTTTCGGGGACAATGTGGAGGACCGGCTGGGGCATTTTAAATACCTTTTGTTTTACCTGGTGGTGGGTATTTTCGGAAGCATTGCCCATATAATCTCCAACCCCTTTTCAGAAGTGCCAATAATAGGGGCCAGCGGTGCGGTGGCGGGAATTCTGGGAGCTTATTTTGTTACTTTTCCCAGGGCCAGGGTGCTAACACTGGTACCCATAATAATATTTTTTACCATAGTGGAGATACCGGCCGTTATATTTCTGGCACTGTGGTTCATTTTACAGATTTTCAACGGCACTGCTTCCCTGGGAGGGGCGGCCAATTCCGTGGCCTGGTGGGCCCATGTGGGAGGATTCGCTGCAGGTGTTGTTCTTATAAAACTATTGGCGCCCGGAAGGAATCATTTATACAACCGGGAGTAATTATTTTATACCATATGGCAATAATATTTGCAGAAAACCAGCGGGAGGTTTGTCATATGGCCAGAGATATCAGGGTAGTGGGAATACTTGTGGAAAAGAGGGCGGCTCATGCGCCGGAGGTTCAGGAGGTTCTTACCCGGTACGGCTCGAGGATATTGATGAGGTGCGGCATCCCGGATCCCGGGCGGGAGAGAGGGATAATAACCCTTACCATGCAGGCTGAAGAGAATGAATACACGGTTATGGAAAATGACCTGCAAAAAATCGACGGTGTGTCAGTAAAAAGCGTAAGCCTGGCAGAAGCCATAGGATAATTATTAATAAAAGCTATTAAATAACTAGAAGGGGGCCGGTACATTTTCTTATCTGTACCTGCCCCCTTCTAGTATACTACAACAATTGATTGCACTGGCCTGTACCTCCAATCGTTATTTTTGTATGTTAACTTTTAAAAGTCAACATACGTCGAGTTACTACCCATTAGTAGTTACTCATTCTCTTCATGGTCATGCTCGATGCTTTCCAGACCAATTTCTTTAAGAATTGCATCGATTAGTTCTTTTGTCATATAGTACCCCCCCTCGTGACAGTTTTGTACAAGCTTTTCAGAATTAAACTTATACTTGATTATCTGATTATATGCTATTTCTGTAATATGTCAATAAAATAAAGGTTAAAATGCTGTAAAAATTTAATGAGTGGTAAAAAACCAGCTCCCAATAGCAATCTGTTCTGGCATTTTTTTACTGAAGACAAACAATAGGCAATGTTTTCACGCTATTAAAAAGAAAAAAGGGCCGGGAAATGCCTAAACCATTCTGTATTCTGACTTCTGCCCTGAAAATAATGAATGTCTTTTTTTATAAACCACAGAGGACACAGAGATCACAGAGAATTTGCTCTCAGGCATTACTTTCAGGTCTGATAAAAAACAGGGAATTTGAGAAGTTTTATAGCTTTCTCCTATCCATTCAATGAAATCCTCATGAAGCATTCAGACAGGCTAAAAAACTCTGTGTCCTCTGTGTTCTCTGTGGTTTTTTAAGACGTGCATTGAAAGCATTCAAAATTATTTTCATTTCTCTGTGGTGCCTCTTATAAGGCATGTATGTCTGACTTCTGAATTCCGCCGCTGGATCAGCGGCAACGCCCGCAGGGCGTTTATTTAACACTTGCTTTTTAAACCTTCAAGTAGTATATTAATAACATAGTTAAAAGTTGCTAAAGTCTATGAAGGAGAAAAGTAGGCTGGAAACAACCCTCCAGGGAGAAGGCGTCACCGACTGGAAGCGCCTTCAGGGAATGACTTGCTGAAGTTCTCTCCGGAGATGCAGGCTGAAGCCAGGGGAACACATTTTTATCCCCATTACGGTGAGTAGGCTGGGCCGTTTTTCCCGCGTTAATGGGAAGGGGTATCGGATTAATATTCCCGTACCTTACTGAGCGGGTCGCCTTATGTTTTTCTTTAGGCGTACCAATAGGGTGGTAACACGGATAGTAAAAGCTTTTCGTCCCTAGAAGGGGTTGAAAGGTTTTTTTTATTGTCAGGGAATATTTGCGATATCTGCATGAGTGAGCCCCTTTAAAGGGGGCTAAAAGGGGTGGTACCACGGAAAGCCAGCTTTCGTCCCGGCGATGGAAGCCGGCTTTTTTATTAAGGAAAGGGGACACACCAAATAAGGAAAGGGGACACACCTGCTGAAGTCTGAGTGCTTCTTTTGAGACAGGAATGTCCCCGATCTAGTTGGCTTTGGGGTTGGAGGAATGTCCCCGATCGGGATAAAGGGGACACACCAAATAAGGAAAGGGGACACACCTGCTGAAGTCTGAGTGCTTCTTTTGAGACAGGAATGTCCCCGATCTAGTTGGCTTTGGGGCCGGAGGAATGTCCCCGATCGGGAGGGGGTGGGTTTATATGAGCGATGAAGATGGTTTTTTTAAATTTAAGTCTTATCATTGGCCTGCCCTTAAGGTAGGGCCGGCAAAACATATTTAGAAGGGAAGGTGAACGGCCTTTAAGTAAAATGGTAATATACGAGAAGGCCGGGAAGAATATGATTATTGTTATGGATATTAACAGCTCGCAGGAGCAAATAGACTCAGTGGTTAAAAAGCTGGAAACAAACGGTTTTCAGGCGCACCTTATACAGGGAGTAAAAAGAGTGGTAATAGGCGCTGTGGGAGACAGGGGGTCAATAATGTCAATGGGACTTGATGTTATGCCGGGTGTGATGAGTGTCGTGCCTATTATGAAACCCTTCAAGCTGGTAAGCAGGGAAGCCACCGGAGACACCTCGGTAGTAAAGGTAGGAAATGTTGAGGTGGGTGGCAGTGGCATTGTAATGATGGCGGGTCCCTGCGCGGTGGAAACACCCGAACAGATGTACGCCGCGGCCGAGGCTGTTAAAAAGGCGGGTGCCCTGATACTAAGGGGAGGTGCCTTCAAGCCCAGAACCTCGCCATATAGCTTCCAGGGGCTGGAGGAAGAGGGGCTTAAAATATTGTCGGAGGCTGCCAGGGAATTTGGACTGGCCACTGTGACAGAGATAATAGACCTGCAAAGCCTGGAAAAATCCCTTAAATATGTAGACATGGTTCAGATAGGCGCCAGGAATATGCAGAATTTCAGGCTGCTGCAGGCCGTGGGAAGGGCCGGCCACCCGGTTCTTCTGAAAAGGGGACTCTCCGCAACGGTAGAGGAGTGGCTCATGGCGGCAGAGTACATAGCTTCAGAGGGTAACGCCAAAATTATACTATGCGAAAGAGGTATAAGAACCTTTGAAAGCTACACCAGAAATACCCTGGATTTGAGTGCGGTGCCCCTGGTCAAAGGACTTTCCCACCTTCCGGTGGTGGTTGATCCAAGCCACGCTACCGGAATAAGAACGCTGGTTGGTCCCATGAGCCTTGCTGCGGTGGCTGCCGGTGCTGATGGGCTGTTAATTGAAGTTCACCCTGATCCCCAGAGGGCATTGTGTGACGGTAAGCAGTCCCTGAGCCCCGAAGAGTTCAGTAAGATGGCCGCGGAGCTGAAGGCCGTTGCAAAAGCGGTTGGAAGAGCAGCCTGACAGGGGGGTGCAAAATGAAGAAAATAGGTTATCTTGGACCTCCCGGGACTTTTACTGAGGCCGCTGCCATAAAATATGCAGGCGGCCAGGATGTGGACCTGGTGTGCTGCCAAAGCCTTCCGGAAATAGTGTCAGCAGTGGAAAGGGGGGATCTGGAGGAGGGTGTCGTGCCCCTTGAAAACTCCACCGAAGGAGCTGTTAACCAGATTCTCGACCTTGTGGCCAGGTCAACAGAAATAATGTTCAGGGGAGAAGTAATAATTCACATACGCCATAACCTGCTTGTAAGGCCGGGGACAAAAACAGGCAGTGTAGTTAAAATAATGTCCCATCCCCAGGCTCTTGCCCAGTGCAGAGAATATATCGCCGAAAGGCTGCCGGGGGTTGAAGCAGTGGAAACCAGCAGCACGTCCCAGGCGGCAAGAATGGTGGCAGGCTCAACGGAGCCCTGGGCGGCCATAGGTACTGACCTGGCAGCGCAAAATTACGGACTGGAAATAGCCGGCAGAGATATACAGGATAGCTGTGAAAACGCTACCAGGTTTATTATTTTGGGTAAGAACGACGCCCACCTGTCGGAAGACTGCAAAACCTCTCTCGTTGTAGTGGCAAAGGACCGCCCAGGGGCGCTGTATGGCATTTTAAGAGAGTTTGCCCTGAGAGAAATAAACCTGACCAGGATAGAGTCAAGGCCTGCTAAAAAAAGACTGGGACAGTATATGTTTTTTATTGACCTGAAAGGTCACCGGGACCAGGAGAAAGTAAGGGAGGCTATTGATTCAATAAACGAAAAGTCTTCATACATGAGGATACTTGGATCCTACCCGGTGGACAATTCACTGACCGTTAGCGCAGAACTCTCTTCTCTTCAGGAATTAACCCTGCAGGAGGCAAGGGCGGAAATAGACCTGGTGGACGGCCAGATAGTGGAGCTTCTTGGTATCAGGACTAAACTTGTAGAAAAGATAGCCCTTCTGAAAAAAGATCCGGGCCGGGTAAGGGATGAGGCAAGAGAAGAAGAAGTTCTGAAGAGGGTGAGGGACATTGCAGCCATGAAGGGTGCCGAGCCTGAGATGATTGAAGAAATATACAGGCTGATAATTTCCATGTATGTAAAGCTGCAAAAAGGCAGAATACAAAAAACAATGCTTTGCTAATAAATAAGGAAAGCCGGCCTGTGGGATAGCCGGCTTTCCCTATTAAGAATTAGTTTATTTTAGCCCGCGCACTGTTCGAGCAGTAGCTGTCTGGAAACCTTACCGGAAGGAGTTCTGGGGATTTTACACACAGTTACGGAAACCGGAGCCCTTTGGCATTTGGAATTGTCTGCGCACAGGCTTAATATTGACTGGGTATTTAATTGTTTTTCCTGTTCAGGCTCTACAAAAGCCCTTAATACCTGCTCACCGGAAGGCTCTGCCACTGAGATTACAACAACGTCGCTTACACCTTCCATTCGGGATATCATTTTCTCAAGTTCCCTTACATAAGAATGGACTTCCGTGCACTCCAGCATAATACCCGATCCTCCCCTCATTTTTTATTCTCTATCATCTGGCTCTTTTTCACCTGCCGTTTCAATAATAATCCGCAGGCTATCCACTATGTCAATTATATCCAGCAGCTCCATCTTCTCGGAGTATTTGCTTAAGATTGAGGTAATTGTTTCAACGGCCTGTTCTGCCGGATTCATTTAATTCCCCCCCAGCAATGCTTAATTAATTATATTATTAAGGTTTTTCAGGAGCCAATAAATAAGTGCTAAAATGCCGTAAATTGATATTGACTGGCATATATGGTTCTTGTGTTGGATTTGAATTAATAAAAGGGCTGTGATGTCTGCGGCATTAGTTAAAAGGCAGAGTTTTCCTGATGAACAAGTTAAAAAATGTAGTATAGAGGAGCTGTTTAAATATCATGATAATCATGGAAATATACAATGTCAGGGAGGGTGAGTCTTGAAAAAACTAAGAGTAGGAATAATAGGTACGGGGATGGCCTTTGAGCGGCTGCACTACCCAGCCTACCAGGAGATGCCGGATAAATACCAGATTGTGGCAGTTTGTGATGAAGACAGGGCAAAAGCTTCACGCTGGGCTGGGAGACTGGGGATAGACAGCAACAGAGTGTACTCGGACTACAGGGAAATGTGTAAAAGGGACGATATAGACTGCTATGACATAATGGTTCCGATAGAAAAAAATTATACGGTAACCGAAGAGGTGGCAAGTATAGCGCGAAAGCCAATAATATGTGAAAAGCCTCTGGCTCCTAACAAGGAACAGGCCTTTGCGCACAGGGAGCTTCCAAAAAAATACGGTATCCCCATAATGATAGCCGAAAACTACAGGTATAATGAAGAAACAAACATGATAAGGGATATGGTGAAAACAAAAAAAATCGGAGATATAGTGTACTTTATTCAAAACAGAGTTTATGCCTTTCCCATTGATATGCATAAAAACAGCTTTGCAGCTACCGAATGGAGGCAGCGCCCTGATTATCCCGGCGGAACAATACTTGACACCACCGTTCATGACCTCGCGGCGCTAAGGCACATACTGGGGCCTATAGACAGGCTGCAGGCCTTTGGGGTGCCGCAGGACGATGATTTTTCACCTTATGCGGTGGTGAATGTAAATATTCGTTTCAAAAGCGGGGTGACCGGTAATTTTTCCTTTTACTGCTCGGGAGTTGAAATGCAAAGGCCTCTAGTCGGACTCAGAATGTTTGGGACCAGTGGGATGATTTATCTGGAAGAAAGGGACTGCGGAATAATTAATGTCGCCCATAACGACGGAAGGTCCGAACAGGTTCCTTTCCGGACACAGAGGGGGTTTTACAACGAACTTCTTAATTTTTATAATGCCGCTATAGGAAAGGAGCCCATTTTCGTTACTCCTGAGATGGAATTCGGAGATGCAATGACTGTTTTCGCCATACTGGATTCAATAAGGGAAGGCAGGATAGTTGAAGTGGACAGGTATGACGATTTTGACCCTGCATATGCCGGAGGGGAGCAACAATATGATAATAGGCAATGGATACAGCAGCGATAATTAGGGATTAGGGATTAGGGATTGGGGATTGGAGATGATATTGCTAAATGAAATAATTTTTATTCCCAATTCCCAATTCCCAGTTCCGGACACGGGAGTAATTCTTAATAGTATTAATATTTTTGTAGAAAACACCTATTAAAACCTATATAATTATATAACTACTCATTTTACCAGTTAGTTGGTCAGCCAACAATTTATATCAGGGGGAAATGGAATGACTGCATTAAATTTGAAGGATGTTCCCGCCGAGGGCATGATATCCG
This sequence comes from Bacillota bacterium, assembly GCA_049323755.1. GTDB lineage: Bacteria > Bacillota > Desulfotomaculia > Desulfotomaculales > Desulfocucumaceae > BRHc4a. Next base: position 173,688 of record JBMOPE010000018.1, read on the forward strand.
TGAACATACCGGGAATAGGAACTTTTAAACTTCCAAAGGGCTCCAGGGCCGGTGAGACATTGAAGTTTGACACTGAAGCCAGGCGATCCCCGGTGGTTGCTGTTAAAATAAATAATTCACTGGAAGACCTTGATGAAATTTTATCGGAAGACTGCACCATTGAATATGTGGATCTGGAAACCGATCAGGGCATGAGGGTTTATCAAAGCAGTATTATCTTGGTGCTGTCCAGGGCTGCCAGGGAGGTTCTGCCGGATTGCAGAATTGTAACCGAGCACACTCTCGGCAATGCAGTTTACGGTGAAATAAAGATGAAAAGGCCTCTAAAGGCCAGTGATGTTGAAAAAATTGAAAAGAGAATGAGATCTATCATAAACGGGGGAGGCAGCACGGAAAAGCTTATTCTTTCACTGGAGGATGCAGTTAACCTTTTTGGCTCCAGGGGAATGAAAGATAAGGTCGATCTACTGGGCCACTGGGACTCTGCGGAAGTAAAGGTGGTAAAGTGCGGGGATTATTATGATTATGTGCTTGGGCCCGTTGTGCCGGACCTATGCACATTAAAGCATTTCAGGCTGCGATACTACCTCCCCGGATTTATACTGGAGCTGCCCCGAAAGGATGATCCCCTCAAGCTTCCGGTATATATTGAGCACGGTAAGCTTGCCAATGTTTTTTTTGAGGCTGATAAATGGGGAAAAATACTCAGAGTCAGGGATGTGGTCTCTCTGAACAGGGTTTTGGAGAGAGGAGATCCGGGGGACCTGATAAGGGTGGCCGAGGCCTTTCAGGAAAAGAAAATAAGCCAGGTTGCCGATATGATAACCTCCAATATCGACAGGACACGAATAGTTCTTATTGCGGGGCCTTCGTCTTCAGGCAAAACAACATTCTCCAAGAGGCTCTCCATACAGCTTAGAGTGAACGGAATTAACCCCTATGCCATTTCACTGGATGATTATTTTGTAAACAGGGACGAGACTCCCAAGGATGAAAACGGGCAGTATGATTTTGAGAGCATTGACGCCATTGACCGTGAATTGTTCAATGACCATCTGATTAAACTTATACAGGGTGAGGAGATTGAACTCCCCAGGTACAATTTTAAAACAGGAATGAGGGAGTACTTCGGTGAAAAGCTAAGGCTGAAAAGCTGTGACCTTATAATTATTGAAGGTATTCACGGCCTTAACGACCTGCTTACCTCCTCTATTCCAAAGGGAAGAAAGTTTAAAGTATATGTCAGCGCCATAACCCACCTGTCACTGGACAATCAAAACAGAATACACACCACCGACCTGAGGCTGATACGCAGAATGGTAAGGGATTATAACTTCAGGGGGTATAGTGCGGCCCAGACTCTGGAAAGGTGGCCAATGGTTCGCAGGGGTGAGGAAAGGAACATTTTTCCCTTCCAGGAAGAAGCCGACGCAATGTTCAACTCTGCCCTGGTATACGAGCTGGCTGCACTGAAGGGATACGCCCGGCCGCTGCTGGAAGGAGTGACCAGGGAAAGCCAGGTGTACTCCGAGGCAAGAAGGCTTCTAAGGATATTGAGTTTCTTCAATGAGCTGGGATGTGATGATGTGCCGTCAACCTCTCTCCTCAGGGAATTCATAGGGCAGAGCTGCTTTTATTAATACGATAAAAGGAGGCAGATTACTGCCTCCTTGCTTAATTAAGCAGGACCGGGACCACCTCGATGACAGTGCCGCAATTGTCACATGATATTTTCTTCCGGGGGGCCGATCTGTCAGTCAGAATTTCCTTTTCACATGTGGGACACTGCACGGCGGAGTACCCCTGGGGGTTTATGTATTCGGCGGCCGTGAAGTCACTATCACAGCCCCGGCAGTCTGTGCAATCCCCTGGCATTACTTCCACCATCCTTTCGGGTTCTAATTTATTTATAGTTCTTTGATTAAAAAATATTCCCCTACAAAAGTAGGGGCTTTTTATCAGGCATTGATTTTCACTACCGCCCCGCTTGGACATGCCCTGTTGCAACGTCCACAGCGTTTGCAGTTGTCCTGGTTAATTGCGTAATTCACGGTATCATCGATAAATATGGCGCCGTCCCTGCACTCAAGCTCACATGCCGCGCAAGCCATGCAATCCTGGGCATTGATTTGAAAACTAAATTTAAATTTCTTTGGTTCAGCGGTCACGCTAACCTCCCCCTTCCAGCTTTTATACATTTCTTTTTATTGTGAACACAGTTCCTTAATACCACAGTTTTATCATTCTACGGTAGCAGTTAAAATCCTCCTTCTAATTCCAGGTCATTTCCTAAATAAATATTTTTTTGATAGGTAAAATATAAGTATCATATCATATTTTTTTTGGAGGATTGGATATGGCAAAAAAAATAATCAGGGGAGTAACAAAAAGTTATTCCGTTCCGGAACCAAGCCCACGGGGCTATCGGGCAGTCTGGGACACCGGCCGGGCCTCATATTATAACCGCATTAAAAAAGTGACAGGTATTAACAGGCCCAGTGAGTAAACCTGGGATTGATGTGCTTGCTCTTTACTCCCTAAGAAGGAAAATGCCAAATAATGGCATATATAATATAGAATGCCATTATTTGGAGGGGGTTTTATGTTCCGTTTTATGTTTAGGAATGAACAGAAGGAAATGCTGGGCAGAACCATTGCCGAGCTGCAGGAAATCAAGGCCGAGCTTTCAGTGCTGACAGAAAGTATAAAGCTTATTGTGCCAGGTGAGCGGGAGAACCAGGAGATATCAGAGGTAAGGGCTGAAGAATGCCGGGATACCGAAGACTGCACCGAAGCTTTCAGGTCAGACGGTGATAGCATTGAAAAAAGTGAAGAAACGGCTGAGTATTGCCCTGAAAGCACAGTTGCGCAAGATATCGTTCAGTCCGTAGGGGTAGACGAGGACCAAGCCGCTCCTGCCGAGTCTTCTGAAACTGCAGAAAGGCCAAAAGATGACCCGGCTGAAGCAGTGCAATGTATGGCCGGACAGGAAATTAAGCTGAGCAGGGAGTGGGCTGTTGTTAATATTTTTGATATTAAAAGGCCATGGTGGAAAATATGGAAGTCCAAAAATCATCTAATAAGAAGGTCGATATAAATTTTGACATCTAGAGAAGATTATTTTCCAGTTGAGGGCGATGATGAAAGAAAGAAACACTGCCGTGTTTGTGGCAGCAGGGTAGCAAGACTGTATAAGGGCAGTGGGGGCAGAAGGTGCGTTGTGTGCCTGCACAGGACACACGGGGAGCATATGGCGAAAAACAACCGTGTTTGTTTAGAATGCTCCAGGGAAGAATTAAGCGTTAATAATAACCGTAACGCAAGGCCTGTCTCAATATCCATTCTCCATGTATCTGACCTGCATTTAACCCCTGAAGGAGGGGAAGAGCCTGCGGTCCTTAAAAAATGGCTTGCGGCCAGGGATATTGACTATATATTGATCAGCGGCGATTTGACGGCAAAATCGGCCAGGGAAGAATACGAAGCGGCTGCAGGCTGGATACGTGATGTTGAGCAGGCGGGTACAAGTGTGGTTGTTGTTCCGGGGAATCATGATATAGGTTACTGGGGAAACCCCATTTCATTGGGAAGACATATTATCGGGAAAAAATACCACTGGTGGATTGAAATAATAGACAGGCCAATTGAGCCTTGTATAAGAGGCCCTTTTTTTGTCTCTGTGGGTCTTAATTCAGCCCATGGAATATCACCCACAAGGCTGGTAAACGGTTATTTAAACAGAAATCAAAGGGCAAGGGCCCGGGAGGTTTTAAAGGTTACCCCGGCAGATCACCTTAAAGTGGTATTTTGTCATCATCCGCTTGTAATGTTTGAAAGAAGCTTTCATAAAGCCATGTTAAGGGCCGATGAGGTCAGAAATGACATTACAGAGGCAGGCGCAGATTTGTTGCTCTGGGGGCACCAGCACAACTTTGAGACCACTGTGATTGAAAAGTACGGGAAAAAAAGTATAGCAGTACAGAGCCCAACCCTTTCAGAAAGGACCAGGTACGGCGACAAGAATCCCGGGTTTGTAGTAGTAAGCTGGTTTTTTAATAACAGGGCTGTAATAAATTCATACAGCATTGTGGATAAAAGTATTATTAAAGAAGAAAAGAGCGTTGAATACAAAATGTAAGGCAAAAAGTGTAAAATAATGGAGGAAGTAAGTTAAGAGCTGTTGAATACTAGGTAATTCAAAATTCCTGTCTACTGTCTACTGTCTCCCGACAGAATAAGAATTACAGTATAAGTGATATAAAGAGGTGTTTCCAGTGTTTTTTGAGCTAGGACCCATCAGGCCGCCCAGTGAGGCTGAGAGCCTCTTGTTGAGGTTTACCAGGAACTGTCCCTGGAACAAGTGCCACTTTTGCATTACATATAGGGGAGAGGTTTTTTCCAGGCGCAAAGTGGAAGATATTAAAAATGATGTGGACAGTGTTTCACGAATTATTGAACTGATAAGAGAAAAATCAATAAAACTCGGATTTGGTGGAGAAATTAACCGGCAGGTACTTTCCGAGGTTTACCAGACAGGGAATCATCGCCTGATACATGTGGCTTCCTGGATGTACAGGGGTGGCCGGACCATATTTATTCAGGACGCCAACTCACTGGTGATGAAAACATCAGAACTTGTGAGCGTTTTGTTATACATAAAGGAAAAGCTATCTACGGTGGAAAGGATAACCTCATACGCCAGGTCAAAAACCATTGCCAGGAAAACTGTGGAGGAGCTTTCTGAAATAAGGCAGGCCGGACTTAACAGGATTCACATAGGCATGGAGTCGGGGTCCGATGCAGTTCTTAAATACATAAACAAAGGTGTCACCTCCCGGGAGCATATAGAAGCCGGAAAGCGCGTTGTTGAGGCGGGTATATCACTATCGGAATACGTGATACTGGGGCTGGGTGGCAAACTCTGGCCGGAAGAGCACCCGCTGGAAACCGCCAGGGTTTTGAATGAGATTAACCCTCATTTTATAAGGATGCGAACTCTTGCCGTTCTACCGGATACGCCGCTGTACGACAAGCTTGTCTCCGGAGAGTTTATCGAGCAGACCGAGGATGAGATAGTGGCCGGGGAAAGGCTTTTGATAGAAAAACTGGAGGGAATAAAGAGTGAAGTGGTAAGCGACCACATGCTGAACCTTCTGGAAGAAGTAAATGGAAAGCTCCCTCAACAAAAACAATTTTTGATATCAATACTAGACAGGTACCTTTCAATGCCTGAGAGGGATAGGATTAATTTCAGGCTTGGAAGAAGGGCCGGAATATACAGGTGGCTGGATGATATGAGAGATACGGCAAAACATGCCAGGGTTGAGGCCCTGGTAAAAAAGCTTGAAGCAGAGGGAAGCCTTGACGGGACCATATCGTCCCTAAGATCACGAATGTTATAAGGAGCCAAAATATGGATAAAACCACTAAAACTATTGATACATATAACAAGACTGCAGAAAACTTTGAGATTAAATTTATGGATTTAAAGTTGTACAGGGAAGCCTTGAACCGATTCATAGATATGTTAAAGCCGGGCTCGGTTATACTGGATTTGGGCTGCGGCCCTGGTAATGTGGCAAAGCTGTTAGTTGACACGCAAAAAAATTTTCTGGTAACCGGCATTGATCTTTCGCCTGAAATGGTGAATCTGGCCAGGAAAAATGTTCCTGAAGCCAAATTTGAAGTAGGCGATGTTAGGCAGATTAACGTAAAGGAAGGCGCCTATGACTGCATAATGGCAGCTTTTTGCCTGCCACACCTGACCAATGAGGAGGCGTCCGCGCTTATAGAGAAAATTGGGTTATTGCTAAGGCAGGGCGGCCTTCTTTACCTTAGCTGTATGGAGGGTCAAAGGTCAGGATATGAATATACAAGCTTCAGCCCCGAGAATGAAATCTTTTTTAATTATTATAAAGAAAATTTTTTAAAAAACCACCTGTCTGCCAATAAGCTGGAATTGCTGCATTTAACCCGGCAGGATTACCCGGAAGAGGATGGAAGTACAACAATTGACATGATCTTTATTGCTAAAAAAGACGAAAAGTGAGAAAGTATATATAGCTGTCAAATGACCGGTTGTTTATTTACGGAGGATAATCATGGAAAAGGAATGCGGCCTGTCTAATTTTTTTAAAGAAAAGTATGCCAGGGAAATAATGGAGATCGTGAAACGGGAGCAGGTAAGCCCCGAGGTGGCGGTTTGCAGTTACCTTTGCCCGGAGGTTATAGGCTGTGTTGAAGATGTCGAGGAAAAGGCCTGTGCCCTGAGGCTCAGAATGTTGAACAGCAGCACTTCTTGAAATTGGGATAATAGGAGGACTTTAGCTTGTCAAGGATAAGCATAAGTGATATAAAAAGCGGAATGAAGCTGGTCTCAAGGTTTATTATAAAAGGAAAGAAATTAACCCCCTTTAAAGGTAAGCAGGGGCACTTTCTTACACTGACGCTGGGTGACGGCACCGGCCAGGTCGAGGCGAAAGTATGGGAAAAGGCAGAGGAGGCCAACGGGCTTGTTAATGCCGGAGACCTGGTGGAAATAAAAGGAAGCGTTTTGGAGTATAACGGAGCGCTTCAAATAAATATTGTGAATATGAGGGTGTGTCCAGAGAGTGAGTTTGATCCCAGGGAGTTTCTACCCTCGTCACCAAGGGATGTCGGCGAGATGCTGGCCGAATTGACGGGTATGATTGATTCGATAGAGAATGTACATCTTAAAAGTCTTCTTTTAAACTTTTTTAACGATAAAGACTGGGAAAGAGATTTTTGCGTTGCCCCTGCGGCAAAGGCAAATCACCAGGCATACCTGGGAGGGCTTCTGGAGCACACCCTTAATATTTCAAGGGCTGCTTTATCCATGGCCAGGCTTTATCCCAGGCTTGATAAGGACATTCTGCTAACAGGCTGCATACTGCACGATATAGGAAAAATTAACGAGTATACCTACAAAAGGCATATAGATTTTACCGACGAGGGAAGGCTGCTGGGTCATATTATAACCGGTGTGTCAGAAGTGGACCGGAGGATAAGGTCCCTTGAAGGGGATGGGTTTCCGGAGGATCTAAGGCTGAAAGTACTTCATATTATAACAAGCCACCACGGCCTTTATGAATGGCAGTCACCCAAAAAGCCCAAGTTTCTTGAGGCGGCAGTTGTTCATGTGCTGGATATGCTGGATACCGTTGTGGATACATTCTCAAAGGCGGTGGATGAGAATAACGACCCCAATGTTTCGTGGTCGCCCTGGAACAGAGCGCTGGAAAGGCATGTTTATTTAAAGTAGTCCTTTACGTAATGGGCCGGTTCCTTATTGGGAACCGGCCTCTTAAATGCTATTCAGTTTCTGCTATGTCTTTCTTTAAGTCCTCCATCATTTTATCCATGGAAACGGCTTTACTTACATCAGGGGCGGCAAAAGGTTTCCCCAGGTCCGTTATTCTAAACTCACCTTTAGCATTTTGCGACATGCTTATTTTTTCTGTCTTCTGGTCCGCTGTAATACTCATATCAAATTTTAACTTCATATCCATTTTTATCAGGTCGGAAATAAGAGTCTTTTTGTTAATATAAGAGGTGCAGAAATAATCTATTTCCATATTCTTGAACATTTCTTCCATTAGTTTTTGCGCCTGTGCCTGGTCACCGCCGCTTGCACCTGCAGGAAGGCTTTTCATGGCCTCTCCGGCTATTTTTTGTATTCCTTCCCTGAATTTTTGCATGTCCAGAGTCGCGTTAACCACATAGTAATCCTGGCCGTCAATGGTAATGTCGTTGCCGTAATTGCACAGCATGCCCATTTCCTTCATTTGTTCCACTGCTTTTAGCGGGTTGGACTGTATATCCTGCTGCTGCTTTATAAAATCTGCCGGGAACGGCATATCCATAACAGTCCACTCCTGGCCGGGCATCTTCATATACATTTTATTTTCAGTCATGTATGTCTCAATAGCCATGTTGTCCATACCGGGGATTTTTTCTTCCGGCTTAATAGTTTGCTTCATGTGTACTTTCAGAGGATTGTTTTGAAACTGCCCTGTCAGGTCGGTTTTAACCTTCTGCGGCGGCATTTTCCCCTCTTCCCCGGCAGACAAATCAATGTCTATATCCATTGAGCCGCTCATTGTATAGGTGTTTACCTTCTGGGATTCCTGACCTGCTTTTGCCAGAAGCTCCTCCGGTGTCATTCCGTCCTTTGTTTCCTTACGGCTCAGTGAAACAAGATACTGGCTGCCGTTCCACGCCACATTGTACCCGAAGGCATCAGAGACAAATCTGAGCGGAATCATAACCCGGCCACTGTTTTTTACCGCAGCTTTGGGAAGTTTTACTTCCTTTCCATCAAGTATGGCAGTTAACTGGCCAATTGTAAGGGAAAGCTCTTTTCCATCTTCATTTATTACCACCGTGTCGGGGGTGGCCCACTTGTAGTCGGCGCCTGCAAAACGAATATAATCGTCCAGGCCTGCCATTGTCACTCCGTCCGTTATGTACATTCCGGTTGAGTTAAGAGAATCGGAGTTTACATTAACTTTAACGTCTTCCGCCATCGCCGGCACAGATGCTGCTGTACATAACAACATAAGTGCGAGGATGATAAACAGGCTTTTCTTCACAACCATAACCTCCATATATTTTTTTCTTTATAATAACATATCTTTCAAAAATAATGAATTTCTGCTATGGAGGAAAATCAGTTTTAAAAGCTCTTTTAATAGGTGTAAGTGCTGAATTTTATGTAAAAACATTATTTCTTTTAATTTAAAATATAAAAGGTTGTAAAGTTAAATATATTTTTACTATTTATCATGTTTATTGCTAGAATATCAAACTTATAAAGAATGTAAATAGTCGTAATTGCTTTAAAAATCTGATAAAATATTAAAGGAGCCTTCAGGAATGTGCGGGGTGGCAGGGGCAATATTTCGATCCAGGACGTGCGTAGATTTTGTATAATAGTTGCTGGTGACATTATACCGGCAGGTTGTGAGGAAATTAAGAATATATGCTTGTGCCGAAGAGGAAGTGATGAGCTTATATGCGTGTATTGCTGGTGGAAGATGATGTTATAACCAGGATGGACCTGGAGCAGATGCTGAGGGAAATGGGGGCGGAGGAAGTCGGCCAGTGTGGACGGGGGGACCGGGCGGTTGAAATGGCCCTTCGGGAAAAATGGGATCTGGTTCTTATGGATGCCAGCCTTCCGGTAATGGACGGCCTGGAGGCCGCCGATCGCATCAGAAGGAAGATGCTGGCCCCGGTTGTTCTCATTACTGCCTACGGGGATGCTGAAACGGTGGAGAGGGCTGAAAAAAGCGGCGTGCTAGCCTACCTGGTAAAGCCGGTGGACCCTAGGCGGCTGCAGGTGTCTATGGAGTTGGCCATGGCCCGGTTTGCCGAATTAAAGAAGATTTATTCCGACTTGGTTTCCCTGAAAGAAAAAAAGACCGGGCTGGAGACTGTGGAAAAGGCCAAGCTGATGCTGCAGTCGGATCTTGGAATGAGCGAGGAACAGGCGTACTCTTTTTTGCGGGGGCAGAGTATGAAGACACAGAAGAAAATATCCCAGGTGGCTGAAGATCTGCTTTCCGGCCGCATAAAACCTAAGGACTGATATTGATAGCAAAAAAAATCAAAATTATGTGTCAATTTACCGCTTGTCAAAATGTATTGAAATGTGTAGAATAACTAGTAAATAGGTGAATATTTTTCATAGGTGAAAATAGTATAGCGTGCAAAAGCACACGGCGCTGAGGCCTTGATACACGGAATATTTTTCTGTGGATTAAGGCCCTTTTGTTTTTATCCCCCGGCAATGAGGAAAATTAGGTAATGGGTCCGGTTAATTCCGGCAAAACTACTCTTGTAAATATTTTAAACAGGGTGAGATAATACCGGTTCTGCGGAAACAGTAGAAGGCTCGGACAGGCTGAAAGAGGTTATCGGCTGGCAGCGCTTTTTTTCGGGAGGAAGCTATGATGGTTGACAGCAGTCAGAATATTGATCAGTTTTCTGCCGGCGGGTGCCTGGCCCTCAATTACCTGAACAGGCTTTACAGTATTCATGGGGGAATTGTGTGTGGCGCCCCGGCGGATAAGAATGACCTGGCCGTGATTAACTCGCTGGCCGAAAATCTGCAGTACATTGCGGATCTTGCCGGTGCGGATGTTTTTATAGATGTATTGACCAGTGATCGGGATGTGGCTGAGGTGATAGCCGAGGCTAAGCCTCGCACCGCCAGGTCTCTCTATAGTAAGTCGGTTCTGGGTCAGCCGGCCAGGAGAGAAAATGAGCCTGCGGTATTTCAGACTTTCGCCAGCGGCAAGCCATCCATCAATGTTAGGGGAATAAGCCAGGAGGGGGTTCCCATAGCGCAAACCGTTCAGCCGGTGTTTGGCAGGAGCGGGCAGGTGGTGGCCGTGCTGATCATGGAACGCGACAATACTGAACAGGTACAGCAGGAGGATTCCCTCAAAGTACTGTCGGAAACCACTCAAAAACTGACTGACACGCTACTTAATCTGAGCTCAATGGGTGAAGTGCTGCCTACTCTTTTGCACGACGCCCTTCTGATTACCAATGACAGGGGAGAGGTGTCCTTTGCCAACAAGGTGGCCGAGGAACTTTTTGAACAGTTAACCGGAGAGGCGTTAAAGTCAACAACCATAAGCCGGATAGTAAAGAAGCTCCCGCAGTTTGAAACAATATTCGGCAAGGATATTGATGCGGAAGAATTTGTTTTAAATGGTCAGACTCTTCTGGTAAGGTCGCTTTCGGTAAGGGACAAGTTCGGGGTGGTAGGAAAGGTATATCTATTAAGGGATATTACCGAGCTGCGCCGGAAGGAAAAGCAGTTGATTGCCAAGTCGGCGGTCATAAAGGAAATACATCACCGTGTTAAAAACAATTTACAAACCATTGCAAGCCTGATGAGGCTGCAAATGCGCCGGGTTGACGAGCCTGAGGTTAAGCATGCCTTTCAGGAAAGTATCAACAGAATAAAGTGCATAGCTATGGTGCATGAGTTTTTTTCAAAAGAGAGCCCGGAAATTATTGAGATGAAAAGCTGTATAGTCAGAATAACCGATATGCTGAAAGACAGCATGATAGGCCCGACGCAGAGCATAGAGGTAGAAGTGGGGGGCGAAAAAGTATATTTGCCCTCTGAGCAGGCCACGCCCGTGGCCATAGTGACCAACGAACTGCTGCAGAACGCTCTTGAGCACGGCTTTGCGGGGCTTGACCGCGGTGTGATACGGGTCGGAATCACAGTGATGAAAGAAGATGTGGAAATAATAATTGATGATAACGGTATTGGTCTTCCCGGTGATTTTAACCTGGGGGCCGATGCCAACCTGGGGCTGCAGATAGCGCAAACGCTGGTGGAGGAAAGCCTGGGGGGGATCCTGCAATTACTGCCGAAGCACGCCGGCACAAGAGCGATTGTGAAGTTTCCCTTTGAAGGAAGGTAATACTGTGGAGAAATACCGCATAGTGGTAGTTGATGATGAAGCCCTGACCAGGCTGGATATAAAGGAAATGCTGCTGGAGATGGGGCATGTCGTTGCGGGCGAGGGCAGGAACGGCGTGGAAGCTGTGGAGCTGGCCGAAAAACTAAAGCCCGAACTGATTATTATGGATGTTAAAATGCCTCACATGGACGGCCTTAAAGCGGCCAAGCTCATATCCGGCCGTAAACTGGCCCCCGTGCTGCTGCTTACGGCATACAGCGACGCCGAGGTGATTAGCAAATCAATTGATTCAGGCGTTATGGGATATCTGACCAAGCCCGTGATGGAGCACGACCTGGGGCCTGCGATACGGATCACAGTCCGGCGCTACCGGGAGATGGCAAAATTGAAAACACGCAAGGCCGAGCTCCAGCAGGAGATTCAGTCAGGGATTAACAGGCCGTCTTAGAAATTGGGCCGACAAAAGAATACTAATGGACGGGGAAGTCTTTTAGGCTGTGGCAGGCAGCGTTGCCTTGCCGCGTTGTAATGGGCTTTTTTTGTTTAAATTCTGTAAAAAGGAGGGGGGTTTAAGACAAAAACCGGGTATTCAGTTCTACTCATTTATATTCTTATCTGTATATCTAAAATACTTTTACAGAAGGAGGTTTCCGGATGGCTGACAAGACAGCATCGCATAATACGCAGTTAAAGGGCCAAAATGACGCTGGCTATTTAGAGCAAAGGCAACTGAAAAGATTTGCCGGGCCTTTGCTCCTTTGGGGTTTGGGTGTAGGTTATGTTATATCCGGCGACTATTTTGGCTGGAATTTCGGGCTGACGGCCGGAGGTTTCTGGGGGTTGGCTATTGCCACCGTTTTAATGGCGATAATGTATACAACCATGTGCTATACCATTGCGGAGCTTTCTACCGCCATCCCCTTTACCGGAGGCGCATACGCCTTTGCCCGCAAGGCCATGGGACCCTGGGGAGGCTATCTGGCAGGCACCGGGGTTGTACTGGAGTATGTTCTGGCTCCGGCGGTAATAGCCAATGGCATCGCCGGTTATATCAACTTCCTTTTCCCGGATATTCCTAAATGGGCGCTGGTGGTAGGAGTTTACATTATATTCCTGGCCATGAACTCCCTGGGAGCCAAGAGCACCCTTACCTTTGAGCTGGGAATGACTGTCATAGCGATTGTAGGACTGGTGATATTTGCGGTTCTGGCCATTCCCCACTTTGACATCTCCAGGGTGCTGGATATTGAGCCCAGCGCCGGAAACAGTGCGATCTTGCCTCACGGCTTCTTTGGCATCTGGGCGGCGATTCCATACGCTATATGGCTTTTCCTGGCGATAGAAGGCCTTCCCCTGGTATCGGAAGAGTGTAAGAACCCGGCCAGGGATATGCCCAAAGGTCTTATCAGTTCAATTATTACGCTTGTGATAACCGCCTTCCTGGTGCTTTTCCTCTCAGCTGGAACCGGCGGATCAGCGGCCATCGGCGGATCGGACAGCCCTCTGCCGGATGCCGTGGGCGCCATATTCGGCACGGGACACTGGGCCATCAAGGGGTTAGCCATAATAGGGCTGGCCGGATTGATTGCCAGCTTTAACGGAATTATATTCGGCTACGGCAGGGCCATTTTCGCCATGTCCAGGGCGGGCTACCTGCCCAAGTTCCTGTCAGTTACTCACCCCCGCTTTCATACTCCCCATGTGGCCATACTGGTGGGGGGAATTATCGGTATAGTGTTCGCCATTGTTGGCAACGGTGACGTTCTCATCCAGATAGCTGTGTTCGGAGCTGTTATCTCCTATATCATGATGATGCTCTCCGCCATAGTGCTGAGGAAAAAGGAGCCCAACATGAACAGGCCGTTCAAGGTGCCCGGCTATCCCGTGACTACTTACCTGGCCCTTATACTGGCGGTCTTAGCGCTGTTTGCTGGATTCTTCTATGCTCCCGACGTGATACTCTGGACGGCGCTGGCATACCTTATCTTCGTCGCTTATTTTGCTCTTTACAGCAGGCATCACCTGGTGGCCAAAGCTCCGGAAGAGGAGTTTGCCATTGTGGCGGAGGCGGAGAAAGAGCTGGCATAATGCCGGGTACCCTTATATTTGTAAAATAGAATACTTATAACCGGGGAAGGTGTCACCGCTTTGTATATAAGGGGATAACCCGACCCGGTTATTTTTTCAGTCAATTGACTGACAAAGGGGGGAGTGAATTGAAACTAAAGACAAGGCTTTTTGGCAGGATGTTTTGTTTCCGGGATGTAAAGGACGTGCTGGCTAAAGCCAACGAGGAAAAATCCGGTGACGTGCTGGCCGGAGTCTCGGCTGAATCGGCTGAGGAGAGGGTTGCGGCCAAGGTTGTGTTAAGCGAGCTGACCCTGGAAGACCTTCGCAACAACCCGGTGGTTCCCTATGAGCTGGATGAAGTGACAAGGATAATTGACGACAATGTTAACGAGGCTGTTTACCGGGAAATAAAAAACTGGTCCGTGGCCATGCTGCGGGAATATATACTGGGCGACCAGTCCGACGGTGTGTCGATAAGGCGTTTAAGCCGCGGGCTAACCAGCGAAATGGTGGCTGCTGCGGCCAAGCTGATGACCAACCTGGACCTTGTTTACGGGGCGCGCAAGATAAGTGTCACTGCGCACGCCAACACCACAATAGGGGTGCCGGGGCGGCTGGCCGTGCGGCTCCAGCCCAACCATCCAACCGACAGCCCGGAAGGTATACTGAGCTCGGTCCGTGAAGGGCTTTCTTATGGCATAGGTGATGCCGTTATAGGCCTAAACCCGGTGGAAGACAATATTGCGGGAACCACCAGGGCTCTGGAGGCAATATTTAACTTTATCCAGCGCTGGCAGGTGCCCACGCAGATCTGCGTTCTGTCCCACGTCACCACCCAGATGAAAGCTGTGCAGCAGGGAGCTCCCAGCCACCTTATTTTCCAGAGTGTGGCGGGAACTCAGAAGGGCAATGAGGCCTTCGGCATAACTGTCGAAATTCTGAAGGAGGCCAGGGAAGTGGCCCTTAAATACGGTCAGGCCGCCGGCCCAAATGTGATGTACTTTGAAACCGGCCAGGGATCGGAACTTTCTTCCGACGCCCATCACGGCGCGGACCAGGTAACTCTGGAAGCCCGCTGCTACGGCCTGTCCAGGCAGTTTAACCCTTACCTGGTGAATACAGTGGTGGGATTTATCGGCCCGGAGTACCTGTATGACAGCAAGCAGGTCATAAGGGCGGGGCTGGAAGACCACTTCATGGGCAAGCTATCAGGGCTTCCGATGGGTGTTGACGCCTGTTACACAAACCATATGAAGGCCGACCAGAATGATATTGAAAACCTGGCGGTGCTGCTGACGTCGGCGGGGATAAATTACTTTATGGGAATTCCCATGGGAGACGATGTGATGCTGAATTACCAGTGCACCAGCTACCATGATATAGCGGCACTGAGGCAGCTGCTGGGAATGCGCCCCCTGCCGGAGTTTGAGAAGTGGATGGAAGACATGGGGCTGATGTGTGACGGCAGGCTGACAGAGAGGGCCGGAGACGCTTCTATATTCGCAGGTGAAAGGGGGTAGGCGGGATGGTGGCTGACGACCAGATAAGAGAAATTGTTCAGGCGGTGCTGGCCAAGCTTTCTGAACAGGGCGCGGTAAGCGTCGGGAACACGGGAAACCGCCAGGTCCCGGACCGATGCGAAGAGGCATGTTCCGGGAAGCCCGCCACCGGTGCTTCAGATGGCGGCTGTTATGTTCAGGATGAAATAGAAGATATGGAAGACCTTGCTCTGGTGGATTTGCAAAAAGAGATACTGGTACCCCAGCCACGGGACATGGCGGCCCTTGAGTTTTTCAAGAGCACCACTCCTGCCCGGATAGGTGTCTGGAGAACAGGGCCCCGGCCACTTACCAGGACTATTCTTAGATTCCGTGCGGACCACGCCGTGGCCCAGGACGCAGTGTTCAGCGAGATTGACGAGGGCCTGGCAGACGAGTTCGACATGCTCCCTGTAAAATCGATGGTTGGCAGCAAGGATGAGTACCTAACTCGCCCGGACCTTGGCAAAAAGCTGTCGCCCGAGTCAGTGGATCAAATCCGCCGCCACTGCCCGTCCGGAGCAGATGTGCAGATAATAGCAGCCGACGGGCTGAGCTCAAAGGCTATAAAGGCCAACCTGCCGCATATACTTCCTGCTCTCAAGGAGGGGCTCAAGGTGGAGGGCCTGACCACCGGGAAGGACATCCTGGTGCGCTATGGCCGCGTGGAAATAATGGACCAAATAGGGATAATAGTTCAGGCCAAGGTGGTGGTCCTGCTGGTGGGGGAAAGGCCGGGGCTGGGCACCGCCGAAAGCATGAGCGCCTATATCATATACCGGCCCCATGAGGGCACCTTGATAGCGGATCATACCGTGGTGTCCAACATTCACAAGGGCGGTACGCCTCCCGCCGAGGCCGGGGCGCACCTGGCCGGCATTATCAGAAAGATATATGACGCCAGGGTGAGCGGCGTAAAGCTTTCCCTTTAAAGGAATGGGGACACACCGACAGAGGAAAGTGGACACACCTGCTGAAGTTTAGGTATTTCTTGTGGGACAGGAATGTCCCCGATACAGTGGGTATTCCTCTGAGGACAGGAATGTCCCCGAATGAAAGTGGTGTCGCCTGGTGAACAAAAGCGAAAGAGAAGAAATACTGAGCGTGGGAATAGATGTGGGAACCACCACCACCCAGCTTGTGCTGAGCAGGCTGGTGGTGGCCAACGTCGCCCCGGGATCATCTGTTCCAAGGCTTGAGATAGTGGACAAGGAAGTTATTTACCGCAGCGGCATACACCTAACCCCCCTGGTCAGCCCCGAGCTGATAGACGCCCAGGCGGTGACCGGGATTGTGGCGCAGGAATACCTGGCGGCGGGGCTGGACCCCTCAAGGGTGAAAAGCGGCGCTGTGATTATCACGGGTGAAACCGCCAAAAAGGAAAACGCCCGGCAGTTGCTGGACCATCTGGCCGGCTACGCTGGAGATTTCGTTGTGGCCACCGCCGGCCCAAACCTGGAATCAATAATTGCCGGGAGGGGGTCCGGTGCTTCGGAACACTCCCGCCAGCATCACAATACTGTGATCAATATTGATGTGGGAGGCGGCACATCAAACATTGCTGTCTACAGCAGCGGGAAGGCCGTAGACGCCACCTGTGTCAACGTGGGCGGCCGCCTGCTGGTGCTGCGCCCGGGAAGCGGAGAAATAACCTATGTTTCCGCCCCGGGAAGAAAGGTGCTGGACTACTGCGGCCTGGAGGCGGACGTCGGCGACAGGCTTTCGCTGGCGGACATAATCACTATGGCCGGAAGCATGGCGGAGGCGGTGAAATCGGTACTGGGCCCGGAGGGGCCTGACTTCCTGGCCAGAGAGTTGCTGATGACTCCTGAATTGCGGCTGGACTACAAGGTGAACGGGGTGATGATCTCCGGGGGCGTGGCAGACTATGTATACGACAAAGGGGAAATACCCCTTACACTGTCCGACGGTGCCAGGTATGGCGATATTGGCCCTTTTCTGGGACAGGCGCTGAGGCAGGACTTCGGCAGCGGCCCCTGGCCGCTGCTGGCTCCCAGGGAAACCATACGGGCAACGGTGATAGGCGCGGGCACTCAGACCATGAATATAAGCGGAAGCACTATCCGCATCAGCCCGGAGGCCCTTCCGTTAAGAAATGTTCCTGTTATAAGGCCCTTCAGGTTCAGCGTGCCCCCCGATCCGGGGGCCGTGGCCGGAGAAATAGCAAAGCAGCTATCCTCCCACCTGGATGGGGGAGAGCCGCCGGTGCTGGCCCTGGCGCTGCCGGGCCCCGTTGACCACAGCTACACGGCTGTTGTCAGTCTGGCAGAAGGAATAGTGGAGGGAATGAGGGACTACCTGGAAAGCGCAAGCCCGCTGGTGGTGGTCCTTGAGAGGGACTGCGGACGGGTGCTGGGCCAGACCCTGGCCTTAAGGCTGGGCACTGAAAAGAGTATTCTGTGCATAGACCAGGTTTGCGTGGATGACGGAGACTATATTGATGTAGGGAAGCCGCTTATGGACGGCAAGGTTGTTCCGGTGACGGTTAAAACCCTGGTTTTTGAATCACGTTAACTAATCGGGAAAGGAGGTGGCAATTATGGTCATGAAACCAATAAAGGCTGACATCCTGGCAGTGAAGCTTATTCCCAACGTTTCACCGGACCTTGCTAAGAGCCTTAACATCACCCCGGAAATGCGCAGCCTGGGTATGCTGACCTGCAACATCGACGACGCCGGGTACACAGCGCTGGACGAGGCCACCAAAAAGGCCACGGTGGAGGTGGTGTACGCCAAATCTTTCTACGCCGGCGCGGCGCACGCGTCCGGGCCGCTGTCCGGAGAGTTTATCGGGATACTGGCCGGGCCCAGCCCCGCCGAAGTGAGGAGCGGGCTGGAGGCGGCCATATTAACACTCCGGGAAGAGGCGTTTTTTTATACAGCCAATGAGGAAGGCACCATTGCTATGTACCCCCACGTAATTTCGCGTACAGGCAGCTACCTTTCCAGGGTGGCGGGCATAAGGGAAGGAGAGCCCCTGGCTTATTTAATAGCCCCGCCCCTGGAGTCAATATACGGCGTGGACGCTGCCTTAAAGGCCGCGGATGTCCGCATGGTCCAGTGGTACGGGCCCCCCAGCGAAACCAACTTCGGCGGCGCTCTGCTTACTGGATCACAGAGCGCCTGCAAGGCTGCTGCAGAGGCTTTCAGGGACACGGTAATAAACGTGGCCGGGAGGCCGCTCGATTACTAAACATTCAATTAAAAATAAATTAAAAAATTTAGGAGGTAAAAAAAATGAGCGCTACCAACGCACTGGGCATGATTGAAACCAAGGGTATGGTCGGAGCGGTCGAGGCCGCAGACGCAATGGTCAAGGCGGCGAATGTTTACCTTATCGGCAAGGTTCATGTGGGCGGCGGACTGGTGACGGTTATGGTGCGAGGTGATGTGGGCGCGGTTAAGGCGGCCACGGATGCCGGCGCGGCAGCTGCGCAGCGTGTGGGCGAACTGGTGTCCGTGCATGTGATACCGAGGCCGCATGCCGATGTGGAGATTATTTTGCCCCAACTGGAAAGACAAGAAAAATAAATTGGCAGGGGATAACCATTGAAGGTAATCACTGAACAGGAACTGCGTGACCTGTACCGCAGCAGTCCCTTCTCCCGGTTTGAGCTGTCCGCCGGTCACAGGCTGACACCAGCGGCGGCCCAGTTCCTGAGCGAGAGAGGAATCATGGTGGAAGAGGCCGGGCAGCCGGGGCTGCAGTGCAAAAACACTGCAGCCCCGGTAGGAAAAGGGGAGAAAAAAGAACACCAGACCCACCTACGGGGCAGCTTCCTGGTGGACAAGAGCCACCCGCTCATAAAGTTTCGCGGGCAATTGGATCACCTGCAGGCCGAGGTTATACTGGCGGTCATAGAGGCCAGGAGTTGCGGGCTGCAGCTCCTGGGAGACGATTTAAGCTGGCTGCTGGATTTCCTAAGGCGGTTGATGAGGGCGGAAGTCACAGGCAAAGCGCTGCCGGAGATTTCATTCGGGGGGCTGGACAGCTACCAGATACGAAAGTATTCCCATTACCCGGAGGACTACATGGGTGTGAGGCATTTTATGCCGGACCCTGACCACGGGATAATGATGGGGCGGCTGAATCTTCTGCGCACCCTGGCGAGAAAGGTGGAGCTGTCGGCGGTGGATGCCTTTTGCCGGGAAGACGCTGTTGAGCGGGAGGATTTGCTTTCAGCCCTGAACAGGGCCAGCAGCGTCCTTTACATTATGATGTGCCGTTTGCTTTCCGGAAAATACTACGGGCTTTCCGGAAAGCATGAACGGAAGGACTGATGTAGGAGAAAATGGTATGTTAATAAGAATTATCAATACCCCCGCCGCCGCGGTTCTCAGGATAATCGACGGGCGGCGGGTCAGCCGGAACAATCCGAAACTGGGCAGGCCGCCCGCCATTGCTCTGATACAGGGGCAGCTGGCCGATATACTGGCGGCGGCCGATTACGCTGAGAAGAGCGCGGCGGTAGAGGTTGACGAGGTAAGAGGCCTTTGTCCACAGCACATGTGCATGATTGCAGTGTGGGGGGATACGGCCGCCGTACAGGAAGCCGTAAGCGTGGTCAAGTCAAACCTGGCAAAGGAGGCGCTGTGATGCTTCTGGGCAGAGTGGTGAACAATGTGTGGTCAACCCGTAAGGACGAGACCCTTACCGGGATGAAGTTTATGATAGTGCAAATTATTGAAAGCCCGGATAATGAGCTCGGCGGAAGAATACTGGTGGCGGTGGACCAGATAGGCGCGGGTATAGGGGAAAAGGTGCTGGTAGCCCGCGGCAGCGCCGCACGTCGCATGCAGAATCTTAAGGACGCTCCGGTGGACGCGGCCATTATCGGCATAATTGATGAAGACAAACAGGATGACTAGAGGTGGTTGGTGTGGCTGAAGATTTGATTGCCGCAATACGCAGGGCCGGTGTGGTGGGCGCGGGAGGCGCGGGCTTTCCGTCCCATGTGAAGATGTCAGCCCGGGCGGAATACGTGATCGTCAACGGAGCCGAGTGCGAGCCACTGATCCGCGTTGACCAGCAGTTGCTGCAGTCCGAGGCAAGGACAGTATGGGCTGCCCTGAAAAAGCTTATCAAGGCCACGGGGGCTAAAAGGGGAATTGTGGCGCTTAAAGGGAAGTACCGGGCGGCGGTTGATGAGCTGCAGAGGCAGAAAAAGCCCAGGGAGTGCGAGCTTTTTATTCTTAACGACTTTTACCCCGCAGGGGATGAACATGTGCTGGTGCACGAGGTGACGGGGAGGACCGTTCCCGAGGCAGGCATACCGCTTAATGTGGGGTGCATAGTCACCAATGTGGAAACCCTGATCAACACGGCTGCGGCCCTGGAAGGCAGGCCGGTGGTGGACAAATATATCACGGTTGCGGGTGAGGTTCCTCAGCCGGTGACATGCAGTGTGCCCTTGGGAACATCCATTAACGAGGTGCTTGGAATGGCCGGGCTGAAGGATGTCGGCGGCAGGGTGGTAATCGAGGGAGGCCCTATGATGGGCAGGGTGGTTGAAAATATAGCCAGGCCGGTAACCAAAACCACCAAGGGGCTTATCGTCCTGCCGGAAGGGCATCCGCTGGCGGTCCGAAAGACCAGGCCCGAAGGGCGGGAACTAAAAATGTCGCGCACGTCCTGCGTCCAGTGCTACCGCTGCACCGAAGTGTGTCCCCGCTATCTGCTGGGACACCGCCTGCAGCCTCACAAGGTTATGCGCTCCCTGGCATACATGCTTAAAGACCCCGGGGTTGTGCAGTCCAGCCTGCTGTGCTCGGAGTGCGGGGCGTGTGAATATGCCTGCATAATGAACCTGTCCCCCCGGAGGATGAATTCCGAAATAAAAAGACAGCTGGCCGCCGCAGGTGTCCGGTTTACAGCCCCGCTGCCTGAAAGTGTTCCGCTGGGGGTAAGGGATCACCGCAAAATACCCTCAAAAAGGCTGATAAATTTCCTGGGACTGGGCCTGTACGATGTTTCTGCGCCGCTGCTGGAAGAGGGGATAATACCCCGAAGGGTGGTTTTGCCCCTGAAGCAGCATACGGGACTGGCCAGTGTGCCGGTGGTATGTGAAGGGCAGAAGGTGGCAAGGGGAGAACTTGTGGCCGATATACCCGAAGACTCACTGGGGGCGTGCCTCCATGCAAGCATCGACGGCACAGTCACCGGTGTTACAGCGGATCAGATCACTATTCAGGCGTGAATTGGGGTGATTATAATTGCAAGCCATCGGATTGGTGGAGTTTAACAGTATAGCCAGGGGAATTGGAGCAGCGGACGCCATGGTAAAGACCGCCATGGTGGAACTGCTGGCAGCCAGGCCGGTCTGTCCCGGCAAGTACATGGCCCTGGTAAGCGGGGATGTGGCCGCTGTTCAGAGCGCCGTCAGGGCGGGAGTGCAGGCGGGCGGGCAGGCTGTGGTGGATGAGTTTGTTTTACCCAATGTTCACCCCTCTGTTTTTCCGGCCATTTCGGCTACCTCTGAAGTAGAAAAAATTCAGGCGCTGGGCATTATTGAAACATTTACGGTGGCCTCTCTTATTATTGCCGCTGATGCCTGCGCAAAGGCGGCTGAAGTGGATCTTATCGAAATACGGCTGGGATCAGGCATAGGCGGAAAATCCTTTGTTACAATGACCGGGGATGTGGCCGCGGTTAAGGCGGCCGTGGAAGCGGGAAGCGAAAAGGCGTCCGCCGCGGGCCTGCTGGTTGAATGGGTGGTTATACCCTCACCGGGCGGGCAACTGAAAAAAGCCATTTTATAAGGATGGGTAGCGCATGAAAGAACTTATTACCGCCAGGGAAGTGAAAGAAAGGGCCGCCAGAGGAGAAAAGGAGCTTCTTGTAACCCGGCAGACCATTATAACGCCTTCCGCCAGGGACACTGCCCGTGATCTTGGCATGAAGATAACGGTGGGAGAGTTGGCCGGGGCTTCAGATAAAGCCGGACAGGAAAAGGACAGCAGAGAAAAAGGCCGGATTGAAGCCATCGCCGGGCAGGTCTGCAGCCAGGTGGCCGGCGCGGCTCCGGACGAGAGGCTGGTGGCCATGGTGGTTAAAGAGGTGCTGGCCTGCCTGGGCGCCGGTCGGGAGCCTTTACAGCCGGTGGTGGAGAGGGACAGCGGGGGGCTGCGTCTTGTGCGCGGCAGTTCCGTGGTATGTCAGCCCTTTGACACCGGGAAGCCGGGGGACACAGTGGCCCTGCGGGATCTGCTGCCCATAAAGGAAAGCCCCAGGATGGCGGCGGGATTTATGACCATGGAAAAAACACACTTCGACTGGGAGCTGCGTTATGACGAGTACGACTATATTATAGAGGGAACCCTGGAAATCACCATCAACGGAAAAACCTACCAGGGCAAGGCCGGGGACGTGTTCTACATTCCCAGCGGCAGCAGGATTACCTTTGGCTGCCCGGACAGGGTTAAATTCTTCTATGTAACCTATCCTGCCAACTGGCAGGAGGTATAGACACTTTACAGACGGGAGGGCAGGTGAGAATGTTGCTGGATTACGACCTCAGTTCCATTCAGGAAGCGCGAAACCTGGCTCAAAAGGCCAGGGATGCTCAGAAAGCCTTTGCCGAATTCAGTCAGGAAGAAGTCGACAAAATAGTCGCGTCCATGGCGGAGGCTGGGGAGTCAAATGCTGAGTGGCTGGCCCGCATGGCTGTGGATGAGACAAAATTCGGAGTATTTGAGGACAAGATCACCAAGAACATTTTTGCTTCAAGGCATGTTCATGAATATATAAGGGAAATGAAGACAGTCGGCGTGATCAGCGAGGATAAGGTCAGAAAGGTTGTGGAGATTGCCGCGCCCGTGGGGGTGGTAATGGGCATTGTTCCATCCACTAATCCTACATCGACGGTGATATACAAGTGTCTTATCTCACTGAAGAGCCGCAACGCCATAGTCATATCGCCGCATCCCTCGGCGTCCCGCTGCACTTATGCCGCGGCGCAGCTGATGCACGAGGCGGCGGTTAAGGCCGGCGCGCCCGAGGGAATAATAGGGTGCCTGGGGAAAATAACCATGCAGGCCACGGATGCCCTTATGAAAAGCGACAATATTGACGTAATACTGGCCACCGGCGGGTCCGCCATGGTCAAGGCGGCTTACAGCTCGGGTAAGCCTGCCTTCGGAGTGGGGCCCGGAAACGTGCCCGCGTTTATAGAGAGGTCGGCAGATATAGAGCACGCCGTAAGCTGCATAATGGCCAGTAAGACATTTGACAATGGCACTATATGCGCCAGCGAGCAGGCCATAGTGGTGGAAGAGGCAGTTCGTGACCGTGTTATTGAGGAGCTAAAAAAGCAGGGGGCATACTTCATGTCCCCGGAGGAAACAGAAAAGGTTGCCCGGTGTATATTCACACCACGGGGGATGAATCCCCTGTTTGTTGGGCGCAGCGCCGCAGTGGTGTCGGAAAAGTGCGGCATAAAGGCACCGCCCGGCACCCGGGTGCTCATAGGTGAGCAGGCCGGAGTGGGCAAAAACTACCCACTTTCCCATGAAAAGCTTACCACGGTACTTGGATTCTATGTTGAGAAGGACTGGCACGCCGCGTGCCAGCGCTGCATACAGCTGCTTGATGAAGAGGGCATTGGCCACAGCCTGGTGATACATTCCCGGGATGAGGAAATAATAAAGGAATTTGCCCTTAAAAAGCCGGTTTTCAGAATTCTGGTCAACACACCGTCCGCCCTTGGCGGCATAGGTTACAGCACGGGTCTTGCCCCCGCGCTGACGCTGGGCTGCGGCACATGGGGGGGAAGCAGTACATCGGATAATGTGACTCCCCTGCACCTTATTAATATAAAAAGACTGGCTTACGGAATTCGGGAATACGCCGGCTCTTCCCGGAACCCCGGTCAGGGCAGGACTTCCACCGTGGAAGGAACTGTTTTCGCCGGGGAGATTGAAAGCATTGTCCTGCAGGTGCTGAACAGGCTGAAAGAAACTAAACCTGCCTGTGGGAGCTGATTTGGCATGGATTATTCATCGTTGGTCAATCTTATAACAGAAATGGTGCAGCAGGAACTCTTAAAAAATAAGCCCCCGGTAAGGCCGGCGGAAGACGAGGATGAAGGCCGGCTTATACCGGTGGCCATTTCCAACCGGCACGTACACCTGTCCGAAAAGGATATACACACACTCTTTGGCCCAAATTATCAGATGCACAGGGCAAAGGACCTTTCACAGCCGGGACAGTACGCCTGCGAGGAAACGGTGACCCTGGTGGGGCCGAAGGGGGTAATTGAAAAGGTGCGCGTATTGGGGCCGTCCAGGCGGCAAACCCAGGTGGAGATATCCATTTCGGACTGCTTCAGGCTGGGGACCCGGGCTCCATTAAGGGATTCCGGGGATTTAAAGGGCTCGTCTCCGGTTACTCTGGTGGGCCCTGCGGGTTCGGTAACTATTCCTGAAGGATGTATTATCGCGGCCAGGCATATTCACATGTCGGGGGAGGACGCGCTGCGCTGCGGGGTGAAAGACGGGGACAAGGTAAATGTCCGCGCCATGGGGCCCCGGGGACTGACCTTTGCAGAGGTGCTCATAAGAGTAAGCGACCGGTACCGGCTGGAAATGCATGTTGACGTGGACGAAGGCAACGCGGTGGGCCTGAAAAATGGGGACAAGGTTAAGATAGTGAATTAGCGTTGCGGGAGGGGGGATAAGCCCTCCCGCAACGCTTGCCGGGGATGCTGCAGCGGTATTACGGCTGAAAAAACCTTACGTATCTGGGAGGGCTAAAAATGCTTGTTCTGGTTTTGAATTGCGGTAGTTCTTCAGTCAAGTACAAGCTTTACAACATGGAAAACGAAGAAGTGCTGATCAGTGGGCAGGCGGACCGTATTGGGCTGTCCGGGTCGTTAATTGTCCACCGGAAAATGGGCGGCGAAGCGATCACAATGGAAATACTTATGCCCGGCCACAGGTCCGCCATAGAAAAGATACTCTCGCTTCTGACTGACCCGCAGTATGGTGCGGTTAGCAGCGTTGAAAACATATCTGCAGTAGGGCACAGGGTGGTGCACGGAGGGGAAAAATTCAGTAAGTCCACGCTGGTTACTCCGGAAGTGCTGGCTGATCTACAGATCCTGTCGGACCTGGCGCCCTTGCATAACCCCCCCAATATTACAGGTATAAACGTGTGCCGCCAGCTTATACCGGGGGCGCGCCAGGTTGCGGTGTTTGACACCGCTTTTCACCAGACCATGTCTGCTCACGCGTATCTTTACGGAATTCCACACGAGTATTACAGCCGTTACGGCTTACGCAGATACGGGTTTCACGGGACATCGCACCGCTATGTTTCCATGATGGCAGCCAAAATTCTGCAGAGGCCCATTGAAGATTTAAAGCTAATAACCTGCCACCTGGGCAACGGGTCCAGTGTGTGCGCAGTCAAAAACGGCTGCTCAATAGATACAAGTATGGGATTTACACCTCTTTCCGGACTTATCATGGGCACCCGGGCAGGTGACCTGGACCCGGCCATAGTGTCTTTCTTGATGGAGAAAGAACAAATGACGCCGTCTCAGGTCAGAGATCTGCTGAATAAAAAAAGCGGAGTTCTGGGTATATCGGGGATCAGCAGCGATTTTCGCGATTTGGAGAAGGCGGCAGGGGAAGGCAACAGTAGAGCGCAACTGGCCCTTGACATGTTCTGCTATACAGTGCGGAAATGGATAGGCTCCTTTGTGGCAGTTATTGGCGGGGTGGATGCCATTGTATTTACCGCAGGCATTGGGGAAAACTCGCCCCTTATACGCTCAAAGATACTGTCGGGGCTTTCCTGGCTTGGCATTAAGCCTGCTGTTGACGGCAATGTCCGCGGTAGGGAGGCCATCCTTACCCGCCGGGAAGATCCCGTGCAGGTCCTGGTAGTGCCGACCAACGAGGAACTCCTGATAGCGAGAGATTCATACGAATTGATTCGTGTAAGCCCTTCATGAACATAACTATTATCCAGACTCCCATGCCGCTAAAAAAGTTTCATCCTCATTGGTGCCGTTTTAGTAATAAAAAGTTCACCCGGGCGGTGGGCAGGTAGAGCGGCCCTCCCCCTGGGGGGTAATTTATTGGCAAAGATTTTTCGGGGTAAAGTCCTCTATAACCTTTCCATTGGAAATCAGCGCAACAGGGAAACTTCGTGCATTATACGCGGCCCCGTACCGGTTCCGGCTGTCTGCCACCAATATTCCGCCCACAGCCCCGGCCTTTTTCTCTTGCAACCTTTCAATAGCTTTTTCTGCAGCCTCCTGGGGATGCGCTCCCAGGGCTACCAGGCTTTCAGCGTATTTTGCCGTTAGTGTCTCAATAAAAGCTTCTCCCAGTCCTGTGCATACCACCGCGCAAATCCCGGAAGCATAAATTCCGGCTCCCGGAAAGGGAGTGTCTCCAACCCTTCCGGGCAGCTTAAGAAAAGAACCTCCCGTAGAGGATGCTGCGGCTACCTTTCCTTGATAGGAGGCAACACATCCCACGGTATCGCAGGAATGGATTGATTCCGGAGAAAGCCCGGTAAAAAGGCTGGCTTTGTATTGCCCCCCGAGGGCTTCCATCTCTTTTGCCCTTTGCCAGGCTTTTTTCATTTTAGGGGACACAGGATCATACTCTTTAAGGCCAATAGATCGGGCGAACATGGTTGCTCCCGCTCCTACAAGCACAGCGTGTGGTGTATCCTCCAGCACCTTTCTGGCTACCGATACCGGATGTTCAACCGAGCGAATAGCGCCCACGGCCCCAAATCTTCCGGTGGCCCCGTCCATTATGGAGGCATCCATCTCCACTTCTCCGTCACGGTTAAGAACCGATCCGTAGCCGGCATTCAAAAAATGGCTTTTTTCAAGGGTCCTCACAGCCGCCTCGGCGGCGTCCAGCAGCCCTTTTTCAAGCGTATTGTACCCTGCCAGGGCTGCTTCAGATAGCACGCTTTTAATTTCAGTTGTACATCCAGTCTCTACTCCGCCGTGTACCATGAGAATATTCATTTGCTTCATGTCTTTAGCTTTTTCAAATCCTTTATATTTTATATATCCCTGAACGTTATACGGTGTCATTTTTTATCGGATTAATACATTATTCTTTCGTATTCCTTTTCAATTACACCTCTAAGAATCCGGCACACGCTGTCTTTGTCTGTCATCTTTGAATAGGCCAGGTTTAATGCTACATTTCTTTCATCCAGGTCCAGGTCGTCGATAATGCCGGAAAAAATTCCGGTTACCTTTTTGTCCAATTGCATTAATATATTGATCCTGTCATCCAGGGACTCAAAAAACAGCTCTATCTCGTCGAGCTTTCCTGCCATAAATGAAGAGGGTATAAACTCAAAACGCTGGTACCTGCCATTGTATTCGCCGGAGCCCGTCCTCAGACGAAAGCCCAGTGTAGAAAAGGCGTCGAATAACATCTGCACCTCTTTGCTGGGTATAACAACAATGTCGTCAACGTCCTTAGGGTCTACGGAGCTCTTTATATCCAGGCTGGTCTCAAAGTGGTACCTGGTTTTACCGGTTGAAAGGGGAATGTGGTACGGAAGCCTGAACTGGACAGGTATTTCAGTCTGAGGATGTTCAGGCCCTACAACAAGTGGCTGATCAATAACTGCGTAGGCCACTTCCTGCTGTACTGTTTTCATTTGGTCGTCATGCTTAAATCTGGAGGTAACCACCAGGGAGATCTTTATTCCGTCAATTCTCTGCTCTATTCCACCTCCGGTGACGGTTATTTTCCCTTTAACCGTTTCACCAAGCCGCACCTGATCCTTATCCAGTTCCAGGTCAACCCTGGCAGCATTTACTCCGATGCTGGCAAGTAATCTCTTGAAAATGCCATTCGCCTCCTTATATATTACCAACTTTACTGTATATGTTATCTTAAAAAAATTATCAATGTCCAGTCAATTATTAACTAATTTTTATAAAAGCTGCACGCCCCTCACCTGGTCCACCCGTCACTCTTTTCACCACAGCGGGGTATTTTTATGCTGATGGTATGTTTTTATTTCATGTAATAGATTAACAAATGTTAAGCCAGGTAATTAGGGGGTAATGACTTTGCTTTAAGGGTTGCAGTATGGAAAAAGCCATGTTTATAGCTGTATAATGCCGGATAATTTGCTTATCAGGATGTCATTTTGGATGTATATCGACTAATTTCGACATTGCAGTTTAGACCTGATTTTTGACCGGTTAATATTAATATAAGTAGTTTGAAAAGTTTGTAATTGCAGAATTTTTTGTCACTACAATATACTAAAATTTAAGAGTCAAAAGGATGTGTATATACTTGCATGAGTTTTCCCTGGTCAGTGATCTTCTGGAAACAGTTATGGAGAGTGCCGGGCAAAACGGCATTAGGAATGTAACCAGGGTAAAATTAATTGTGGGGGAGTGCCATGGTGCTCTTCCGGAAGCACTGTCCTTTGCTTTCAAGGCTTTATCAGGTGACACTGTCTGCAGTGGCGCCGAATTAGAAATTGAAATTAAAAAGGGTATTTTGCTGTGTACTGCCTGCGGCCATGAGTTTTCCTATGAAATATTACAAAATATGTGTCCGAGGTGTGGATCGTTTTATTTGGATATTGTATCCGGGAGGGAATTGCGAATAGATTACTTTGAGGGAGAGTAGGGGGTATTATTTTGAAGGTAATCCTGGCCAAGGATTTGCTCGGCGCCAATAATGTAAAGGGGGAAAACAACCGGGAGGTTTTTGAGCAAAATGGGCTGCTCACCTTAAATATTATCAGTTCCCCCGGTGCTGGCAAGACTACCCTGCTGGAAGTTACCATGAGATTGTTAAAGAATAAGTATAATTTCGGTGTAATTGAGGGTGACTTGTATACCTCCCGGGATGCCCGGCGTTTAATGGATCATTCCCGGGCCATTGTGCAGATTAATACCTGCGGGATGTGCCACCTGAATGCTGATATGGTGGCCAGGGCGCTGGAAGACATGCCCTTGGCCTCCCTGGACATAATTATTATTGAAAATGTGGGAAATCTGGTTTGTCCGTCCGCCTTTTACCTGGGAGAAACGTGCAAGGTGGCGGTGCTCAGTGTGCCGGAAGGCAGTGATAAGCCGGCCAAATACCCTGAGCTGTTTAAAGCGTCCCGGGCAGTATTGATTAATAAGGCGGACTTATTGCCCTATACAGATTTCGATTTGCCGGGGTGTATCCGGGAGTTAAAGGAGATTAACCCCAGAGCGGAAATTTTCGTTGTTTCTGCCAGAACCGGTGAAGGTATGGAAAAGTGGCTCAGTTGGATAGAAGAAGGTGTATTAAATGTGTCTGGGTGTACCCGGTAAAGTTGTGGAAGTTAACGCGGCAGGGCAAAGGGCTGTTATTGAAACCATGGGGGTGAAGCGGCAGGTGGGCACCCAACTGGTGGAGGAAGTGCAGCCCGGGGATTATTTAATGGTGCATGCGGGTTATGCCATTGAGAAGATAAATACCGACCTGGCCCTGGAAATGATTCGTTTATGGGAGGATCTCCTTAAAAATGAAAATCCTTGACAGGTTTAACGACCCGGAATTGGGGAAAAGGATGATCTCCAGGGTTAAGTCCGTGGCGCTGAAGGCAATTGACAGGCTGGGACGGCCAATTGTGCTGATGGAGGTCTGTGGCACCCATACTGCAGCTATTTCGAAAAGTGGGATCAGGGATTTGCTTGACGGCTTCCTGGAGCTTCGCAGCGGGCCGGGCTGTCCGGTATGTGTCACCGCCGCCGGCGATATAGAAATTGCCATAAACCTTTCCCGCCTTTCGGGAGTAACCACAGCCACTTTCGGAGATATGATCAGGGTGCCCGGGATAAGCTCCTCCCTGGAAAAGGAAAGGGCCCGGGGTTCAATAATTAAAATATTTTATTCCCCCGGGGACGCTGTGGATTATGCACGATGCCATCCGGAAGAAGAAGTGGTGTTTATAGGGGTGGGATTTGAAACTACTGCTCCTTTGGTGGCCTTAAGTGTGGAGAGCGCCCGGGAATGGGGGCTAAAAAACTACAGTGTGCTGTCATTGCACAAGATAGTTACTCCGGTTTTGAACAGTCTGCTGTCTTCCGGTGAAACCAGGCTGGATGGCCTTATTTTGCCGGGCCATGTCAGCGCTATTACCGGACGCAGGGCCTTTGATTTTGTTGCAGGAGAATATGGCGTTCCGGCTGCCGTTGCCGGCTTTGATGCATTTGATATTCTGACCGCAGTCCACTCTCTGCTGGAGGCAATAATAGATGACAGGGCATCCACGTTTAACTGCTACCCCAGGGTGGTTAAAGAGCAGGGAAACATACAGGCCCAAAAAATTATGGAAAGATTTTTCACCCCGGTGGATGCTGAGTGGCGGGGATTTGGTGAAATAGCTCAAAGCGGTCTGGCCTTCAGGAAAGAGTACAGTGATTATGACGCCTCGCGCAGGTATGATACCGGGGCTACCTTGACTGCTCCCATAACCCCCTGCCGATGCGGAGACCTCTTAAAGGGGAAAATTTATCCCGGTGACTGCGGTCTTTTCGCCCGTTCCTGCACCCCGGCTACTCCGGTGGGTCCGTGCATGGTATCTTCCGAAGGGACATGTTCAGTCTACTACCGCTACAGAGGAAAGGGGACACACCTGCTGAAGATGGGGTATTCCTAGGTGGACAGGAATGTCCCCGATCGGTATAGTCTTCTACCGCTATCACAGGGCGACGATGATCAATACAATTGGGGACATTCCTCCAACCCCGAAGTCAGGCCCCTAAATGGAGGTGTGTCCCCATTCCTCAAGGGGGGGAGCTTTTTTGGAAGACAAAAGGATACTGCTGGCTCATGGCGCCGGTGGTGAATTGACCAGACAATTGGTGGATAACATTTTTTTAAAATATTTTAATAACGAAACTCTAAAATCACTGTCTGATGCGTCAGTCCTTGATTTTAAAGGGTGCAGGCTGGCTTTCACCACTGATTCCTTTGTGGTTAGGCCAATTTTTTTCCCGGGCGGGGATATAGGCAAACTGGCTGTTTGCGGTACCGTTAATGATTTG
The DNA here is from genome assembly GCA_049323755.1 of Bacillota bacterium. GTDB lineage: Bacteria > Bacillota > Desulfotomaculia > Desulfotomaculales > Desulfocucumaceae > BRHc4a. Next base: position 204,816 of record JBMOPE010000018.1, read on the forward strand.
GCGGTTAGCGGGGCCAGGCCTTTGTTTTTGTCTGCCTCTTTCATAATCGAGGAAGGCCTGTTTATAAGTGTACTGGAACAGGTTGCCCGATCCCTGGGGGAGACCTGCCGGATGGCCGGGGTTGAAGTGGTGGCCGGGGACACCAAGGTGGTGGAAAAGGGGCACGGGGATTTGGTCTTTATCAACACGGCGGGAATAGGGATAATCCCGGAGGAACGGCATTTGGGTCAGCATAGAGTAACCCCGGGAGATATGGTTATCGTCAACGGGCCAATGGGGAACCATGGACTGGCGGTGTTGCTGGCAAGGGACAGCCTGGGGCTGGAGTCGGGTGTGGTCAGTGACTGTGCCCCTTTAAACGGAATAATCGCCAATATACTCAATAAAGTCCCCGGTATAAAAATGATGCGGGATCTCACCCGGGGGGGGCTGGCTACAGCGGTTAAAGAAATTGCCCTGGGAGCCGGGGTGGATATATGGCTGGAGGAGCCGTCCATTCCGGTGGATGATGATGTAAGGGGGGCCCTGGAAATACTGGGGCTTGATCCTCTTTATATGGCCAACGAGGGTAAATTTGTTGTTATTGTGGATCAGGAGGATGCCCCGGCGGTCATGAGAGTAATGGAAAACGATCCTCTGGGCGTTAAATCATCTGTTATTGGCCGGGTAACCGAAGGCAGGGGCAATGTTTTGTTAAAAACTATGCTGGGCGGAACAAAAATACTGGATTTACTGGCCGGTGATCCTTTGCCCAGAATTTGCTGATAAGGAATGGGGACACACCGAATAAGGAAAGGGGACACACCTGCTGAAGTCCAGGTATTCCTAAATAAGGAAAGGGGACACACCTGCTGAAGTCCAGGTATTCCTAAATAAGGAAAGGGGACACACCTGCTGAAGTCCAGGTATTCCTTATGGACAGGAATGTCCCCGATCGGGATGTCCCCGATCGGGATGGCGGGGACACAGGTTTCCCAATTAGGGAGGGTTGTGCATGGGGGTTAGCCAAAGCTACCGGATTATTTACACCGGCACCGTGCAGGGTGTGGGTTTCCGCCCCTATGTATATAATCTGGCCCTTACCCTGGGCCTTTGCGGCTCTGTGGGAAACACCGGGGAAGGTGTGCTGGTGGAATTGGAAGGGGAGGCTGAAGAGGTAAATAAGTTTATCAGGGAAGTGGAAATCAATCCTCCCCCCCTGGCCAGAATTTCTAAGTGTGATGTGGTATCTGCCCCCCGGCGGGGATTACAGGGTTTTACCATACTACCCAGTGAAGGTTTTTCCCAGGGGGCTTCAGTGGTGCCGCCGGACGCGGCCCTTTGCGCCCAGTGCCGGGAGGAGATACTCTCCCGCCGGGACCGCCGTTACCTATATCCCTTTACCAACTGTACCAACTGCGGGCCGAGATTTACCATCTCTTCCCGGCTGCCTTACGACCGGGTAAACACCACAATGGCTGTTTTCCCCATGTGCCCGGAATGTGCCCTGGAATACAGCAATCCCCGGGACCGCAGGTATCATGCCCAACCGGTGGCCTGCCAGGTTTGCGGCCCCACAGTATGGCTTACCGATGGCCGGGAGAATAGGCTGGACGGCTTTTGGGCCAGTGAGTGCGGGCGTTTGCTTAATGAAGGGGCCATACTGGCGGTCAAGGGGCTGGGAGGATTTCACCTGGTTTGTGATGCCTTCCAAAGAGAGGCAATTATTAAATTGAGAAGAAGAAAGAGCCGGCCCCAAAAGCCTTTGGCAGTGATGTGCCGGGACATTGAAACTGTAAAAGAGCACTGCATCGTTTCTCCCCGGGAGGAAGAATTATTAAAATCGCACCATGCTCCCATAGTATTGCTGAAGAGAAAGGTCAATAACAGCTTGCCGGAGGAACTGGCCCCCGGGGTGGCCACTTTGGGTGTCATGCTGCCCTATACTCCAATGCATTTGGTTTTATTGGACTATTCAGCCGCTGTGCTGGTTATGACCAGCGGCAACCGCAGCGGTTTACCTCTGGTTAAAGACAACCAGGAGGCTTATGCCGAGCTGGGCCGCATTGCAGATTATTTTCTGATGCATAACCGTGAAATTTTAAACCGTTGCGATGATTCTGTTGTGTCCTTATGTTCCGGTGAGGAACATTTCTTCCGGCGTTCCCGGGGATATGTACCGGCACCGGTGCCGGTACCGGTAAGCGAAGGGCCGGTGGTGCTGGGGAGCGGTGGGGAAATGAAAAATACCTTCTGTCTTTTAATAGGTGGAAATGCCTACTTAAGCCAGCATATTGGGGACATTTCCCTGCTGGAGGGACAGGAAAGCTATAAAAGATCTCTGGATAATTATTGCCGCCTTTTGGGCATCAATCCCGAAGTGGTGGCCCAGGATCCTCACCCTGATTACCATGTGGATGGATTAACCTCGTCTATACAAAGCCGGTGGCGGTTTAACGTTCAGCACCACCATGCCCATATGGCGTCCTGTATGGCGGAAAACGGGATTGATGAGCCGGTAATAGGGTTAATTATGGACGGCACGGGGTATGGACTGGATGGCAAAATATGGGGCTTTGAAATTTTAGCCGGTGACTATGGAAATTTTGAAAGAATATGTCATTTAGCCTATCTGCCCTTGCCCGGGGGAGAAAGGACGGTAAAAAACCCATGGGTTTGCGCTGTATCCTGTTTGATTGCTTTTCTGGGGGACACCGGCTATGAGACTGCACGGTCCCTTTTTCCGGATAAGACTACTGAAATTAAGATCATCAAAAAAATGATTGAAGAAAATATCAACAGCCCCCCGGCTTCCAGCTGCGGCCGGCTATTCGATGCGGTGGCCGCTATTCTGGGTGTTTGTAAGGTAAATACCTATGACGGGCAGGCGGCTATTGAACTGGGAGAGACTATAAATAAGGAAAGGGGACACACCTCCTCTACTGAGCTTGGCTCTGGAGTCGGAGGAATGTCCCCGATTGAAGAGCCTGAATTAAGGCCTTATCCTTTTACAATAATACATGATATCATCGACCCGGCCCTGATGTTCGAGGCCATTTTAATGGATCTGCAGTCAGGTATTCCGGTTTTGGAAATTGCCCGCCGCTTCCATGATACAGTTGCCGCCATGGCGGTGGAGGGGGCGGAGAAGGCCAGAAAAGTAAAGGGAATAAATATTGTGGTATTAAGTGGCGGGTGCTGGCATAATAAGTACCTTTCAGAAACTGCCCGCAGGTTGCTGCAAAGAAAAGGATTTGAAGTTTATTATCACCGGGTTGTTCCCCCGGGGGATGGGGGAATATCTCTGGGGCAGGCAATGGTGGGATATACACGATGGAAAAATCGTGTGTTGGGGGGGGGATAATGTGCCGGTTGTTACTACCATTGAAGACAGGTGTAAGGCCTGTTATTCCTGTGTGCGCCAATGTCCGGTCAAGGCCATTAAAGTTGAGGTAGGGCAGTCGATGGTTGTTCCGGAGCGGTGCATCAGCTGCGGCAATTGCATAAAGGTATGTTCGCAAAATGCCAGAAAGGTGGTTAATTTGGTTCCTCAAATAGAGGAATACATAGAGGAAGGCAGGGCTGTCGCCCTCCTGGCCCCATCCTTTCCGGCTTCAATCTATCCTCTTGATCCCGGTGTTTTTTTTGAATTGCTGCGGGAGGCAGGCTTTAGTGAAATTCACGAGCTAACCATAGGGGTTGAACTGACAGTGCCAAGGTACAGGGAATACCTGGCCGGCAGGCGAGAGCCTGCTATCGGATCTCACTGTGCGGCGGTGGTGAACCTCATAGAAAAGCACTTCCCGGACCTGATACAATATCTGATCCCGGTTGACTCCGCACTGATGGCCACGGCCAAGCTTCTCCGTCAGCGCAATAAAAATTGCCGGCTTATCTTTATTGGACCATGTATAGCCAAAAAGGAGGAAGTGCTGAATGCACCGGAGGGTATCATAGATGCAGTGATGACTTTCAAGGAATTAAAGGAATTGCTAAAAGAAAAGGAATGGGACCGCAGCATCACCTTTTGGCCGCCTCAGGAAAAAAGCTATTTACCCTCTACTTTTCCGCTGGCGGGAGGACTTATTAAGAATATTGACCCCCGGGGGAACCTCTACCGGGAAGACGAGGTTATGGTGGTGGAAGGGAAGGAAGACTGCGTCCAGTTTCTGCAGAGGCTCCAGGCAGGGAGTATTAAATGCCGTCTTGTAGATATGTTGTTTTGTAGGGGAGGGTGTATAGACGGGCCTGAGATAGCCAGTGAACTGGACATTTTTAACAGGCAGTACCAGGTCTACCAGTATTCCCGGTCCAGAAAGAAAGAAAACCTCGGCCGGATCCCAAAGCTCCGGCTGGATCGTATCTTTATCAATAAATATGAGCCATTGCTCATCCCCGGTGAAGAGGATATAGTAAAGGTTTTAAAATATACCAACAAGAATAAGCCGGAAGACGAATTGAACTGCGGGGCCTGCGGTTACAATTCCTGCCGGGAAAAGGCCACTGCGGTTTGCCAGGGACTGGCGGAGGTGGAGATGTGCCTTCCTTATTTATTGGAGCAGTCCAGGGGCGAGGTGGAGTATTACCAGAAGCGCTGGAAAATGAGTGACGAAATAAAAGGCTATATTATTGGAGACAGTCCCTGCATACAGGGACTGAGGCAAACAGCCGTCAAAATCGGTCAGAATGACGCCACTCTGTTAATACTCGGCGAAAGCGGCGTGGGCAAGGAGGTTTTTGCCCGTGCCGTGCATATGGTAAGCCAGCGAAGTCAGGAGCCATTTATCGCAATTAACTGCGCTGCCCTGCCGGAACATCTGATCGAGTCGGAGCTTTTCGGCTATGAGGAAGGGGCCTTTACCGGCGCACGCAAAGGTGGTAAGCCGGGCAAACTGGAGCAGGCCCGGAAAGGTTCTCTCCTCCTGGATGAGATAGCCGAACTGCCACTTAATACTCAGGCTAAACTCCTGCGGGTGCTTCAGGAAAGGGAATTTGAGCGGGTAGGTGGAACCGCCGCCATCAGGCTGAACGCCAGGATTATGGTAGCCACCAACAGGGACCTCCAAAGACTTGTTACTGAAGGAAAATTTAGAGGCGACCTGTTTTACCGGCTTAATGTAATAGCGGTTACAGTGCCCACACTGTTTCAAAGGAAGGAGGATATTCCCCTGCTGGTAGATTATTTTTTGCAGAAACTGTCTGCAGAAAACAAGTCTCCGATGAAAATGTTTTCAGGTGAGGCGCTTTCACTTTTTACCGAATATGAATGGCCCGGTAATGTGAGGGAGTTAAAAAATATTGTCGAGCAGGCGGTTTACACAGCTGACGGGAATATAATCCAGGTTCAGCATCTCCCTGATTATATCCGGCAATTAAAAGGAGAAAAGGAGACGGTTAAGCTGACTCCTATGAAAAAGGCGGTAAGGGATCTGGAAAAGGATCTTATTCTGAAGGCTTTAAAAAAGACAAACCACAACAAGGTGGATGCCGCCAGCATTCTGGGTATGCCAAGGGCTACTTTTTATCTGAAATTAAAAGAATACAATATCCATTAGCATGGTTCGGGATATATTGTCCAAGATTTAGACTTGTATATATTTTGGAACGAGAGCTATATAAAGGGTTCATCTTTTTGATGTATAAAAACTGGAATGGTAATGCTACTAATGCCGGCCTTATGGGCTGGCATATATTTTGCGTGAAATGTGTGACATTTCGAAAAATAAAAAATTAGCATAAATTTTGCATAGTCATTACTGTAGCTCAATACAGAAAGGGAGGTTATGCTATGAGGGAATAAGTGAAAAGGGGACACACCTTCTTAGGAGAAATGTCCCCAATAGTTGTCCATGAACATGACCGAACACTTAAAGATTTGATCTACCTGTGGAAAAAGTTTAGGACTATGCCTTTTGAGGACAAGGAGGAAAGATGGTGTCTAAAACAGGCGTTTATATCTGTCATTGCGGCGAGAACATAGCCGGGTCTGTGGACATTGGCCGGGTAGTAGGCTATTCTGCAGCACTGCCCGGTGTCTCTGTAGCCAGGGAATATCTATTTATGTGTTCAGACCCTGGCCAGGAATTAATCCGCAAGGACATCGAAGCGGGGATTGTGGACCGGGTTGTGGTGGCCGCCTGTACTCCCCGCACCCATGAACCCATTTTCCGGAAAGCCCTGGAAGATGCCGGTCTAAACCAGTATCTTTTGGAAATGGCCAATATCCGGGACCAGGACAGCTGGGCGCACTGGGGGGATAGAGAAGGCGCCACACAAAAGGCCCAAAGGCTGATATCCAGCGCGGTGGCTAAGGCCAGTTTATTACAGCCGCTACAGCAGAGATATGTTGAGGTGGAAAAATCTACCCTGGTGGTGGGCGCCGGGGTTAGCGGCATGTTTGCCGCCCTGGACCTTGCCGGTATGGGCTATAAAGTTTGGCTGCTGGACCGGAGCCCGTCGGTGGGGGGAAACATGGCCAAGCTGGATAAGACTTTCCCTACCAATGACTGCTCCGCCTGTATCCTTACCCCTGTCATGGTGCAGGTGGCCAACCATCCCAACATAGAGTTGATCACATACTCCGAGGTGGAGGCCGTAAGCGGCTCCATCGGCAATTTTAACGTTACCGTCCGGAAAAAACAAACCTATATTGACTGGGACAAGTGCACCGGGTGCGGTGACTGTGTCACGGCCTGCCTTGGCAAAACCCCCAATGAATTCAATGAGGGTCTGGATAACCGTAAAGCGCTTTACATAGCTTTTCCCCAGGCAGTACCCAAAAGGGCCGTACTGGACCTGGACAATTGTATAAACTGTGCCGGATCACATATTGGTAAAGAACACAGGATTAATGCCAAGTCCGGGGAGCCCATGCTGGCCCCCTGCGAAAAAGCCTGCAAAACCGGCGCCTGCGACCGTACCCTGGCTTATGTCGCCGGGGGTGAAACCTTTAATATTAACGTTGGCACTATTATAGTTGCCGCCGGTTACCAGGCTATGCCCAAAGAACCCTTTAAGGAATACTCCCCCGATTCTCCCAATGTAATTACCTGTATGCAGCTGGAGAGGATTCTTTCGGCAACCGGTCCAACGGACGGAGAATTTCACCGCCCCTCTGACGGCCAAAAGCCTAGAACCGTGGCTTTTATATCCTGTGTAGGCAGCCGGGATAAAAACCATCATGTATACTGCTCCAAGGTATGCTGCATGTACATGCTCAAAGAGGCGCGTCTGATAAAGGAGAAATATCCTGAAACCGGGGTGTATATTTTCTTCATTGATGTCAGGACCCCGGGCAAGGACTTTGAAGAATACTACAATTATTGCCGGGAATTGGGGATTAAGATTATCCGGGGACGGGTCGGGGCAGTGGATCAGCTGCCCGGTGACGGACTGAGGGTCAGGGCCTATGATGTCGATATGGACACCCCGGTAACTCTGGACGCAGATTTGGTGGCTTTGGCCACAGCCATGGAACCCTCTGCCGGCCTGGAGGATCTAGGCAGAAAACTGGGAATTACCTGCGGGTCGGAAGGGTTTTTAAAGGAAGTGCATACCAAGCTATATCCCGTGGAAACACCGGTAAAGGGTATTTATATTGCCGGCTGTGCCCAGGGGCCCAAGGACATTCCTGAGTCGGTCTCCCAGTCCAGGGCGGCTTCTTCGGCGGCGGCTGTGCCCTTGACTGCCGGCAGAGTCCCGGTGGAGCCCTTTAGCTCTTCGGTGGACCAGGAAAAATGCAGCGGCTGCGGCATCTGTGTGCCTCTTTGCCCTTATTCGGCCATCAGCCTAGAAGAAATTGGCGGCAAGATGAGGGCCGGCATTGATATAGCCCTTTGCGCAGGCTGCGGTGTCTGCGCTGCAGCCTGCCCTTCTCTGGCCATAACCCTGCAGGGATACACTGCCGATCAGATTTTTGCCCAGATAGACGCTTTGACAAATGTGGCGGGAGGTGGACCAATTGATTAGCCAGTCTCTCGAAAATGAAGTGGTAAATTTATCTGCCGGTGAGCCCGGATTTGTGGGCCAGATAAAGGAGTTGGGCGGCGAGGAAATACTGGAGTGCATTCAGTGCGGCAAGTGTGCCGCGGTATGTCCTATGGCCCTGGCCGGCTTTCCCATTTTTAACAAGAAATTGATTCAGGCCATCTTTTTGGGGGCCAGGGAAGCGCTTCTGGACGATTCCTCTATCTGGGCCTGCCAGTCCTGCAACCGCTGTACCGAGATTTGTCCCAGGGACGTCAGGCCCTTTGAAATTATTTTGGCCATGCGCCGGGTGGCGATGCGGGAATTCGCCGTGCCGGCTTTATCTGTCGAGGGCCTGAAATCACTTTATGATATCGGGCACGCCGTGTATCTAAAGGAATCCGGGCAAGCCAGACAAAAAGTGGGCCTGCCGGAAAAACCCCCCAGTGTAATTGCTTCCCCAAAGGCACTTAAAGAATTGCAGGCCATTTTACACCAGTCCGCCCTGTGGGGAATTGGCATAATCCCCATGGAAGGCAATGAAATGGCCGATAATTGTGAGGTGTAGTGGATGAAAGTAGGATTTTTTATTGGCTGCAACACTGCCTTTAACCGTCCTGATTTAGAGCAGGCAGTGCGTTTTTCCTACCCTCAGCTGGGGGTGGAAATTGATGATCTGGAAGGCCAGTCCTGCTGTCCCAGTTGGGGGACAATGCCCTCGGTGGATTTAGCGGGGTGGGGTGCCGTCAGTGCAAGAAACTTTTGCCTGGCGGAGGAAAAGAATCTGGACATTGTCACTGTTTGCGGCAGCTGTTACGGATCTTTGGCGGAAACAAGGCACAGCCTTCAAAAGGACCCGGACCTCAAAGGAAAGGTTAACGGTATATTAGGGGGGCTGGGCAGAAATTACCGGGGTACCGCCAATGTTTACAACTCAGTTGGCTATCTGTGCAAAAATATAGACATGGATAAGATAAAGCAGTCCCTCAGGTACAGTTTACCAGGCCTGAAGGTGGCTCTGCAGCCGGGCTGCCATACCCTTTGGCCCAGCAAGATATATGTGGACAGGGAAGAGGACAGCTTCCACCCCCGTATACTTCATGATATGTGCCGGGCCCTGGGCGCCGAGGTGGCCGACTACAGCCGTTTAACTGACTGCTGCGGCATGGGGGGTATGAGAAGCGCCGATATGGAAAGGTCCTTTAATCTCCTTGCCGTAAAGCTTAAGTCCATAAAGGAAGAAGCCGATCCTGATTTGATCGTCTCCGGCTGCAGTTCCTGTCTGATTCAGATAGACACTGCCCAGGGACAGCTTAATAAAGACAGGAAGATCAAGTTTGAAATACCGGTACTGCACTATATGCAACTACTGGCCTTATGCCTGGGCGCGGAGCCTCCTAAGGTGGCCGGGCTGGCCAAAACCAGTGTCAGCGGGGTAATAAATAAGATCCGGGGGGATGGACATGTCTGATTGGAAGCCAAATATTATAGTATTTGCATGCAACTGGTGTACTTATCAGGGTGCTGACCTGGCCGGCAGCCTCAGGTACAAGTATCCAAGCAGCATTAACATCGTCCGGGTGCCCTGCAGTGGTTCCATTGAGGCTGAGTACATTGTGGAGGCTTTGCATAAAGGGGCGGATGGAGTGCTGGTGGGGGGCTGTCACCCCGGTGACTGTCACTATAAAGAAGGGAATCATAAAGCTGCCCGGCGTTTCAAGCTGTTGCACAGATTGCTGGAAGATATGGGGGTCGAGCCTGAAAGGGTAAGATTGGAATGGATTTCCGGGTCTGAGGGCAAACGTTTCGCCCAGGTGATGAATGAATTTGACGCCACCATCCGGAAATTGGGTCAAAGCCCCAGCGGGAGGAATGGAAATGCCTGAAAAGATAAAATTGGCCTATCTATTGGCGGGGGGTTGCGCAGGCTGCGACATGGCGGTGGTTGACCTGTCGGAAACCCTTTTGGATGTGCTGCCCCATCTGGATATAGTCTTCTGGGCTCCAACTGTGGCCGATGTAAAATACAAGGACCTGGAGGCCATGCCCGACGGCAGCATTGATCTGGGTCTGGTTTCAGGAATGATAAGGCTCAGCGAGCAGGAACATATGACCAGGGTAATGCGCCGCAAGTGTAAAGCATTGGTGGCACTGGGGGCCTGCGCCTCCCTGGGGGGCATTCCCGGAATGGCCAATATGCATACCAGTGAGGAGATATACCAAACGGCCTATTTTGACACTTACAGCACGGATAATCCGGAAGGGGTGATCCCCCAGGCCAAATGCCTGGTAGATGGTAAATATGAGCTGACCCTGCCTGAATTCTACCAAAGTGTGCGGCCGGTGTCGGCAGTGGTGGAGGTGGATTATTTCACCGGGGGCTGTCCTCCTCACCATTCCTTTGTTGGTGCAGCTTTAATGGCTGTTCTGGAAGGCAAGCTTCCTCCCCCGGGCTCCTGGCTGACCTCCGGAAAGGCGGTCTGCGATGTGTGCTCCCGCAATCCAGGCCTTAAAGGCCAGGAAAGGGAGCTAATACAGGAGGTCAGGCGGGTGGTGGACGGACAGCCGGATCAGGAAAAATGCCTGCTTCAGGAGGGATATATCTGCCTGGGGGCGGTAACCCAGGGGGACTGTAATGCCCAGTGCCCCGGTGTTAATATTCCCTGCCGGGGCTGCGGCGGTCCCCTTCCGGGGGTAAAGGACTTCGGCCTCAGGGCGGTTAGCGCCATAGCAGCCTCAATGGCCGATGAAAAATTAATTGACCAGATTGACTGTCCGGCCAAGCTTTTTTACCGTTATTCCCTGCCCTCTTCCATTCTGGGCGGAAAGCTTAAATAAGGAGTGGAAATAATTGAAGCGGATTGAAATAAACCCCATGACTAGGTTGGAGGGACACGGCAAAATCAGTATCTTTCTGGATGACACCGGCAATGTGGAAAATGCCTTTTTCCAGACTGTGGAGCTGCGGGGTTACGAGCGTTTCCTGAGGGGGATGCCCATTGAAGAGGTGCCCCGCACTGTTTCCACTATCTGCGGTGTTTGCCGGGGGGTGCACTATACAGCGTCGGTAAAGGCTGCCGACAGCGTTTACAACGTAGAGCCCACCCCCACGGCAAAAAAAATCAGGGAGTTATTCTTGAATGCCCATTACGTGGAGGATCACTGTGCCATACTTTATGCACTGGGCTTCCCTGATTTTGTAGCCGGTCCAACGGCCAGCCCGGCTGTTCGCAATTTAATAGGACTGATTGAAATTGTGGGTGTGGAAACCGGGAGAACAGTACTTAAAAAGCGCCGCAGCGCGGTGAGAATACTGGAAATGCTCGGAGGCCGCCCCATACATCCCGTGGCGGCCCTGCCCGGAGGCTGGTCCAAAAGGGTAACCGAGGAGGAGCGCCAGGAGATACTGGCCCTGTCCCAGGAACTGGTTGAGCTGGCGCAGATGACCTTACAGGTGTTTGATGATGTTGTTCTGAAAAATAAGGGTTATATGGATCTGGTATTGGGCGACATCTACAAGGTGGTATGCAACTATGCCGGGACGGTGGATGACCGGAACAGGGTGCAGTATTATGAAGGAACCCAGAGGATAATAAATTCCCAGGGTGAGGAAATAGGCCGCTTCCAGGGAAAAGAGTATCTCGATTTCATAGCCGAGAGGGTTCTGCCCTGGAGTTATTTGAAAATGCCTTATCTGAAGAAAATAGGCTGGCAGGGTGTGGAAGACGGGGAGGCAAGCAGTTTATACTGCGTGGGGCCACTGGCCAGGTTTAATGTGGGCAGCGGCTATGACACACCCCTGGCCCAGGAAGCTTACGAAAAAATGAGGGAGGCCCTTGGAAAAGAGCCTGTTCATAACATTTTGGTTTACCACTGGGCCAGGGCGGCGGAGCTTTTAAATGCCGCCGAAAAAGTACGGCAATTGGCCATGGATGAGAGCATTACCGCTGATGATACCCGTGCCCCGCTGGGTGACGCTGTGGGTGAAGGGGTGGGCATCATCGAGGCTGTAAGGGGGATACTGATTCACCACTATAAGACAGACAATAGGGGTATTGTGGAGGAGGCCAACCTGATAGTGGCCACCACCCACAATAAAGGCCCCATCAATGTGGCTGTACGAAGGGCTGCCCAAAACTTCATAAAGGACGGCAAGGTGGATGAGGGGATAATAAACATGGTGGAGATGGCCTATCGCCCGTATGATATATGCCTGGCCTGCGCCACCCATACCCTGCCGGGGAGGCAGCCGGTGCAGATAGACATTTATGACAGCCAGGGCAGAAACTATCAAACTATCAAAAACTTTTAGGACAGGTAAAACATGAGAACAATTGTGGTGGGAATTGGTAATCCGGTATTAACTGACGACTCCTTTGGAATTAAAGTGGCGGAACAGCTAAGTGGCATAATGGAAACCAGAGTGCTTTCCACCACCGGATTTGACGTTATTGACGCCATATTGGGATATGAAAGGGCTTATATTATTGACGGGGTTAATACCGGTGCAAATCCGGGAACAATAATGGAGCTTACTCCTGAGGATCTGATGGTCGAACTGGAATTCTCCGGCACCCACAATCTCCACCTGGGGGCGGCTTTACACCTGGGCTACCGCATATTCAGTGAAGAAATGCCCAGGGAAATAAAAATATTTGCTGTGGAGGTTAAAGACGCGGTGAATTTCGGGATACACTGCACCCCCGCGGTGGAGGCGGCGATTACTATGGTGGTGGACAGGGTAAAAAATATATCGGCAGGATTTGTCTAGTAAAGTTCTCCCTTTAATAAAAATATTGAAAAAGACCTTCCCGTTTCAGGAAGGTCTTTTTCAATCCCCCTCTTCAACTGTCCATTCCTCTTTCCAGCCCATTATTTTGCTGATATTATAAGAATTTCTGTTTATAAAATTTGTGGCAAACCTGTCGGCATCTACTTCGGACATTTCATCATCATCAGCGTATAAACCTTTTAGGGCCTGGTACCGGTGCCTGAGCTCGTGAGCCAGCGCATGCAAGGAATAAAGCTGCTTACTATGCACGTCATCTCCGTCATCATTCTGGGCAAATACGCAGATATACGCGGTATCATTTGACTCATCATAAGTTCCCTCAAGCTTCCCAAGGAGTTCTTCAAATGAAAAGTTAAAGCACCTTGGATAAAATCTTATAATATCCAGGCGGCTTTCATATATAATAATCCTGCGGGGCCTGTAATCCGTGCCTAACAGGTTAACAAAGCCTATAATCTGCCTGTCGCTAAATATCTTGCCGTTGCTGACTATGTCCAAACAAACACAACCTTTTTATATTCTTATCAGGGAGCGGACAAGATTTTCTATGGAATAGTGTCCACCGGTGAGGTCACGAAGGGAACTTTCCCTCCCAAAAACAGCATCCCTTATTTCTGCAGGGCTATATCCCTTGCCGTAAAGGTTCAGCGATTTTTCCCGGATTTCTTCCATGTATTCCACAAAGCTCTCCAGGGCCTTATGCCCGCCGGTGCAAATCCTGCCGATGGATGTGAATATCTTCATGCCGGGCACATCAAGCTTTAAAAGCTTCTTTACGGAATCTATTATAGTGTTTATATCCTCGTCAGCTCGGAAAACCTTCTGGTTTTCCGAAACGAAGAGGTCCCCTGAAAAGCACCAGCCCCTGTTTGGCTCCACCAGGGCGATATGTCCGGCACAGTGTCCGGGAGTATGGACTACCTCAAAATTCAGGCTTCCTATTTCTATGCTTTTTGTAATGGGACAGGCTACTGACGGCTCCGGATAGCCCCAGACCAGCTCCTGGTATGGGTTTAATTCCGGAACACGGCTCATTAAGGGTATTTCCTCCGGATGTGCCATAATAGCCACACCGAACTTTTGCGCTAAAATGTTGTTAGCGCCAACATGGTCTTCGTGATGGTGGGTGTTAACTATTAAATCGATATTTTTCCCTGCAAGGTATTCTATAAATTCCTCGGATGTACGCATGCAGCCTGTGTCTATCAGCAGCCCATCGACGAGGTATGCCGCCACCCAGTATAGCGGTTTCCCTCCCATTTCAGCGCTCATCTTTATCTGAAAAATTTCCCCTGCCTGGTTAACATCGATCATTATAAAGCCTCCCCGAATTCGATTTCAAAGTCTAATATTAATAAAATTTTGTGCTTCTTTTAACCGATAGCTTGTCCCAGATTAATCAGCCGGCTAATGTTTCGCTTTTTACAAAAAAATGTGGGATTATTTCTTTTTGCAGTTTATTTCTGAAACATTTTTATGAATTTAAGTATAGCCCAGCCGGCTTCTGTGGGTACTATGCCCATGCCTCCGCACTTGTCGCAGACCAGCTCATGGGATGTGTCGGGCTTTGGATTGTTTTGCACAAACCATTCCATTACCTTGGTCACATCGTCATTGTTCTGTATTGTTTCAAAACTTTCTCTAACCTTTCGGCTCCATTTAATCCATTCCGGGTTATTTATCCTGCCGGTCCCCTGGCAGTGGGAGCAGGGTTTGTCGAGGGACGGGATAGAAAGATCGGGCATTAAGTTTTACTCCTCCCATTAATTATGTTAATTTATACCTATGATCTGCCCGAGCCGAAGGTGTGCCAGCTGGAACTGGTAAATTATACCTTGCCAACCAAGAATCAAGCGATTTCACAGTAGGCTTTTATATTCATAAAGGCTTTTTATTTTATCAAGGGAGGCAGCCGCATCTTCATAACCCTGGTGGTAAAGGTCCAGGAGCCTGTCAGGGTCCTTTTCATAGCGGTCCACCGATAGTTTTCTTGTGGGCCTGATAACAACTGCCTGCTCCTTTTGTTCAAGATCCTCTATATAGCACATGGCTTCATTGTATATTTCCGGCTTGTTTAGTAAAGCCTTTACCAGTTTTGGATATTTGCGGTACTTTAACCTGTACAGTATCTGCTCCGAAAGCTTTGCATGCTCCTTTCTGTAGCCCTTGTTCCGGGTAAGTATAATCACATTTTTATGACAGCCGTCGGCCATTGCTTTCCTAATGGGCACGGGGTCTGCCACTCCACCGTCCAGAAGTTTATAGCCAAGAAAATCTACCATTGGAGAAACCAGCGGCAGCGAGCATGATGCCCTTAGTGCGCTGAATTTCCTATCAAATTCAGTCTTATCAAAATAGACGGCCTTTCCGGTATTGCAGTCTGTGGCCACCACCCTAAAAATTTCCGGATCTTTGAAAAAAGAATCAAAATCGAAATATACCAGCCGGTTAGGGATTTCATCAAAAATAAAGTCCATCCCGAATAATGATCCCTTTAAAATAAGATTTCTAAAGCTTGCAAAGCGCCAGTCATTTATAAAAGCGGTATTGACAATTTTATTCCGCCCCTTCTGGCGGGATATAAAGGAAGTGGCGTTGCAGGCCCCGGCAGAAACACCTATTATATAGCCGAACTCAATACCCTTATCCAGGAAGAAATCCAAAGCTCCGGCAGTAAATTGCCCCCTCATTCCACCACCTTCGAGGACAAGCCCTACATTATTCACCCGGTTACCTCCATATATAAATTCTGATCTAAATTATACCAGGCTAAATGCAAAAGTGGTTGAAAATTACCAAACAAAAGGCCTTCATGTTACCGTTACTGAACCCTGCAGGCTATAAAAAATTTCAGGAGTAAATATACAATGGGGATTTCCAGAGGCACTGAATGGAAATATATGAATATTATGGATGCAGGTATATGCCCTTAAGGGGTCAGGTTCCGGGTCTAATTAGGGGGGGGCTGATAATATATGGAAAGGGTTTTGGTAACAGGTGGCTGCGGCTATATAGGCAGCGTTTTGGTTCCTATGCTTTTGGAGAAAGGATACGGGGTGAGAGTTTTTGATAAGCTGTACTTCGGGAGCGAAGGGCTTAAAGAATGTCTTGATAAAATTGAACTGGTTACGGGGGACATAAGGAAAATAGAGCCAGGAGTTCTTGAGGGAGTAGATCATGTTATACATCTCGGCTCACTTTCCAATGACCCTACCGCGGCATTTAACCCGGAGGCAAACTATACCATTAATTACATGGGCAGTGTGGATTTGGCTAAAATCAGCAAAAAAATGGGGGTTAAAAAATTTACATACGCTTCATCCGCTGCTACCTACGGCTTTTACATAGATGGTGTAGCAACAGAGGATAACCCGGTTAACCCACAAAGTGAATATGCAAAATCAAAGATTGATGTGGATTACGAGCTTCAGGAATTAGCCGGTGACAGCTTTTGCCCGGTGGCCCTGAGGCAATCCACCGTACATGGCTACTCACCTCGCATGCGGTGGGATTTGGTGGTAAATGCCTTTGTAATGTACGCTTTTAAAACCGGCTGCCTGGATGTGTGGTACGGAGGGGAGGCCTTCAGACCCAATATACATGTTGCTGATGTGGCCGCCGCTCATATAGCCTGCATTGAAGCTGACCCCGAACTTGTTTGTGGTGAGATTTTCAACATTGCCGGGGAGAATTATAAAGTGCTGGAAATGGCTCACAGAATAAGAAATGCCATTAGGGAAGTGGGCTTGAATGTTCAGGTTGAAGTTAATTACGAGGAAGCTGACAACAGGAGCTACCGGGTAAGCGGCGAGAAAATAAAAAAACGAATTGGATTCACACCCAGATGGACCATAGAAGAAAGCGCCAGGGACATTGCAGAAAAGATATTGGACGGAACTTTAAAAAAGGATTTTGATAATCCAATATATTACAATATTGGCTGGATGCTTCTTTTGAAAGAAATGGAAGAGCGGCTTAAGGTAATTGGTAAAATATTTTAGTATTGGCAGGATAAGTACACTGTTTTTATCCGCCCCGGATTTTTATTTTAGGAGGCTGTGAGATGATTGGTGAAAGTCTTATTAAAGAGCTTTATTACCGGGAGGCCAGTAACAGTCCCATAAAAATAGCCATTGCGGGCGCGGGCTTTTTAGGGCGGGGCCTTATTAACCAGATTAGCCTTATGAAAGGGATAAGGGTTTCTGCCATTGCCAACCGCAATCCGGAAAAAGCTTTAACTGCCCTGTCCCAGGCTAAGCTGCCCTATAGGCACAGACTTTGCCGGGGCCAGGAGGATTTGCGCAGGGCGCTGCTAAGCGGGGAAACCGGTGTGGTGGACGACCCCCTTCTGCTTGCCGCAGCAGATGTTGATATAATCCTTGACTGCACCGGGAGTGTAGAAGTTGGTGCATCCTTGGGGCTGGCTGCCATAGAGCAGGGCAAGCACTTTATAACCAACGCAGAGGCAGATGCCACTGTTGGGTTTGTGCTGAACAAAAAGGCCAGAGAAAAAGGTCTGGTTTATAGCGGGGTGGATGGTGATGAGCCGGGTGTAGCTATGAGGCTATACCGTTACGTGTCCCTTCTGGGCCTGGATATTGTGGCGGCGGGGAAATTTAAAAAATTTTATGACCGTTTCGCTACACCGGAGTCGATTAGGCCCTGGGCAGAAAGGTACAGACAGAATCCTTTTATGATAGCATCCTTTACCGACGGCACAAAATTAAGTTTTGAAATGACCCAGCTTTCCAATGCCACCGGGTTGGTTCCCGAGGTAAGAGGAATGAACTGTCCCAGGGCTACCCTGGATACTGTTGCTGAGGTTTTAAGACTGAGGGAACAGGGGGGTATACTCAATTATAAGGGAGTGGTTGAGGTGGTACAGGATGTGGAGCCCAGCGGGGGGGTCTTTGTGGTGGCCAGCACCTCACATCCTGATATAATGCAGTATCTTCATTACCTTAAGATGGGAGATGGCCCCAATTATCTGTTCTACCGGCCCTATCATCTCTGCACAATTGAAATGCCGGCAACTATTATTATTGCTGCTCTTTCCGGGGAGGCCACCATTGCCCCCCAGGGAATGCCGGTGGCGGAAACCCTGGCTGTGGCCAAGCGCGACCTGCTGCCCGGCGAGGTGCTCGACGGGATTGGGAGATATACCTTTTATGGCCTTATTGACAAAGCTCGAACAGTGAGGGAAGAAAAGCTTTTACCAGCCGGCTTGGCTCAGGGGGCCAGGGTTTTACGGCCCATCAAAAGAGACCAGCCAATTTCTCTGGATGATGTAGAGGTGAATTATGACTCAGACCTCTGGAAGCTCAGGAAGCAGCAGGAGAGCCTTTTTCCATTATAACTCAGCTGAACACATCCGGTTTAATTGCCTTTGTGCCGCCAAAGTGATGCACAAATACATTGCTGCAAACGCCTATTTTATAGCCTGACCTTTTTGCCCGGCGGCAGAACTCGAAGTCCTCCCTGAAATGCTCGGAGCCTGTATTAAAACCTCTTAAGACTCTTATTAGCTCTTTTTTCACAAGCATGCAGCAGCCATGCACCCGGTCGGTATAGATGCCTTTTGCGGAAGACTTTACAGCAATCTCCCACGCCAATTGGTGCATTTCCAGCTCATTCCGGTAGCGTGCATCCCTGACAAGCTGAGCTCCGGATGCACTGTTTGACCTGGGGCCAATAATTCCGATGTTATTGCAGGAGTTCCCCGCCCAAAGCATCCGGCAGAGCCAGCCTTCCGTAACAGCCACATCGCTGTGCATAAATAAAACATAATCCCCGGAGGCGGCATTTATACCTTGATTGCAGGCAGCACCCCAGCCGTGATTGTGGCTATTTTTTATGATAATGACATTTTTATGTTTTCTTTTCAGCTGCTCCAGGTATTCTCCTGTTCCGTCCGAGGAGCAGTTATCTACCAGTATTACTTCAAATGGATGACTTGTATAAATAAAAATATTTTCCAAACAGAGCCTGGTATACTTTAATTTATTATAGCAGGGTATAACTATACTAACTAATTGGGGTTTTCTTCGCTTGTTATAAGATAAAAAATTGTTTCTCCATTTATTTATAAAAATGCGCTCATCCTTATTATCGTGTTTTTTACGCCCATCGCTTACAGATTCATAGTGATATAAGACAGCCCTTGGGCAGTAAACAATCCGGTACCCTTTTTGTTTAACTTTTAAGCATAAATCTATATCTAAGTGAGAGTTTGCGTAATCATCATCGTAGCAGCCCACTTCCAGGAATAAATCTTTTTTTATAAGTATGCAGGCGCCGGTAACTGCCTGATAATCGGAGAATTCGTCAACCTCAGGCGAATCTCCGGGCTTTCTGTAATAGATGTGAAATACCTCAAGACTATTTGTGATTATCACTCCTGCGTGCTGAATGGTCCCGTCCGGAAATAAAAGCTTTGACCCTACCAGGCCAACGTTTTTTTCTGTCTTGATAACCTTCATTAATTCATCAAGCCAGCCGGGAAGCGCTACGGTGTCATTATTAAGAAAAACAAAATATTGACCCCGGGCAATACTTGCGCCCCGGTTCATGGCTTTGCCGCAGCCGACATTTTTACTGTTTGTGACCACTCTGAAACAGCCGGGCAGCGTTTTAAGGTATGCCTTGGTCCCATCGGTTGAATTGTCGTCAACAATTATTATCTCTATCTTGCCTCCGGAAAGGTTTAGAGTGCGGCAAAGGCTCTCAACACACTGCCGGGTGTACTCCACTTTGTTATAAACCGGAATTATTATTGACACCAGGGGGAGGAGGTCTTTTGAACCACTTTCTCTGGGAGATAATGTATACAATTTTCTTACCAGCCTTTCTGGGAACGAACTTTATAATGGTTATATTTACTATTCATTAGACTATGTAAAAAAGAATTTATTGGTTCCGGATGAAAGGTCTGCTTAGACTAACTGGTATAATGTTCTACAGCAAAACAAAACCCGCCAAACCATATGGTTTAGCGGGTTTTTTCTGGTCGGAGCGACACGACTTGAACGTGCGGCCTCTACCACCCCAAGGTAGCGCTCTAGCCAAACTGAGCTACGCCCCGATGCATCTGCAAAAGTAATTTTACCTTGTTCGCGCACCAAAGTCAAGGCATTTAGGGCATTCATTTTATGGCTGCCGGACTAAATATAACAAACAGGGGTTAAAAAATGCAGCCTGGCTTAATATAACATGCATTTATTAATTTTTCTATTGATAAACTACCTGGTTTAATGATAATTTTAAAGTTGTTCATTAAAATTTATGTGAGTTTGTAATTTCATCTGTCATTTTTTTTAAAACGGCAGTGTCAATAGAGCGAGTGCACAAATGGGAGGTGGCCGGCCATTTTCCCGCAAGTGGAATCAGTGGATATCCAGGACCAGTTTTACCGGTATTACCCCGCTCTCTGCCGCCAGGTATCTTTTATTCTGGGAGACAGCGGCCTGGCAGAGGATGTAGCCCAGGAGGCTTTTATAAAGCTTTATCAATCCCCTCCGGAGAATAAAAATGCGATCGGGGGGTGGCTGTTCAGGGTCGCTAAAAACCTTGCCTATAACATTATTCGGAGTGAAAAGAGCCGTTCCCTGAGGGAACAGAAGGTGCAGGAAAAAGACCCGGGGGAAATTTCATCCGAGGAAATTGTCATTAGAAAGGAAGAGGCCAGGATGGTTCACAGAGTCTTGAACTCTCTCGGGGAGAGGGACAGAACCTGTCTTATTATGAAATTTTCCGGATTCAGCTATGAGGAAATAGCAAGGGCTACCGGCACCAAGAAGGCTTCCGTGGGAACAGTGATTGCCCGCGCCCAGGCAAAATTCAGGGAAAGAGTCCTTGAGCTGAAAGGAAGTGACTCCGATGTGTTTTGATGAAGGATATATCCAGTCGTATATAGACGGTGAAATCCAGGGCAGGGAGGCTGAAGAGCTGCAGGACCACATTAATGCATGTGAGGACTGCAGGGCGATATACAACAGGCTACTGGACAATGACATGCTTGTCAGGAGCAGCATGGAGGGCTTTATTGCCTCCGACAGGGAAAGGTTTAACGCCGAGCTGGCCTGGAGCAAACTAAAGCTTGAGACAAATAAATATGAAGAAAAGCAAAAAGGAAAGTGGTTTAAAACAATGTGGTATAAAAGACTGGCAACGGCGGCCGCGGTAATAGGGTTTGTGGCGCTGATTGGCTTAAGCCCGGTGAGCAGTATGGCCGGGAACTTCCTGACCATTTTCAGGGTGGAAAAAGTCAAGCCCATAACTATAACCCATGAAGATATGACGCAGCTGGACAGAATAATGAAGGATGGAACCGGTGGAGTAGACATTAAAAACTTCGGAAAGATCGAAGTCAGGGGAGAGCAGGGAGTCAGACAGGTTAACCTGGCAGAAGCCCGGAACTCGGTGGATTTTGATTTGAAAATACCTGCCATAGAGGGTTACGGCGGGCCTGTCCTGAAAAAAACACCGGCAACCAGTGTAATATTCTCGCTGGACGTGGATAAAGTAAACTTAGCCCTGGAAGCTTTCGGAAGTAAGGAAAGGCTTCCTCAGGATCTTAACGGCAAGGAGTTTACCCTGGTGGTCCCGTCCGGAATAACTGCCGAATACAGCGGGCAGGCAGGATCAATAATGCTGGCGCAGTCAAGGGGACCGTCGGTGCTTGCCGACCCTGGTGTGGACCCTAACACTATACGACAGGCACTTCTTAGCATACCGGCCCTGCCGGAAAACATAAAGAGGCAGCTTATGGCGGTAAATGACTGGCAGCACACCGTTCTTGTCCCGGTGATGGATGGGCAGTACTCAGAGGTTAAGGTTAATGGAAACGACGGAGTGTTTGTACACGGGGGTGGCAGTGATAAGAACTATGGAGCCCTGGTGTGGCAGAATGGCGGCGTAATATCAGTGCTGGCCGGGGAAGGTCTTAATGCCGGCAGTGCGGTGGGGATCGCCTCCGGTATAAAGTAACAAAACCTGTTAAAATTGTGGGAGATTAAAATGAATCAAGCTATTGAGACTCAAAACCTGACGAAGATTTATAACGGCAACGTTGGTTGCCAGGAGATTTGCCTCTCTGTTTCAGAGGGGCAAATCTTCGGCCTTCTCGGCCCTAATGGAGCAGGAAAAAGCACGCTGGTAAAGACCCTGGTAGGTCTTGTCAGTCCTACTTCGGGAGATGCCCGCATACTGGGCAGCCCCCTGGGAAATGTAGAGGTAAGGAAAAGAATAGGCTTCCTGCCGGAAAATTTCAGCTACCACGATTGGCTCACCGGAAAACAGCTTCTTGAATTTCATGCCTCACTTTACAAAATGGACAGGTGGTCCAAAAAGCGCCGGATTCCACTTGTGCTTGACATTGTGGGGCTTACCGGAAAGGAAAGTAAAAAGGTTAAAACCTATAGTAAGGGTATGCGCCAGAGGATTGGCATTGCCTGTGCGCTCCTTCCCGACCCCGATCTGCTTTTCCTGGACGAGCCTACCTCAGCCCTGGACCCCCTGGGGCGCAGAGAGGTCAGGCAGATAATGCTGGGGCTGAAAGAGAGGGGAAAAACAGTTTTTTTAAACAGCCACCTGCTGAGTGAAGTTGAAATGATATGTGACAGGGTGGCCTTTATAAAGGCGGGCAGGGTTGTTGCCCAGGGCAGCCCTGATGACATGGGGGCGGAAAGTGCTGTGGTGGAGCTCCAGCTGGAAAGTGTGACTGACCAAATTCTGGAGCTGATAAGGCCGGTGGCCAGGATAGTAAGCACCAGCGGCAATAGTGTAAGGGCAGCCGTTAAAACCAGAGAAGACATACCCGATCTTGCCAGGGCAGTGGTAAACGGCGGCGGCAGACTGTACAGGCTTGCCCATGAAAAGGTTTCCCTCGAGGAAATATTCATTAATCTCGTGAAGGAAGGTGATTAACCTTGTTTACTATTTTCAGGTTCACCTTTCGGGAGGCCTTCAGCCGTAAAATATTACTGGTATCAATAATTATTGCGATCATTTTTCTCGGGCTCTATGGGACAGGAGTGCATTATGCTGTAAAGGATATACAAAAGGCCAACAACCAGATGCTTGCTTCTATAATATACCCGCAGCTTCTTCTTTTCGGGCTTTATTTCGGGGGATTTATAGTTTCTTTTCTTGCTATTCTGTCCTCCGCCGGCCTTATGGCCTCGGATATGGAGAGCGGAAATATACAGACCATAGTAACTAAGCCCATACGCAGGTATGAGGTTATTACCGGCAAGTTCCTGGGCCAGGGAGTTTTTCTGGCGGCCTACGCCGCAGTAATGTTTGGAGTTATAAGCTCGGTTATTATCATAAAAACCGGCATGCAGTTTCCGGAAATATGGAAGGCTGCCCTTCTGTTTATGCTGCAGCCCATAGTTTTAATGTCGGTAACTTTATTGGCGTCAGTGCTAACCTCCACCATTGCCAGCGGGGTAATAGCCTTCCTGCTTTACTCGGTGGCGGTAGTTGGCGGTGTGGTGGAGCAGATAGGCTGGCTTATTGAAAACACCACCCTTAAAAACGGGGGAATCATTTCCAGCCTTATTATGCCGGTGGACTCGCTGTATAGAAAAATTGTCCACCTGATGATGCCTTCCGGAAATCCAATGTCAGCCCTTCAGCAGATGGGACCCTTCGGGGCCTCCGCCGAGCCCAGTGCGTGGATGATAACATATACACTGATGTATGTAATGGCTTTTTACCTGCTGGCTGTATACATTTTTTCCAGGAAGGATATTTGAGGAAGCTGTGTGTAATTTTATAAAGCTATTATGGATGAAATACATGAAGGCTGAGAGTTGCTGCCCAACCGGGGCGGTAGTTCTCAGCTTTTCTTATAAGCCAGCTATAGGGCAGGCTTGGAATATCAACCCCTTGTGCTGATCGGTCTCTCCGGCAGTAACTGGCTCTAAGACTCGTTGCCAACAACCAGCCGACCGCCCTCAACGGCGCGTCCATGCGCCGGTTCGGCCTTCCGCCAACGTCCTGTTGGCGGATCGGCTTTCTGTATTCTCCTTCGCCAAGAGCCAATAACTGCCTTCGAAAAATCAGCACAAGGGGCTGCTATTTCCCGCCCTGATGAATGTCTTTGAGTACCACGTAGGGCGAGTTTGTCTGCAAAAAGCACATATTTTAAATATCGACATTATTTTTAGACAATAAATGCCACAATTTGTTAGAATATTTAAAGTGGGTCAAGGTAGATTTAGAAGCTATGTGTTATTATGTCCACGTGATTTCGTTGAAAAAGGCGAGTGGTACGTTCTATAAAGGGGGACTCATAAATCTTTTTGGAATGGGATGAAAATGATGATGAAAGTTATATAAAAGACTTCGAATAAAAATTCAATGCAGATCGATGTGTACTACTTCGTATCGATAAATTATAACGCAGCTAATGTTTATTATGTGCCGTATCTTCAGGAACGCTAAACTTCTCATTATTCATATTAGTCGAATAAGTAATCTTTAACCAAAGCAATAAAATTTGCACCAATATTCTCCAATAAGCTTCTTATAAGCATTGACCCGAAAAGTACCCTAAGTGACATTCATCGAGGCAGGGAATACCAGCCCCGTTGCCAAATATTGCGGAGGGTGTTACCGGCTTTTGACGCCAGAAGGATACGGAATGCCGACCCGACTGCCGGATGCAGGTGGGAACCGGAGAGGCGCAGGACGCGACTTTCGACGGTGGTCGGCAGTCCGTTGCCTTCAAGTCTTAAAGCTGGTTACAGCCTGTGCACCAGTTGGCAAGGATAACTTAGGTACCGGGTACCTAAGTTATCCCGAGAGCTTCGCATGAAGAATGGCTTGAAGAATAACTGGTACGTTAACGAAGGGGGTTTTTGGAGACCGGGGCTGCATTTAGTTCTTGAAATGGGTTTTGACTATCCAGAAAATGATATCTGGTTGGATCAGTATATTGTGGTTGACCAGGAAGGAGACACAACAACCTATCGTTGTTGGTTTCACGATTATTCACTTGAAACGCTGACTCCTGTGGTTGAATTAGCAGGATTTCATGTGGACACTATCTGGGGAGATTTTACTGGAGCACCATATAACAGTCAGTGCGATTGGATTGCGGTTGCATTAAAGAAGACGAACTCTTAAGGGCAAATGGTGTAAAAATGGATGTCATCCAATAGTTGTAATTGGACTTCCAGGCATTTCATCATGGGAAGGAAGAGGTTATCGTATTAAGGAAAATGTTATTAGAAACACGAGGGATTTAATAATTAAAGTAACCCATAACGGTAAAAGTATTCTTATACCCGCAAGCCCTAGTGCTCTAGCTAAAGGGAAACTTAGGTGCCGGTACCTAAGTTATTCTACAAGTTAGATTGCGGTGAACTAGACTTAAAATCACCTAATCAAAGTAAATTAGGAGAAATACTTATGAAAGCGATTGTATATACAAAATACGGTTCCCCCGATGTTCTTGAATTAAAAGAGATAGAAAAACCTACACCTCAGGACAATGAAATACTGGTAAAAGTATATGCGACAACAGTAACAGCAGGGGACTGGCGCATGCGAAAGGCCGACCCATTTGCTGCAAGACTTTTCAATGGTCTTATAAGACCCAAAAAAGTAACCATACTAGGGTTTGAACTAGCAGGTGTTATTGAAGCAGTAGGTAAAGACGTAAAGCTATTTAAGAAAGATGACCAAGTTTTTGCATCATGTGGTCTTGATTTTGGCGCTTATGTCGAGTACAAATGTCTGCCTGAAGAAGGGGTGGTGGCAATAAAACCAGTCAATATTACCCATGAGGAAGCCGCCGCCGTTCCTATTGGGGGATCTACAGCATTGCGTTTTCTTAAAAGAGGAAATATCCAGAGCGGACAAAAAGTCCTTATCTATGGCGCTTCCGGAAGTGTAGGTACTTATGCGGTACAGCTTGCCAAGTACTTTGGGGCAGAAGTTACCGGAGTATGCAGCACTGCGAATTTAGAAATGGTTAAATCCCTGGGAGCAGATAAGGTCATTGATTACACTAAAGAGGATTTTACCAAAAGCGGTGAGACCTATGATATTATTTTTGACACGGTAGGCAAGAGTTCGTTTTCAGGCTGTGTAAGATCACTAAAGAAAAAAGGATTCTATCTTAGATCTGTCCATATAGGGCTGTTACCGATAGTACGGGGGCTATGGACTTCAATAACGAGCTGCAAGAAAGTAATAGGTGGGACAGCAAGCGAAAAAACTGATGATTTAATTTTCCTCAAAGAGCTTATTGAGGCGGGAGAGATTAAACCGGTTATAGATAGACGCTATCCGTTGGAACAAGTTCCCGAGGCGCATGGGTATGTCGAAAAAGGACACAAAAAGGGAAATGTAGTCATAACCTTGCTACATAATAACAAATAGACATGGGGACGGTTCTTCTGTCTTTCTTGTTGATCTTGTGTCGCAAATCAATTTCCCATAATCCATATTTCTATCCTTGAGAAAGAAGGTGGAAAGAATAAACGTGAAAATAAGACAGGCAACTAATAGAGACACAAGAATAATTAGCAATATACATGCTTCGAGCTGGAAGATTGCATATAAAGACATTGTGCCACAAAGATATCTAGATGAATTACAATATGATTTTTGGGTATCGGCTTTTCAGAACTGGATAAGCAATAATATATTAACAGCACAGCTTATCTATGATAATCAAATACCTGTAGGTTGTATTGCTTATGGAAAATCAAGAGATAAGAAATTTTCTGAATGGGGAGAGATTGTTTCTCTCTATGTACTTCCCGGCTATTTCAGAAAAGGGTACGGACAAAAATTGTTAGAAACAGCCTTAAATGATTTAAAAGAAAAAGGTTTTCAGAATTGTTATTTATGGGTATTAAAAGAAAACCATAATGCAAGAAAATTTTATCAAAAGAATGGGTTCAGGTGCAATAATGATGAGCTTATCTGTGAAATTATGCATAAGAAATTAACTGATATACGATATATTTTTTCATTAAATAACTATACAAAATAAATATATTAGTATGGCGTGTGAATTAGTTCAGGGTGCATTGTACGGAATTAGCGGAACAACTGAATGTTGTTGAACCATTGGCATTTTTTTAAATGATGGGAATTTTTTAATGTTACATTATCCATATGCTTAGTATTTATTAACTAAATCAGAGGTAGGAATGAAAATTTATTATAACTCCAGTCTATGGAGCAAAGGCAAAGGACTCCACGGATTGGCACAGAAGATATATTGGCAGTTTGAATACGCAGGATCGAAGCGATGCATTCCTGTTATATATCGTTTTACAAAAGGTGTTGTTTTTGATATTATCACCTTTTTAGACGAAGTAAAACTCCGTGAGTTTTTTGAAAAGTATGAAGCCATTGAGGAAACATTGACACCATTGCAGCGGCGCTGTGCAGAACAGGAACACCCCTATCAGGCTGTACCAGTAAAAGAAATATGGATAAACGGGAGAAGAACAGAAAGCGGCTATTCATCCAGCAGCACTGTGAGCATACCGTGGGCACAGCAGGACGATGGGCTAATACTTGTGCGTAAGGCATATTCCTCTATTCTAAAGGATACGGCTTGTTTTGCCTGTGAACGCTTTTGTGTGCCATACCCTAAAACAGACTCCAAAACTCAAAAGTTGTTGCGTTTCTTGCGGCTTGACAAAGTGAACAGCATAAAACTGTCTACCTATCCTGTACAATGGTTTTCCCCGTTGGATATCCATTTTGAAATGTCAGCTAAAGAAAGTCAAAAAGTGGTTTGCTTCAGGCACCCCATAACTGGAATAACACATACACTATACTTTCAAAGTGCAGAGCTTGTAGAAATGCCACTGGGCGTGGATGGAAACCGTAGCTTTTACGCTATGCATTTGATGTATGAAATAGAGCCTGATTTGCCACAGGGCGATACCCTACAGTTTAATAGCAGCATCCAATACACAGAGCCATCGGAAGATAGATTTAACCCTACCGCGACCTCGTCCATTGGTATCATTGGTGGAGCAGACGGTCCTACCGCAATTTTTGTTTCACCGGCGGGCGAAGAAAAAAATGTGCCGCGTGGCTTACACGGATTACTACTACATAACTGTTTCTCTATTCCGAGTTTTCAAAAGGATGATACTTCGCACTTTGTCCTTGAGGGTATCAATACAAAAAAATGTGACGGTAAGGAATATAACTTTTAATAGGTTGCCGCACATTGGTTGCGGCCTCAATTACATTTCCATTTGTCCACTGTCATAGTTGAGTTGCCATCCGATTCCAAACTTATCTGTTACAAAGCCGTAGCATTTGCTCCAGAAGGTTTCCTGAAGTTCCATGCCTACAGTGCCGCCGACTTTCAAATTGTCAAATAGAGATCTGATTTCATCCATATCGTTACTGGATACTACAAGGCTGATGTTGTTTCCGACAACTAAAGGCATACCGGGAGGAACATCGGAAAACATAACTGCGCTTCCTTTTATGTTAAGAAAAGTGTGCATTACCAGATTTTTTGTCTCTTCAGTAAGTGGAAATCCGGGGTCTGGTGGAGTATCTCCATATAACATAATTTTCGGTTTTTCTGTTCCAAAGACTTCACTGTAATACTCTACAGCTTCACGGCAGTTTCCATTAAAATTGATATATGCTTGTACAGCCATTTCTTCTACTCCTTACCTATAAATTTAAAATCCTCGATAAATATGTTAATTTCATTTTACCCTAAATCATATTTTCAAAAACATGGGCCAGGGAATGTTTCAATAAACATTTTTAGACTTTTTCACAAAAATGGAAGAGAGGTCTTTATGAAGCGGCAAATTGTGCTTCCATCATTGTTTTTGGTAATATTATGGACTGTTATGCTTGGAGTTGATTACTGGCAAACAACACATAATTTTAAAAAGCCAATTTTTGCAAGGTGTACGATTGTATTTGAAGATGGAGGTTCAGGTGCATATAAAGGCATAGGATATTCTGTTGAGATAAAAGGTAATTTTATACCCGAAGCAGAATTTCCAGGAGTAACACATGCTCAGTTTATGATATTAGGAAGACAAGTAAAAACAGTAATCCGTGACTAAAGCTAAATGGATAAAATGAGCAGTGATCATAATAGGTTTAGTAAAGGATATAAATATGGAGCTAACACTAATAATAATTGGCGGCGGGGTGGCCGGGCTCACAGCGGGGTGCTACGCCAGAATGAACGGATATCGGACGACTATCCTTGAAATGGGTAAAACGCCCGGGGGACTGTGCACATCCTGGCGACGGGAAGGATATCTATTCGACGGGAGTGTAGCCGGGCTTGCAGGCTCCGCCCCGGGAAGTCCCCTTTTCCGTTTATGGGAAGAAATAGGAGTAGCTAAGTATTGCCCACTTCATTACGGAGAAAACTTCGGCCGCATTTACGGACCCGACGGCCGGACTATTACGGTATATACTGATATAGATCGGCTTGAGGCTCATCTCTTAAGTAATTTCCCCTCAGATGCCCGACCCCTGCGGGAGTTCACCAGAGCATTGAGATCGGTATTAGACCTCGACATTCCATTTTCCGACGCTCTTGGATGGGAAGCACTGAAGCACCGGTTCCAGACATTCTTTTCCTCCATGTCGCATCTCCCCGTTCTTCTGAAATACGGAACCATGACCATTCGCCAATTTGCTGCAAAATTCAAAGATCAGTCACTTGTTAGCGCTTTTAATAACCTTGTTCACTTTGGCGGACCTGATGTGCCACTGCTGACGGTCCTGCTCCCCCTTGCGTATGCTCACCGAAAGATGGCGGGAATACCTCTTAAAGGATGGCTTTCATTTGCCCGCTCCATTGAACGAAGGTTTATCGAATTGGGAGGAAACATTCAATACGGAGCTAAAGTAACAAGGCTTATACTTGAAAACGGGGTGGTTGGGGGCGTTATTCTTACAGATGGCTCGATACATTATGCAGACAGAGTTCTTTCCGCGGCCGATGGCCGTTTCTCTCAATCGATCCTGCTTGGCAGGGCTGAAGGTGAAACTGCTCATTTCTTTAATCCACACGATATATCGGACCAACCGGTGCAAGTAAATATAGGGGTTGATGCGGATTTCTCTGCTGAAGACGGACCTGTTACTTATATCTTGTCTGAAACCTTCAGCGCAGCAGGACGAGAGCATGCCAAAATCACCGTACACAATAAATACTACGATCCCGATGCAGCACCCAAAGGTAAGAGCGCAATAACAGTCTTTTTAGATTCAGACTACTCTTGGTGGAAAGAGGTCGCTTCCGATCCTTCCCGCTACAAAGAGGAAAAGGAACGTTGTGCCAATATGGTTATCGACATCATCGGCCGTTACCATCCCGGTTTTAAGGGAAGGGTCGAGGTAGTCGATGTTTCGACACCCCTGACGCGTGAACGTTATACCGGGAACTGGATGGGCGCTATGCAGGCACGAAAACCAAATGCAAATATGATAAAGGCGCTACTCCAGGGTGGACCGAAATATGCGTATAAGGACGTGAAAGGCCTCTACATGGCTGGTCAATGGGTGGAAGCCTGGGGAGGTATCACGACAGCAGCACTATCAGGAAGAAAAGCCATTCAGGCAATGTGCAAACACGATAGAAAGCAGTTTACCGCTAGCAAAGCTTAGTTTTAACAATCTGATGCACGCCCACGGGAGAGGGGTTTTGCCGCAACGCCTCCATCCTGGCGGTGAAAAGAGAGGATATTTTTATTATGGGCATGAATACATATGAAATAAAAGATAATTGCAGAAGAAACTTAAATAAATACACGATCAAAGCATTTTCCTTTATTCCAAAAATCGATAATCCATTAATATTAGACATGGGATGTGGAACAGGTGTGCCAACACTAGCTTTGATTGAAATATGCAATGGTAATGTTTATGCGGTTGATTCCGATAATTCATGCTTATTATGGTTAAAAGAAAAAGTAAATGCATTAAACTATTCTGATAGAATAAAAGTAATTAATGCTTCTGTTTTTGATATAAATTTATTTAATAATAAATTTGACATAATTTTAGCGGAAGGCTTACTAAATGTGATTGGTTTTGAAAAGGGTTTGCCTACTCTGATAGATTACTTAAAAGAGAATGGGTATTTAATAATTCATGATGAATTGCATAATGATACAGAAAAGAAAACTATATATGCAAAATACAATTTAAAACTGCTAAACTCCTTCGTGTTAGATGAGAATGTGTGGTGGAATGATTATTACAGCTGTCTGGAAAAGTCAGTTAAAAATGAAGATAATGACTTATTATTTAACAATGAAATCAATGAAATAGTTGAGTTTAAAAAGGATTCAAAAAAATTTAGATCAATATATTATGTTCTGCAAAAGTGATCTAATACGTATAGCAACCTGGTCGTTAATCACTTTCCGGCGGTACTTGATCACCAGGACAAGGTGATATGTGAGTTTGAATACTGAATGATAATTGCTGTCAAGTTTCATACTCCACCAAGGCTTTCATTAAGTAGTTACTGATTACATATTACAGCAAATTTTGGTAAGTTACAAACAAAATTGCCGTGCATTCGCCCGGTCGCCCATTCACCACCCGCCTATAGAGGCGGGAGTCCTCTGGGCGGATGTTGATAGAATGGTAAATCTGATGTCCCGTGGTCTGTGGCGTGTTAGGAAATAAAAAAAACGGATATGGTTTTACCATATCCGAGGGAATTGCTGCTGCTGCGGTTGCATTGGGAAGAATTGTTGCTGCGGCTGCGTCTGAAAATACTGTTGTTGTGGTGATGGCTGCATCCGAAAGTATTGTTGTTGCAGTTGCTGCGGTTGCATCATTCTATACTGGGGCTCCAGTTGTTCTATATAATTAACACGGCTTTTCAATACCTGACAGACATCTTCTACCTGTTTGTTTAATACAATAAACATTTGTTTTGCTGCCTGATCCTGGGTGTCCAAAGCAAATGTCTGCAGGTTGGCGGCTGCTCCTTCCAGGCTGGCCAGAGTTTGGTGCATTTTGGTTCCGATAGTCATCAAAGTTACCTCCTTATAGTTATTAAAATCCTTTATTATCATTGCCCGAATATTCCCTGCTTAAGGGTGGTAATATTATGTTGTTGTGCAATAATTTGGATATAAATAGGATCCTAGTAGCTGATGAATGTCCTTTGAAAGTGCAACTATAGGGTCTTTGTTACGTGAAGCCAAATAGGGATTGTATAGGCGGAAAAAACATTTTTGAAACTGTGGATAACATAAAAGGTCAACTATAGGGCAGGCTTGGAATATCATCCCCATGTACTGATGAACTCTCCGGCTGTAACTGGCTCTAAGGCTCGTCGCCAACTGTCAGTCGACCGCCCTCAACGGCGCGTCCATGCGCCGGTTCGGGCTTCCTCCAACGTCCTGTTGGCGGATAGCCTGTCAGTAGGCTCCTGCGCCAAGAGCTAGGTAACAGCCTATCGAAAAATCAGTACACGGAGATGCTATTCCCCGCCCCGATGAATGTCCTTTGAAAGTATAACTATAGGGTCGACTGGAGGGCGGATTTGTTCTAAGCAGAAGTTGCTGGGAAGCTTTGGCCAGGAAAGGACCCCAGGTGACATTCATTGAGGCAGGGAATACCAGCCCCGTTGCCAAATATTGCGCAGGCTATTACCGGGTTTTGACGCAGAAGGCTATGGAATGCCGACCCGCCTCCGGATGCAGACGGGAACCCGAGAGGAGCAGGACGCGACTTTCGAGGGTGGTCGGCAGGCCGTTGCCTTCAAGTCTTAAAGCCGGTTCCTTTATCGGGGACATTCCTGTCCACAAAGGAATACCCTATCTTTAGCAGGTGTGTCCCCTTTCCTTACTCGCACCAGTTGGCAATGGGGTTGGTATTCCAGGCCTGCCCGTAAGTTACCCCATAGTAGGCTAATAATTCAATAATAATCTGTCGGGCCGCAGGCCCGTTTTTTTACATAAACTACCTGTTGATCTTGGATTAGCGGAGTGGTAGAATAACTTCTTGCCGGCCGGGAACGGCGGTGAAAAAAAGAAAGCGCCGAGCGGTTAGCAGAAAGTACCAGTTGACCGGGGGGCGGCAAAGTGATAAAATAACTTCTTGCCGGCGGAAAACGGCG
>JBMOPE010000019.1:0-64286 GCA_049323755.1 Bacillota bacterium
AACAGTTTTTTCCGTTGCGCCCTTCTTTCTGGACTGATCTTCCTTTTGGCCATAAATAAACCTCCAAACTGATGCTCTTATCTTACATCATTTGTTTGGAGGTTTACACAAAATTTGAAACGGTCTCACTGGATTTCTTCTCTCGTTTTGCCTTGTCGGCACGTTATACAAATCTTGATGCGATTGCTTCCGGAGCTACATTGCCAGAACCTTTGGCAGAATGGTATGAAATACTTCAAAGGGTCCTTACGTCAGATGTGTCGGCTAAGAAGCGTGAGCGAATTGAGAAGGAATATGGGCTATTAGCAGACATCATTGAGAACGTTGCATTAGTTTATGCCCATGATCTTAGTGGTACTCCCTTAACTTTACAGGGTTGGCTTACTCAACCACAACTTCTCAATGAAGCTGCTAAGCATGTTATTTGGCACTTGATTCTACTAATTGCTCCGATTATGGAACTAATAGATGTCTTATCACAGCAGGTTGCAGAGATAGCCAGGGGTCAAAAAATCTCTAATATTCCATATATGAGGGAATTTTATGATTTCCTGTTAACTGACCGTTCTTATGTTCTGAGAAAGAGACGGTGGCCATAATTTATAACCGGGTATGGATATTAAATGCTTTAACATTATTTTCTTAAACTCCTAGTAGGAGGAGAACATTGATGATAACAACATGACTGACTATCAACTAGATATTCTGCCGTTCTGGTCAATAGAACAGAAGAAGGGAGAAGGATAATTGGTTTTTAGTAAGAGTTATGAAATAATAGAAAATCCACCAGCACCTATGGATTGGGATACTTATAACAAGTATTTAATGGCTAAGTTTAACAGTCTACTAACTTCAGAAGGAGATAATGAGAAAACATTTCAGCTGTTTCTAGAACAACATCCTTGCATAATTCCAGGTCCATTTTGTCTGTTAGGGCATTCAGGACATTATCCTTTTGGAGGCACCGTTATATCACAACCGGAATTGACGGGACTTACAAACCGCATTCCCGATTTTATGTGGATTGCTTGTGATAGCGGAACAATATACCCGGTTTTAATTGAGATAGAAGCTCCAAACAAACCTTATTTTACAAGACTTGGTAAGCCCTCTGATAAATTAATTCAAGCGCTCGACCAATTAACAGAATGGAAAACATGGTTTTCTAATCCAAAACATCAATTATTGTTCTATGACTTGTATAGGATACCAGAATCTTTTAGGTGGGGTAAGTCACTAAGGCCAGTATACCTCCTAATATACGGGAGAAGATCCGAATTTGAAAACACAAGGCGCTTAAGTGAAAAAAGATCGCAGTTGCAGAGGGATAACGAGTTTATTATGAGTTTTGATCGATTATATCCAGAATATAGTGCCCGATATTTGCTTTGTTCAACTGTAAAAGGGGGGGAATATATGGCAAAGACAATTCCACCTACTCTTGAATTAGGACCTAACCTTGCAGAATATCATTCTATGATCGCCAATAAAGAAAATGCTGCGAAAAGAAACCTGCTTTTATCGGATGAAAGGAAAGAATTTCTAATTAACCGTTTCCTATATTGGGACGAATATGGTAAACTGCCGCAAAAAGGCTTAATGAATACCGGGGACACAGAGTAATCATTTATTAGTCCTACTATATAGGTAATTATTCAACGGTTTGTGGAAATTGTTTTTTGAAAAAATGGTTATTTATAGCGTATGCTGATTGGATGAGATGTATGACCAATAAGAGCGAAGACAGGACCCAGTCGATTACGAACCTCGCGTTTGCGGATGAGGCATGGCACAATACCGGCAGATTTCGATCTGTAGCGGCGGTTACGATGAAAGCTACAGAGGCTATGGGGATTCGTGACGAACTGGTATGGTGCCTAGAAAAGTCCGGCATCCGTGAATTTAAGTGGGCAAAGTTACGTACGGCGCAGTATCGGTTCGCTGCTCTTCATCTTCTCGATTTTATCATTGATGCCATACTTACCAACCGTATCCGAGTCGATGTCCTCCTATGGGATACGGAAGATTCGCGGCACAGAATTCCAGGCAGATGCGATGTGCGAAATCTTCGACGGATGTACTACTTCCTGTTTAGGAATGTCTTGTTGAACCGGTGGCCCCTCCATGCGGTGTGGGCATTCTACCCTGATGAAAATTCAGCGGTTAATTGGGATAGTATTGGCTTCTATTTAGAGGAAGTCATTGACTTCGAGTCCGGCGAACTAAAGGCCGAATTAGATATCCCTGAGATTGTTCAAACACGGTCTGAATCTGAGCCATTTATACAAATCTGTGATCTATTTGCTGGCTTAGCAGTTTTTTCGCGTGCCTCTTATGAAAAACTCGCACAATGGTTAGTCGCGTCTTCTTCAAATGTTGTGGCAGAGAGTGGACCAATTGTGGTAAGTAATGCTGATCGTGAGCGCTTTATAGTCATCAAATACTTAAATAACCGTTGCAAACACTATAAGCTCGGCATTAGTCTTGTAAAGTCTCGGGGATTGAGAAGTTTTAATCCAGAGAAACCCATCAACTTTTGGTGGTACGAGCCTCAGGGGGATTATGACAGGGCTCCCACATATTAGAATTAATTTGTGGGGTTTGTTTGCCTATTCCTAATTCGTAAAGTCAACATATATTAATTTCAAAGAATGACGGGGGTTACGCTAATTTGATACATCGGGAAGAAATATTATTCAAAACAGAAGAGTTCGGAATAAGGAATGTATCAGACGTGCAAAGAGATTATGTGTTTGGTTGGATTTTAGTGGGGATATATATTGCTAGCGAACTTAAAGATTACCTAATACTTAAAGGGGGAAACTGTCTACGAAAAGCTTACTTTGAGTATACCAGGTTTTCAAATGATCTGGATTTTGCAACACAAACGGCAATTACTGAGGACTTTTTAGCCAGGGAACTTAATAAAGTTTGTGATTTTGTTCAAGAAAATTCTGGTGTAATTTTTGAGAAAGATAGAAATATGGTTCAAGAAAAAAGAGGAGTAGAACAGTTAAAATTTAAAAAAATATACCAAGCTCGGCTTTATTTTAAGGATTTTTACGGAAACTCTAGCAGTATTACAATAAGTATTAGGTTGGATATTACTGAGTTAGATAAAATACATTTACCTGTGCAAGAAAGATGGATAATACATCCTTATTCTGACTATGAACAATGCAAAGCGCAAGTAAAGTGTTTAAAGCTAGAAGAAGTTTTAGCTTCAAAGTTGAAATGTCTGCTCCAACGTCGCCATTCTTATGACCTCTACGATTTTGTTTTTTCCACACTCCTTAACAAATCAATTGAAATAAATCGGTTAGAAATAATAAAAACATTTTTAAAGATGACTATTTTTGAAAGAAGCCCAGGCATAGTAAGGGGCCTTTTAATAGATTTGCCTTTTGAGGCCTTAAAAAGGTTCTGGGAGAACTTCATAGTTTGCCCAAGTGTTGGATTAATAGTATTCGATGTTGCCGTATCCCATTTCAAAGAACACGTAAATGATATGTTTGGGGGGCTTCCAGTTGGGAGTGGGGTTTTTGCTTTTTTCCCTTCGAACTTAAGAAATCCGATTTTTGAAGCCGGATCCAGTATGACATGTCTTGAAATTGTTTATGGGGGAATAAGAAGAATTGTAGAACCATATTCTCTAGTTTACAAAGTTAGACAAGACGGGGTTGGGAGAGAATACTTATATGTATATGATAGAACAGGTGGAAGGGATTCCGGCTCTGGTATTAAAAGCCTTGTTCATACTAACATTGGAAGCTTGAAAAACACGGATATTAAGTTTGAACCTCGATTTGAAGTGGAAATATCAAAAGCTGGTGAATTTTCGAAGAAAACTTATTTCGGAAAGCAATTTGGCATTTCAAGAAGAAAAAACTCTGTATCACTACGGACCAAAGGAGATTGCTCATTTAGAACTCGAGCTTTTGAGGTTACATATATGTTTGAATGCCCAGTCTGTAGAAAGAAGTTTATGAGGAAAACATATAATGCCCAATTGAACCAGCATAAAGACAAATATGGGAACCGTTGTTATGGTTCCACTGGCATATATTTAGGAACAAAATGTTAAGGGGTCAGTAATAAACTTGCAGAAGGTAAGAGGTCATTTTCTTTCATTGCAACTGACGAACAGAAGATCATCCCTCTGTTTCTTCCTTCTAAGATGTGTTTTTTATTTTAGAGTTCCAATGGCAAGGTTTTTAAATACCTTTGTTTCTTAAACATTTAAAGTAACTAACTGAGGTGATTTTGTGCTAGACGAAAGTAGTTTATTTAAAAAAGTCATACAAGAAATAGAAAAAACTGGCTTTCCTTTAGAGATGCGAGTTGCAGAAATG
This sequence comes from Bacillota bacterium, assembly GCA_049323755.1. Lineage (GTDB taxonomy): Bacteria > Bacillota > Desulfotomaculia > Desulfotomaculales > Desulfocucumaceae > BRHc4a. Next base: position 4,353 of record JBMOPE010000019.1, read on the forward strand.
CTAAGAATGCGTGGTTATCTTGTTACCCATAGTTTGTATTATATAGATGAAGATGAAAACAAGTCACGGGAAGTAGATTTAAGGGCTATAAATAATTATGAATTCGTAGTCGATGAAGATAGTTATTACGTAAGAAATTGTTTACTAATAGAATGTAAAAAAAGTGAAAGTAGACCTTGGGTTATTTTAAGTTCTCAGAAAGAGGTGTATGACCTTAGTTATGAGACGGTACCCCATTTACCTTCAAGAAGGTTTATCGATCGTTCTGATTACGATATTCTAGAGGAAATACACCCATTTGGCAAATACCTACTAAGAGGCAGAAGCTATTTTGAAGCATTTAAAAGCAACGAATCCGGAGAAATGATTTTTAAGGCAATCACAACGGCTGTTAAAGCCACATTATATACAATGAAAAAAAGATTTGCAGCTGGAGATAATAGTATTTGTTTTTACTATCCCATTATTGTCTTTGATGGAGTATTATACCAAGCTACGCTTTGTGATGGAAAAATCAGTACTGAAGAAGTTGACTCTTTATTGCTAACCTTTCTGTATGAATCAAGTCCTTACATAAACGGACAATTTACAGTTCCTATACTTAAAGAAAAAGCACTCCCCATGTTTTTAGAAGGTCTCGAAAAATCACTGTTGGAATATGGCAAGATTGCAGAAAGGAAAGCCCATCAAGCATTTAAAAGAGTAGAGGAAAAAAGAAGATTAAAGGAACCTTATGTAAGAAGGCCGAGGAGAGCGTAAGGGGGTTATCGCTATCGGTTATCAAGGGTACGGCATACTGTATGTAAGGTTTTTTAAAACACTGGGTTAATGGATATAATAGAACGGACAAAAACAATACCTGCGAAATCTTATAAGAGCGAGGTTAGTGTTCTGGTAGAATAAAGGCTACTTATGGGTGTAGAACGGGAGCATTTCCATCCCGTTAGAAGAGTATACAACATTATTTTTATGGATAATAAACGAATAAACATTGTATTCGTATGAGTATATAACTTTTTTTTTGAGCCCCAAAAAGTGAATTGTATATTCAGCATATCGCAGGCATGAAAGTATACAACTTTTTTTTAAATTTACACAACTAAAAATACTTCACTATTATGAACACCAAAGCTATATATTGCATATCATGCAGTATAAAAAATCCAATTGATTATAAAGGAGGATTTCAATGGGATTCGGAGCAGGCTTCAGCGGTGGCGGCGGCGGATACGGCCCCTATTTTGATGGGAGTTTTATACTGTTTCTTGTTTTGATTTTGCTGGTTTTCTCATACCCCACTATTGGTTATCCCTATGGTGTGGATAAGAAATAGCTTGCCGAGCCGTATATAATCACTTCACTTAAAAAGCCTAAACATATCGTGTTTAGGCTTTTTAATTTATATGCTAAAAAATCAAGCACCTTTTATAACGTATTTAGTCCGGTATGCAAACGTGAAACTGGTCGGGTTTCCCATCCTCAATAACAAGATAATACCCCTTAGGGTCTTTTTCTTTTGCCTGTTCATTCTTGATTTAAGAAAAAGTTAAGAGGTATGTAATTACTACGTAATCTTTTCCCTTTATAGTTTAATCATAGCTAATGGGGAGGTAAGAATATGTGCTATGAAAATAATACTGTTCACTCTTTGCCCAGGTTGGGCTCACCTGCGCCTGTATACAATTACAGAACTGGGTAAGGAAAAAATAAAATAGGGGAAAATATAAATAAAAGGAGAGATTTTATAATGACAGAGTTAAACCAGGTTTACAAGTGCAATATTTGTGGGAATATTGTGGAAGTTTTACATGCCGGCAAAGGGGGACTGGTTTGCTGCAATAAGCCAATGGAACTGCTGCAGGAAAATACCGTGGACGCTTCCAGAGAAAAGCATGTTCCCGTGGTGGTGAAGGAAGGCAATAAAGTGACAGTAAAAGTAGGAAGTGCGGAACACCCCATGGAAGAAAAGCACTATATCGAATGGATTGAAGTTCTTTCCGGGGGGATGGCATACAGGCAGCACCTTAAGCCCGGTGAAAGGCCGGAGGCAATATTTAATATCGGGGCCGGAAACATAAAGGCCAGAGGATATTGCAATATTCACGGGCTTTGGAGTGTTGAAGATTAAGGCAGCAAAACCCCGTACGCTTAATGCATACGGGGTTTTTGTTTGAAATTATTTTATCATAGAGAGATCTGCTGCAGTCTGGGCAATATCCTTCACCCCTGCCGACGCTTCGAATATGCTTCCGGCAGCGTTTTGGGAACTGGAAGCTATGTCCCTGATTCTATCATTTATAAGGTTCACTCTTTCAGCCGCTGTTATAATGGAATGGGAAATTTCACCCGCCACAGCGGACTGCTCTTCAACCGCGGATGCAATGGTACTGGTTATATGAGTTATTTCATCTATGACCTGCAGGATGGTTCCCATTGCACCAACAGCGTTTGCCATATTATTTTGCATTTCATCAATTTGCTGGCTGATTTCTTCTGTTGATTCAGCCGTCTGCTTTGCCAGTTCCTTAACTTCACCGGCGACGACTGTAAAGCCTTTTCCGGCCTCACCTGCGCCGGCGGCCTCTATTGCCGCATTTAAGGCAAGCATATTGGTTTGCTCGGCAATATCATTTATAACTTTTACAATTTTACCAATTTGTTTTGAAGATAAATTAAGCTGTTCGATAATCTGATTGGTATGAATTGCCTTGGCTTCGGCATCAGCGGTTATGTTGGTGGAGCGAACACAATTAGTGCTAATTTCATTAAGTGATATATTAATCTCCTTCATTGCCAGGGCGATGCTGTTGACCGAGCTCGTAACATCGCCGGCAAAACTGGAAACATTATTTGTATTTTCAGCTATTTGGTCAACCATTTCGTTAACCTCGGTTACTCCTGAAGATGTTTTCTCGGATGCTGATGCGAGCTTTTTGATTACAGCAGCGATTTCCTCCGACTTTCTTAGCCTTTCCTCACTAAGAAGGTGAACCTCCTTCAAGACTTTATTCATTTCTGTATTTTTGGCCTCCAGCTCTTTGGCCTTAAGTTCAAAATTATTCTTTTCCAACATTGCTTCCCGTCGGTTAAAGTCCAAACAGTTATAAATGACATTCAGGTTATTGTGAATAGCCTTTACCATATCATGGCAGGTGCTGTATCCACAGGCTGAACAATTTAGCTCTCTTTCTCTTTTTGTATTTTTGTGAAGAAGTGTAAATATTTCATTATATTCCGCTTCGGTAGGCTCTTTTAGGGGTTGTGCCTTCAAATTGTTATTGTATTTCCTGGTGAAATCATCAAGATTAAGATTCTTGTCGAAATGCTTGTACAGCCAGTCAATCTTTCTTGCTACAAGTTTTCCACCCCTGTCATCCAGTTTTTCTGCCTTTAGGGAATTAAAAGTGAAGTCAGCGTCATCTACAGTAATTTTTTTAGCCGTGGCAGTGCCAAGATTACATCCCTTGGAACAATTTAAAATGTCTACCAGCAGTGGAAGCGGCTTATGACTTGCCAGTCTTTCGCTATACTCATCCAGGTATTCATATGCATGTTCACGGCCTTCCACCTGGCGTATCCATGCGCCCTTTACCTTAGCCTCGACATTTTCCCTGAGCCCTCCGGGCCTGCTGAATAAACAGCCAAGGCTGCAGCCAATATCTTCAAAGCTGTGTTTCTTGTAACTGGATATATTTATCAGGTTTTTTTCCAAATAATCAATAAGCTTATTATAGGTAATGTTGTATTGCACATAATTCCCGGTATTGGGGTCGTTTATTTCACTGACTTTACCAATGCATGGAGATAAAAAAGCTATGTTGTTTGATACACCGGCGTATTTTTTTAGGTATATGGCTGTGCATACCATAGGGCTGTGGATGGGAGCAAGGTTTTTTATCAATTCAGGCTTATACTTTTCTATATAGCTTACAATGGCAGGACAGGGCTGGGCTATTACCGATGAAAGGTTTTTTTCTTTTACTGCTTTTAAATAGGCCCAGGTGGTAATATCCGCACCGAAGGAAACATCATAAATCACATCTGCTCCCTTGGATTTCAAAAAGCCAAATAAGTTCTCATAATTCCCAAAATTTACCCTTATAGAAGGTGCCGCGATAATAGATATTTTCTTTCCCCTCTCCAGGTCCTCGAAAAATAATTCTGTATCATCCCTATAGTTTCTGGCTTTATGATCACACACTTCAATGCAATTGCCGCAGAGTATACACCTTTCCGGGTTAACCTCAACCTTATTCTGACCTTCTGCAATATAAGCATAATTCGCGTCGAAAACAGGACAACTTCTTATGCATTTATTGCAGCCAACGCAATTTTTCTCATCTACGAGAATGACCTTATCCACATTGATATCCTCCGCGATAGTGTTATCAGATTTTAGGTAAACAAGGCTGCAAACAATAAAATATTTACAAGAAATTATATCATATATGTCAAAAATTATCGATATTGGTAATTAGGGAGAATGGAGTTGCAAGGCGCCTTTGGGGAGTTTGTTAAAATCAAAACAAAAAACCGCCTATAATCTTTTAGCTAAGGCGGTTATTACTTGTATGCTTTAGGTGAGGTTATAAATTTTCTCCGGACACTTAAATTTCTTTAAGCTTTAACAAGTGCCCGGTCCAGGAGTTCGTGAACAAAAACAATCTCAATATCAAGCAGGTACTTTTGGGCAATCCTTGACAATTGGTCATGGCAGTTAAGGCAGCTCGTGGCTACTATTTGGGCCCCGGTTCTTAATATTTGTTCAGCCTTAAGCTTACCCATAGCCAGGCGGAGATTTTCGTGTTCCTCTGTAAACAGAGCTTCCCCGCTGCTACCGCAGCAGTAGTTATAATGTTTGCCCGGTTTCATTTCCCTAAAATCAGCACATATTTTATTTAAAATAAACCTCGGCTCCTCAACTATGCCTTCTTTACGGCCGAGGTTACAGGGGTCGTGATAAGTTACCGGCAGCGGATTACGGCTGGGGTCCACCACCACAAGCCCCTCCTTGAGCCACCGTGCAATTTGTATCAGCTGGCTTTTCGACCCGCCATAAGCCCGGCATTGAAGCATCAGGTCTCCTGGCGGCTTAATGCCGAACTTGCCCCTAATGGCCTGTACCAGTTCGGCTATATTTATTTCATTGGGACAGTTTATGGTACAGCGCTCACATATGGTGCAAAGCCAGATGAAAGAAGAATTGAGCACATCCTCTCTTAGCCCCAGGATGACCTGCCTTATGAATTTCCGGGGGTCAATGTCACTGCGCAGCCCCGAGAAGGCGCAACCTGCCGTACATGTACCACAAAAGTAGCAGGACATGAAACGGTCGTAACCCAGCATGTTTACTACCTCTTTATTAAAGGAAAAATCAGTGATTTTAATAGTTGCTGAATTATCAGCCATTTTAGCCTGCACCTCCATTATAATTATGGTCATTTGTTAATTATATATAAAACCTGCATACTGACTTATTAATTAATTTTTACTTAAAAAATAATCCAAATAGGATGTTTATATGAATAGAAGTTAAATATACCATATATGTTATTATATGGTATATTATTTATATAATATTAAAGTATTGACTGTCAAGTCAACCGAGCTTTTTATTAACGATTGACCCTGGAAAAAACAAAAACCGCCTTATTTTTTTTCAGGCGGCCCGTATGTCTGTTAAATATTTACCCTACTCATTTATATTTTTTAAGAGCACCACTACTGTATATATTGCCAAAATATTAAACAGAGGAAATATAGCCATTTCCCCTATACTCATCCGCACTCCTTCCAGGGCTGCTCCAATACCCATTGCCGTAAGCGCAGTAAGCATGGTAATACTCTTGATAACCATTACTGATGACAATAAATAGCCAAAGGCCTTTCTTTTAAAGATTAGTATTGCAGATACAAAACAGGTAGGCACTACCAGTCCCAAATCCATCGAGTAAACAGGAAGGCTGGTATACAAGAAACATTTGGTTGTAGGGTATGGCAGTATACATGGTATAAGTATATAGAAAATAGCCTAAAGTACCTGTCAGCACCAGCCTGCCTTTTAATGAGCCCTTTCGTGAAAAATACAGTGATGCTATAAGTAACGGTATACCCATAATGATAGTTACTACATCCTGTGCTCTTGCCTGTGCCTGTTGGCTAAACTGTAGTGCAATAAGTCATATAATTTGGGCTGACCTGTCATGTGACCGAGTATATCGATACCGGTTAATAGGATAAAAGAATGGTCTTGATATTTTTTCAGAAGGGAATAATACTTCCAGGATTGGTACTTTGCTGAATTGGAGGTGATCCTTTTGTCAGACCGAGGCACAAGCAACAGCCCTAACACCAGAAACCCTGAGCGTCCGGCCAGTAATCCTTCCAGGTTGGACCAGTTTGCAGATGATATTTTTGAAGAAAGTGACAGAGCAAAGGAAAAACTGGATGTGACATCGCGGCAGGAGAAGAAAAAACTTTAGAGAAGGAAAAGCAAAACCGCCATTTTTTGGCGGTTTGTCTATCTTAGCTATTGGGTATTATGGATAGCCCTGTCACATCCATTATTTGCATTATATAACAGACAACTTTAGGCTCTGCCAAGATGAGGCACAATATGATATAATTTGTATACCCGGCTCCTTGGAAGGACTGACATAATTATGCATCCCCATAAGCTTAACACTATTAAGAAGCAGCTTATCAATTGGGGTTACCCGCGGCGCCTGGTGAATAAAATGAGGACCGACAGAATTTTAAAATGCTACCAAAAAGAAAAGGAATTCCAGGAATATCAAACAACGATTGAAAAAGAATACTATTTGTCTCAATCATTAAGGAATCCTGGCAGATTGAAAAACTCATCCAAAGCTGCGCAACAATGATACTGGGGAATTCTCTCCCAATTATGCTTGTCCTGCTGCTAAACACCAGTACGCCCAAGTCAAATGACTTGGGCGTACTGGTTAGCTAGGGTTATTTTTTTTCACCGTAGTAGCCGCCACCATAACCAAAGCCTGTTCCAAAGACCAGCAGAATCAGAATAAGGAAAAGAATAAAGCTGCCGTCAAAATATGTTCCGCCCGTTCCGTAACCCATAGGTAGACCTCCTTACATATTATGGTATATTACAAAATATGCTAATATCCATTCAGAGGTTACAGGATACTATGGGGGGACATAAAAAAGTACGTAAAATTCTCCCCATTAAGTTAAGGGTCGGGTCTCTTAGTTTCTCATGGGAATTTATTCCGTAGTACTCATCTTCCTGGAGGGCGCGCTCCGGCAAGAAGAAGCCGGTGAAGCAGAATCATTCTGAAAGTATCCGGCTTATATATTCATTGGCTTTAGGTAATATCTGCTCCCTTATATCCAGAAAGGCTTTAGCCGCCTGCAATCCCGGCCAGTCCGGCGGGAGAAGGTTTAGCGGCAGCTGGGGATCGTCCTGGATAATATTAAACAGCTCCAGGCCATGGAGGTGTAGAAAAGGCAATCCTCCACCACCGTCGTAGGAGTCCGCATCCAGCCCGCTGGCAGCTTCCTTCATTGACTTTTCAAACAGGGAGTATCTTTCAGCCAGGCTTATTATAGGCCAGGCATTTTTAGCAATTTCAAACGGCTTCCTGTTTACGGACAGTCCACCTCTAAATTGATAAAAGTTTTCTGCCTTGTGTTTATGTGCCAATTCCTCGACTTTACCCGGTAAATCGTACGGTGAAATCCAAAAGGTATTGCTTAGACTGCCATATCCAATTTTTCTCAGTGACTCAGTAAAAGCCTCAATGCCTCTTTTTTCACCGGCGGACTCTATAAAAAGAATACTAAATTTACCATCCCAGCCTGAAAGTTGTATTGGAATTCTGGCCCTGAATATTGCCAGGGTTTCCTGCCAGTGTTTAACGCCGCGCACAGCTTCATCCGTTATCCGGTAATAAACTTCATTAATCTGCTTTTCATTGACAAGCAGGCCATTTTGCACGCCCCTTGACAAACCCATCCTAATAGCCGTCTCATTTTTTTGGAATGGCTCAAGCATCCTAAAGATTTTCTTGAGCGGCACGGAGGTTATTCCCTGATTCACCAGGAAAATATTAAAAATGAAAAGCAAAATGCTGGTAACACTATCCTTTTTCTTAATTGACAAATACATACATTCACCTCTCTACCCTGAAAATACTGAATGTCTTTTTATGAACCACAGAGACCACAGAGATCACAGAGAATTAGCTCTTAGGCATTACTATGAGGTCTAAAACCGAAGTGGATAAATGAAGAAGTGTACCCTTTTTAATGAAAAATCTCTTAAAGCTTACAAGCAGGGCTTAAAAAACTCTGTGTGCTCTGTGTTCTCTGTGGTTTTAAAGGACTCCAATTTTCATCCTCATTGGTGGCAGTTTTATACGGCCCGGTTGTCTGGATTCAGGTTAGATTTTATTGTAACAATAGTAATATTTAGAGATTATTATAGTTATAACATATATATATGTCAACTAAGGATATGGTTATTATCCCGTTAGTAATATGGCAGGTACTTGATTAATCCAAAAGTAGAAAGTTCTAAAAGGTAATTCCATAGTTAAGTAGAATTGACCTTTAAGAAAAACCGGAAAGGGTGTGCCGGTCATGGCACCGATTCAGGAGGAATTAAGGGCCGCCTGGCAGGCATTTGCCGAAGGAAACGAAAAAGGCTTGCAAATGGTCCGGCCTATCGTACGGGAGTCCTGGGAGCGCTGTCGCCGGGCCGGGGTTAACCCGTATCAAAAGGTTGTTTCCACTGTCCTGTCCCCGGAAGCCCTGGAGGAGAGACGGGAAAAGAACCGGGTGTGGCTGCAAATAGCCCGCCCGGTGATGGAAACCCTGTACCGCTTTGTAGCAGGATCGGGGTTTGTGGTTGCTGTCACCGACTGTGACGGATACTTAATGGAAGTGACTGGCGATCCGGAAGTGGTACAGGCGATTGCGCAGGGGAATTTTGTGCCGGGGGCGGACTGGAGCGAATTGAGCGCCGGAACCAACAGTGTGGGAACGGCCTTAGCCGCCAACCGGACCTTGCAGGTCTTCAGCTACGAACACTACTGCGTTTGCTCACACCACTGGACCTGCTCAGCAGCTCCCATTCACGATCCGGATGGCAGGTTGATCGGCGCCCTGGATATGACAGGCTCCTTTGAAAGGGTCCACCCGCATACCCTAGGCATGGTGGTTGCGGGCGCTGATGCCATTGAGAGGCAAATGGCCATGGAAAAAGCCTGGCGCGAGCGGGATCTGGCTAACCAGGTCCGGCAGTCCCTGATGGAGTCAATTACCGACGGAATTTTGGCCACTGACAGTGACCGGAGGGTTATCCATATCAACCATGCTGCCGCCGGCCTTTTGGGTACAACACCGGAAAGGGCGGTGGGGAAGAATGTCAGGGAAGTCCTGGGCGGGGAGGGAGCGGACTGGGAAGCAATTGAAAGCGGGAAGAAGTTTATTACCGACAGGGAAATGGACGTGACAACGCCTTCGGTGACCGTGAAGCTGACCATGACCTCCAGGCCTATCCGCGGAAATGACGGGCATTTCCAGGGTATCGTTATGGTCCTTAACGAAATTGGCCGCACTAGGAAACTTACGCAAAGGATGAGCGGGGCAGTGGCAAGGCTCACCTTTAACGATATGGTGGGTGAGGAGACCAGGTTCAGGGATTCCTTACGACTGGCCCGCTCGGCGGCCGGAAGCGATTCTACCGTGCTGCTCCTGGGGGAGAGCGGCACCGGTAAGGATGTTCTGGCTCAGGCCATTCATAACGCCAGCCTGCGGGCGAAGGGTCCTTTTGTGGCCATCAATTGCGGCGCTATCCCCCGTGACCTGATCGGGAGCGAGCTTTTCGGCTATATGGAAGGTGCCTTCACTGGAGCCAGGAAAGGAGGCAGCCCCGGTAAATTTGAACTGGCGGACGGGGGGACCGTTTTTTTAGATGAAATAGGAGATATGCCCCTGGAACTGCAGTCCACTCTTCTCAGGGTACTGGAGCAAAAGGTCATTACCCGTATTGGCGGTTCTTCGGTGCTGCCAGTTAATGTAAGGGTTATTGCGGCAACCAACCGGGATCTGGCCGGGGAGGTGGGGCGGGGAAACTTCCGCCGGGACCTTTATTACCGCCTGAATGTGATTACCATCCGGCTGGTTTCTCTCAGGGAGCGCCAACAGGATATTGAACTCCTCCTGAGGTATTTTATGGAGCGGCTGGGGATGCGGATGGGAAAACGAATTATTTCGGTGGATGAGAGGGTTTGGCCCCTGATTAAGGCTTACCCGTGGCCCGGCAATGTCCGTGAGCTGCAAAACGTGGTGGAGAGGGCGCTGCACATGGCCGACGGTTTGATACTGCGGCCGGAACACCTGCCGGAAGAAATCCGCGAGGTACAAAATAACCTGCCGGTCCGGAAGGAGCTTATGCCTGTACCGGACTACGAAAAACAGGTTATTTTAAAATTACTCGAAGAAAATCAGGGCAATCTCTCCCAGGTGGCCGGCCAGTTGGGCATTGCCCGGACTACCCTTTACCGGAGGATGGCAAAATACGGATTGCGTAGCGATTAGAAACGGGATTTGTTGTAGCGAAACGATGCGCTGTAGCGTTTTAAAACAACTAATCCTTTGTTGAAGGTAGGCATCAGGCAAGAGAGGCTTCCGCCCGGAACGCCTCTCTTGTTTTTGTTTCCGGGTCAGGGAAGCTAAGTGCTCCGGCATTTGTGAGGCTGGCAGGGGACTTGCTAAAAACAATTTTAATTCCAGCACAGCAAGAGGAGGAGATATAGTTATGATGACAGGCTCCCAATATATTGAAAGCCTGCGCACGCTTAAGCCCAGGGTGTTTTTTTTCGGGGAAATGGTGGCGGATTTGATCGATAACCCGCTATTCCGGCCCCACATCAACGCGGCGGCTGTAACTTATGACATGGCCCATGATCCGGTGGCCGAAGACCTGGCTACGGCCACATCCCACCTTTCCGGCCAACGGATTAACCGCTTCACGCACATTCACCAGAGCAGCGAGGACCTGGTAAAAAAGGTGAAAATGCTGCGCATGATTGCCCGGCGTACGGGTACCTGTTTCCAGCGCTGTGTGGGATTTGATGCCCTCAATGCTGTGTATACCGTTACCCATGAGATGGACCGGGAATTGGGAACCGGATATCACAAACGTTTCAAGGAATATCTTTTAAATATTCAGGAAACCGATTCCATGGTGGCCGGCTCCATGACTGACCCCAAGGGGGACCGCAGCCTCAGGCCCTCACAGCAGACGGACCCGGACCTATACGTCCGCGTGGTGGAGAAAAACGGAAGCGGTATTGTGATCCGCGGTGCCAAGGCTCACCAGACAGGAATTGTGAACTCCCACGAAATGCTTATTATGCCCACCACGGCCATGACGGCCGAGGATGCGGATTATGCTGTGGCCTGCGCCATTCCTGTGGACGCCCCCGGTGTGATTCACATATTCGGGCGGCAGACCAACGATACCCGTAAGACGGGCCAGATTGACCAGGGGAATGCCCGTTACGGCATCGTGGGCGGCGAGGCCCTTACGGTACTGGAAGATGTTTTTGTTCCCTGGGAACGGGTGTTCATGTGCGGGGAGTGGCAGTTCGCCGGTACCATGGTGGAGCGCTTTGCCTCGTACCACCGGCAAAATTACGGGGGGTGTAAAGGTGGAGTGAGCGATGTAATCATCGGCGCCACGGCGCTCATGGCGGATTATAACGGCGCTTCCAAAGCGTCTCATGTACGGGATAAGCTCACCGAGATGATTCATCTGGCAGAAACCCTATACGCCGGTTCCATCGCCTGTTCAGCCGAAGGCAGGCCCACACCGTCCGGCGCCTACTTTGTAGATCCGCTGCTGGCCAATATCACCAAGCTGAACGTTACCCGGTTTATTTATGAAATTTGCCGGCTTAGCCACGATGTCGCGGGCGGCCTCATTGCTACTCTGCCCTCGGAGGACGACCTTCGCTGTGCCGGGGCAGGTCCTTATGTGGAGAAATACTTCCGGGCTGTGACCGGCGTTCCCACTGAAGACCGAATCCGGGTGGCCCGGCTGATTGAGAACATGACCGGCGGCACCGCCCTGGCGGAAAGTATGCACGGAGCCGGCTCACCTCAGGCGCAGCGGGTAATGATTATGCGGCAGGGCAACCTGGAGCAAAAGAAGAGGTTGGCCAAGTTGCTGGCCGGCGTGCCGGAAAGGAAATGAACGATTATGCAATTTCCCGAATTTAATCTAAATGGCAGAGTGGCCCTGGTGACGGGGTCCACGAAAGGGATAGGCTATGGCATTGCATTGGGAATGGCACGGGCAGGGGCGGATCTGGTTATAGTCAGCCGGAACCAGGCGGATTGTGACCGCGTGGCAGGTGAAATCACTGGCATGGGCCGCCGTTCAGCAGGCATTGCCGCAGATATAACCCAAAATGAACAGGTGCTGAAACTGGTGGAAAGGGCGGTAGCCGAATTTGGCCGGGTCGACATCCTGGTAAATAACGCCGGCACCGCTATCACCAGGAAGGCTGAGGATCTTACGGAAGCGGATTTCGATAGGGTGGTGGGCCTCGACCAGCGGGCGGTCTTTTTCGTGGCCCAGGCCGTAGGCCGGCAGATGATCAGGCAGGGCGGGGGCCGGATAATAAACGTGGCCTCGATCCTTGGCTTGGTGGGCGAGCGGCAGGTGCTGCCCTATTGCGTGGCCAAGGGCGGTGTTATCCAGATGACCAGGGCACTGGCCCTGGAGTGGGCAAAATACAACATCAATGTCAATGCCCTCTGTCCTGGCTATGTCATTACCCCCATGAACGAGGCCGACCTGAAGGACGAAAAAATATACAGCCATCTCGTCAAGAGCATTCCCATGCGCCGCCTGGGGCGGCTCGAGGATATGGCTGGGGCGGCGGTCTTCATAGCCTCCGATGCCGCCGGCTATATGACTGGCCAGTGCCTGGTCGTTGATGGTGGGTGGACAGCCCAGTAGAGGGTTTTATTTTGCTAGCAAGCAAGAACCGTCCCCACTTGTCTTTATATATACAGCAGGAATCCACACCTGGAAGTAGAAAATATTTAATTGGTTTGTACCGTTTTTAGAATAGAATCCAGTATTTATTAAAGGAGGAGTGGGGAGAATGACAAAGGCAAAGGATATGACACAGGAGCAGATTGCCCATACCTTTTGCACCTGGTGTGAACACCGCCTTTTAGTAGCAGGCAATACCTATTGGGGGTGCGGCCTTGAAGAAGGGAAAAAGGAAGAACTCTGCATATACAGAAAGGCGGTTCAGAAAGAAGAAGAGTAAAACAGCGTAACAATATGGGGACGTTGCTGACAGGTTGACCGGAAAGCCCGCGGAAAGGCCCTGCACCGGCAAAGAATATCATCTGTCTGCAACGTCATCATTTTTACCTCAATCCCCATATGATCCAATTCCCAATTACTAATTCCGGGACCCCGGAATAAATGCAGCTAGTTATATGAATTAGAATCGAATGGGTAAACTTGGACATTCGGTATCCACGGACCGAGCTGCAGCTTGCCTCTTTGTATTTCCGGACTGTCAACTGAAATTAATCTGCGTGAATAATCGATCCAGATACCCAGCACGCTAAAGTGAAATTTTTCGTGTGTCTCATTGATTAGATATTTTATTTCGGTTGAACCAAGTAAATTTTTATAAGCAATTGCCTCCACAGCCAGTTTTAGCACCCGTCCCACAGGGCTATAGGGCTGGTCACTATAAATGTGGATTAATCTTTGCACTATATCTGTCAGCGGGCTGTCATTGATTATTCTTTTTACTATTGGAGAAGCTTCTGAGGGATTGAGGGTAAATGGCTCCACTGCCGAACAATCGGGAATGGATTTAACTATTTCAAGTATCTGTTGACTGGTTTTTACATCCAGATAATCCAGGTAGGGTTTTAGAAAACATAATGCTTCCATATGACTATGAAATTGTAGCCCCAAAGCAAAACCTTTTTTCATGTGCTGCCCTCCTGCAAATCGGGAGCAACCGAAAATATTAGATAATGTAGGATTCATTGCCAAAATGTTGGTTTATCCTACCAGTATGTTTAATATTTTCTACAGCGATTCAGGTATTCCTTTCTTATTGCATTCTGGGAATAAAAAAATGTCGAAAAACAGTATTAGCGATACCGGAGCAGAAAGCCATTGCTGTCCGGAGACCCCTAAGTTGTTGGTTTCTCAGCCCCGGCCAAAGGCTGCCGGCTTAAAATAACGGCAGTTCAGTTTCTTCTGTCTATAATGATATTTGGGATCATGTACACTTTCTTTTTTTCTTCCATTGAGTGGCTGTGGGCATGGCAGGCGCCATGGCTTATACTGTCAAAATACGCCATTCTTTCCTCCCTGTTTCCCGGGATTAAGGCTTTAAGGCCCTGATTTATTGCTTTAACAGCTTCCAGGGTAAGGTCAAACAGCTGGGAGCAGCCCTGGGGCCCGCCAACCAACTCACTTATCGCAGCACTTATTTTTTTTTGGTCGATTTTAAGTCCGGCCAGGTTTACCGCCTGCTCAGCCGCTTCGGAGCAGAAGATGTAGGGAGCCCTTAAAAAGATGGCTGAGGCCTTCAGTATTTCCCTTTTCTCAATGTCCAGAATGACTGACAGCTCTATTTCATGAATGGTGTCTATGAGTCCTGACCTGGCCTCCAGTAGGTTATCCGCTGTTTTGTCACAGGTCACGTGCTTTGACCTGGTGAATATCTTCAATTTAAGAACTCCTCCCTGATTCGATGAGAAAACAGTATTGGCAAATCGCCATCAGGCAAAGTGCACTACAAGCATTTTTTAACGAATTCAATAGGGTGCATGGTGCGCTTAGCTGTCTCTTCAACAGATAACCCCTGTTTCAAAAAGCGCTTAATGACGTATTCCATACTTTCTCCTACCTCAATCATATGCATATCAGGGTCGTAAAAGCGGATGACTCGCTGACCCCATTCATATTCTTTTACATCATGAACATATTTAATTTCAGGGTTGTTCTTAAGATGTTTAACAAAGCTATCTAAGTCCTCTTCTTCAAAATACAGTTCAAAATTATGTGACCCTTGAACCATATCGTTTTTGTTAAAGCCAACCAGTTCAGCAAAACTGGCCTGCAGGGCAAAATTACCTTCAAATGTAACATTGGCTCCAAAATCAAGTATAATTTTTTGATGAAGAATCTCCTGGTAAAATTTTTTTGAAACTTCAATATCATTTACAGCAATAAGTGGGCCGGTAAATTTCATATTCTCTCTCCTTTGAAAAAAATATTAGTTTTAATGATACATCACAATTTAAATGGTTCATTGTAAAATTCGGACATTTTATCTAAATATTTTTTAGGAGTTACACCGCAAATGGCTTTAAAGGTATGGATAAAATGAGCCTGATCATAGAATCCCGGCGTTTGGGCAAAATCTACAGGTAAGTGATGGCCTTCGTTTATTATTTTTAACACATGATTTATTCTTACAATATTTGAAAAGGTTTTTACACTCATACCCAGGTAATCATTAAAAAGCCGACTCAGATGTCTATCACTGTAAAATTCCATATTTGCAAGCTCTTTAACAGATAAAAAGCCTTTGTGGCTACGTATATTTTCCATGGCAGAAAATAAAACTTGTGGTAAATTTCTTTTTTGCATAAAGGATAATAGAATCAGGTTAAGCATGTCTATAAAGTTGCTAAGATTTTTTGCGCTTTCAAAAGCATCGGCAATTAATGAATGTAACCGGGCGTTTATTTGCCATACAGGTATCTGTAAATCTGTCAAATCGGTTTGCTTTATTCCCGTCAGATAAAATAGCCCGCCGGGCAGGAATTCTATAAACAGACGCATAGGACAATTGTTTACATCATTTTTTATGGTAAAAGTTTTAGTGGTTGCTCCCCATAGTAAGCTTGTCAAAGAGAAACCATCATAAGTAAAAACCAGACAGCCGCTTGCATCAGGAATCAATGTTAAACTGTCCGGCACATTATTATCGTTTGCAAAAGAGATCGTATAGTGCGCGACGCATTCACGAAGCGCTTGACTGGGCTCAATGTAGATTTGATTTTGTGTGCGCAGCAGGATCTGTTGTGCTGTATCTTTAAATTTTGAAATCATGGCATTAACCTGTCCAGTTATATTCAGTAAAGCTTTATTCAATAATTATACTATAAAATAACACCTGTGATTATTAGGGCCTCACAGGTGTTTTGCAGTCTTTGAAAAAATCATATAATATTCTTAATTCTATCCGAATTTACAGCTTAATTAACTTTGTCCCCTGGAATATTCCAAGGTTTGTTAGATCTTCCGATGTAACAAAACGTTGTAGATCTTCATTCGTAACAAAACGATTTGTTAGATCTTCCGATGTAACTCCCCCTAAAATTTTTGTCATTTCATTTTTGTCCAAGCTCATAACTTGCTGCGGCAAGTCATCAATTTTAACTCTTGCCATGTGGAACTCCTCCTATAACTTATTGTCTCATTATAACATATATAAGTGGGATTTTCCCATTCCTCATTTCCATTTTTTTCTAAACATCTTTTTGAAGATAAAAGCTTTATTAAAAAAATGGTATAGTTTACGATATAGAAAATGGTTAAAAAGGAGTTGATTATTGTGCAGGGAAACAATCAGGAAAATAACTGGGCAATGTTCTGCCACCTTGGGGGACTTTGCGGTTATTTTATACCTTTTGGCAACATTATTGTGCCGCTTGTTCTCTGGTTAATTAAAAAGGAAGAGTATTTGGCAGTCAACTATCATGGTAGAGAGGCATTAAATTTTAATATCAGCATAACCATTTATGCCTTGGTAGGGGCGCTGCTGTGCCTTATTCTCATTGGTTTTGTTTTTCTCTTTGTCCTGGCGGTTTTTCAAATTGTGCTTATCATTATAGCGACGATTGAAGCCAATAAAGGAAACCACTACCGCTACCCGCTAACTATCCGCTTTATCAAGTGAGTTCTCTACGTTATTTTCATAGATCAAACAAAAACCGCCTTTACATTTTTTCAGGCGGTTTGTTTGTTTGAGCGTGCTGAGGTTTCTCCTATTTTGCCCTTATCAATTATATTAATTAGATTACCGGAACCGGTGGTCGGTTGCTTAAGGCCTGTCAGCAGCATGCCAACTATTACCATTGACCCGCCAGCCCACTGTTGCCATCCGGCCTGCTCACGCAATATAATCACCGATAGAATAAGAGAAGTAAATGGCATCATGCCGGAGAAAGCTGCAGCAGTTGACGCTTCACAGCGCTTGATTCCTGCGTACCAAAATATAAAAGCCAGGGCGGTTACAAACACGCCATACCAAACTAATGACATCCATTTGAAGGCATTAAGCGACATCAGCGACGAAAACGGGTGCTCTGCCAGTGCAGGACCGAGACATAACAGCAATGCAATCCCGGCAACCAATGTTGTCTGGACTATGGGGTCGAATACCTGCGTTTGACTTTTAGTTGTTGTAATGCTGCTTATACGAGAAATTATATTAAACAACGACTCAGAAAGAGCGGCACAAATCACCAGCAGGTTACCTAAAAAATGCCCTATAGAGAATCCGTCACCCATAAGCAATGCTCCCTGTATCATCATTATACCTGTAACGGTACTGAGCAAGCCTAGTATACGCGTTTTATACAGCGGTTCTTTCAGCCAAAGCATGGCCATAAGCGCAGTGGCAGCCGGTGTAACACCGGTCAGAATACCTGCTTCTCCTGCACTGGTATGCATTAATCCCTGAAGCAAAAGCACTCTGAACAGAAAAATACCAAAGAGTGCCTGCAAAAACAGTGGTATCCATTCCCGCAGCGATTTCTGCCGCAAAGTTTTAATAAGCTTTTGCCAGCATAAGGGCAGTAAAGCAATTACTGCAAAAAAAAGGCTAACCGCTGTAATGGTAAATGTCCCTATATGCCCGGAGACAAACCTCGCAGCGATGACCGAAGTCCCTGCCATCGTAAAAGCTCCGGTCAAAAAAAGTGCACCCAGAATTCTTTGCATTAATACTCCCCCTTTTTGATACTGTTGTGTGCTTGTGAACATTAATCATTAGTTGTAAAATGATACAATATAAACTGGTACTCTTACAGATCCAGTTAGGCACAAATAGTAGGGTGCCAGTTGGAGGTTATATGTTAGGAATTGAATTGCGCCGAAGCAGTGCTGTTTCGTTGGCACGCCAGATTTATCAGGCACTGCGAAACCAGATGACAGAGGGCCGGTTAAAGCAGGGGGAGGCATTGCCCTCCACAAGGGAGCTGTCCAGGCAGCTGTCTGTTTCGCGCAACACGGTCTGTGAAGCCTATGAAATGCTGTCTGCAGAGGGTTTTATCGAAAGCCGTCAAGGCTCACAAACTCGTGTAGCGAATGGACTGCTTCTTGAAAAGACAGATCTGACCGTTGAAAACACTGAAGAATCAGTTTCATCAACATTTTCATGTCATGTGGATTTCAGAACCGGCCAGCCGGATCTTCGTTACTTCCCCAAAAGCCTTTGGCTGCAGTATATACGTAAGGCATCAGAAGATCTGCCTCAAGAGTATTGGGGATATTCCGGGACTGAAGGAATTCCGGCACTCCGTAAGGAAATTGCCGACTGGGTTTTTCGCAGCAAGGGAATGACTGTTCGTCCACAGGATATATTCGTTACTTCTGGAGCTACACAGGCGCTGCATGTATTAGCAGAGTTGCTGTCAGCGTATGGAAAAGATATCATGATGGAGGATCCTTGCCATATCGGAATGTTAAGGGTACTGCAGGGAAAGGGATTTAATATTTTGCCTGTTCCCGTAGATAAACAGGGCCTTCAGACAGACTCTCTGAGGAAAGGCAGTGCCTGCGCGATCTATGTAACTCCGTCACACCAGTTCCCTCTTGGAGGGATACTCCCGGCAGCCCGTCGGGCTGCACTGATTCGGTTTGCTCGGGAAAATGACCTTTTCATAATAGAAGATGACTATGACAGTGAATTCCGCTATTGTGGACCACCGGTGGCTCCCCTTTGCACAATGGACCCCCAAAGGGTTATTTATGTGGGAACATTCAGCAAAATTCTTTATCCTGCACTCCGGATCGGCTATGTCGTGTTACCTCATAAATTCCACAGTCAGTGGCGCTACCTGCGCAGACACGTTGATGTACAAAATCCTCCCTTTGAGCAGGCGGCACTTGCGGAATACTTACGAACCCGAAAATTGGACAGACATGTACGCCAGATGCGCAAGCTGTACGGGCAAAGGCGTGAAATACTTCTTCAATCGATGGAAGAGTATTTTGGCAGGGTATGGTATCCATGGGGAGATGCTTCAGGCTTGCACCTTGCATTGGAGTTCCCCGGCTTGCATTTTGATGAAAACTTTACATTGCGCTATAAAGAATTCGGAATCCATATCACTTCGGTAGATTATCACAGCATCCGCAAAGGTGTTCATCTTGATAAGCTGTTACTGGGATATGGTCATTTGGAGGCGAAGGAAATACGCCAGGGGGTATCGTTATTATATGATCACATGGGTAGGGCCGGTTGTTGAAATTTTTTGTGGAATGCTTAATATCCGGCTGCTCCAATGGCCTGGCAAAGCAAAAACCGCCTTTTCTGGCGGTTCACTTGTTACAAATCCAAACCATTCAATATATCTCGTAATGCAATCAATTCCTCGTTGGAAAGGGTAACACCTTTACCCATTTTTTCATTCTCCGGAGACCATTCGCGGATATCGTATTTCGGTTCGCGCTCATTCCAGCTTACGAGATTAAGTTTCTTTTTCCAGCCCTTTGAGCCTTCGGACAATACGCCAAGTTCCTTTACTATTTCATATTTAATCTCTGCCACTTCAATAACCTCCCTGTGTCTTGCAATCCCGGTATAGGCTCGTTTGTTATTTTTCACCTTCTAATTTTTCCCGGGCATTTACGCTTTCATAATAACCCTTTCCAGCACTTTTTACACTGCCGGATCTGGTCAGTTTTGATAAGCAGCTTAATACAGCCTTTTCAGGCTGTTTGACAGGAATATCGTTACCATTCTGGATTATAAGGTCAGTGAGGTCTTTATAGTGGACTGACTGTGGATGAAGGTCTGAAAGCATTTCCATAACAGCACCTGCAAGTGCGCCGTTAGTTAGTGTGGATAGTCCATGGCCGTTTTCCTCCGGAGATAGAAACCTTTTCAGCGAATGAATTTGGGTTTGGGCAGTTTGAATGCGGAATTTGTATGATTCAATTTTCTCTTCCAAGTCAACTATTTCTGATTCGAGTTCAAGAATAGCATCTTCAGCTGATGATTTAATTTGTTCGTATGCTGACATTTTGGAGACCCCCCTAGAACGTATGTTTGCATATTAACATGTTAACGGAACACATGTTTTATGTCAAGAAGATAATTACCTGACTGGTGGATTTGCCCTGCACAAAACGCCTTTTCAGCCCGGTGGTTTTGGGCGCCCGGTACTGCCCCCTGTTACATGTAAAGCTTTCGGGATTTTGGGGAATAACTATCCCTGGTAGATCCAATTTTCGGAGGTGCAAAAGCTTGGCTAGACACTACCAGGAAATACCTAAATGGAAGACTGTTACCCAGGAAGACTGGAATAATTGGAAATGGCAATTGGCAAACAGAATCACTAACCTGGAAGAGCTGAATGAGATTATTCCTCTTTCTGAAGAGGAAAGAGAAGGAATTGCCCGATCCCTGGGAACCCTCCGGATGGCAATAACGCCCTACTATGCTTTGCTCATGGATCCCCATGATCCCGGTGACCCAATCCGAAAGCAGGCAGTACCTATTTCCCTGGAGCTGCAGGATGGGGATTACGATCTGGAGGATCCGCTGCATGAGGATGTGGACTCCCCGGTGCCAGGCCTGACCCACCGCTACCCGGACAGAGTTTTATTACTGGTCACTGACCAGTGTTCTATGTACTGCCGGCATTGCACAAGAAGAAGGTTTGCCGGAACTCATGATGAAGTACGGCCCCGGGAACAAATTAAGAAAGCTCTAGATTATATCAGGGCGCACCCAAATATCCGGGACGTAATACTTTCTGGAGGGGACAGCCTGTGTATCTCAGATGACCAGTTAGGAATGATACTACAGCATCTCCGGGAAATTCCCCATGTGGAAATTATTCGTATCGGTACGAGGACACCGGTAGTCATGCCCCAGAGGGTTACACCGGAGTTGTGCCGGGTCATCAAAAAGTATCACCCTGTTTGGCTGAATACCCATTTTAACCACCCCAGGGAACTAACTCCGGAATCGAAAAAAGCATGTGCCATGCTGGCCGATGCCGGCATTCCCTTGGGCAACCAGACAGTACTCCTAAGAGGCGTCAATGACTGCCCCTATGTTATAAAAGATTTGATGCACAGGCTTCTGGAAAACCGAATCCGTCCTTATTATATCTACCAGTGCGATCTTTCTTCCGGGATTGAACATTTTCGCACCTCGGTAGCCAAGGGAATTGAAATAATAGAGGTATTAAGAGGACACACCTCCGGCCTGGCGGTGCCGACTTATGTAATAGATGCCCCTGGAGGAGGGGGTAAAATACCTGTTATGCCTCAATATTTAATATCCCAGTCCGATCAAAAAGTAATTTTAAGGAATTATGAAGGGGTGATTTCTGCCTATACCGAGCCACTTCATAAAGACGATCCCTGCGACAACTGTCAGGAATGTCCCCGCCTAAGGGATAAGGATCCCATTGGGCTGGAGAAACTTCTTGGTGGAAAAAAACTCAGCCTGGTTCCGGTGGGTAATGTACGGGCCCGCCGCACAAAGAGCTGGGGTAACTGTAAATAGGGGTGTGATATCTTGCACAGCCAGCAACAGGTTTGCCATGCCGGGCCAATGGAGAAAGAAATAATATTTACAGAAGGTTTTCAGGCAGAAACCGGTATAGACTTTACCAACCGGAGATTGAAGGTTTTATCATACGAAGCGGGTGATCATTTTCGGCTGGCCGAACGGATTAAGGGGCTTGCCCAGGAAAAAAAACTGGGAAAAGTTTTATTTAACTCCAGGAAGGAAGGTTGCCTGGATTTGGAAAGGGCCGGATTCGTGTTGGAAGGCACAATTCCCGGATTTTTTAATGGAAAGGATGCCTATTGCTATTCTTATTTTATAGACCCTGCCAGGTCCCGCAGCCGTTACCTGGAGGAAGAAGATAGAATTCTTATGGAAGTAACGGGCAGCAAGGCCCCTGAAAAAAGTGAGGCAAAACTCCCGGCAGGCTATAATTTAAGGGAGGTCCGGGAAGATGATGTGGAGGGTTTGGTAAGTTTGTATAAAAGTGTTTTTGCCTCCTATCCAAGCCCGTTATTTGATCCTGGCTACATACTGGATGTTATGAAGGATCAGGTTTATTTCCTGGCTGTCTTTAAAAACAGCGTCCTCGTTAGTGCCGGTTCAGCTGAGATGGACATAATTAATCAAAATGCAGAAATTACCGATTTGGCCACTGACCCCGGTGCCAGGGGCCTGGGGCTGGTAACTGCTGTAATGAAAGCTCTGGAAGCAGAGATGTGTGAACGCCGGCTTAACTGTCTTTACAGCCTGTCCCGGGCAGGGGTTCCCGGGGTTAACCGGGCCTTATACAAACTGGGTTATTCCTTTAAGGGCCGTTTGATTAACAACTGCCACATAGGCGGGCGGTTTGAGAATATGAATGTATGGGTTAAATTACCGCAATTTGCCCTGGGCTAATTAATCCATGAAACCCTTTTTGGCGGGTTCAATCTCAAACTGAAGGTTTTTTAGCAAATCAGGACTCACGCTGCGCAGGTGTAAATCTCGTTGGGGAAAAGGAATTTCCACATTGTGCTGCAAAAACAGCTCATAAATGCGGAAGTTTAGGGAGCTGCGTACTCTCACCCTCAAAGAAGGGTCCGGTATCCAGTATAGAAGGCGAAATTCCAGCGAGGAATCGCCGAAATTCATGAAGTCGACCCTGGGCTGGGGCTCCGCCAGTAGATTTTCTTGTTCCTCCGCAGCCTTCAGGAGTAACCTTTCCACCAGGCGAACATCAGAGCCGTAAGCCACCCCGACAAATATCAGTTCCCTTATTTTGGGATCCCCGTAGGACCAGTTCACCACCTGGTTTTCAATAAACTGGCTGTTTGGTATGATGATGCTCTCATTATTCCTGGTGCGTACCACAGTGGACCGGATGTTAATATGTTCCACGTCGCAGTGCAGATCACCTATCTTAATGCGGTCGCCTACTTTAACCGGTTGCTCAAATAAAATAATTAATCCGGAAATAAAGTTAGATACAATGTTACGGATACCAAAGCCCACACCAATGCCTAAAACACCGGCAAAAACAGTTAGTATGCTTAGATCAAAACCAACTGTTGGCAGGGCTGCCAACACTGCCAGCAATATCAGACCGTAATGGATCAGCCGGTTAAATGTAAACCTCATTCCCTGATCCAGCTGGTGCCGCTCATATATCCTTTCCAGGAAAGACTGGGAGATAAAATTTGAGATTTTAACAGCCAGACCTATTAACAGCAGCGGAATGATGAAGGAAAGAGTGTTTACCGGAGTGCTGCCAACTGTAAACCAGGTTTTTCCCAGCCATACTGTATCTTTGAAATAGACAACAGCATAGATTACGATGGCATAAAAGGTACCCCAGTTGACTAACGAGAGCAAAAAGGAATACATACGGCTGTCCTGAAAATTACTTTTCAATACAGCTTTGAGTTTCTTAAGAATAATTGACCGCAGGAGAAAAAACAAAGGGATAAAAATTATAAAGTTAATCTCATTCTGATAGGGTTCAGTCCTTTGCCATAGTTCCGCAAAGTATTGAAGCAAGGTGTTTCCCCTCCTCTGGCATGACCGGCTATTTTTTAGAATAGCACAGTTTAATAGTCCGTTTCAATGCATTTCAAAGCCCCGGCATAAAACAAAAACCACCTTTGCGGTGATGGAAAAAACACATAATTGCTTTTTAAATACCAAAGAATAATTATTGGACATTTTATAACTATGTTTTGGAGGCATTATGTACGAGATAGACCTGCTAAATTATATAACTTATCAACGCTCCGTTCATAATAAAAAGGATTTGCATGAGGTTTTATTACTTGCCAAAACAACGCCGGGGCTGGTAAATCACCTGCCCATGATCGATGATGTAATAATTTGGTTCGATTGGGCCTTTAGTAACTATGCCAACACGGATGAGATTAACTGGTTCTGGTTTGATTTTGTAAATATGGTGCTTCAGCGCTACGCAGGTCTTTTTGATGTCGAGCTTTCAGCGGCTGATAATCTGGTTTCAAACTTATTCTGGCGTTTTTTCAAAAGCCCGCTTCTTAATAATATCCACACTTCTTATGGTAATAATGCCATACCGTTGGTCTTCCTGGGGCGGGGAGGGGCCCGTTCTTATTATACCCTTCCCCCCACTTTACACCGCCCTTTGGCCATTATTCATTTACCCCGGGCTGCCCTGAACAATGTATGGCGCTGGAATATTTTAGCACATGAAACAGGACATGATATTTTTTTCTGCGTGGAAGACCTGTCACGGGAAATAAGTGCATTGACTGCTTCCGTGGCCTATGACGCCTTACGGCTTGGAATAGTTAAATATCCCCCGGTTTCAGCCTTCCTGGAAGTTAACGGCCGGCCCACCCAAATTCATATAACAGAGGAACAGTTTGTTATTTTTCTTTGGGAAATGTGGGCGAATGAGATCTTTGCGGATCTTTTTTCGGTATTAATGTGCGGACCTGCATCGGTATTTACCTTGCAGGAGGTGATTGGCTTCGGGGCAGAGGGTCCCTGGCACCTGGTAAGTGGGCCTGATTCTCACCCGCTGCCATTACTGCGAAACCTGTTAAACATATCTTTTTTAAGGCATCTTGGTTTTACGGATTATTCACAGATGCTGGAACACCGTCTGCTGTTAAGAACAGGAGGACAGCTTCAAGACCTCAGGTGGGTCTTTAATGGCCGTACCGAAATAGCCAGGGTGAATATAAATCAGTTCATACCGCTGCTGGATTTGGTAACTTCAGCACTTCTCAACACACCTTTGAAGAGCTTGAACAATCATTCCCTGCGCCAAATAGCTAATTTTAGCTATGAAGATCAAGCTATTGTAGATTTTCTGGTAAATGTGATATTAAGAGGCGGCTCACCCTCTCCGAAGACTGAGGCGCGTCACCTGGTAGCAGCCGCCCAACTGGCCTTTGTTGGTTTTCCAGGCAGCTCTGATCTTGTTCATAGCAGAGTAATACACATGTTAGCAGGCCTCCCGGAAGAGTTTGTTCCTCTGCTTCCCCATTAAATAGAACTTAACGCTGCTGCACAAATAAACCGCTGAACAATGCCGCTGGGTCAGCGGCAACGCCCGCCAGGGCGCTTATTTATGCCGGGTTGGTTTATCAAAATCAGTCAACAAAACAACCAGTGTACCTGAATATACCCCGTCATCATCGTATACGGGAGAAATCTCGCACCATAGATCATGCAATGTTAAGCCCACCCTTTTAACCGTTCCCGACCCTATGTTTTCATAAATAAATTCCGCCAGACGGGGGTCAACCACATCAATGCTGGTGCCCTTTTCCAGATTCCCCAGATAACACCTGGCCATTAAATTAAAGGCCGAGATTTCATGGTTTTTATCGACATAAACTATGCCTTCGGGAAGTATATCCACCAATTTATTCAGCACTATTCTAAAATTTTTCTCTTCCTTCACATCAACCCTTATAACGGTTAACGATCCCAGTTTCTTACCTTTTTTTATTATGGGAGAGTGAATAGCCTCAAGAAATTTGTCAGGCATTTTAAGTGTAAACATGACCTCTTTTTCCCTTTTTTCATCATGAATATCCTCCACATGCCCTAATATCTCTTTAAGCCGTATATTAATAAGAGTACTTTTTCTTTGAGCAAAAATTTCATGGGCGGTGCTATTGGCAAATACAATTCTTCCAGAGTTATTGGTTATTATAACCCCTTCATTGACCTGGTTGAAAATGGCAAAATCAATGTTTTCAAAGTATGTCTTGACGCTTCTAACCCCCCACAGTTCCACCAGCAGCTGATAGAGGCAGCAATAGAGGGCAAACACCATAAACAATAGGGTTATAGTCCTGTATTGTTCAAAATTATTATCTTTGAAGAAAAAATACATCCGCCAGGTATCATCGCCAATATCGCTGTGTATTACATTGTATTGCTGAGAGTCATTATAAAATTCTTTATGATCCCTGGCGAAATCCCTGAGCTGGTTACTGTCAAAAGGCCATACCACCGGGTTGTCCCTGGCGTCAAAAACAGCAATTTTATAATCTCTGTTGGCGAATTCATGTATCATTTCTCTCTGGTACTGGTCAACCCTGAAATCAATTCCTAGAAATCCCGCGCTGTTTGATAAAGGAATAAGGGCGCTTACAATATTTGTCTGAAGCGCCGGATCAACATGAACCTGGGATATTGTGACTTTTCGGCTGATTTCCCTTTCGTAATTTAAATCAACCTTGCGGATTGGAAGATTTTCTCCCCGAGCCCTAAGCGATTGGCGTGGTGTTCCGTCCGTCTCCAGAATATACACGTTGGTAATTCTGTGGTCATAGTCTGATATTGTTTTCAGTGCCGCATCTAATTGGTTATCCTGTGATTCAAGGGATTTTGCCGATTTTTCGGAAATAGACTTGATGTCATTTAAAAGCAGTGTTGTTTTATTAATAGCCACCTGCTTTATGTTATCTTCATAATTAGCGAGAATATTTTTTAAAAAACCAAGTTCTATTATTCCCAGGAAAATAATCATACTGAGGAAGAAAATACCTATAAATATTGGAACTGTAATTTTAGGTTCAGTTAAGAATTTCATTCATAACTCTCCTGCCCGCCAGTTTACTTAATAAACCCCTTTTTTGCCGCCAGGGTCAGTGCTTCTTCCAGAGTGCTGACCTTTAACTTGGAACAGATGCCGTTTAACCTTCTTCTGAACGTGGACAGGCTGATGAAAAGCTGGTCGGCGATTTCCTTTTGAGTTTTGCCTGATGCCATCAGCTGGAGTATATTTGTCTCCAAATCTGAAAGTCCAGGCTCCGACAGATTTAGAAGTTTTTCCGCCCCAAGTCCCGGGTATATATATGACCCTCCCCTGAAGGTCATAAGTATAGCGGACTTTATTTCCTCATAAAAGGCGTATTTGGGCACAAATCCGTTTACACAGCACTCAATAGCCTTTTTTATATATACAGCATCGTCGTAAGTGGTTAGGGCAACAAATTTAATGCCGGGGTATTTGTCCTTTATCCTGGAGCATAATTCCAGCCCATCACCATCAGGGAGCCCTATATCCAGGAGAATTATATCAACATCTCCATTTACTTTCAGCAGGGCTTCGCTGATGGAGCCGGCCTCCTCTGTCACGGTCATATTATCCTCAAGCTCCAAAAGTTTTTTCAGCCCCTGGCGAAAAACATTGTGGTCCTCTACAAGCATGATTCTTATTTTTTCCATTTATACACCCCTCGTTGATGCAGGTACAGTCAGTACCACGCGGAATCCGGAATCGCTTTTGGTGAATATTATATCTCCCCCAATAAGGTTGGCCCGTTCCTTCATTCCCCACAGCCCGTTGCCCATGGTAAACTCTCCTGTGCTTCCGCCATTATCAGTGACTTCTATCTTTAAGGTGTCATGCGAAACAGTAAAATCAATGTCTATCTCGGTGGCGCTGGAATGCTTCGCAACATTTGTGAGAGCCTCCTGAATGACCCTGTATATGATTATCTCATCCTTCTTTTTTACTCTTAGGGACCTGTCCTGATACAGGGCGTAGACCTTTATATTGTTGAGCCTCTCAAAAGTGGTGATATAGGACTCCAGGGCGGAAATCAGCCCTACTCTGTCAATAAGATAAGGGTGGATATCGTTCATTATTGCTCTCATTTCTATGGCGGCGTTTTGGCAGTGTACCTGCAGCGCCTTCAAACTAACCGGCAGATCGTCCCTGGAACCACTTTCATCAAGCTTTAGAATATAGTCCAGAGAATGGATCATGGTTGACATGTGCCTGCCTATCCAGTCGTGTATTTCTATGGATATTCTTTTCCTTTCAGTTTCAAGCGTATCGAGTAGAACATGCTTGTCCTTTTTGGCCCCGGCATGGGCTGCTATTACAATAACCCCGTACAATCTCTTCATTATATAAAAAGGAATGTAATCAGCCACCAGCTCAATTTTTTTACCGGCATTATTGTATGTGACATGGTGATTCTTCAATTCTTTTTCATTATTAATTACATCATAAATCGGCTGCAGGATATTGTACGCATGGGGAAAAGCAATAGTTAACTTGCTGATATTGCGGCTTACATCAGTATCAATGTTTATTGCCATAAGGTCTGAGAATTTGTTGTTATAATCTATCAGATCTCCCCTGTAGTCTGCAATAACCACAGGATTGTTTATCGAATTCAAAAACTTTTCCAGGTAATGGTTCTTTATCATTGCAGGTTTGGTTAATTTGTATATTTCAAAAAACAGAAACGATAATGTAATTATTAATAATACTTGCAAAAATAGGTATTTATCTCCCTGGTTTCTAACTATCTCAAGGAAACTGCCGTCATAGCCCCTGCCCGGGCCATAAACAGCACCAGCCTTTAAAATTATATCAAATGACAACTGGTTTAGTCTTGATTCTACTTGCTTTAGATCGGCGCTTTCTGACAATGATGCCGGAATCAGCTCTTTCTCAACAAAGGAAATATAATACCTGCTGGCCTCTATAAGTTCCATGGTTTCCTGTTTTCTCGATGGGTCTATAGAGCTGTATAAATCAAGTTGATGATTAATGGCGTCTTTGCTTAGATGTTTAAACTCAGCTGCAATTGCCTGATCACGGCTTGATAGAAGTTCATTGGCAGTGGAAGTTATTTTAACAACATCCTTGTATACCTCTTCTGACATGTTGCTTAGCTTCAAGTTTTTTTCTATTCCCGATGAAATGCTGTAAGTGCTGTAAAAGTTATGCAATACCACTAATGATATTAAAATCAAACAAAGAAATATTATGGTAATCTTAACTATTTGGTTCTCAAATCTTAGCATTTGTTCACCCTATAAAATATTTTTTTCTTACAGGATGCTACTTTTCGACGATAAATTGGCTTTTCCTTTATTTAATGAAGTTATTCTCCTCTGAAAAATGAACCAAATGTGTCATAAATATGACACAAATAAACCATTGTAGAGAAATATTATGGCCAAACGGTTGCTCAAAAGAGCCACACTGACTGGACTATATTGATTACTTATACAATTAATAATAATATCTTATTGTTGAAAATAACCAAAAAGAAGGAACATGTGTTGAAAGGGGTGGTTTTATAGTTTTTATATTATTTTTTCACATATCACAAATCACAAAGAGATGGAAAAATGTTACTGG
This sequence comes from Bacillota bacterium, assembly GCA_049323755.1. Lineage (GTDB taxonomy): Bacteria > Bacillota > Desulfotomaculia > Desulfotomaculales > Desulfocucumaceae > BRHc4a. The sequence goes on from JBMOPE010000019.1 coordinate 33,846, forward strand.
GAGGTAAATTATGGAGAATAGTGTAGCGTCAAAATGGTCTAAAGCCATACCGGGAGTATTGTTTATGTTTTTTATTGCCCTGCTTGCCATGGGTACAAAGTCACTTGGCATCGGGAGCTGGGGCGGAATTGAAGGCATTATAAAGGCTAATTCTAAATTTCTTGGTAGTGTACTAAAAATTAATCATGTTATTATCGTTATAATTATTGGAATGTTAATCAGAAATACCATAGGTATACCATCGTGGGCGGAAGCTGGTGTAAAGACCTCCCGTCTCTTTATCAAAATGGGTGTTATTCTCCTTGGCTCTTTATACAGTCTCGCAGAACTGGCCAAATTGGGGGCGACATCCATAGCCCTTATAGCCACATTCATGTTTGGTACCATTCTATTCACTATGTGGATGGGTAAACGGCTTGGGATGCATTCCGGCTCTTCAGCCTGTCTTGCTGCAGGTGTGGGTGTTTGCGGTGTATCAGCCATTGTGGCTGTAGCCCCCTCGGTTAAAGCAAAGGGTGAGGATGTTGCCTATTCCATAGCCACTATTCTTTCTTTTGGATTAGTTTGCTTATTTACTTTTCCCATTTTAGGACATTTGCTGGGGCTTTCTCCGGAGCAGTTCGGAGCATGGGCGGGCACCGGTATTCTTAATTCCGGCCAGGTACTGGCTGCAGCGCTGGCCTTTGACCCAGGTACGGTGAATAACCCATCTGTAAGCCTGAAGGTAGGCGAAATATTCAACCTTACCCGGGTAGTATTTCTGCCACTGGTTGTACTGGTTATAACTATTCTTTACACAAGAATGGCTACAGCTTCAGAAGGTGCAACCGTAGCCAACAATAGTTTCTTTTCAAAATTCCCCCTGTTTGTGCTGGGCTTCCTGGCCACTGTGGCCCTGACTTCCTTTGGAGCATTTGGCCCCACCAAGCCGGTTTCGGAGGAACTGAAAATGTTCAGAACCCTGTACAGCTGGTTTTTCGCTATCGGCCTCACCGGCCTTGGCCTGCAGATATCCTTTGCTGAAATGAGAAAAGCTGGAGGAACACCGCTAATCGTCGGGTCCACCGCGGGCCTGGTAAAGGCTGTTGGCGCACTGATTGTTGTTATGCTTTTCATGGATTAAAGGAGGTTAATATAAATGAGTGAAAAAAAGGAAGAACGTCAGCTCTCTTTGTTTACCAACGAGCGCCACGAGGATTTAGCGGCCATTATTGGCAGCGGAATTATAATGCTTCTGACTGTGATATTTATTTAAAATGGTGCCACAGATATTATTCATAACGGATGGATCCCCTTCGGCTGAAGACGCAGGGAAGGCAGCAATACAATTAGCGCTGTCGGGGAAAGCCCCTTTGAAGGCAATTTATGTTTTGGACGAGGGATGGAAGCATTTACTGGGAGATGAGTGGATAAATACATCGTCAACACGCATGAATTTTTTCCACTGGTATGAAGACGGGCTGATGAAGTACTCTGAGAGCGTGCTTGAAGGCTTTCGTCAAAATGCATCGGACCGCGGGGTTGATGTTCACGTTGAGGTAAAGATTGGTAAAACAGAAAAGGTAATAGCGGAGTCTGCCAATTCAGTGGAGACAGCCATGCTTGTTTTGCCTAATCCTCATTCCACAGCGCCGGGTGCGGCAGCAGGCCTGAGGTATAACTTGCACTCTCTTTCCAAGAGAGTAAGATGTCCTATTTATGTAGGCTCCAGGTTATAGACAGAATCTATGAAAAACCGCCATTCGGCGGTTTTTCTGTTTATTATACAAGCAGGTTGCAAAAAAAATTATATTTCTAATTTAGGCGGGATCTTGGAAAAGTGCTTCAATATAATAAAAGGTATGAAGCTGATTAGAGGAATAACCACCAGGTGAAAAAGCAATGATAGCCTAAATGATAAAGAGCCTGAATTTATAGAAAGCTTGTTTATAAATTCGATATATGGAGATGTCTCCGTAAATGGTTCAAATGCTATTAATAATATTAATACTGTAAAGGTATATATTCCACTATAATATAGCCTTTTTTCATAGATATAGGATAATAGTAATAATGATGAATTAATAATAACAAAAGCGAATGAAAGAACTGCCATTAAGTATATCATAAGTCTTTCTGCAGTGCTTATATTATAGAAATATAAGTTTGACATCGGTATTGCCGATAACAACAGCACCTGCATAAAAAAATTAATCCTGAGAGCCTGTTTTAGGCTAAATTTTAGACAATGACTAATATAGAAAAAAAACCCCAGCAGTGTAAGCATAGAAATCCAGGCATATAGCCCCCACAGGGATGAAAAGACAGGTCCACTAATAATATTGGCAATAATAAATATGACTCCTATTGATAACCCTGAAATACCAAAAAAAACAGGCCGATCCACCGGTGGTATTTTTAGACCTAAATATACTGTAGGAATTACCGTACCGAGGGTAATCAGGCACAGGGATATCTGTATAACTAGAATTAAGGCCATAATAACAAGCCTCATTTTCATTCAATTCATTATAATTATAACCCGGGACATCATTAAATGGAAATATATGTTAATAAAATTTACGGCCTGCTATAATACGCCAGGCATTTTCTGATTGCTTTTTCAAAAGCACAGTTTGACAAATAGTGATATAATATTTTTAATCTTGATGGACAGGCCGGGGGTGTATATGGAAAACAGTAAAGCCCCTTTGATTTTAAGAATCGTTCCCGGAATTCTTTTAATGCTTTTCATAGCCGTTTTAACACGGGGCGGGTCGGATTTTGGGTTTCCCCAGTGGCAGGGAATAGAGTCATATATAAATTCCAATGAATATCTAAATAAAAGCATTGCTGAAATAATCCATTTAAATTACATTGTTCTTTCTATAATTACCGGCATGATAATTGGTAATTTAATAGGCATTCCATCCTGGGCAGCGGACGGAGTTAAAACTTCCCGGGTTTTCATAAAGCTCGGAGTAGTTCTTCTGGGCTCTCTTTACAGTGTTTCTGATATAGCTTTGCTGGGAAGCGGGGCTATTTTACTGATAGTCTCTTTTGTATCCGCTACCCTGGTGTTCACTATGTGGCTGGGGAAAAAATCAGGAATGGAGTCCTCCTCTGCAGCGGTTCTTTCGGCCGGAGTCGCAGTCTGCGGGGTTTCGGCTATAGTTGCCACCGCTCCTGCTGTAAGGGCTAAAACAACCGATGTTGTTTACTCCATTGCCACCATTCTTTCTTTCGGGCTGGCCTCACTATTAATTTTCCCCATAATAGGCACTCTTGCAGGACTTACTCCTCACCAGTTCGGAACATGGGCCGGGACAGGGATTCTTAATTCCGGCCAGGTTTTGGCAGTTTGTCTGTCCTTTGACCCGGGCACGGAAAGCCAACCTTCAATGAGCCTCAAAACCGGTGAGATCTTCAACCTTGTAAGGGTAATATTGCTTCCTTTCGTTGTTCTTATACTGGCGGTATATACAAGCCGGTCGGCGCAGCTGCCGGAAGATGAAATCTATATCAATACCGGCCTCTGGTCCAAATTTCCGGTATTTGTCGCAGGCTTTCTGGTGGTGGCTTTTATGACATCCTTCGGGCTGTTTGGAAAAACTTCTCCACCCTCGGAAGAGATTATACTGATACGTAAATTATACAGCTGGTTTTTCGCCATTGGCCTTACCGGCCTTGGCATGCAGATTTCTTTTGCCGAGCTCCGCAAAGCAGGGGGCAAGCCGCTGGCGGTGGGAACCACAGCAGCGCTTTTAAAGGCAATAGCAGCCCTGTTAGTAGTATTATGGGCAATTCCTGAACAGCCATGATAAGGGAGGACAGTTCGGATGTCAGAAGATGCAAACTGCAGAGACAGGGATCATGGTGGCCGTAACCGCAACGATTTTATGCTTTTTGCCACCGAAAGGGCGGAGGATTATGTGGTATTGTCTCTGGCCCTGGTGATACTGATAGTTATATTAGTGTTCTATTGAAAGCCCGGCTCCCCCATAAATAAACGACTAAACAAAAACCACCCTTGCGGTGGTTTTATGCTTATATTGGTGTTCCATTTACCCAATGGAGATACCTATGGTAGGCCAGTAGTGTCTCTAGATCTCTAACATAATCATAAGAAGTAGCAATGTCAGACATAAAATCCTCAGCTTACCAGGTAGTTTTTTACAAGATAGTGTCAATAATATTTAAATCCTGCTTGCTATTTTTACCAGGTATAGAAGTTAATAAACGCTTTAGTCGTATTTACTAGTTGATCATTCATTGCAGGGTACCGAAAGAAAGACCCCTTAATTATCCTACCAGCTAGTGCACGCCTTCGACTATGATTGTACCGGCCACCCCGTCTACAGTTACGGTCTGGCCGTCGCGCAGGAGTTGGGTAGCGTTGCCGGTTGCGACTACCGCCGGGATATGGTATTCGCGCGCGATAATTGCTGAATGCGACAGGAATCCCCCCGAATCCGTCACCAGGGCGCCCACGCTGGGGAAGAGCACTGACCAGACCGGCGAGGTTATAGAGCAGACCAGTACGTCTCCCGCTTGAATCTTGTGGAACTCGGATTCGTCCCGGATTACCCGGACCTGGCCTGTATAGCTGCCTGCAGACGCAGCGATTCCCTTGAGCAGCCGGGCGTCCTCCTGCCGGCTGCCGCTGGCCGCCGTGGCGAAGACACGTTCATAGAACCACAGCAAAGCTTCGTGGACAAAGCGGGCCTCTACAGGCAGGGCTGCAAAAGAGGGCGGCTTTGACGGCGGCGTGCCGTAGCATGTGGGCCCGGGATGCGCCAGCACCCAGGAGCGCTCCCTTTTCCGGTCAGCAACCAGTTTGTGCTGTGCGCTGCCGGTGTCTAAGGCGGTACAGGCCTCGTCAATCTCCAGGAAGAAGACATCGGCCTGCTCTGCAATCTGCTTGTGCTCAGCCAGCCGGCGCCCCATCTCCAGCGCAGTGTAACGCATTAGTGCCAGCGGCAGGCTTGTGTCGTAGAACCCGTGCTCCTCGCGAACCGGGTAGGCCCGTTCAGCCCGGGCCAGTGACCGCTCGAAGCGCTCCCGCTCTCCCTCCGGGCGCCTGGACAAAATCAGGCGGGCTTCAGCTGCCAGGCGGGCACGCTTTTTAGCCAATGCCCGGTTGTTTAATTCCGGGTCATACCCGCGCTGAATCTGGTCGCTGATGAGGGTGATGAGCAAATCCGGCGTTTCTGACAGAGTCGGATCAGCCACTTCGTAGCGGATAGTCCGGCAGCCAAACTCCCGTTGGTATTCAGCAAATGCTTCGGCGAAGAAGGTGTCTGCTGCTGACATACGCTCTAAGGTACTCTGGTCGATCTGGCAAAAAAGGTCCGAAAGAACCGGGTTATCTTTCACTAGCCGCGCTATCCGGGCCAGGGCACGGGCCGGGGCGCTGGATGTATCGGAGAGGCCACCAAGCATGTCAAATACCTGTTCTTCTTCCCAGCCCAGCAAATCGCGGCAGGTAAATACAAACTCGGCCAGCAGCAGATTCAGTGACTGGTTGAGCATCATGTGAATCTCCTGGCTCTCCCGTAGCAGGAGGCTAACAGCTGTGGCGTGCCCGTTCAGGCCGTCATCGGAAAGAGCTCGCAGATTGGTTTCCCGCAGGGCCGTTAGCCGCTTTACCAGATTGGGTTTTAGCTCAACATACCACCTCTCGATCCATTGCCCCGCTTTATCGAGGCGGACCGCCTCTTTACAGCTATGGATACGGGTCCGCAGAGGCGGCAGCAGATGGATCAAAAGACGCATAAACCAATCAGGAGGGGGCCGGCGATCCTTTCCCCCCAGAGGAACCGCCCTTAGGTAGACCCAGCCTCCGATCTCGCGCTCCTCCACTGTCTCCGTAAGCAATCCGAACTCTGTGCACATTTTCCGGAACCCCTGGTTGGCTGCGGGCAGCAGGACCGAACGGGTCAGGGGATATAGCGGCTGTGGGTAGTGGGAGTCCCCGCGCTCCCAGAAGCCGGGAGGGGGCTCCGCCGGTACAGGTACGAACTTCGGTGCTTCGACAGCCGGCAGCGTGGTAATGGGACGGGCCTGCAGCAGGCAGAGCTTGCCGCCGCTCAGCGCCCACTCGATGTCCTGGGGGGTGCCGAAGAACGCCTCTGCACGGCGGGCCAGATCGGCCACTGCCAGCACATCTCGGTCATTTAAGGCCCCTTCCGGGGAGCTAAGGCAGACTGCCCGGCCCTCCTTTACTGCCCACTCGTCAGGGGAAACCTGACCGGAGACCAGCCGCTCGCCCAGTCCCTGTACGGCGCTTACCACAGTCTCGGAGCGGTCGCCGGTCACGGGATTGGCGGTAAAAGCCACCCCGGCTGCTTCGGCCGCAATCAGAGGCTGGATTAACACCGCCATGCGATCCGCGGCCAGTTCCCGGGCCGTTTGATACTTACGGATATGGTGGCTGAAAGCCGAAGCCCAGCATTTTCGTACAGCGTCAGCGGCGGCATCATTTCGCACGCCCAAAATCGTTTCGTACTGGCCGGCGAAGGAAGCGCCGGCCAGGTCCTCCGAAACCCCGGAGGACCGCACGGCCAGCGGTACATCGCCAAAGGCAGCGAGGGCGTGGCGGAGAGCGTTTTCTACGGGGGAAGGCAGTGGTTTTTTCTCTATCGCGTCACCAGCCTGTTCCGGTTCGGTAAATACTGTGCTAACATGGGCCGTGAATGCTGCAGTGGTTACAACAATCCCGTTGGGCACCGGAAATCCCGCTGCTAGCAGGCGGGACAAGTTAGCGGCTTTGACTCCGGCCAGATCGGGCAAGGCGGCTTCAGGAGCATGCAGGGGGAAGACGTATATGGGATCTTCCTTAAGCCTGGTGTTATGCATGGTTATGTTTCCACCTCCTTTTTACCGGCCTGGGCTGGCAGTTGTTTTGTACTGTTTGAGATCCCGGATTAATACTTCCAGCGCCCAGGTGAGAGCTGCGGAGGCGTCTGCAGCGTCGAGCCCGAACCTCTGGCGGAGGACTGCCCAGCTTTGGGAGCCGGCCAGGTAGCGTATTACTGCCGCAGCCCGCCGGGTAACCTCCGGGGACAAATAAGGGACGCCATCAGCCACGATTTTATCGATTACCTCATCCCGCCTCCGCTTACTTTGCGGGTTAATGTTTAGCGCCGCCAGGGCTGTCACGGTGGCCTGAGTGACAACCGCGTGCTGCTCAAACACCGGTATTGACTTTTCAATCCAGCCGGGAATCTCATCAATCGTTTGGGGGGCCGGCGGCATTTGCGCTTCGGTCACTTCGCCTGCCCACTCGTACATTTCCTTCAACAGCGCCTCCCGGGTCGGGAAATGGTGGTAGACCGAGGCGTAGGAGATGCCAGCCCGGTCGGCGACATCCTGCACACTGAAGGTGTGGATGCAGCCATCCGCAACAAGGGAGGCAACGGCCTCCATAATGAGGCTCCGGGTGAACTCTCGCTGGCGTTTCCGCAGGGGACTGGAATAAGACCGTGTTTCGGGTTTGCCCTTTGTCATAGCGCTAATTAAAACACCACCTATATTTATTATAGAAAGTATATAATCAATTTATAAATTTATCATATGGTAGTCGGTCGGGAATGTCAATACTTGAGACCCGTATTCCTTAAGGAAGGAAGTAACAAAGAGGGTATAAAAATCAGGCAAGTTAGCTCCAAGGAATTGATGTTGTTTTACCCGGAGGCATTCTTGAAACAGTTGTTCCCAGCCTGGTGCTTGAAGTATTCAATCTCGATGGAATGAGGATATACAGGGTGGTTGCTCCTGCTTTAGCTCCGCTGGAAGAATAACTGAATGGAAAACGACTTCTTGTATTTGACGACTTAAAACATTAACACATTATATTACTGAATCATCATCTTCAACTTCCTGTATATAGCCTGGATTATCTTTCCTTAAATCTATGTATAACTTCCCATCGGTAGACAAAGTGGCTATAAAAACATTGTCAATATCCTTTACATTAAAAGAGGCAAGCTGTTTATAAAGCCATTCATGGGTTAGGTTATTTTGCTTAAGGTTTTGTTCAACTATTTTCCCATCTCTAATTATTTCAGATGAAATTCCTTTATAATTAGTACTCAGACCTAAATCGCTGGGGGTAACAGGGAGGTTTTGACTCTTCTTTAAAACACTTAACCTCCCGCTTGGCTCCAGAATTGCAAATTCTACTTCACTAAGGTTAAAAGCGCCCATATTTCTTAGCTGAGCCATTAATGTGTCCATGTTATACCTTATCTTTCTCATACTCTTTTCAAAAACATGGCCATTTTGAATAACAATTATCGGTTCGCCTTCAATAAGCTTTCTCGCAGGAACGCTTTTTAAGGTAAGATATCCGGTAAGTATAACGAGTATTGTTAAGATAATGGGAGAAATGAGAACGTAAAATCCCTTAATTTCTGTTGTAACAAAGGTAGCAGTAATAGTACCAATGGTAATAGCGATAACAAAATCAAAGAAATTCAGTTGAGACAATAGTTTCTTCCCAATTATCCTCGCTAGAACAACTAATAAAACATATATTATTATTGAATATAGGAAAACTTTTATTAAAGGCTCCGGCATAAAGCGCCCCCTCTACTCTAATTAGAATTATTTTTGCCTGTAACATGGTTATGTATACCATTGATTCCAATAAAAGGACATATTGATGGAGGCTGGGCATTTTTGAGTCAGGGGACGGTTCACTGACTCATATTCGTCTATTCCACAAATGAAATAGTGAGATAAAACAAACCACCTTTTCGGTGGTTTTATGGGGCTGTCTCATAATTGTCCCGCCAGGTCTTTTGAGACAATAATAATCTACAAATTTTCTATAAATAAACGGATCACATCGGCTCCACCAATCAATGTTCCTACTGAGCCTCCGACATTGGCTAAAGTGACAATTAGGAGAATTCTTGTTACCTTGTTATTCCAAAAACCCTTAAGGTTGAAAATATCCTCTGCAAGATTTTCAAAGTCTCTTACACTGGGCCTACGAATATAGGCTTGAGTAAGACCGGCAAACCACCCGGCCGCAATTAATGGATGTAAAGTGGTTATGGGAGCGACAACAAAGGCAGTCAGAATGGAAAGCGGATGTCCCAAAGCAAGGGCTGTTCCTATTGCTGCAAAAGATCCAGTCCATAGCACCCAGCTTAAGGTTTGCTGTGCTCCCGCAGAAGGATTGGCAATAAAGGTATAAGCAATAAGGGCAATAATAAGGGCTGGTATCGACCAACCAATTATTTTTATGGCTTTAGACTTGGGCGGAACATTAGTTAAGACTCCTAAATCATGATCTTTTTTTATTTCTTCTTTAATGCCGGGAACGTGTGCAGCTCCAAGGACAGCAACTACCTTTTGCCCTGGAGCCTCTTTAATTTTCTGTGCTAAATATTGATCCCGCTCATCAATTAAAGGAATCTTTAACTTAGGAAAGCTTTTAGTGAAATCACTGAGTATGGAGTTCAGCATATCTTGAGACTTTAATTTTTCCAGTTCCTCTTCCGTAATGCTCTCATCAGCAAAAATACTAAGGATAATCTCCTTCATAAGCTTAATTCTTCCCCAAAAACCCACACTATGCCAGATACGGGAAAAGGTTATTTGAATATTTCTGTCAGCCAGCACTAAGTTTGCACCTGTCTCTTTTGCTGATTCAATTCCCTGAATCATTTCCTGTCCGGCATTAATTCCAAATTGTTTGGCTATACGTTTTTGGAAAGATGAAAGTACGAGATTTGCTAAAAGCAGAGTGGCTTTCTTTTCTTTAATTACCTTAAAGATATCAGTGTCCTGCCATTTATTTCCTTCCACTATCGTTTGATATCTTTGTTCATCCAATTCGATACAGACAGCGTCTGGTCTCTCTAATTCAATAACTTCCTTAACTTGTTCCGCGCTATGTTTTGATACATGAGCAGTGCCAATCAATATGAACTCTTTGCCATCTAAATTTAATCTCGTAATATTTTCTTTATCTCCGGGCATAAATTACCTTCCTTTTATTTTTTGCTCCTCATTATAATTGGATTATTTTAAAGCTTAAACGGCATTGTATCACTTGCAATGGTGGATTAATCATGCTTTTAGCTTTGTAACAAGCCTTTCATTGTCACGAAGCACCAGTTTTTTTTCTATTAATTCCTTCATTATGTCTTCGTAAACAGAACGATACTGCTTTTTGAAATAAAAATCAACAGTTTCCAAAAACCAGAGCGCGCTCAATATGTATTCGAATAAACCCTCGTAGGTGTATCCAGGTTTCATTAACAAGGTGTAAAGAAATATTTTTTTCAACAGGTCGCGCCCTATGCGCTCCGGTTGTTCCAGAAAGTACTCCAAACGCTTTTGGCATTGATAAATGGCTTTTCCGGCGTTAAAAATTATACTCCCGTGGCCGGGGTAAATGGTGCAGATATCCAATTTGGCTAACTTTTCAAGAGATTTCTGTTGTAAAAAGGGGGATATGCTGCCTTCCACCCTGGTGTTTAAAACGCCAAAATCCCCGTTCCATATTGCATCCGAGGAGATTAAGAAACGGTGTTCAGGGGAGTATAGAGAAATCATGCCGGAAGCATGGCCGGGAGTGTGAATCACAATCAGCTCCAGTTTGTCCAGCATGATCACGTCTCCGTCCTCAAGACTGCGGCTGACAGGGAAGAATTCGGCTTCCTGGTCGAAATAGCGCCACCAGGTGTTCCAATCGTTTTTTTTCTCTATATTGTAGCGGTCAATGGAATGCATTGCTATTACACAGCCTGACAGGTCGTAGATGGCTTTGTTGCCACCAATGTGGTCGCAGTGACCGTGGGTGGAGATAATTAGTTCCACTCCTGCAGGATCAAGCCCGGTCTGCCTGATCAGGTTAAAAGTATCGTCAAGATTCTTTTTATAGCCCGTGTCGATTAGCACTTTGTCATTGCCATTGAAAACAAAGTGGTTAGCATTTAGCCAGCCGCGCTCAATGAAATAAAAGTTATCGACAATATTTTTTATCACTTGCTATTGGTATCCCCCCTCTTGGCCACCGCTAAACAGTAACTCGGTGCCCGTTTACCGGAAAACTCTGATTCTACTTGCCTAAAAGAAGCCATTCCAGTGATACTTTCAGCGATTTAGCGAGAGCAACAGCTTCGTAATCTGCCACGAAGCGATCTCCAGATTCTATTTTTGATATTGACACTCTATCAATCTTTATGCCAAAAGTCTCCAGTCTGGCTGACAAATCGGACTGGGTAATAATAGGCTTTGATTTGAGCCTTGCTTCTTTGACCCTTTTTCCTATTATATTTTTACTGCCCTCATGCCAGTATATTTTCACAACATCACCTTGTTCTAAAGTAGAAAATTTCTGATGATTATATATCTATTTTTTGGTGGAATTGTTCTATTGTATTACATAGACAAAGAAAACTACCTGTATAGGGAGATTTTGCTGGGTAACATTATACCCCCAAACCAAATACTAAAGACGGACAAAACAAAAACCACCGCAAAGGTGGTTTTATAATGATATTTTTGTGGAGGCGGGGGCATCTTAATTCAGCGTCCGAAAGAATGACCACAGAAGTCTCTCGAAAGCGCTGCGCTGTAATTTGTATTTTGCTCCTTTGGCGGCTACTGCCAGCCTTCCGCTGGAGCTATCTCGTTAATTGTCCCGCCAGGCCTTTAGAGAGTTGGCCTGGAAGCCAGCCCGTTTAAGTGACGCCCAGAGCCCGGGCCATGGGCCCAGCGCGGGTGGGACGTAGCGCTATTAAGCGGCTAAAGCGTATTCGTTGTTGGCTCACCTGTTATTTACTCAACTCTGTTTTAAGTGGAACATGGAGGGTGAGGTTTTTTTTGAGTTGAGTTTTTCTTCATCATATGCCAAATATCCACGCCCAGTACTACTAACATCGCTATCATACTTATTGGAACGAGTATAAAGAAAAGAATTGTTAACCCCCAAATTAAACCGCTGAAAAGTCCTCCAAACATGTCCTGCCAGCATCTCCTTCATCCATATTTTTATTTATTAACAGCATTGCAAAAAAAAACATAGCAAAAGACAAATACGGCTAAACTTTGAACCTGCATAAAACAATATTTACAAGGTTATTGGTTCTCATTTTAAGCCCATATTTTCATTGCCTTCATGGCAACTTGCAGTCATGCCTGTCCTTTTGCTTTTTAAATAATACCTCATCTGGCTGAATTGTCCCTTAAGGGCAACTGAATGTTGCTTGAGTAAAGGCTGAATATATACTGAATGAAGCAGCATAATATGGAATTCGTCCTCAATCCAGGGATCATCCCAATAAAAACGGCTATCGTGCACAGTTAAGCAGGTTAAACGAACAAATTGCTTGTTTTACAATCACCGATAAAATAAAAGTTCCTTTGCGGTGGTTTTTTGCTGATATTGGAGGCGGGGCGCTTTATCATTTATGCAGATAAGTGAAAGCGTATCAATGGTAATAAACAGACATAGCTGAAATAACCGGAAAATAAATGGTCTTGATGGTTGTGCCAATAGTGCCCAATAGTAAATTATATTTATTTCTGTTCATTTTTCTGTGCACTCGACACCTGTCGCATGTTTCCTGTTTACCTTGACAGTATTCAAGGTGTAGAATTATGAGGTAGCTGATAAAAGCAATATTTACTACAATTTTTGTTTTAATTTTTAATCGAATTTTAATTTTTATCAAATATTCCTTAAAGTTTTTGGGGTTAGAATTTATACAAATCACAAAGACAAATTCTAACAAAAAACAAGGAGGAATTTTTCGTGACAACATTAGAACAAGTTGAAAAATTATGTGCAATGGCAAATATAAGTTACGAAGAGGCCAAGGCCGCCCTGGATGCTGCAAACGGCGATTTGCTTGAAGCCATTATCTATCTGGAGAAACAGGGAAAGGTACAGGCACCGGCCGGAGGCGGTTATTACAGCAGCGAAAAAACTTTAGATGCTAGCGCGGGGTCAAATAAAGAAAACTACCGGGAAAAGCAGGATAGCTGTCACAAAGGGAAAACCTTTACTTTCTTAAAAAGGATTGGGGAATTTTGCTTGAAAATGATCCGTAAGGGCAACATAAATTCCTTTGAAGTGTTCAATAAAGATGAAACCAAAGCATCATTTCCTGTTACCGTCCTTGCCTTGCTGCTTATCTTCGCGTTTTGGGTTACCGTTCCACTGATTATTATTGGACTGTTCTTTGGTTTACGCTATCGGTTTATCGGACCTGATTTTAGCAGCAACAATATTAATGACGCGATGAATAGCGCAGCGGACGCCGCTGAAAACCTCAAAAAGTCCATAAATATTTAACAATTTTTTGAAATGGAGTACTTTCCATGAGCCCGAAAATACTGATTATTGAGGATGAGGAAAAGATCGCCCGGTTTGTCGAACTTGAGCTTGGATATGAAGGGTATACAGTAACAAAGGCCTTTGATGGTAGAACAGGACTTGAACTCGCCGAGACCGGCGAGTTCGACCTGGTTTTGCTGGATGTTTTGCTGCCCCAGTTGAGTGGTATGGAAGTTCTCCGTAGAATTCGCCGAACCTCCTCCGTTCCAATCATTATGCTTACTGCACGGGACAGCGTGATGGATAAGGTTTCCGGACTTGACAGCGGAGCCAGCGATTATATTACCAAGCCTTTTGCTATTGAGGAACTTCTCGCCCGCATCCGCACCGCCCTCAGAAAAACCATGCCGGAGGACGCGGGGGTGTTGTCAGCCGCTGGTCTGCTGCTTGATACGGGCCGCCGTACGGTTACCGTGATGGGTAAGCCTATTGATCTGACAAAACGTGAATTTGACCTCCTTCACTTTCTGCTAAAGAATAAGGGAATGGTAGTCACCCGGGAAACACTGCTGGAGAATGTATGGGGCTTTGATTTTTCGGGAGAAACCAACGCCGTGGATGTTTACGTGCGTTTTCTCCGTGGAAAAATTGACGAGGTGTTCAATATTAAATTGATTCACACAGTCAGAGGAGTAGGATATGTGATTAAAGATGAAAAGTGAGACATCAAACAGTCCTCCTAGCCTTAATAGCAATGGAATACGGTTTTCTATTGCATGGAAGCTCAATATAAAACTTTTTTTTCGTTTGCTGAGCCTTTTTATGCTTCTTGACATAATTCTGTGCCTGGTGTCCGCGGCAGGGCTAATTGTACGCGCGGAACAGACCGTGGCGGTGGTGACCGAAAAGCTAAATCAAACGGGGCTGCCTACCCCCGATTCGGAAGACTGGCTTATACTCACCGGATACAGTATTTCTCCACAAACGGGAGAAGCGAAGGGATTCCAAATCCCCAAAATCCTTCAGCCCCATCTTTCCAAACAGACTGTGTCAGGTATTAGGAGTGTTGACCTGCCGGATTCGGAAAATTTGACTTTTCGGGGACTATTAAAGGATGTTACCTACAATGTGACAGTCGAAGCCGGCAATCAATATTATCGTATTTCCTACCGCCCTCAAAAGACCCTTCAGATATTTGCAGGGATGTTTGCCATAGTTTTGCTTCTAGAGCTTATAATGCTGTTCCGCAGCATTTTCACAAGCGCAAGAATGATCCGGAAAACCCTCCGACCCATTCAGGAATTGGCAGAAACAGCGCAAAACCTCAGCACCGAAAGCATCTTTGAACCGGAACAACTGAAAGCTCTGGCAGGCAAGTTAGATAACATCAATGCTACTAGACTGGATACGAGAATTTCAGTGGGCGAAACCCAAAGCGAACTGAAGAGCCTCGCTTCAGCCATTAACGGGATGTTGGACCGAATCAACGAATCCTACCGTTCCCAGGTGCGTTTTGTGTCCGATGCGTCCCATGAATTAAGGACACCAATTTCCGTTATTCAAGGGTATGCAAATCTGCTGGACCGCTGGGGAAAAAAGGATGAAAAGACGTTGCAGGAATCCATTGATGCCATCAAGGATGAAACAGCGAATATGAAGGGTTTGGTGGAACAGCTTTTGTTTCTGGCACGGGGCGACAACAACACAATGACTTTATTGGTAGAGCATTTTGAACTGTCAGCTCTTGCCGGTGAAGTGCTGCGGGAAACACAGATGATTGACGACGGACACGAATACGGTTCGTGTGTTACCCCCGTTTTTATTAACGCTGATAAAAGCCTTGTCAAACAGGCAACGCGGATTCTGATAGACAATGCTATGAAATACACACCCCCGGGTAAACGGATTACCATTTCTGTTTCCGGTGCAGACGGCTATGCTCGTCTTACCGTACAAGATGAAGGTATTGGCATTGCCCCCGAGGCGGTTCCCAAGATTTTTGAGCGTTTCTTCCGCACTGACGAGTCCCGCGCAAAAGCCACCGGCGGCGCGGGGTTGGGTTTATCTATTGCAAAGTGGATTACCGAGCGTCATGGCGGGTACATTGAGGTTTTAAGCAGATTTGAAATAGGCACCAGAATTTCCATTGTGTTCCCAACCGCTCCTGAGCATCTTACTCAGATCGCTGGAGAGTTACCTGATTAGTTACCTGTTTCCCTTTCTAGCTTCGATCCCGGGTACCAAAAATATTAAGTTATTGCTTGAGGAAAACAAAAACCAAATATTTAATAAGGTCACCTTCTGTTAAATATTGGTTTAGCATAGCCACATGGCGTTCCAGGCCCATAATCTTAATGAACACTTGTAATTTAGTTCTATACGCTTCTCCTTCCCGTAATTTAATTAGGGGATGGGTTTCACCAATGATTACATATATATAAACCGCCCTATTGTTGGGCGGTTTAAGTATTCTATGATGGGGGTGAAGGCGGGGGAAACCACCATCCGATCGATCGACAATAAGAGTTTGACTCAAGGTTCTTTCTTAATACACCAGCCCAGAATTGGTTCGTAGGCAAGCCCGTTAATGTGACCCCCTGGCCCGGGCCACGGGCCCAGCACGGGTGAGACGTTAGCTGAGATTAAGCAGCGTAAGCATATTCGTTGTTGGCAATTAATGTATTTCCACCGTATATGGGCTGATGGAACCCCGGCTCGCTATTCTTACCATTACTTGGAGATTAAATTCAAGAACCGCCCCCAAATTACCCGCTAACCTCACCACCCAATGGTTTTTTTTACAGTTGCACTGCTCCACACTCAACACTGCAAATGTCTTGTTCCTGGATTATTAAGAAATCCTGGAATACTTCTGTATCCACTTGTTTTCCGCCACTGAACGTCTTTAATACTATACATTCACCTGCGGGCGTTTCAAAAGAGATAAAACCACCAGCGAAAGCAGCAAAGCTAGCAATATTGGTTGCTTTTTTAAGACAATCACCGCAATCAAACTCTACAGCTAGGCGTTCATTCAGACAAGCAAGTTGAACAATGTCTAAAAATAATGGAAGGTTATCCTGTCTCGTTCCGGGGTTGTTACGTTTGGTTAGAATATCTTTTAAATTATTTAAATTAAAATAGGTTCTATTTTTAACTGGCTTACAATTAATGTTATTCGATGCTACTCTAGCAATTGGTCCGACGCTACAGAACCTATTTATAGGCATGCTTACCAAACCTGCTATTTGTTTTTCCACCAGTTTTCCATCGCAAAAGGCTTCCACAAGCAAGCACTCATTGTTATTAGAAGCAACAGCGACAACACCCTCGCCACCTATTATTAAAATCAAAATAAATGCAATATTTGATACTTTTTTACAGCACCCGCCACACTCTAATTCCAGAGATAGCCGGTCAGTAGCTTCTTGTTGAAGGGCTTCGCTTAAAATATTATCTAAATTGGGATCATTTAGCATGAATTTTTTTCCACCCGAAATATAGATCATTCCGTTTAGATTTTTAATGTCCTCTTTAAGAGCCTGGTTTGTTTTTCTCTCTTGATTAGACTTATTGCAGGAATCACCGTAGAAAATTTTGTGAAAGTCTTGTGACACATTTACCCCTCCTTTTCTTTTGTGTTATAAAATAATATGGAAAAAATGGATAAATGTTCCTGTTTTTATCAGATTATTCGGGGCCTGTCCCTTAATTCTTTACTTATTTCTGTAGAATAAGCAAAAACCGCCCAATTTTTAGGCGGTTACAGTTTTTATTGGTTTGGTGGAGGCGGGGGCATCCTAATTCAGCGTCCGAAAGAATGACCACAGGAGTCTCTAAAAAGCGCTTCGATGTGAATTGTATTTCGCGCCCTTGACGACCACAGTCAGCCTCCTCTGGAGCTATCTCGATAATTGTCCCGCTAGGCTTTAAGAGAATTGGCCTGAAAGCCAGCCCGTTAATGTGACCCCGGGCCCGGGCCACGGGCCCGGCTCAGGTAGGAGGTTAGCTGCTAAAGTATGGTGGAGGCAGAAGCCGGGATTAGTTCCCCCTACTTTAAAACGATAAAATGGGCCAGAAATTATATTGGTAACAAATACCAAATAAGCCCAATAATATATAAAAAAAGGGGGGTTTATAATGTCGAAGGAAAAGGAACCTGTAGAGAGTAAGAATGAGGTCTCAACAATCATAGAAGATACAACTTTGGTGGAGAATTCGGATGACATGCTGGGTTCGGCGGAATGTTTTAAGCCAACTGCCTCGTCCAAGGCTGAAGGAAGAGACAGCAACACACTGAATTTGTATACGCTTGATTTTGTTGCATCCTGTTGGTACGACAGACCTACTGGGCAGTTCCGGTTTGTGGAAGCATCCCCTGCGGGGCGACCGCTGGTGCTGGTAGCCTCCAACACTCCGGTCCTGATAAACCTCGAAACCGATCCCCAAAATCTAGCTCTTACAACCTGGAGACGCGTTGCTGTCAAAACCTGCAAACAAATACTGAGGGACTGTGTGGCTTCACTTTACATCAGTGATATTCCCGGGACAGGGTTCATTCAGACATCTCTTCTGGTTACCCGACCGGACACCAGGGGTGATGAGATAGTTTATAGCTTCAGCGGTGTTCTCTGTGGCAGGCTGAATGTTTCGACGCCCGCATCCTGCAGTACCACACCATGCTCCAAGGATCCCTGCAAAGACCCCTGCAAAGACCCCAATAATCATTCAGGCTTTTTTGAGCAACCTCATAAACCAGGCAGGAGTGGGTAATCCCCGTCTTCCGACACAAACTGATTTTCTTTATTAAAGCGTTGGCAACAAGGGAGCCAAGAATAGTAGGGCTGTCTCAAAAGTGCAGGCAGTCCCTTTCTTTTTTGTATTTAAAGAGTATCAAAGGGGGATTTCAGTACGGGACTCCGGTACCGGGTACCGAAGTTACTAAGCATTCTCATGGCAGAGCAAAATACCGCCATTTCTGGCGGTTCACTTGTTTATGGTGTAGGCAAAACCGCCGTATAGCAGCTGTGTCAACTCTTTTTTTTTCTTGATTAATTGAAATAGAACATATATATTGGTAAGTAGAAAGTAATACTTGCTACTTGCTATAGCTAAAGGATAAAAAACCGATAGGAGGAAACAAAATGCCAATCACCCCCAGTGAAAAGCAAATGCTTCTGGACACAGCACGTGAATTGCGTCTTAAGATCGTAGACGTAATGGCATGGTCCGGCGGCGCCCACATCGGCGGTTCTCTGAGCATCGTCGATATCCTCACAATACTTTACTTCAAATACCTCAATGTAGACCCCGGGAATCCAAAATGGGAGGACAGGGACCGCTTCATACTCTCCAAAGGACACGCTGCCGCAGGTTATATCCCTGTATTGGCCAAAAAAGGCTATTTCCCCGAGGAACAGCTTAAGTCCTTCAACCATTTCGGCAGCCCCTTTGCCATGCATCCCGACTCCAACAAGGTAATCGGTTGCGACATTTCAACAGGCTCCCTCGGCCACGGGCTTTCCATGGCCGCCGGAATCGGGCTTGGTGCCCGCTATCTGGGCAAAACCTTCAAGACTGTCTGCCTGCTCGGAGACGGCGAGTGCTGTGAAGGCAGCATTTGGGAAGCCGCCATGTCCTTGTCCCACTTCAAACTTGGCAACGTCATTACTATCGTCGACCGCAACAGGCTGATGATAGATGGCTTCACCGAGGACATCATGGCTCTTGAGCCCTTTGCCGACAAATGGCGTGTATTCGGATTTGAGGTCATTGAGATCGACGGTCACAATTTTGATCAACTTGCCAGCGCTCTTGATAAGGCCTGGGCAGCGACTGATAAGCCGGTCATGGTCCTTGCCAACACCATTAAGGGCAAGGGAGTCGATTTTATGGAAAACAATGTGGTGTACCATTATGCCTCCGGCGACTCGGCCGCATGTGAGAAGGCCAAGGCTTCTATCATGAAAGGTTAAGGAGGGAAATAGAAATGGCTGTTATAACGGGAACCAACTGGAATGCCTATGATGCCGCTACCATGACCGCCCGTGAGATTTATGGACGAACACTTACGGAGCTGGGCAAGCACAATAAAAAAATAGTCGGAATAACTGCAGACTTAGCCAAGACTACCGCCATCGTTCACTTCGCAAACGCCTTTCCTGAGAGATTTTTTAATGTCGGCATAGCCGAGCAAAATATGTTCGGAATTGCTGCCGGACTTGCCAAGGTCGGACTTATCCCGTTTGCATCCACCATGGCTATTTTCACCTGCCTAAGAGGCGGTGAACAGGTTCGCACAGACATTGCCTATCAGAATCTGCCTGTAAAGATCATTGCCACCCACTCCGGAATTTCCTTTGGCCACGCGGGAACTACCCACCACTGCACTGAGGACTTTGCAATCATGCGCTCTATGGCGAATATGACCGTTATCTGCCCCGCAGATGGCATCGAGACTTCCAAAGCGGTTCAAGCGTGCGTTGACACACCGGGCCCGGTCTATATCCGCATTGGCCGCGGCTTTGAGCCTCCCTGCCATGAAAGTGATAATTATGAATACCAAATTGGGAAGGCAATAACCATGCGTGACGGCACCGACTTCACCATCATTTGCTGTGGCATCGCCGTGCTCCAGTCCATGCAGGCCGCAAAGACACTTGCTGAACAGGACGGTCTCTCTGTTCGCCTAATCAATATGCACACCATCAAGCCTATCGACCGTGAAGCGATCATGATGGCTGTGACCGAGACCCGACGTATCCTTACGGTCGAGGAACACAACGTTATCGGTGGACTTGGCGATGCTGTCGGCTCGGTAATCGCGGAGAGCGGAAAGGGCTGCGTCTTTAAAAAGCACGGCATTCATGACACATTTGCCACCATAGGCTATGCCGAAGACCTGTATGCCCACTACGGGCTTGATGGAAATGGTATTATTGACCAGGTGCGCAGCATGATGGGAATGGAATTTGAAGAAGATGAAAACTGGGATGACGAATAAAGGGGGTGCTTAAATGTCCGCAACACCTCAGGATATCATGACCGCAAAGCTGTTTTTAAACGCGGCCTTCCCCGTCATGCAGGTGCTTCTGGATGACAAGCCCAAAATGAAAGAAAAATTCAAGGACGTCGTCGGCACGGTACAGTTTGGCGCAAAAAACGATGGCGAGCTTCTTGCCTGCCACCTTGTCTTTGACCGCGGCACTGTGACCGTCGTGCAGGGCGCCGCGGAAAACCCGGATATCACCATAACCTTTCCCTCTGTCGCGAAAATGAACACTCTGCTGCGCGGTGGATTGGCATTACCCTCCATCAAGGGTTTGAAAAACGCCGGACTCCTCGTCAAAGTGCTGTCTTTGCTGATGGGCCTGATGATTATGTCTCCGTCCAAGCGCCCGAAGGATTTTGCAGGACAGTCTCTCAAAGTAAAAATGTGCCTTTTCATGATCACGCGAGCCCTTTCCCAATACAACAAGTTGGGGAATTCGGATATGCAGGAGTTCTGCCGGCGCCAGCCCGACCGCATCTATCAGTTCACCGTTGAGAACGGCGATGACAGGGAATACATTGCCTGTTACCTGCGCATCAAGGCAGGCAATTCCAAGTCCGGCCGCGGCGTATACACCCGTCGCAGTCCTTTCGTCCATTTCCGTTTCCTCAGCATCGAGGGCGCCATGGCAGTCCTGCTCAAGGAAGTTGAGTTTGTCGAGGGCGTCGAGAAGGGCTATGTCGAAGTTGTTGGAAGCCCCGAATATGCCTGCTATCTCAACGACTATATGGCCATACTTCAGGGAATGCTGACCTGACGGGAGGATATGATAGAATGAAAACCATATATTTTGAAAAGGACATCCCCCGAATACTGATTACAAAGTTTGCCGCCAAGTACTGGAAAGCCCTGCTATATACCGGGCTCAACGCCGTCAAGTACAATAAGAACTATCCGGACCCGCCTCTGCCCGCCGATAACTGGCTTCGTGTCAGGAATATTGCCTGCGGGCTCTGCGGAACGGATATGAGCTTTTTCAAGGCTACCACAGGTACAAATTCCGCATTTGAGCCTATACCCGCTTCGAAGCGCACTTTTCTGGGTCATGAGAACGTCGGCCTGGTCATTGAAGCCGGTCCCGCCGTTACCAAATTCAAGGTTGGTGACCGCGTCAC
Source organism: Bacillota bacterium (assembly GCA_049323755.1). Lineage (GTDB taxonomy): Bacteria > Bacillota > Desulfotomaculia > Desulfotomaculales > Desulfocucumaceae > BRHc4a. Next base: position 55,291 of record JBMOPE010000019.1, read on the forward strand.
TATCCGTGAATACATGGCCGGCTGCGGCAATAAAGACATCCAGCCCCGCTGCAAATATTGCGAGGAGGGTAACTATAATCTCTGTCTGAACTACGGCGAGCCCAGCCCCCACAACCTGCCCGATGTCGGCGCGGGATGGAGTGATACCTTTATCGCACCGGAGCAGCAGCTTGCCAAAATCTACGATGAGCTCACCGACGAGCAGGCCGTAATGGTCGAGCCGACCTGCGTTTCTGTTCATACCGTACTCATGGCTCCCCCCGAAAAAGGCGAAAAAATCCTTGTCATGGGCTGCGGGACCATCGGACTCGGCGTTGTCCAGGCCATCAGGATAGTTGAGTCCAACTGTGAAGTATGGATTATGGAGCGTGTAAAGACCAAGCAGGAATTTGCAAAAAAGCTGGGCGCGGATCATGTCCTGGCCGGCGATCCGTATCAGGCGGCCTCCGACGCCACTGGCGGGAGCAGGGTATTTACCGGCATGAACAAAAACAAGATGTTCTTTGGGGGCTTTGACCGCGTATATGACTGCATCGGTGGCAACTGGTCAAACACCACCGCTCTCCGGCTGCTCCGTCCCCGCGGTACTTTAGTAAAGATAGGCCACCATATGAATGCCATAACCTTTGACGAAAGCCCTATCTGGTGGCACGAGATGAAGCTCATCGGCATCAACGCCCACGGAATGGAGGAATGGCAGGGCAGGAAGCTTTACACCTTCGATTTGGTGCAGGAGTGGATACGCGACGGCATCTACAGCACGGAAGGCTTTGTCACACACCATTTCAAGCTTGATGACTACAAGGACGCAATGAAACTCGCACTTGACAATCCGCCCGATGTAATTAAAATTGTTCTTGACTGCTAACACTCAAAGGAATTGATTACATGAAAAGCGAATCAACAGCCGGTCTGATGAAAATCGGTGAGCTGGCAAAAGCCACAGGCACAAATGTTTCCACAATCAAATTCTATGTTAAGGAAGGGCTTATACAGGCCGCCTGTAAAACAGGCCCCAACATGGCATACTATCATGCTGATTGCATAGAGCGGGTGCAGCTTATAAAGACTCTTCAGAAGGAACGCTATTATCCTCTTTCCGTAATTAAGCACATGCTTGATACTTCCAACCCTAACCACATGGAGATCGAGCTTCTGGACGCCATCCACAAGGTGGATTACAAAAGAAGCAGAAAGACTTTCTCGTTTTCCGAAGCAACAAAGATGACCAGGCTTTCGAGGAACCAGATTGGCATTCTTGTTGAAAATAAGCTTGTGATACCCGATGTTTCCGGTAAAAAGCAGCGGTATACCGAGTCAGACCTGCAGGTCATGTTTCTCATACGGCGCAGAATGGATGCGGGCATACCCTTTGATCAGTCTGTTGCTTCCTTTTTGATATATGAACAGGCATTGAAATATGCGGCCAAGGCTGACGTAGACTCATTCATCAACCGGGCGCTGCTGGCCTGTGCCTATTCCACGGAGGAAGTTATCCGTATGATCGGTGTATCCGACGAAACGCTTGACATGTTCATAAGCCTTAAACGAAAAGAGCTGAACCGCCAGTTCGGTTCCGAGCGCATTGGCGATCTCGACCGCTATTCATCAAATCTTTCCGCTATGCTGCAATATATCAGTGATTCTCTTGATGGACTGAAATACAATAAGCCTGCGAAACAATGCCGCGATGCTGCGCTTTACTGCCCGGACGGTACTGATCCGGTATCATCTGCGCTTAGATATTACTATCTTGTCATCACCAGTACGTCGGGAAGCCTTGCAAAAAGCATCACGATATGCGGTCAGGCACACGCTTATTTCACATCTCTCGAACCTGAGAAATCGGGTGGCATATACTCGCTGCTGCTTTACAGCCTTCGGCTGGGCTGGCTGTGTCTGGCTCCGTCACTGCTGGATTGCGCGGCAGAAGCAAAAAAAGCCGTGGAAGGTTTCAGCTCCTTTGCGTCGGATTGCATCGGCGCCGAGTCCGAAGCCTTTACGCATCAGGTAATATATGCCATTACCCGTCTTGGAGGAATGTCATGAGGTCTTCCGAGCCAATAATGCAAAACTGCTCTATAAGGAAAGCAGGATGGTTTTGGGCTTAGCCTGCCAAAAAAGGAAAAACCACTTCAATGGTGGTTTTTCTCAATATTACATGTCCATTGTCATTGCCATAATTAGATGCATGATTTAAAGCCTGACCCCATTTAGCCTGAAATACAGCAAACTCTCTAAAAACTAACCCGGGGAGCTTCACTTTCTCTCAGGTTGTAGGACATATTCCAAATATACGCAGACCCTTTTACAATCCGGAATATAGCCACACCCGATTCTACTCCAGCTCGATTTATGTTATCCCATAGCCATGCCCTTTCCTGGAAAAGCCTTTTTTTAAGTTCCTCGTCCTCAAGCATCTCAACGCTTCCAGTTACCCGAAGCATTTCAAAATTGATCGGATCACTGGGGTTGCGGATAAACGCCACCTCTACCTTTGGATTCGCTTGAATCTCGCTATAGATTTTTTTCGCTGTTCCTGTGTGAAAATAAAATCCGGTTTCATCTGCAAACCACATCAGCATTCCGCGCACTCGTGGTTGGTTGTTTTCACTGGTAGAAAACCAGCTGGAAGGGTTCTGATTTGCAAACATCAAAACTTCATTTAACTTTTCGTTTATCATTTTGTCCTCCTAGTTAACTTTAATCGCTTTCCCCTTGTTCTCACTTGAGCTGTATTTTAAATCATTTCCGGCAACATCACTTTCAAAATCCAAAGATAATTTATTAAAATTCAAATCTTTAGCTTTTCTTATGAAAGTTTTGCCTGTAAGCCGAAGGAGTCATTTTGTATTTTTCCATAAAGCATGAGGAAAAGTACGATGAACTATTAAATCCGCATTCTAAGGCAATCTCTGTTATATTTTTCATGCTATTGATAAGCATATTACGTGCTTTCTGAATCCGAATCTTTTGAAGAAAATCAATAGGAGTCATTCCGGTAACTGATTTAAATATTTTTGAAAAATGTCCTGTTGAGCGGTTCACCTGTTCCGCCAGGTCTTCTATGGTTATCTTTTTAGAAAAGTGGCTGTTCATATAGGCAATTACCTGATCAACTTCAAAACGACCATACAAAGGTAGATTCGGATGTGTGTCCGAAACAACCGAGCGTGCGACTAAATGTGCAATCACCGGGGCAAGATGGTTTAGTAATTCCATATTATTCATATCGTCACTTGCCTCAAGCATAAAACACCGCAGAGCTCCTAGAAGTTCTGGATGTGGTGCAAAAAACTCCCCGCGAAAGACAGGAACCGGCTCAACGTATTGTTTTAGTGTCTCTTGGAACAGCTCCGTATCAATCATAATTGCGATGTAACTTTGAAAATCTTCCTTCTCGATTTCCTGATGAGGGATATCTGGCGATATTGCAGACAAGCATTTGCCTTCTGCCAAGTCATAAGCCCTGTTTCTCCCTTCAACAATAAAATCATTTACCGGTTGAAAATAATAGATAAACGAATATGCAGGATGCGTATGGTTTGGAGTAATTGCATAATCACACTGTCCATAGGAAGGGATGAATACACTAACCTTGGGGTGAAGAAAGCAATCAATTTTCTGTATAATCTGTGTTGTAGTATCTGTACTCATTGGCCCTACCAGCTGATTCAATAATTGCATTTTTTCGTTGCTCAATTTCATTTTATCAGCCCCAACACTTTAGTAAGTTTTTTCTATTTTCTCTCCCATATTATTTCTCTTTTCAGCGGCGATTCCTCCCTGCATTTTTACCCCATAAACAAATCATACAAAAGCGGTATCGTCGGATTGATCATATCGCATTTAATGTAAGGATAGGGAAAAGTCGACATCTGTTTTATATAAAAAAGTAAATATTTCGTAATGTATTTTTAAGATTTACTGTCTATATTTAGAATATAGGTAATTTAAGACCAAAAGTCATAGTTAAAAATGGAGGTGTAAATATTGTCTGCAAAAACCCATGATAACCTGATGGCAGCATTTGCCGGAGAGTCACAGGCCAACAGAAAGTATCTGGCTTTCGCCGCCAAGGCGGAAAAAGAAGGCAAGAACAAAATCGCCCGGCTTTTCCGGGCTATAGCCGAGGCTGAAACCATCCATGCCCTTAAGCACCTGGAAACTGCGGGAAAAGTGGGTACAACCGCAGAAAACGTCAAGGCTGCCGTTGAAGGGGAGACCTACGAGTTTACACAAATGTACCCCGATTTTATCGCCCAGGCCGAGGAAGAGGGCCAAAACGCCGCAGCTAAAAGCTTTAAATATGCAAGTGCGGCTGAGAAGGAGCACGCCGATCTTTATAAAAAGGCTTTGGCAGTTGCTGAGAAGGGCGGCGATCTGGAGGCTGAGTCCTTTCACCTGTGCCCTGTGTGCGGTTATGTTGCTGTGGGCCATGCCCCCGACCGCTGCCCTATATGCAATGCCCAGGGTAAATCCTTTAAACCCTATTAAGCGTAATAAAAGAAATATGGTACCGGGCAAAACAAAAACCACCTTTGCGGTGGTTTTATTCTGAATATTTCAGCCTAAGAAAATTAATAAAAACCTAGTGAATCAAATTCAAATCCCTTTTCTTTGATAAGCCTGACACATGTATGTACAACGTCTGGGTCATAAAGAGTCCTGCAGTTTTTTGTTATTTCATGAAGGGCCAAATCAATACCAAGGGATTGCCGGTATGGACGATGGGACGCCATGCTTCAACAACATCGGCCACAGTAAGGATTCTGGCTTCCAGGATAATTTTTTCACCGGAGAGGCCCTCCGGATAGCCTGAACCGTTCAGCTTTTCATGGTGCTGCAGTATGGCCTGGCTTACCGGCCAGGGAAATTCAATTCCATTTAAAATATCATAACCAATAATTTGCGATATACCCGTTGATACTAATTTTTTCAGTCCAGTTTCATGGGATTCTCTATACCTTTCGGGAATAATTAATGTCAAGGAATTATCAATCACTTCCTTTTCTGAATAACCAAATACATTTTCGGCAGCCCTATTCCATAAGACTATTTTTCCCTCACTGTTAACCGATATAATCGGATCTGTGGCAGATTCTGTAACTGCCCGAAAACGCTCTTCGAGGCTTTCTCTGCTTACTTCACATTTATAGCAACTTGTAGGAGAGGACTTCCCGGCCCAATGCTTATCCAATATGCAATGCCTCCCGCTATGTTAAATTTCCGGCAGCTATTTTGTTGGCAGTATCCCGCAGAGACAGGATAGGTTTTATAAAGCTTCTATTGACATAGTACCATGCGGCTGCCGCAACCATCAAACAGAAGAACAGGCAGATATAAATCAAAGTCATATTACGCCTTACCATGGCATCACTGGCCCTTTCATACATCCCCGTAATTTTATCGAAACGTTGCAGCAAACCGTTGGAGACGTCATTAACGTTAGAGACTGTTATTTCATCGGTTTGATGCAGTGCTTCATCAAAAACATGTTTTGTCTCACCCAGGTACTGTTCAGCTTCTTTGAGGGCTGACAGTATTTCTTTATTTTCGGTGGGTTGTATCAATACAGTCTTTCCGCTTAATTCTATTACTCCCCCATTTATCAACGCTTTTAGTGACTTATCCAGAATTTCCATTGTATTATCTTTGGCTTCAAGAATTTTAGGGTCTTTTTTAAAAGTATAATTCAATGTTTCTTTGGTTATTTTCTGGCTAAGCATTCTCTGCCTGCCTGCCAGGTTGACCCGTATTGCGTCCGCCTTCTGGGCCTGACTCATGTTAATAATTAAAAATATCTGGGCTACTGTCATTGAAAAGATAAAAATAACGGGAATTAATAATTTCCATCTGATACTAAGACCTGATAATAACATGTCATAACCTCCTACTAAAGCGTAAATCTTGCTGCCATATCTTTTAATTTCTCCGCCAAGTTAGATAGGTTTGTAATGCTACTGGCTGTTTCTTCCAGAGTGGCGCTTTGTTCTTCGGTGGATGCGGCTATGCTCTGTACAGCTTCGGATACTTGGCCGGTGGCGGTTGCCACATCACTTAACTGTATGTCAACTTCTTCAATACTCTGCAATATTTCATGGAAGGATGACGTTGCCAGGCTGATCACCTCGAGGCCCTGGTCAGCTTCTCTGGCTGAACTCTCCATAAGTGTAACAATTTCTTCTATTTCGTTGCCAATGCTTGAAATTAGCTCCCCTATATCCTTGGTGGACGCCGATGACTTTTCAGCTAGCCTGCGTACCTCTTCTGCCACAACGGCAAAACCCCGCCCCTGATCACCGGCCCTAGCCGCCTCAATGGCCGCGTTCAAAGCTAAAAGATTGGTTTGGTCGGCAATCCCGTTAATTATATTTAAAATTTCTCTGACTTGTTTTGAAGCCTCTGCAAATCTGTTTACCCTTTGGACTGCCTGTAGGGTAACCTCGTGCATCGCCTTCATTTGACTATTAACATTTTCCATGCTTTTGCTTCCGGTATTGGCCAATTCTGCCGCCTGGTTTGCTTTTTCTTTTACAATTTGGGCTCTTTTAGCAACCTCATCCATGCTTGACGATATTTGGACAGCCGCGCTGGCGTTTTCCGCTGCCCCCTGCGATATCTGTTCCGTGATCCTGGATAGCTGTTCGGCTAAGTCCGATGCTTCAATGGATTTTTCGACTATTTCGCCTATTAGCTGTCGCAAATTATTCTGCATTAGAGAAAAGGCATTTTTTAATTGGCCTATTTCATCTATTCTCATTTGCTATCACCTATTCGTCTAAAATTCTTTGTGTCCCGAAAAGACAATTCCGCCGAGGATAGCCTTTCTGCCGAGGACCAGGTTCTCAAATCTGTCAACCCCGGCAATCTAATGTTAAGCAATTTACCCACTAATTACTATTTAATAAATCACTACATAGGAGTGATTTATCTCACGCTGATTGATTTTTTGCACTCTATTTTTTTACTAACCCTTTTGAATAAGTTTACGTTATATAAGAAATAAAACCACCCCCGAAAAAAACAAAAGCCACCTTTGCGGTGGTTTTATGCTGATATTTTAAGAGAATTGGCCTGAAAGCCAGCCCGTTAATGTGACCCCCTGGCCCAGGCCACGGGCCAAACGTAGGTGGGACGTTATCGCAATTAAGCGGCTAAAGCGTATTCGTTGTTGGCAATCATAAACAACTTCGGTATCCGGTACAGGACAACCTAGGACGTAACCAGCTCGGTGCCCACCTGCACAAATTTGGATCCGTCCCACCTAAGGGTTGTTTTTATATATCCCAGTGTATCGGCATTATACCTGCCTATAATGCGCTGATAAGCAATAAGCTCATAATGCCCGTCATTGTCAACATCCATCGGGTCTAGTCGGCTTAGCCCCAGCACTCCCCCTGTAACGGGTTTGATCAGCCGTCCATTCCGGTCATAGATATCGGAATAATCATCTTTGCGCTGGCTCAGGTCAATGGTAAACTTTTGGTTGGTGCCTGCCCGGGTAACCTCCACTCTGTAATTATCCCTGAAAACGACATCATACTGATTCCTGGCATTGAACTCATCAGAATCAAATACTTTAACCAGTTGATCACCCTTCAATGTATAAATATAGGCGTATAAATAACCGCCGCTGCCTCCGGACTCTATGCGGACCAAAATGTCTGAGGCCTTGTCATAGGTAAAATCACCCAGAAAAAGACTGGCGTTATAGCCCCCGTTAAAGGGTGGAGTTGCACATATCGTATGACCGGTTTTACCATCCTCCACACAAACACTTATATTATCTGTAAAGGAGCTTGCCGGGTCAGGCTTGTTACCGGTTAAAATGACACTGTCAATAACCCCGTCATTATTAACATCGGCCTGCTTGGAGTCAAGAGTTATCTGACCTATCGCAGATACGTTGCTTTGCAGGTATGAGCTGCCGTCCAGGGGAGTGAGTAGCTGCAGGGGAGGCTTGCCGCCGTTAATGCCCACAGCGTAAGCGGTGTAGGCTTTAGCGCTGGAAAGGTTTTGATTGGGAACATGTAGCACAGTGCTGCCGGTGTCGTTTTGCCTGATCTGCAGGGTATAGTTACCCGGATGAAGAGTGGTATATTGCGTGATACCTTTAAAGGGAACATTACTGAACAGCATAGTCCCGTCATGGAGATATGCGTCACCACCGTGCACACCGTGGGAAAGATTAACGAATTTTATATTTACCCTGTCTCGGTGTAAATGAGGAGGTCGGTCAGAAATGGGCACCAGTTCATAGCCGTCTGCTCTCCCGACAACCGCCAGGGTATAAACATCGTGACCTGGTATGTTTATGGCAGTGTCCACATGGGATACGCCCTTTGTCCCTGCGGGACACACTCTGACATGACAATAATTCTCTACCGGTAGATAATCTGTGAAACCACAGTAGGACAAGCCTCTTGTAATGCAGTTATCATTGACGTAAACATCAAAAGGATACATGTCCGGTGAAGCATGCAGCATACGAATATAGGATGACATGGCAATATCAGCACCTTTCGGATATAGTGTTGGTGTTTTATAATATGCCATCCCCTGAGCAATTGTAGAGCTCCGCTGTAAAAAAGAGCAGCCTCTCATGTGATAATTGTTCCGCCAGGCCTTAAGAGAATTGGCCTGAAAGCCAGCCCGTTAATGTGACCCCCTGGCCCGGGCCACGGGCCCGGCTCAGGTAGGAGGTTAACTGCTAATTAAGCAGCGTAAGCGTATTCGTTGTTGGCAATATAGGTTTTCCACCTAAAGACACGATAGGAGAGAGACAGAGGATCAGGCCTGAATACCTGACATAATGCGCGACAAGTAATATATTTGCGGCAGAATAGAAACTGCCGCTTTTTTATGTTTTTTACAACAGGGAAGGGAGGAAACATATAGATGCTCCCTTATACGTTACATTCATCAAAATCCGGAACGGGCGAGAATGGAAACCGGGATTGACTATCCGTACAGTAGCCATAGAGACTATAAAC
>JBMOPE010000020.1:0-60262 GCA_049323755.1 Bacillota bacterium
GTTTCCCATTCCGTTAAGGAAGTAAGACCCCATGAAGACTACATGGTAGATAGGCCGGGAGTGTAAGTTCAGTGATGGATTGAGCTGACCGGTACTAATAGGTCGAGGGCTTAACCTTAAAAAAGCGCTAAAACTTTCTTATAGAGTTCGCTGTGAAGTTTTGAGAGTGCGAGTAAAAAACGCATAGATTTTCCGGTGGCCATACCGGAGGGGATACACCCGTTCCCATCCCGAACACGGAAGTTAAGCCCTCCAGGGTCGATGGTACTTGGTCGCTAGACCTGGGAGAGTAGATCGTCGCCGGAGTTAATTTTAAAAATCCCTGTGCTGAGAATGCACGGGGATTTTGCTTATTTTATCCATGGTAGTATGCAGGGTCTCTGTTTTATATCAATAAAATATGGTAATGATATATTTGAAATTCTCAATAAGGGAGGTTCAAGTCAAATGAGGATCGAGAAGGTTAAAAAGAATGCCGAAGGTGACATAACGGATGTAATGATCAATGGCAATGTATACAATATTAATGAAGCAATAACTATGGCCAGGGACGGATTAATAGAGGGTGTGACTGTAGCGAGAGCTAAAGGCGGAAGGGAATACATAAGAAGTAACCCGGACGGGACGAAGGAGAACAATTTGGACAATATACCGGCATTTTAAGGAAAGATAACGCCCCTTAATAACAGGGGCGTTATAGTCCGCTTTATTTTGAGATTCCCAGTTCTTCGGCAAGTGCAGTGAAGGCAGGGAGAGAGTTAAGGATTATCTGCTTATCGATGCAGTATGCCAGTCTGAAATATCCGGGCATACCGAAACCTGTGCCGGGGACTATGAGAATATTGTATTTCTGAGCTATTTTTACCAGCTCACCATCATCGGGGATGGGTGATTTCGGAAATAGGTAAAAGGCTCCCTGGGGCTTTACCATCTCAAAACCAAGGGATGTAAGGTGGTTGTAGAGAATATCTCTTTTTTCCTGGTATTCTTTAATATTTACAGATTCATTCTGGAGAGTTGCCACAATTCGCTGCATAAGTGCAGGGGCATTCACAAATCCCAGTGTTCTGTTAGAAAATACAAGGCCTTCCATCAAAAGTCCGAGCTGTTCTATTTCAGGGTTTACCGCAATATATCCAATCCGCTCACCAGGCAGGGCAAGGTCCTTACTGTGAGATGTGACCATTATGCTGTTCCGGTAGGAATTGAAAACGGCTGGAACTGTTTCTCCCTCGTAGACAATTTTAGAGTAGGGCTCGTCAGAGATAAGATAAATGGTTTTCCCAATTTCAGATCCTTTACGGTTTAGCAGGCTTCCAATATCATCAAGTGTATTTTTTCCGTATATCACGCCTGTAGGGTTGTTGGGTGAGTTAATCAATACAGCCTTTGTCATGGGCCCTATGGCCTTTTCCAGGGCTTCAAGGTCGGGATGGAAGTCCGGCCTGGTGGTTACTTCCACAGTTTTTCCATTATGATTGTCTATATAGAACCTGTACTCTACAAAGTAGGGCTTCAAAACAATAACCTCTTCACCCTCATCCAGAAGGGTTTTAAGGACAACATTAAGGGCGCCTCCGGCACCGGTGGTCATTACAATGTGTTCCTCATTAAAGGGAAGTCCTGTTTGGCCCGCCAGAACACCTGCGACGGCAGCCCTGGTTTCAGTGTATCCTGCATTGCTCATATATCTGTGCATCCCCGGAACCGGGTTAAGGGCGTATTTTCGAAGCTCTTCCCTAAATTTTTCGGGAGGCTCAACATTGGGATTGCCAATGGTAAAGTCATAAACCTTGTCAGGGCCGTGTATTTTCCTGAGTCTTTCTCCCTCCTCAAACATCTTTCTGATGAAAGAGGCTCCGCTTAGAAAACGTTCTATTTTTTTGCTGATAGCCATTCCTCAGTAACACTCCTCACGTTTCTTTTTCTAGGTACTTGTCATTTCTATAATGTCTTTTAAAAAACCTTCATATTATAAAACTTCTACAGTAAAAACATATGTGTTAAAATAGGCTTGTTCAGTACTAACTAATAGTGGAGACATAATCATGAAGAAAAGTGATAGAATTGACGCGGTTCTTTTTGATCTTGACGGCACCCTGGCCGATTCCCTTACACTAATCAGGCATACATATTTTAAGGTTTTTGATGAGATGGGTATTCCCTGGGGAAATGATGATGTGATGAGGTGGATTGGCAGACCGCTCAAAGATATTGCAATACAATTTGCAGGGGAAGAGCTTGCCGAACACTTTTTTGAAAGATACCAGCACCATTACCATCTGGACCATGACACATATACTTCCCTGTTTCCCGGGACCTTGGAATTACTCCGGGAATTAAAAGGGAGCCGCTATAAAACAGGGATAGTTACTTCAAAGGGCCGCCCGGGGGCCATAAAGACAGTGGAATTCACAGGTATTGCCGGGTATATGGATGTTATGGTAACAGTACATGATGTTGAAAAGCACAAGCCTCTGCCCGACCCTGTATTTAAGGCTATGGAAATGCTGAGAGTCCATCCGGATAAAACCATATTTATTGGAGACAGTGAGTATGATCTCCAATCAGGAATAGCTGCCGGGGTAAGTGTCCTTGGTGTTAGCTGGGGGGTATCAGCACCGGAGGAACTTATGAGGTTTAATCCCGAAAGAATTATTGACAATTGGGATGACCTCAGGTTTTACCTGGAAACAGTGGCTTAATTTTACGGAGGATAATTTGTGAGGGCCTTAATAATACAAAATGACGCACAGGACCCGCCGGGAAGGGTCCTGGATGTTTTACACCAATTAAAGTGGGAAATTGAAATTGTTTTAATGGGGCAGGAACAGAAGGTCCCTTTCTTTGAGGACTTCCATTGCATGGTGCTTCTTGGGGGACCTATGAATGTTGACGACGTAACAGAGTACCCCTACCTGAAAAAAATCCGCACCATAACTGCTGATGCGCTTGAGAAGGGCTTTCCGGTTCTGGGGCTGTGCCTGGGGGCTCAAATGCTGTCCAGGGCTTCTGGCTGCATAGTTCAAAGGAATAGTGGGCGAGAACTTGGGTGGTGCAAGGTGCGGCTTACTGAAGAAGGGTTAAAGGACCCGGTAATGGCAGGTATTGAGAGTTCTCTTGAAGTTTTTCAGTGGCATTATGATATGTTTGAACAGCCCAATAAATCGTCATTACTTGCTATATCGGACCGGTGCAGAAATCAAATTATAAGGATTGGCAAACTGTCTTACGGTTTTCAGTCCCATATAGAGGTTAATCTACAGATAGTATCCAATTGGATAACCAGTAATTATAATGAGGTTGAGTCGGTTTTGGGGCCGGGAGGAGCTGAGAAATTACTGCAGCTCACGGTTGAAAGAATGCCCGTTTATGATGCTGTTTGCAGTAGTATTTTGCTTAATTATTTTAGAATGGTTGCTGCCATAAATAAATAAAATTTATCATATAAATATTTTAATGGCTGAAGGATATTTTTAAATAATATAGAAAATTCATAATTAATTAGATTATTGATCGGGGAGGGTAATTATGAATATAAAAAATGCAACGGCAATTATAACCGGGGGAGCATCCGGCCTTGGAGAGGCCACAGCGGTGAGGCTGCACAGTGCAGGCGCAAATGTGGTTATTGCAGATTTTAATGAAGATAAGGGAAATGAACTTGTGGCAAAACTGGGTGAAAGGGCTGTCTTTTCACTTACCGACGTGACCAACTCTGCCCAGGTGCAGGCTGCGGTAGAGCTGGCTATGAGCAAATTTGGCAGGATAGATATTGTTGTAAATTGCGCCGGCACCGGAATAGCCATGAGAACCCTGTCCAAGGCCGGCCCGCATAACCTTGACCTGTTTAAGAAGGTAATTGATATTAATTTGACCGGGACCTTTGACATGATCAGGCTGGCGGCAGAAAAAATGGCTGCTAACGACCCAAATGAACTGGGCGAAAGAGGAGTTATCATTAACACCGCGTCTGTTGCGGCCTACGACGGGCAGATTGGGCAGGCTGCGTATTCCGCTTCCAAGGCGGGAGTTGTTGGTATGACTCTGACAGTAGCCAGGGACTTGTCCAGCCTCGGTATCAGGGTGGTTACGATAGCACCCGGACTTTTTGACACCCCGCTTCTCGCCGCACTGCCGGAGGAGGCCAAGGCTTCCCTGGGCAGGCAGGTTCCATTCCCTCCGAGGCTTGGAAACCCTGAGGAATATGCCATGCTGGCCCAGCAAATAGTTGAGAATGTCATGTTAAATGGTGAAACCATAAGGTTGGACGGGGCAATCCGTATGGCTCCTAAATAATAGCTTAATAGTTTGGAAAAATGTTTAGACGACGGTCTGAAAGCCAGCCTTTAAGGCTGGCTTTCTTCGTCCTGTCCGTAAAAAATTTCGTTATCTCTGCGGTTTTTCAGCCTTCTGGCAGTGTACCAGGTAATCAACGCGCCGGACACGGCGGCAAGTGATACTGCACCGGCTATTGTGGCGCTGCTTTTGGTTTTCTTTTTGGGCCACATGCGTGTCAGCATATCCAACATAAAACCACCTCAGGGTTATTATTCCCACTATATAAGAATTAGAAGAGGAAATTTATGACAGTTTATAAGCATGCCATGTTTATAAAGAATATTACGATATTTCGCGCGGGAAAAACGATTTATATCGAAATAAAAAGGTATAAAAAGGAATGAATACAAATATATGGGCAGGAAAAAAATAGAATTTATTTAAATAAAATAGTATAGGCTTAATTCCTAACATAAAATGTAGAGACCATTTTTTACAAGGAGGTTTTAAGAAGTGTTAATCAACAAGTTATGTTTCATTAGAAGAAAAAAAATAACAAATATTGTTCAATGGATTATTCTTCTATTAATTCTAGTTGTTATGGCTCCGCAGCAGCTATTCGCTATGGAACTCCAGAAAGTCGGAGCTCCCATAGTGATAACCAATTTGAGCAATAGCGCGCAGTTTAAAAAAGGGGATAAAGTTTATATCCATGCCAGTGCCCAGGCTTTTGTGGGTGTTTCCAGAATGGAAATAATTATAAATAATAAAACAGTAAAAACCAGTCAGGGCTCGCCAATCAGCTATGAGTGGGATACTTCCACTGCGGCGCCCGGAATAAACAAAATAAAGGTTAAGGCAGTGGAGATGGTAAACAACAAGGTTGGCAGCCAGAGTGTTGAAGTATATATTAATGATGGTTTCCCCAGCGTAAAAATAACCGGCCCCAGGGATTACTCTGTTTTTGCTCCGGGAGATACCGTAAAACTTTCTGCGGAGGCATCCGGGGTGGCTTGTGTAAGATTTTTCTATTTTACAGAAACACATGGTGACAATAAAAATATCGGTTCTAAGTTAACAAAGGATTTTATTGCCAACTGGAAAACCAAAGGGATCCGGGAGGGCGCTTATATTATCCGGGCAGCAGGATATGACAAGAATAACAACCAGCTGGTAAGCAACGATATCCATATCAGACTTGACAGCAAAGGTTCATATATAAATGCTCCCGACATAGAGATAAACTCTGTTTCTGAAGCGGTATATGAGGGTGACACATATAATGTAACCGCAACGCTAAAAAGGGAGCCGGAAGCACTGTTTATACAGTATAAGGATAATGAAGGAACCTGGTATAGTGAGGAGGTCTGCAAACAAAAATACAGCTTTGATATTACAGAGAAAACAAAGCTAAAAGACGGAAGGCTGATGTACAGTACAAAGAAAACTGCCGACTTTCCCGGCAGTCCTCCGGACTTTAAAAGGCAATTCAGGCTGTGCGCAGTATACCAGGACGGAAAAACCCTAACTTCCGGGGAAGAATCTTTAGTGGTGGTGCCTGAGCGCCTGATGCCCAAAATTTTAGGCGCCAATGTAACACCGAACAGAAGATATCAGGGAACCAATTTTACTTTTTACGTACAGGTAAAAGGTGAGCCGGAATCCCTGTATTTGCAATTCGATGACGGGGAAGGCGGCTGGCTTGATGAGGAATTCTCAAAACAATATTTCAGCTTTGATTTAAGCTCGCCAAAATTCAAATCAGGCTATTCCAACGCCTATATAATGGAAAAGAAGATAAACACCCCAGGCGAGGCCCCAGACTATGCCAGAAAATTCAGGGTCCGTGCAGATTACGGGGATGGCAGTAAAAACAACTTCGGGGAATGCTATGTTAAAGTGATTCCTAGATAAAAATAATTTTTGGCAACCGCCCATGTAATATGAAATGGGCGGTTTTTGTTTGATATCATATATTTAAGAAATATTTATAGCAGGTTTTTCAATCCCTTACTGCGGGCCAGGGAAATAACCTCCTTATATTCTTTAGGGGTAATGCGCCGGCTCAGCTCCTCGTACCTAAATGCCCTGTGGGCAGGGTAGTACTGGTCCATTATATTTATGAATGTGTCTTTTGATATCTCCGCAGCAACAAAATTTAAAACCTTATCCGATGCAGCGAGATTACCTGGCATAACAAGATGGCGAACAAGAAGTCCTTTTATAGCAATACCCTGTGTGTCCAAAACAAGATCCCCCACCTGGCGGTGCATTTCCCTGACAACCCTTTGTGCAGTAGTAAAATATTCCTTTACCCCCAGGTATTTTTCCCCTGCCGAGTCATCCCCGAATTTTATGTCCGGCATGTATATGTCTACTACACCATCCAATAGTTCAAGTATTTCCACAGAGTCGTAACCTCCGGTATTGTACACCAGGGGAACCGAAAGTCCTTTTTCTGCGGCAGGCATAAGGGCTTCCAGTATCTGCGGGACAAAGTGGGTGGGGGAGACCAGGTTTATATTGTGGCAGCCTGATTTTTGCAGCTGCAGCATTATCCCTGCCAGTTGCTCCGGGGTGACCTCATTTCCTTCACCATCGTGAGAAATTTCGTAATTCTGACAGAATACACAATTGAGGTTGCAGTTGCTAAAAAAGATGGTTCCTGAACCATTACTCCCCACCAGGGGGCTTTCCTCCCCGAAATGCGGGCCGTAGCTTCTTATTACGGCGTTTCTCCCACTCCGGCATATTCCCTGCTTTCCTTCATATCTGTTTGCCCCGCAGCTACGTGGGCATATACGGCAGCTTTCCATTAAAGATAATGCCTGTTCTATCCTTTTTCTCAAGCTGTTTTGTGAAAGCGTTTCATACCCCACTGAGCTTCACCCCGAGTAAATTTTATTATTAATATTACCCCGGACTCCTTAAAAAATTGACCAAAGAGAATGGATTTTTGTTGCCAATATTCAAACTAAATAAATGGATGGAGACTTTTGGGCCTTATTAAGCTATTATTATTAATGTGAATTATTTGGGAGGGATTGTATTGGAAGCCTTCATCCATGGATTTGTACTTGCCTTCGGCCTTATACTGCCCCTTGGTGTGCAAAATGTTTTTGTATTTAACCAGGGCGCCAGCCAGCCTTCTTTCATACGGGCTGTTCCTGTTATTATTACCGCATCAATATGTGATACCCTTTTAATACTTCTGGCCGTTATAGGCGTTTCAGTGGTAGTGTTAAACATAGCCTGGCTAAAGACTATTTTATTTGGGGTAGGTTTTTTATTTTTGGTATATATGGGCTGGGCAACCTGGAAGGCTACATCTGATGAAAAAAATGAAGGCCGGCGGGAGGCTATAAGTCCCAAAAAGCAAATCATTTTCGCTTTATCAGTGTCCTTACTTAACCCTCATGCCATAATTGACACCATTGGTGTAATCGGAACAAGCTCTCTTTATTATTCCTCAAAAGAAAAATGGATCTTTGCCGGGGCCGCCGTTCTGGTTTCCTGGATTTGGTTTTTTTCTTTGGCCCTATGTGGGAGAGCTTTGGGCAAACTTGACAATGGCGGAAAATGGATTAACTATCTAAACAAGGTATCGGCATTTATTATCTGGGGCACGGCAATATATATAGGCATATTGCTGTATCGTCAGCTTGTTGGGAATTAGGAATTGGGAATTGGGGTTTGTTAATGGTATAGGCAAAACAAAGTCATTAAATTTTACCGCCAATTCCTGATTCCCAATTCCGGAACCGCCTCAGGCGGTTCTTTAATCTTTCCCCTTTATAACCGCCAGTGGCCTCATCCTGGCAATCTTTCGGGTCATGCCTATGGAAGCCAGTGTTTCCACCACTTCATCTATATCCTTATAGGCATCCGGAGCCTCGTCCAGAAGTTCCTTATAATTCCTGGAGTTGTATATCACTTTACCCATACTGGCCTCAAACCTGTCTTTTGAAATTTCTCTGGACGCCGCTGTGCGGGAAAGAACGCGTCCGGCGCCGTGGTTTACGGAATAAAAGGACTCGGATGATCTTTCCGTTCCCACAACAATATAGGAGGCTGTACCCATGCTGCCCGGAATGAGAGCAGGGTGACCTGTTGATAAGTATTTGGGGGGATTATCCCTGTGGCCGGGAGGAAGGGCTCTTGTGGCGCCCTTTCGGTGCACTAAAATCCTTTTTCCCCTGTGAACCTCCCATTTTGCAATATTATGGGCAACATCATATACTGTTTTGAGCCCCAATTTTTCAGGCCGGCATTCGAACAGATCCCCGAAGGCCCTCCGTATGTCGCTGGCTATGAGCTGGCGGTTTGAAAAGGCGAAATTGACGGCACAGGCCATGGCGGCATAGTAATCCCGTCCTTCTTTCGAGTCAGACGGAGCGCAGGCCAGCCCCCTGTCCGGTATTTCTATTCCATATTTTTTTGCGGCAGGAAGAAGCCCTTTGCTGTAATCGGTGCATATTTGGTGCCCGAAGCCCCTGCTCCCGGTGTGAATCATGACAACAAGCTGCCCGGGCCGGAGGCCGAATACATTTGCTGTTTCACGGTCATATATCTTTTCCACTTCCTGAAGCTCAATAAAGTGGTTTCCTCCCCCAAGCGTGCCAAGCTGAGCCGATCCTCTCCTGTAAGCCTCCCTGCTTACAGGTCCAAGGTCAGCACCCTGAAGACAACCCTTTTCTTCTGTATTTTCAATATCTTCAGGCCATCCGAAACCCCTGCCGACCAGTGCCGGTGCTCCCTTTAAGGTTATATCCTCGAAAATATCTCCGGTAATGTTCTCATGCCTTCCTTTTTTACCTACCCCTGTGGGAATGTAATCCTCGATTCTTTGCAGCAGCTTTCTCAAAAAAGGAACTTCCAGCTCAGCCGCTAAAATTTCTGTGGACAATAGCCTGACTCCGCAGTTAATGTCCATTCCAACGGCTCCGGCGGATATTACTCCTTCTTTAACTGTTGCCATTACCCCGCCGATGGGAAGGCCAAAGCCCTCATGTATGTCCGGCATGCCGCATACCTGGCCGGATACTCCCGGAAGACATGCTGCATTCATAAGCTGCTGCAGGGACTTGTCCTTCTTTATAAGGGGAACCAGTGCATCGCTGGCATAAACTATACCGTCCACTTTCATATTACCGGTTTGTTTTAGCCGGTATTTATGTTGACTTTCTTTTTGTAATAACACAGCACAAACCTCTTTTTTATTGATAATAATTTAACGGATAAAGTAATGTCAATTTTCTATAAAAAGATATTATGGTATAATATAAAGGCACTCACTGAACATTGTATTTCCGTGCCTTCCGGAGCCCTTAAAAATACCCGTGATTAATTGATAAAATCAAGAAAAGTCATGGTGGACGAGGTGTGCTTATGGTTATTATGTCAATAAACAATCTCCATCCTGACTCAGTCTCCCTTTCCGTGGTGGCCTTTAGTCTGGATAAGACACTGGTAGAGATCCTCGGTGGGGTGGGGGTTGTAGTCCCACATAAAGTCAGCGAGATTGAATATGTTGTTCAGTCCGAGGTTGCCAAATTTTTTAAAGATTTCCATCTGGAACATAATAATGTACAAACCGAGCTCATTTTTGACCAGGATATTGTAGAGGTAAAAGTATCCAGGTCAAAAGGCGGATCAAGAGAAAAATTGTTTACCATTACAGCGGACAGGTGGAAAAAACTTGAATAAGTTTATAGTAAAAAGAGGAATCACGCCCTAAGCCAGGGTGTGATTTTTTGAATATACCAGGAAAAATAAATCTTTTACTGTGGATAATTTGAATGTCAACTATAGGGCAGGCTTGGAATATCACCCCCATGCGCTGATGATCCCTCCGGCTGAAACTGGCTCTATGCTTGGAGTCAACAGATAGTCGACCGTCCTCAACGGCGCGTCCATTCGCCGGTTCGGACTTCCTCCAACGTCCTGTTGGCGGCTCGCCTTTCTGTAGCCACCTTCGCCAAGAGCCAGATAACAGCCTCCGAAAAATCAGCGCACGGAGATGATATTCCCCGCCCCGATGAATGTCCTTTGAAAGTGCAACTATAGGGTCTTTGTTCCATGAAGCCAGATTAGGATTGTATAGTCGAAATGTAGTTGTCGAATATATCACCAATTCCCAATTCCTGATTCCTAATTCCGGACCCCAGAATAATGCTAACAATGCCGCTCACAGCGGCAACGCCAGCAGGGCGTTTATTTAATTGCCACATGGTATTCCCTTAGCCAGGTATCGACCTGAATGAGATAAGCAAATAGCTGTGCTCCACCCATAAGCTGTCCGAACCAGGCAGGGCTGAAGTGTGACCCGTTGGAAGCAGCAGTCTCTCTTAGCACCCTGGTATTTATAAGGTTAAGCAGTGGAGAGGAGCCTTCATCAAGTATTTTTATAATGCGATCTCTTACAGCTTCCAGGTAAAGAGGATTGTGGGTTTTTGGATAAGGGCTTTTCCGCCTTTCCAGAACGTCCCCCGGAAGGACTCCCTCCAATGCACGCCTTAAGATGCCTTTTTCCCGGAGGCCATAGCTCTTCATCCACCAGGGTATATTCCATACATATTCTACTATGCGGTGGTCACAGAAGGGAACTCTGACCTCCAGCCCAACCGCCATGCTCATTCTGTCCTTGCGGTCAAGCAGAGTTGGCATAAATCTCGTAATATTAAGGTAAAACAATTCCCTTATACGTTCCTCCCGCAAATTTTCTCCCTGAAGACGGGGAACCTCTTCCAGGGCCTCGCGGTAGCGGGCCGAAACATACTCTTCTGCCTTTATGGATTCTGCAATCTCCGGATTAAGAAGACCGGCCCGTTCCCTTACCATTCTTATCCAGGGAAAGGTATCACCTGAAAGGGCTTCTTCGTTATAAAACCATGGATATCCTCCGAATACCTCGTCGGCGGATTCTCCTGACAGCGCCACAGTGGCCTCTTTTTTTATTTCCCTGCAAAAAAGATAGAGTGATGAGTCAACATCTGCCATTCCCGGCAGGTCATTGGCACGAACGGCTGTTTCAAGGGCATTCGCCAGTTCCCCTGTTTCTATGACAATATTGTGGTGAGCGGTGCCGAAGTGCTCCGAAACACGCTTTACCCAGGGAGAGTCCGAGTTTGGCTGGTACTGGCTGGGGCGGAAGTGCCTGTCATTTCCGGCATAGTCTACGGAATAGGTATGCAGGGGGCCAATACCGGCCCGGTTAAAGGCGCCGCAAGCGTATCCCACAATGGCACTGGAATCCAGACCTCCGGAAAGGAATGAGCAGACAGGAACATCAGCAATAAGCTGCCTCTCCACGGTGTCTTTAAGCAAACTGTATAGCTTTTCAGTGGTTGTTTTCAGGTCATCTTCGTGGGGACGGCTTTCGAGACTCCAATATTGTTTAAGCTTTATTCCGCTGCGGGTGTACATAATAAAACAGCCGGGCCTTACTTCCGATATTCCGCGGTAAATACCCTGTCCGGGGGTGCGGGAAGGGCCCATTATGAATATTTCTGCCAGCCCCCGGGCATCAACCTCAGCAGGTACCTCGGGGTGTTTAAGAATAGCCTTTAGCTCTGACCCGAATATAAAAGAATTTCCTCTTTGGGTGTAAAATAGCGGTTTAACCCCAAGCCGGTCCCGGGCCATGAAAAGAGACTGGCTGTACTCGTCCCAGATGGCGAATGCGTATATTCCATTCAGCCGGTATACGCAGTCAGGCCCCCACTCGATGTATGAAATCAAAAGTGCCTCGGTATCGGAATTTCGTGTGAGAAAGGTATGCCCGCGGGACTCAAGCTCCTGCCTTATCTCGGCTGTATTATAAAGCTCCCCGTTGTATGTTATTGTATAAGTCCTTTCTCCGATCTGCCTTGTCATTGGTTGGGCGCCACCAACAGGGTCCACCACCACCAGGCGCCGGTGGCCCAGGGCTGCCCGGGGAGAAAGCCATATACCTGAAGCGTCCGGGCCCCGGAAAGCCAGGGTATCTGTCATTGCCTCCAGGATGGGACGCTCCATAGTGAGGTCCTTATCCCAGTCTATCCAGCCTGTTATTCCGCACATTAGACCAAACCTCCTTTGTGATGTGCAGCAAAAAGTCTTTTTTGCCGGACGGCACTGTCTTATATTGAGGGACCCCGTTGTCCCAATCATTTTCCTGGAGTACACTATGCCAGGCGCAATTAAAATGAGCCTGGACCAAGGCTATATTTTCCGCTTCACAAATTAAGGAAAGGGTGTCTATATTTTTTTTTACGTGGAAAAATAGCGATAACAGATTAAGGAGGGGGAAATTTTGGATTATCCGAGAGCTAAGCAGATTTTTGAATCACCGCAGGTGATACCTGTAAATTACAAGGGAAACCCGATCTGGATTGAAAGTCTTGACCCGGAGAGCAAAATGGCCAGCGTCTCCAGGGAAAGAGAAAAGCTGACAGTACCTATCCAAGAATTAGAGGAAGGGGATATGTAATATTCGCTAATTCTGACGGGAACTATTGTCGGAATCCTGAATTCAGAATTCAGAATTCAGTTCGTGCATGAAAGAATATGGGGTCTAGTCATGCTTGATTATCCATATTAGAAATGCACTTACAATTCTGAATTCTGACTCCTGGCTTCTGAATTCCGACCGGGGTGCAACACTTATAAGCATTTCTTATTGCCTTGAGTAAGCCCGCAAACTATAATTGCTTTGAAGCAATCAAAACATGGGGGGCTGCTGGCATGGGTAAAGTTACGGAGCCTGTTTTGACAATTGACTATTTTGCTGAAATGGCGGGAATTATTGTTGACAGTATTCCAGAGAAATTTTTAAGGGGCCTTAACGGGGGCTTTAATATATCGGAGGATTGTAAAAAAGACGGGGAATACTACATAATGGGTGAATACATAATTGACGACATAATGGGCTCGGTGATAATGATTTATTACGGCTCCTTTGTTCAGCTAATGGCCGGTAAAGATGCTAAAGAATGGAATGAAGAATTAAAGGAGACTATTTTGCACGAACTGCGCCATCACGTTGAGCTTATGGCCGGGGTCGACTACCTATCAGAGGAGGAAAAAGCGGATTTATAAAAATAAAAAATACCTCCGTTTCACATAATAAGAAGGAATAAAACAAAGGGAGGTGTTGGGACTTGATTACTGCCGAGGTATCACTTTACCCCCAGAAAACCACAGACGCAAGCCAGATTATTAGTGACTCCATTAAATCAATCAATAACAATGGACTGAATATTGACGTTGGTTCTATCTCCACCAGGCTTCAGGGTTCGGAGGATGAGGTGTGGAGGGGCTTGAAAACCCTCTTTGACCAGGCCGGAAACCGGAGTGAGGTTAACATGGTTGTTACTCTTACAAATTCTGCGGAGTGAACAAACAAAAGCCCCGTAAGATTTAATTCTTACGGGGTGATTTTCTTACGGCGGTCTTTATCCTTCCACGCCACTCATTAAAGCTTCGGTTCCTGCACTATTGTTTGCGGGTCCAGCCTGTTTTCCGCCGGTGTTTGGCGTGTTGCTGCCTGCGGGGCCGGCGCCGTTTCCGGTGTCTGTGTTTTCACTTCCGGATGCTGCTCCTTCTGTACTTGCTTCAGTAGCATTGCTGTTGGGTGAATTATTACTGCCTTCATTTGATCCGCCGTTATTTTGCTGTGGATTTTCCCCAGTAGCTTCGTTATTTCCGGAATTGGCCGGATCCAAGCTTGGCTCTGTATTTTGGCCCTGCTCACCCAGCCCGGAGTCTTCCTGGCCAGGGTTCTCTGATGTGGGTGTACCTGTCTGTCCGGAATTACCGCTCTCCGGTTGAGGGGGTTTGCTGGACTGAGCCTGACTTGCCTGCTGTAAGGCACTTTGTATGGTAGTTAGCTGCCTCTGGAGATTTTCGTTGGCCGCCTGTAGCTGGTTGTTTAATTCAATCAGCTGATTAACCTGACGTAATAGGGCGTTCTTTTCTGCAATGAGGTTTACGATGTCCCGAATAGTTTTTATCCGTGACAGCTCATTTGTGGTTTCAACATCCACAGGTAAAAGTCTGTCAAAAAGCCTTTTTCCGGAGAACTCAATGTTTCCAATCCTGTATGATGAAAAGTTATTTAGCACCCTTATGACAATCTCCCCGGAAAAAGTAAGGTCATCATTTCGCCACTTAAGCATTCCCAGGTCGCCGGGGTCGGCAATATCCAGGGGAAGCTCGTATGTCTGTCCGGCTTCCAGTCCCACCGGGCTGATGTGTTTGACCACGTTACTTATTGAGCCCCTGATATCAAAGAAAACCCAAACTGTGGAGTTGGTTACGTTGGTTATTTTTATTCCGCTGCCTCCGCTGCCCGGCCAGCCAATTTCGTTAAAGGTGCCTTCCACCTTCAGTATATCTGTGCCGGCCGCCGTTTCGGCACTCCCTATCTGGGACCTTGCCAGGGTTGCCAGGTATGAGTACGTCTGGCCAGCCCCCGCGGCTGCCGTTGAAAGTATCAGCAAGCACAGGGAGCTGATTGCCAGCCTGATCAGGCGAAATCTTATCTTTCTGCGCAGTGCGTGATAACTTATTTTTTTTGTATCTTGCAGCTTAAACCACCCCTCCCTTGAGCATACCGTATTATGATGCTATAGCGCTTCAACCGAAGGATCCAGGTCAAGGCCAAGGTTGTAGCGGATATTCTGGGATCTGTGAGTAGAGATATCAGCAGGCCTGAACTGCCTTTCAAAATAATCTGGAAACAACCCGCATGTAAGGGGACTGAAGTCGTTGCGCAGGATGCTCAGGCCCCGCGACCTTCCAAGCTCTATATGATTATTGATATTCTTTATGTCCCGTGCTTTATGATTTTGGAAAATATTATCACATATACTGGCGTTATTGCAGGCGCCGGAAACTTTGAGCACTTTACCCCGGCCTTTTCCGTTTACGATAAAGCCCTGTATGGTAACATTCTCTGCCTCCCCGGCCAGATGAATTCCCCCTAAGACAGTATCCATGGCAACGTCTTTAGCCTTTACCGTTATGTGAGGGCTATTTACTGTAAGGCTTTCATATTCCCCGGCGGGCACAAGCACCACGCTTCCCGGGACCGCCCGGCCTAATGTCTCCCGGAGGCTGCGTCCGGCGATTATCACATTGGTTTCAAGTTTCTGGCCGGATTTCTGTCCTGCATAGACTGTGAGGGACAGCTCAATATTTTTTCCCTTGCACCACCCTCCTGTGCGGTGGTCAATCTGGAAGGAAAAGGTAAGGTCTTTACTTTCTTCGGGACTTATTTCAACTTCACCATCGGTGGGAACGGCGTTTCCATCCAGTGACAGCAGCGAACCGCTGTAAAGACTTTCCCCATTAGGGCCGGTACAGTTAACATGTATTGCGTTGGCGATAAATTTATGGTCCGAGTCCTTAATGGTTGCGGATATTCCATTTATGTAACCCTTAAGGTCTCCCACGTTTTTGACTGAAAGGCGAAATTCCCTTGGCTCCTCACCGGGAACCATTTTGGAAAGCTCCAGTGAACCTTCCAGAATACCCCTATGACTTTCATCCAGTCCCAGGTAGAGTGTTCCGGCACTGATGCCCATGCCCGGGGATGTAATCTGGGAGTTGAATACCGCGTAAACCCCGCTGGTCAGGGAAAGGGCCATTAATGAAACCCAACAGAATATTTTTAGCAGCTTTAACATGGTTTTCCCCTTTCTCAATCCCAATGTATACTGCAGTTTTTAAGATACAAAAGATATCATCATAGAAAATTATTTAAAAAAATAGTTTTCTATACCGTACCTCATTAAAATAGTTGCCATTCTTGCTTTATAAGAGTAACAAATGAAATAGCCGGATTCTATTGACCACAGGTATGAAATAAATCAGCCCAACTTCCCAAAAAATGAGAAGATATCATTCCGGGGTATGATTTTTAGGTATGATGTGGGATGGATCACCTGCATAAAAAGAGGCTGCTGACCTTAAATCCGTCAACAGCCTTATAAAACCCATTGAGATTCCGGTAATTAAGGATTGTTTCTGAGCTGCTCGGTGTACACGGTAAAAGATACCACTGCACTTTGACTCTGGTAGGTGTTGCCTGCCGACGCGGGCAGCTTAACCCAGAAATACAGGTTTGCAATATCCCAGGGAGCGATCTCAACCGGGGAAGAAAAAGTCATGTTACCATTAATAAAATCGGACAGTGTTCCCGAGGCCAGCACCTCTGCTCCATCCTGGTCGGTGGTGATTTTTACCTCCAGTATGTTAGCCAGATCACTGCTGCCGGAAACCAGGGAGGCCCTTGCATATATAATCTTGCCGTCCAGGGTCCCGACGTTTTCCAGCTGCAGGGTGCGGCGGAATTCATCGCCCGGGGCCCAGAAGCCGGTTTCGTTATATGTGGGTGAAGTGCCCCCGCCGTCATCGTTTATGTAGAACATGGGGCCCGGGTGCCCGTCGCCCATATCTCTGGTGCCGTCAATTTCAAGAGTCCCTGCCACAAAATCATTTGTGTTTGCGGCAGTGCCTGAGGAAAACAGGGCCAGGGTGGCCCCTGCGCCGCCTATAGCCGCTATTGCCACTATTGCCAGGGCTAATATCAATATACGTTTCATATATCCATCTCCATTCGTAAGCTTTTTGACAAATAAATCAGTTAACATTTACCAGGGCGGTTCCCTTAAGTTTTCCGCCCAAATATACCATTACCTTTAGCTGGGTCCCCGGGGCGATATTGTACTGGGCTGTGTCAAAATTCTGGGTATAAGTGCCGGTGACTTCGTCATAGGTAATTCCCGCCCCGTACACAAAGGCTGTGATAAGGGAGTTGGTGGCGCTGTTGCGGACACGGATGCTCACTGACCGGTCAAAAACCGGGCCGCTGCCGTCACTCCATATAAAGCTGATGGGCAGCACTGTTCCGGCAGCAATGTCGGCCGGGGCGGAGCCGCTCAGGGGGGATACCCATGTCAGTCCTGGGGTCCAGCTGCTGCCGATTGTGAAGCTGACCTGTCCGGAGGACTCGTTGCCCGCCTGGTCTACCGCCCGGCAGCTGATTGTGTGAGGGCCGCTGGCGCTTACCGTCAGTGTTGCGCTGCTGCCGTCCTGGGTAACTTCTGCTGCTCCGTCCAGGCTGTAGGCGATATAGCGCACTCCCGAATCAGTGTCGGCAGCGTTAATGTCAGCCGTAACGGAACCTGTATAGGTCTGGCCGTCGCTCACTCCGCTTAAAGTAATGTCCGGCGGGTTGGTGTCGGTGGGATTGAGACCCACATGAAGGTCAGTTACCTCCGGCGGAACGCTAACCTCCCGGCTTGTTGCGCTTGCAAAGCCGGGGCGGCTTACCAGCACGCGGTAACTGCCCTCCGCCACGTCCCAGGCATACCTGCCCTCGGAGTTGGTGACCTGGGGATTGGTGGCGGGCGACATGCGGCCGGGGTAGGCTGACTCGCTCATGTTTACCCAGCTTCCCAGGGATGCGTCATAATACTGGAGGTTAACGGTTGCGCCCGGCAGCCTCCAGTCTTCTCCCCGGGCGGAATTATAGACATAGCCGCTGGGGTCAACCAGGATAACATTAAACTCGGCCGGCGCTCCATCGCCTCCCGCATAATGAGGTATAATGCTGATATGAAGAGGAGATTCCCACAGGCCCACGTTCCAGGGGGTAAATGTATGGGTCCAGGAGCCGCTGCCGAAGGTCATTCCCGCGCTGTAGGTATCGCCGTCTGCATCTGACGCCTCCATTGTTACCGAGACAGGCTGCGGGTCGCCAAAGGTGGCGCTGACTGTCATCGGGCCTGTCCGCCCGGCAACTGGAGTTCCGTCGCTGGCTGTGCCGTGAGTGCCGGACAGCTCAACGTTATCGGGAAGCGGTGAAGGCAGTGCGTTAACTTCGCTTTCAGCGGTGGCTATAAGCTCCGGTGAGCCGCCGACGTACTTGTAGGCGTTTACCCTGACTGTATATGTGCCGGGGGCAGGGGGCTGCAGGCGCCAGGTGGTTTGTGCGCTGCTGCCGGGAGCTATATTGCCGATATTATGGGTTTGGTCGCTGTCCACCAGGTTCATTTGGGTATCCATTTCCATGTAGACATCGCTGAACACCTCACCGGTGTTGTTGTTAAGGTAGGCCACGGCATTAAAGGGGCCCTGGGACCAGTCATCGTGTGAAAGCTGGCTGGGGCAGCTCAGTGTAAGGGTTGCAGTGCCTCCCACCCGGGGCTTTCCGTAATAGGTGACTATGGTTCGGGTTTCTCCGGGGGCAAGGGTTACCGGGTTCCACCACATTCCTACCGCGCTGTCACCGGTTGAGCGGCCTGGGGTGACGGTATAATTCCACATGGTGCCCCTAATGCCTCCCCAGTTTGTAATGGCCATGCGGTCAGGCGCGGTGGACCCGCCTCCTCTCATGGTGTACTGCGAGGCTACTCCGGGGTCGCTGAGGTCCCTGAAGGCCTGCCAGAAGTCGGGCACGGCAGAGCCTACATAGTCCCGCTCAGTGGTGACCGCCTCCATTCCGGCCTGGCCGGGCACCCGGAAGGGAGCGCTGTCGTTACCTTGCAGCATTGTGTCAATCATAATGCGAAGTCCCACATTGTGGGGGGCAGTTCCGGCGTTGGTCATGGTGTAGCGCAGCTCGGCGGCGTCCGGCGCGCCGGTGGCCGGGTTATGGCCAATCTGGAGCACCTGCCGGACGGCGATGTCCCCAACCCTCCATACTGACTGGTTGGAGAGGCCGTTGTTTTGCGGGGGCTGAACAAAGGCTCCGGAAGAGTCGCCATAGGCGTAATCCTGTCCATCCACCCGGACTGTGACAAAAGAGGTGCCAGGGCTGCTGGGCCAGCTGTAGATAATGTTGTACCACTGGCCGGTGTCTGCCTGGTACAGGCCCATGTTATAGCGACCGTTAGAGGAGACATTAACGGCAACATGCCCGTTATTAATTCCCGGCAGGGCCGTGGCTGACATCATTAAAGTTCTTACCCCGCTGCTGTTGTTAAGGCTGTTAATATAGTCTTCCTTTGACATTGGGGCTTCCCGGTCCGCCCCGAAGGCGGCGCCGCAGAGAAGCATGGCCGTTATGAGCACGGCCAGAAGAATTAAGCTAAAACGACGCAAAAACAATACCTCCTTAATATTCAAATTTGGATAGGACAATGTGAAAAAAATAGCCGGTATCACCCCCCATCAGGCAGACATAAATATTAGGGGCTGTTGCTCCTGCTGGTCCCGGAACCTCTGCGGGCCTGGAAGCTGATGCTTCCCAGCTCTGCTCCGCGCTCCACCACCCTGGCAGTGTACCAGCCCTGGTCCTGCACAGGATAAAGGCGCGTATTGAAATTGGCTATATAGTGTGGGTGGCCGAAGTGACTGTCAAAGCGCAGAGTTCCATCGCTCAGCCTGAAGGTGTACGTCACCGGTGCTCCCTGAGGGCCGGGTCCGCTTACCTCAAGCATCACATCCGGATGCAGCTGAAAATCAACACCACCGCCCGGTCTTACCAGGTGGAACTTAATGGGCACTGTGGAGTCAATTTTTAACTTGAAATTCCTGTTAATCACCGGGTGCTCGAATATGGCCCCGGTGTGGTGGCAGTCGCAGTCATGCCGGGCGGTAAAGGTAAACTTTAGTGACGCCCTTTTGTTTTGAAGCTGGTTCCCGGAGCTTTCCGGGAAGGTTACTGAAAAGGTAAGCACTTCCTGGCACCGGGAGGCTATCCTTCCCATATCCAGATTTTGAAGGCCGCTTATCGGGCCGCTGTATAAAACCGTCCCGAAGGAATCCGACAGGTCCAGCAAAAGAGCATTAAAAAAGCCCTGGTCCCCCTCCTGCAGAGAGGCGGAAACGGTGTAGCTGAAGTCGTGGTCTCCGGTATTCTTCACCGTCAGGTTATCGGCCGCCCTGTCTCCCGGGGCCATGTTGTCCATATTAAGAAATGACTCCGGAGGGTCGGTGGCTATACCGAACTGGGAACCGATACAGGATACCGTGCAGGCCAGGGCCGGGTCCGGCCTTATGAGCGCCCCCCAGGCCAGTGCCATTACCAGAATCCAGGAAGTAATAAAAATAACACGCTTAGACATATTGAATCGCCCCTAAACAAAAGGATAAATATCAGGTATTGATTATATTAAAGCGGGGGGCACTGTGTGCCCCCCGCAGCAGATATGTTTCCGGCCGGGCTTCGTCCAGCCGGGACTACTCCCCCAGGTTGGCTTTCGTGACGCCCCGACGCGCCTTATAAAATTATTAGGGGTTATGTACCATCTGTACTCCGTTGACACTGAAGTCAACAACAACGGTATCTCCCTGCAAATCGTTACCTGCAGAGGCATCAAAGGTAACTTTAAACTGCAGCTGGCGGTTGCCGGTCAGTACGCAGGGAATCTGGCTTCCACCCGGGAACCTCATGCTTACAGGGCCTGACAGAAACTCAGTCAGCCAACCTTCGGCAACCTTTACATATACGTTGTTGATGTCGGGAGTGGATATTTCCACCCACAGCTTGCCGGCCATGGCGGGTTCTCCAGACCGGATAGTGGCCTGGGCACTGTCCAGCCAGGCGTCGAGGGTGCTGGAAGACACAGGGTTATAGACTGTAAGAGTTCTTACATGGGAATCTCCCGGTGCCCAAAGGTTCGTGGGGAATAGGCCTGGTGTGCCAGCGGGAACAGGTCCGTTAGGTGCTGTTGTAGCACCCTGGGCAGCTGTGACATAGAACATAGGACCCGGCACTCTGTCCCCCTGGTCCCTTTCGCTGGTGAGGCTCAGGGTGGCTGCAGTCATCAGGTCTGTGTCAAGTAAGTCCACATGGTCGCTGAAAAGGGCAAAGGTGGCTCCTCCGGCCAGCAGTGACATAACTATTACCAGGGTCAGGGCCAGGGTGAATTTGGTTTTTAGCATAGTGAGCCTCCATTCTTAACTAAACCGGGCGCTGGTGCGCCCGGTTTTTGTAAGATTAGTTCCAACTGATCGGGCCGGTGCCGCTAGTGTTGGTGTTGTTCCTGGCCTGGACGGCTTTAACGGACATGGAAAGAGTGCCGCTGTCGCCCTGATAGTCATTGTTGGCAGCCAGGGGCATTGCGTAGTTAACAGTAAAGGTGGTTGTTGTGTTGTTAGTTACCTGGCCAACTACCTGGTCGGCCTGGTTAGCTAAATAGGTGTTGCTGTTGTTATCGGTAATAGTAACGGTCAGAGGGGTTAAACCACCAAAGAGATCTCCGCTGGTGGAGGTTGTCAGCCCGATCCAGGCATCCAGGCTTCCGCTGTAGGTAATGGCGTAAGTTCCAACTGTGCCGGAATCTCCGGGGGCAATGTTATCAAGAGTAATAAAGCTAAGGGCAGGTGTTCCCAAGGTTACAGTGCCGGCAGTAAAGGTATTGTCGGTGTTTGTAGTGCTTGCTGTAAACAGGGCGAAGGTTGCCCCGCTTACCAGCATGGCAATGAGAGCTACGGTCATTAGACTGATGGACATTCTTTTAATCATTTAAAAATTTCCTCCCTTTGTGTTTGTTAATGTTTTTATTGGTAATCTACCACTTCCCGGTGCGTCAGGGCGTCACGAAAAACACCTGTTCTATGCTTTGGTTTCTTCACCTCCCTTGGCCTTGGCGGCCTCAGCCTCGGCCAAAAGTTTCCAAATCTTCACAAACTCAGCCCCGATAAGTATCAGCCCGGGAATCACCACGCATATGACAATTCCGATGGGTTTGTGAAGAAAATCTGACACATATCCGAAATAAGGCAGCCGCCACTTGTAGATTCCCACCACCTGTTCTCTGGAAACGGTGGAAAGGTCCTGGGAGTCGTTGGCGTCTCCCTTTGTTACATAGGCCTTGGGGACACCGTTGACGCTTACAATTCCTTCAACCCGGTGAGTGATAAGCATGTCGGCCTTTTCCCTGGTGCGGAAGGTTATTACATCCCCTTCCCTGATCGCCTCCTCCGGTGCCAGGGGCCTGATGATAATTGCGTCACCGGTG
Organism: Bacillota bacterium; assembly: GCA_049323755.1. Lineage (GTDB taxonomy): Bacteria > Bacillota > Desulfotomaculia > Desulfotomaculales > Desulfocucumaceae > BRHc4a. The sequence continues at coordinate 22,236 of JBMOPE010000020.1, forward strand.
TAGATGGCAGGTTCCATCGAGCCGCTAAGCACCGTCAGTACCTTGTGCCCCGCCAGTGTTGGCATTTTGTCCTTTGAGAGGCGGGATGAAAAGGCCAGGAAGGCGGTTACCGCTATCACAATAACAAGGACTACGGTTACGGCAACGTTGATGATGTTAAGAAGTTTTTTCATATGCATTCCCTCCGTCCGAATCTGGCGCTATTTAACAGGAGCACCTGTTCTAAGAGCTGGCCCGGTGTGTGAGTGTCCCTCATTTTGAACAGGCACCCGGCTATGCCAGAATCAGCAAAAATTGTCATTACGTAACATGTTTTGAAAGGATGACCAGCAAGATATATGGTATAGGTTTTTAACTCTGATTCCTATCCTTCGGGGGAATGATGTTTATACTACCGGTTAACTAATACCGGGGTATGATGAAGAACCGGGCAAAAGGAAAATTTCCCCCCTGCAGGCAAGGTCTACCGCCAGTATAAGGTCAGCCGGCAGGAGAGGGGTTTTCAGATAGCTGTGAGCCCCGGCCTGAAATACCTTCCGCACATCTGTCCGGGCGCACTGGGGTGAGATAACTATTGTCATTGTGCAGGGGCAGACTTCTTTTATCGCCCGGATAGGGTCCAAGCTTTTTTCATCATTACCTGACAGGCTGTATAGGACCACGTCCGGCTGCAGTTCCTGTACCTTATGTATAATAAGAGCCCCGAATTCTCCAACCAGCCTGTAATTGGCCTGCCTGGCAAAAAGAGAGGCCAGGCTTCGGCGAAGCGCCTGGTTTTCTATAATGAGCAATAATTTAATGAATTGCATGGCAACCTCCAAAAAAAAAAGTGCAGCAGCTGCTACACCTAAAATTAACATAGATTTGCCTTAACTTAATATTAGCCCTGGGAATGAAAAGTGGCTGATTCCTCAGGGGTTGCTAATCGTAACATATACCGGGGACTCTGTGCAGGAATTCTTTTTATCACAGGCCTTTACCTTCAGCTCAAGCCCTCCGTTCGGGTATTTGGTTGTATCAAGAGTTATATAGGGTGATACCTGCTTTATTGAAACCGGCATCTTTGAGTAGTCGTAAGTTTTTATTATTTTATCCTGGGCCAGGAAAGTAATGTTGGCCAGGGGTTCTTCGCTGCGCACATCAGCCCTGAACTTGATTATTCCTTTTAGCACCACCCCGCTGAGGGGCCAGGTAATTTTTACCTCAGGGGCTGTGGCTGTATTATTTACGTTAACCGTAATGGTGTCCTGACCCCAGTTGCCGGCGCTGTCGTAAGCCTTTGCAGTTATGTTGTAGGACCTGTTGGCCAGGGTATTAGTATCAAGTATTACTTCGTATGGAGGAGAGGAACTAGTACCAAGCAGCCCATTATCCAGGTAGAACTCCACCCTGGTCACAGCCACGTTGTCGCTGGGATCTGCTGTTATGGTTATTATTCCCTCCACCTGGCTGTTGTTTTGTGGCCTTGTTATGTGAACAGCCGGGGAGGTTTGGTCCGGCTGGACTGATCCTCCGCTGGAGATAACCAGGGCGTAGTCCTGGTAGCCCATAGGAACATGATGGCCGGTGATTTTAATTTTATAGGTGCCTGCCTCGGGATTGGGAACTGCTAGCTGCTCAACGTTGTTTAAGTGGTCATCCAGATAAAAAACCTGGCCCGAGGGACTTATTAAGGAAAGGTCCAGGTCATTTACCAGTGCCTTGGAGGCATTCACCCCGGCGGGGTAATCGGTCCACACCAGGGTTGCCTTTAGCTCCCCTGCGGGCTGGTCAAGGGTGTACTCATATATTTTCTCCTCTCCGGTGGCCAGTTTGGTTTTCTGGTCTACAAAAAAGTACTTATTGAGAGTATTCAGTATATGGTCCGGAGCGTTTATCCGCCCCTGCCCCTCTTCGTTTTGAGTATAGCCGGGCAGTATAAAGGCCCCGTTAATGATAGCAGCCTTTAACAGGGCGGCGGAGGGGGTAACTCCTTCAACCCGGGTAAAGTATTCCCTGATGAGAGCAAGAAATCCGGCTACGATCGGGGAGGACATGCTTGTTCCACCGTTGTAGGCGTAATACTGGCTTTCCACACCCCAGAAATTGGAATCCGGCGCAAGGGAGGACCTGGCTGAAAGTATCCATGTTCCCGGCGCTGACAAATCGGGCTTAAAGCGCCCGTCGGCCGCCGGCCCCCTGCTGCTGAAAAAGGCAATCTGGGCCGGGTTGTCTGCTATGCTTCCCTTGTTGGGGCGGTTGTTTTCACTGGCCCCCACGGCTATCACGTTTTTTGCCACGGCCGGTGAGTATATTGATCCTTCTCTGCCTATGTTTCCTGCGGCGGCCACTATGGCAATATCTTTATTCTCCCATACAAATTTATCAGCCTGGGCGGCAGTGTAGTTATATAAACCTCTTACCCCCGTGCCCCAGGACATGTTGTAAATCCTGGCTCCGGACTGGTAGGCCTGGTTTAGCAGGATGCTGAGGTCACCGGGAATTCCTGAAAGCCCACCGTTTTTATCCATAATTGACTGGAAAACCAGGGAGGATTCGGGGGCCATACCTCTGATCCGGCTCTCCGAGGCAGTTCCCGAGCCTAGTGCAGAGCCGGCAACATGAGTGCCGTGACCGTGAAAATCACTGGCGTCATTGGCTCTGCCCAGGGAAAAAATGGCTGTAATCCTGTTTTGAAAATCCGGGTGCAGGGTTTCTAAAATACCTGTGTCAATCCCGGTGTCCGAGATGCCTATTATCTGGCCGGAGCCGGTAAAGCCCTCGTTCCAGACGGAGGGAGCCTTTATAATCTCTCCGGCCCGGTCATTCAGGAGCTCATACTCACCTGCCTCCTCAATGCTGACCACCTCGGGAAAGCCTGAAAGCTCGTCAATGAACTGGTATTCCAGCTCCACCTCAAGCCATTGGCTGTCATGCCCGGAAACTACGCCTTCGTTTTTCAGGACAAAGCTGACAATAGCATCTGCCCCGGAGTTTTCAAACATCTTCAAAATAAAGCGATTACTTCCCCGGTGTTGATGTATTTTAAAATCTTCAAGTTTTTTAGATAAGCTACCGGACAATTTGTTTTCTTTTTCTACCGGAGCGATACTTTTAACAAATGCAAGATTTTTTACAGCATTTATTTGATCCTCGGTAGCACTAACAAGAAAGGTGTTTTCACCTATGTATTCATTCAGTAAAAGCCCCAGTATCTCCATTTGATGCCTTTCGTTTAAGCCTATTCTTCCAGAACACTGAATTGTATAAGGCCTGGTTTGAATTTTATCTAATATAAACATTTTTAATTCCCACCACCCCGGGGTGTGAGATTATTCCCTCCTTTATAAACATATATCTGCCATTAATAGATTATTCTTACATTGGGCGGTTTGTGTCTGACAAATAAAGAAAAGCGGATCTCGTTTAGAGATCCGCTGTCTTTTATTAAGAATCAATTACTTATTTAATGTGCCTGCTCTGCTGTAAAGAAATAGCTTAGTGTAAAGCTTGCCCCCTGGTATTTATTGTCATCAGACCCGTTATCGGGAAAATGCCACTTGAAAATTAGCTGCTTATTGGTAGTGTCATTAGCTGGAACATCCCCGAGCTCATAAGTTGCCACTCTCATACCATCGTTTACAAGCTCGTCAAATGTTATTCCGGAGGCTATGTTTGTTACTGTGCTGCCGCTGACATAATCAATGCTGTCGATAAACAGTCCCTCGGCGAGGCTGCAGGGACCCGAAGGATCTATAACAGGGCCCAGCTGGTCGTCTTGTAGCGCAAAAGTAACCGATAATTTTGTGGCTATTGTGGATGGTGACGAGTCTAAAGTAATGCTGTCAGTATGGGCCTCAGGGCTCTCACCGGGGGCAATGTTCAGCGTGCCGGAGTCAAAATCCAGGGAGCCTGTGGTTGAAAGGCCAACTGTGGCAGCCCTGAAGGTGCTCTGGTTTTCTGTGGCGCTTGCTGAAAAAAGGGCATAGGTTGCTCCCGCTCCGGCAACTGCCATTGTAAATAATAGCAGAACAAAATATAGTGTAACTCTTTTCTTCATTTTTTCCTCCTTTGTTAACTGTTATATGGATTCTTCTTGCTTATTAATATTACTGAGCGATATCAGGTTTAGAACCAGTAATTTAATTTTTGTTATCGTTCTGTTTGGGGATATAACTAATGCATAGATCTGTTTTGCATTTCATAAAGAACCAGCTGGGTTCTGTTTGGCAGTCCCAATTTTCTTAATATGCTGCTGACGTGGCTTTTGACTGTGGGCTGGCTTATATATAGCTTTTCACCTATTTCCTTATTTGAGCAGTTCTGAGTTATAAGCTTGTATATTTCCATTTCCCTGGTGGTAAGGGGCAGGGTGGGATTAGACAGGCTGCTTTGGCTTCCTTTATTGTTGTTTGACGGCTCGCAGCCCGGACTGTTCTCTTTGGATTTCACTTTGCACTGATTTCCCCAAAGCAAACCTTTTAAAAATGCCGGCAGGCATAAAACCCCTGTCCGGCAAGTAAGCTCCACAGTTTTGACAAGGTCATGCGGAAGCATTGCCCTGGACAGGCACCCATCAACTTCTGAGGCTATTTCTATATAGGACTCTCCAGCCAAATCTTCATCTATAAATGAAAATACCTTTGTATAGGGACAGGCCTCCTTTATTTGTCTAATCCATTTAAGCCCGTCTTCAGGGCTAATTTTACAAAGTATTGCATCAGGCTGTAAGTTTTGTGCCTTGGAAACAGACTCGTCGGAACATCCCTCCTGGCCAATCACTGTAAAATTGTTATCAGATGTAAAAATAATAGAGAGGCTGCTTCGTACCACCTGAGAGTCACACATTACAAACATGCGTATCTGATGCATTAAACTCCTCCTTGACTGATAGAATCAGCACAAAAAATACGAAGACAGAAATAAAAATCCTAGCTTCGGTAGCCGGGCCATCAGCAAATGCTGCCCCTGGCTTTGCGCTCTCCAGTCAGGGAGATTGCCTTTTCGTTTAGGATAGAATTAAAGAATAATATATAATGAAAGATGATTCATTTTAAGTAATTATTAATATACCATATAGAAAAACAGATTCCAATAAGAAAAATGCCACTAAAATACGACATAACACACTAAAATGTCTGTATCGATGGTATGGCATTTATAAAAAAGAGGTTCTTAATTCCATTGTAACGAAGAAATATGGCTAACAATGATGGTGTAAAAGGATAATTTGTTCACATGATCAGTTTAATGTTTACAAACATAACATTAGTTAGTTAAATATTAGTCTTATTTGTGTTATTTTTATTGAATCCTTACTAATACACAAAAATTATGCATCAAGCCACATGAAGTTACATGTAAGCGGCTGCAGGAGGGCAGTTTTTGTATAGCAATGTCTATTGGAGTATGGATACATCATGAAGTGTCATACTATATCGAAGAGAGTGAGCTTACAGCAAGAACCCATTTTCTTTAAGCCATTTCCTTCTGTCTTTATAATCTGGACAGATTCTTTTCACCAGCTTCCAAAAATCCCCTGAATGGTTCATTTCCTTCAGGTGGCATAGCTCGTGGGCAACAAGGTAGTCAACAACTTCCATGGGAGCCATTACCATACGCCAGTTGAAACTTATGTTCCCAAGCCGGGAGCAGCTTCCCCAGCGGGTCTTTTGGCTTCTTATATAAATCCTGTTTATTTGATAGTTCAGCTCTTTGTTTATCAATTCAACCCTTTCCGTAAATATTCTCCTGGCCTGAACCCTGTACCACTTTTCAAGAGCTGACTGAAGTGATTCGTAAGAATCGTCGGAAACATTGACAAGTAATCTGTCTTCAAAGATTCTTACCTTAGAGTCTGAGCCCGGTTTAATGATTGAAATTATGTTGTATTCCTGACCCAGGAATAATGCTTTCCGGGCATTTTTCAAGCCAAGCTCCTTTTTTTTCTTTTGCATTCCTTCAAATAAGTCAAGATTAGCCTTTATCCAGCTCTCCCTGCTTTTTAGGAAGGCATCGAGGTTATTGGTTTTAAACCCCACCGGTAAAACTACCTCCAGGCCTGAATCAATTCCCACCCTTATTTTAAGGTTTTTTGCCCGGACACTATAACGTATTAAATATTCAACCTCTTTGTCTCCTATTAATACTCTTCCTGTATTCTTCAAAGCTGCACTCCTTTTTATAATCCCCAACCCAACCCCTAATCTCCAATCCCTAACTCCTAATTCCCAATTCCCAATTCCGAGTCTACCGCAAGGCCTCTTTTAACAGTTCAATCCTTTCCGGTGCGGGAGGGTGGGAATAGCTAAACCATTGTATAAAGGGAGGGGGAGATACATCCGAAAGGTTTTTCTCTGCAAGGTTTACCTGGAGCCGAACCGCAGCCTTCGGATCCTCTGTCAGCAGTACAGAAACACGGTCCGCCTCCCTTTCCATGTTTCTGGATACGTGGTTTACAAGGGGGCTGGAAACGAAAGAAACAAGTAAAAAGAAAAGAATGATAACCGCCCATGCATGAGGGGGAAAATACCCGTTATACGGAAAGGCGGATTTAAGAATATAAAATAGAAGCCCCCAGAGAATGAAATTGCCCAGTATGCCCATAGCCAGCCCCCTGGTGATGTGCCCGCTGCTCCAGTGGGCCATTTCATGTGCCAGTACAGCCTTTACTTCATCCTTGGAGTAATTGGACAGGAGGGTGTCGTATAATACTATTCTCTTCGTTTTGCCTAACCCTGTGAAATATGCGTTCGCCCTTGTTGTTCGCTGGCTTGCGTCCATTATGAGAACCTGGTCCACGGGTAGTTCAGCCTTTTTTGACAATTCACGTACCATAGATACCAGTGAAGGGTCCTTTGCCGGTTCAAAGCGGTTAAACAGGGGGGAAACAAGTACCGGCCAGAGATAGCTTTGTATTATAAGCCATCCGGAGAACAAAATAGAACCTGCCAGCCACCAGGCACCGGGCCAGCGCCGGGTAAGCCAGAAAAAAACCAGCACACCGATAGCTGTGAGAGCTATTTCTATGCCGGACCCCTTCAGGTAATCCAGCCACCAGGACCCCATGGACTGTGTGGAGAAACCCCAGCGGTGCTGCCAGTAATAGCTTCCAAAAAGTGAAAAAGGCAAATTGATTAACTGGAGCGCAAACCAGAGTGTCAAAAAGAAAATAAGTACACTACCCCAATAATTACCTCCGGCCAGTTCCCGGGCAATTCGGGAAATATGAGCCGCCCGTCCGCCGAAAACCAGCCATACCAGAAACAGTGACTGGGCTAAAAAGCTTCCTATAAAGATAAGGCGGACGACCTGATTGTATTCCCTTGCCCGGTTGATTTGGCCTATACTAAAATATTCAAGGGCTGTTCCCGGCACCTTGCCGGGAAACAGTGTAAACCACAAAAAGAGAAAGCTGAATACTCCCGCAAGAAAAATAACGGAACACCAGATTAAGTTTAGTCTAGGCTGCAATTCTATCCCTCCAAAAATATCCATAATACAATAGATTATTTTTGATACTCCGGGAGTATGCGCCTGTATTATGAACAACGGCATCAATTTTCATACTGCAGGAGCCTTCGTTCGCCCTCCAGCGCCCTTAAATCCGTCACATCCTGGCTTACTTCCATTGTTCCCAGGTAATCTCCGCTTTTGTCCTTTAAGGCGGTGTAGCTTATATGAATAAACCGCCCGTTTAGCTCCAGCCAAAAATGAGCCTTATCGTGCCTCCCGGACCTGAAATCGTTAACTATCCTTTCCACCATATGAACACTTTCGGGAGGGTGGCAGTTCTGGACCTTTCTTCCTATTATTGCTTTTGTTCTGGTGAATATCCTTTCTCTGCCCTGTGAAAAGTATCTTACCTCGTCGTTTTTGTCTACAAAAGTTATATCAATGGGGATATTGGTTAATATGGCATTGACCTGCTCAGGGGTAAGCGTTCCTGTCTCCAATTCCAGGGCTTCACTGTTCCCCGCCACTCTCCCGGTGACTGCCGGCCTTTTACCGGGCTTCCATATATCAGACTCGGGGGTTGAAAAAATGACACCGAACTGGGAGGACTGCTCCTTAATCTCTATAAATTCCTCTTCACTCAGAGCCTCCAGCATCATGGGTGACAGTATCTCTTCTTCTTTGAAAAACATATCGGATAACTTGTCCCTTATCCTGCCAAAGCTTTCTTTAGCCTGCCCGGCTATCTCGGCATACCGGCGATTATCAGGCTTTTCCAGTGAACGTATAATCCCTTTAAGCATATCCCTTATTTCATCGTCCACTGACCACATAACCGAAGGCGGGCCGGTTATTCCGCGTTTTTCCAAATAGGGGAAGAAAATGTTCTCCTTCTTACTGAAATGCTTGTCCACATTTTCATTGAGATCCATTATGTTTTTACGTAGATTGTCAAGGGCGTCCGGGGTTATTTCTTCATTGGATTTTGCGGCAAGGCTCTCAATATCATTTTGGATGGCAGACATAATTTTACCTGCCTCTTCGTTTTCACTTTTCAGTGTGTGAAGAGGGTGGCCGGGATCCAGTACCGGCTTTTTATTCCCGGCTAAGGAATCCCTGAAAACGGCGGCGTGCACATCGCACATCCTTTTGATCTCTTCCGGGGGCATCCCCCCTTCAATTAGCCGCTGCTCCATGTCAGCGATTTCAGTTGCATCAATTCCTTTTATCAGTTCTTTAAAATTCCTCTTTACCTCATTAAAATCCCTGCCATTATGTAAATCGGTTATCAGCCCTTTTAACACTTCCTGCCTGTGTTCCCTGTCTTGAAGATGCTCGCTCATAATGACCCCCGTATTCATGTAATAGGAAAGGGGACACACCTGCTGAAGCATAATGCTTTAACTTAAGGACAGGAATGTCCCCAACAAGTGAAAGGGGACACACCTGCTGAAGTTCAGGTATTTCTCTTTGGACAGGAATTTCCCCTAAAAAATATCTTATGTCCCCAAATTATTCCCAAATTATAAATCCCCCCATTTATTCTCTTTTATGCAAAGGGTGAGTAAAAAGAGCTTTTTTGCCGGTCAACCTTTCAGCCAGTTGACATTGCTTAAAGACACAACACCGAAAATCAATAGCACTGCTCCCGATATTATATTTATCCATTTTAATCCCGGCGGCGTAATCCTCTCCCGGAATAGTCCCACCGCTCCGCTTAAAAAGAACCACCACAGGGCGGAGCCTGTGAACACACCTGATATTAATTGTGCTGCAGCCAAGTGCTCCTTTACGCCGCTTCCTATTCCAAGCCCTGCAAATACTGCCGCAAAGGATAATATTGTCATGGGGTTAACCAGGGTTAGAAAAAAAGTGGAGGCATAGGTACCGGCAAGTCCGCCTCGCCCGGCAGGTGCCTGATTTTGGCTGGGGGGGGCCATTATTGTTTTAAATCCCAGGTAAAGTAAAAATAGCCCTCCTATAGCGCTGAGGTATGAATTATAATTGACAAGAAAAGCGGAGGCCGCTGTAAGCCCGAAACCTGCTATTGATCCGTATATTGCATCGGCCGTGGCAGCCCCGAGGCCGCAAACAAGGCCCCTTGCCCTGCCTTCGGACAGGGTCAGCCTTATGCACAAAATTCCGATAGGCCCAACCGGAGCTGCTATGGAAAAGCCAATAATAAGCCCCTTTATAAATAAATAAGGTTCCATTCTGTTTAGCTTCCTTTCTTTTTACCTGGGCAGGCACCCTGAAGAAATCAGGGAATAGGCATGGCGGTTGTTTCCTTCACTGTTGACAGCACAACGGTGGTGCGTGTTTTTGTTACTCCGGCAATTCCTTTTAAATTCCGGCTGACAATGTATTCCAGGCTTTTTATGCCGGGACATCTAATTTTTAAAAGATAATCCTCATCTCCCGTTATATGATGGCACTCCAGTACCTCGCTCATTTCTCCAACCGCTTTCAAAAAATCTGACCGGTGTTCGGGCCTTTCAAGTGTCAGTGAAATAAAGGCAGTAAGCCCGCATCCCACGGCCTCGGGATCTACCTGGGCAGAATAGCCTTTAATTATACCTTTTTCCTCAAGTTTTCGGACCCTTTCCGCTGCGGCGGGGGCAGACAGTCCCAGTATGGAACCCAGCTCGGACCAGGTTATTCTACCCTGATCCATAATACGGCGGATTATTGTTTTATCAATGTCATCCATGGGTCTCACTTCCTATAAATAAGTATAATATGGATTATACTTTATAAAACAAATAAAAATCAATAAATTTATTAAAAATAAAAAGAAATAATGCTTTGTACTATAAAAAAGAAAAAAGGGCTGGAAGCCCAAACCATTCTGATTCTGAATTCTGGGTTCTGAGTTCTGCCGCTGGAACAGCGGCAGCGCCCGCAGGCCCGTTTTTTTAAAGGCTCGTGTTAATGTCCAAACAGAAAATATAGCTGTTGCCCAAGGCGTTTTCAAACACCGTTGAGATTGTGGTGCACAGATTTCCGGAGGCCATCGAAATATAGGGATCTGTAACATATTTGGGTATGCCCGATCCTGCCAGCAGGTAATAATAGTCCTTTAGCGAGTGGTCGGTTCCCGGTGGGGCGGGGCGAAAGGCCGGCCTTTTGCGATATGAGATCATCCAGTGGTTGCAAATGGTTTCACTGACCTGTATTCCGAATTCGTCAATTATATATATACATTCAATATATTTGTACTTTCCAATCATTTCCTTGAGGCAGCTGTTAAAACTGTTATGGTCAAGGTCTTCAAGCCTGTTAATAAACTCTCCAACAATAGAATTGTATTCCAGGTTTTGCCTATGTTTTATTTTTAATTTTTGCAGCGAGTGCTGCTTAAACCCGTATGCCGTAGTTTCAATATTACCCTTAAGGTTTTCCAAAGAAAGCACACTTATTCTCTCCGGCCTGGAAAAATAAAAGCCCTGCAGCATATCAACCCCGAAGTCAAGGGCTGCTATAGCCTCTTCCTCCCTTTCAATCCCTTCAGCCACTACCAGGGAGCCGATGTTCCTGGCAAGGTTTATAAGGGACTTGAAGACTTCCTGCTTGTATATTTCCCTATCCAGATCTTTTACAAGTGTTCTGTCTATTTTTAGTATATCGGGCCTGGTTATGGCCACCCTGTTGAGGTTGGAGTGTCCGGCCCCAATATCGTCCAGGGCTATAATAAAGCCGTAGTCCCTGTGGGTATTTATAAACTTTTTAAGGGATTCCAGGTCCTCTACACAGGTTTCGTTTAACTCTATGGCAATGCTGGAGGGGTTTATGCCCAGGCTTTTGGCTGTTTCCAGTAAAACACCGGAACCCACCACTCCCTGGTCGATAATGGAGGCATCAAAATTAAGGAACAAAATAATGTCGTCGCTTAACCGTTTTTTTAAGTACGAATAGAGTTCCAGAGATTTTTTTCTGCACAGCCTGTCCAGGGCCACTGTATATCCTGAGGCTGAAGCAATGCTGAAAAGTTCTGAAGGCGGTACCGTTTTCATGTTGACAATACCCCTTGACAGCGCTTCCAAACCCACAACGGTCTTCTTTTTTATAGATATTATTGGCTGTAAATGTACTTCAATGCTTTCATTTTCTATAACCTGCCGTATTATCTGGATTTCGCTTTCTTTCATGCATCAAATTCTCCTGTCTTCAAGACTATTAGAAAAAAACAAGTCCCTGCCGTGTGCCGGCAGGGACTTCTGTGTCACCTAAGTCATCTTCATTGATGAAAAGTCGATATTTGTCATATTAAATTATACTGTTGTTGGAATGTTATAGCAAGCAGAACAGTTATTACTTATTCCACGCGGCACAAAATAGTCTATTATTTTTATTTTAAATTGATTAGAATAAATCAAGGGAAAGGTGGGAGCTTAGTTGTGAGCATTTTAAAAATTGCCCTTGGTCAGATGGAAGTTATTCCGGGAAGGCCGGATTTAAATACTGACACAATGCTTGAAATGATGGCAGAAGCCAGGGAAAAAAGGGCCGATGTAATAATATTTCCTGAAATGTGTATTCCAGGTTATTTTCTTGGCGATACATGGGAGCAGCAGGCCTTTTTAAGGGATTGTGAAGAATATGGCCGCATAATAGTGGAAGCATCCGCTGACCTGTGTGTCTTTTTTGGAAATGTTGGGGTGGACTGGAGAAAAACCGGGGATGACGGCCGGGTGCGCAAATACAATTCCTTTTTCGCTGCCCAAAACGGTAAATTATGCGGAGGAGATAATTTTCCGTATCCGTTCAGGATTAAAACACTGCAGCCTAATTACCGTGAGTTTGATGATACCCGGCATTTTTACAGCCTTAGAAAGCTGGCGCTGGAAGCGGGACAAGCTGTAGAAGACCTGCTGCAGCCGGTCAATGTTGATATCAACGGTAAGGTGTATAGATTCGGGTGCATACTATGTGAAGACGGGTGGAGTGATGATTATTATCTAAAGCCTATATCGGTTTTGGGAAAGGTGCCGGTAGATCTTTTCATAAATATTTCAAGCTCTCCTTATACTGCCGGAAAGAATAACAAGCGCAACAGGGTTTTTTCAAGACAGGTTAAAGAAGTTAAAATTCCTCTGGTTTATGTAAACAATATTGGAATTCAGAATAACGGAAAGACCGTTTATACCTTCGATGGATATAGCACTGTCTATAATGGCGGGGGGGAAATTGTCGAATATTGCTCCCCATTTACAAGGGAACTGAGGATTGTGGAACTGGATTTGACGGGCAGCAGTACCGGCACCCAGCCTGTTTCCGTTCCTGATGACTGGGGCATTGAAAGTATATACCAGTCCCTTAAATTCGGTGTCAGCAGGTTTTTGTCGGGTATCGGCATGGAGAAAGTTGTTATTGGAGTTTCAGGGGGTATTGACTCTGCGGTGGGTGCATGCCTGTACACCGATGTTTTGGGGTCTGACAATGTATTGCTTGTTAATATGCCCAGTATTTATAATTCGGACACTACCAGGGGTCTTGCCGCAAAACTGGCACAAAACCTGGGCTGCCTTTATACCATAATGCCCATTCAGGAATCTGTGAATAATACTGTTGACCAAATAAACAAAGCCACTCTGACTGACTTAAAGAGTGGAAGTGATTTCTCCCTTCAGCTAAGTTCATTTATGATAGAGAATATACAGGCCCGTGACCGGTCGTCCCGTGTGCTGGCAGGGCTGGCTTCGGCCTTTGGAGGGGGATTTACCTGCAATGCCAACAAAAGTGAGATGACCGTGGGGTATTCGACTTTGTACGGCGATCTTGCGGGTGTTCTTGCTGCCCTGGGAGACCTCTGGAAGCACCAGATTTATAATCTGGCAGCCTATTTTAACCAAAAGGTATTTGGCAGTGAAGTTATACCTGAAGGTATAATTAATCTGGTTCCCAGTGCTGAGCTTTCTTTTGAGCAGTCTGTGGACCAGGGAAAGGGAGATCCCATAATATATCCCTACCATGACTACCTGTTTCGGGCTTTTATGGAATTCTGGAACAGGGCAACTCCCGAAGATATTCTCGAATGGTACAGACAGGGTGTATTAGAAGAAAGGCTGGGCTGTGATCCCGGGCTGGTCAGCAGGATTTTCCCCGGGCCGGCAGAGTTCATAGATGACCTGGAAAAATGGTGGAAGCTTTATACCGGCCTGGGCGTAGCCAAGAGAATACAGGCTCCACCCGTTTTGGCCGTAAGCAGAAGAGCCTATGGATTCGATCACAGGGAGTCTCAAAACGGGCTGTACTATACAAGGCGCTATCAGATGCTTAAAGAAGAGATTCTTAAATAAATTGCAATACCTTTTGTGATTAAACCAAAAAAAAAGGTCGTTACAACGACCAGGAGAGGGATGTGGGGTTAATTTATTTTGTGCCGGGCGGAAATGGAGGCAGACGGTCAATATTGGCCAAAAGGCCTCTGCTGGCACAATTGGTATGCCTGAATATATCCTGGAATGCACTCAGTACGTCGTGGTAGAGCTTTGACGCTTCCATGTAACAGGTGCCCTGCTGGATTCTTACCTGGTGGTTTTTGTTATATTCATGGCACAGGGACAGGCACCTGTCGCTTCTTTCTTTGAGCCATTTCCCGGTTTCACCGTCCCCTGTCATTATATACTGTGCCATTTTATCCATGCATTCCCTTGCATTGCTTATAAGTACGTTCATTTCATTTACTGCCCACTTGCTGAAAAGCACCCTACGGGTAACCTTGCTGTTTATTGAAGAGGATATTTTTTCCAAGCTAAGCCTTATAAACTCCATATCCCTGAAAACATCATTTTCCCTGTTGGCCTTGTCCATTATTCCCTTTGTTGCTTCGCTAAGTTTTTTTATTTCTGCCAGATGCTGAGTTTTTTGCTGGTAAAAATCCTTAGAAATTCCTTCAAATATTTTCTCAAAATTGTTGACAACGCTGGACAGTAAAGCATAGTCAGCTGATAAAGTGTTCGGCATTTTAATTTCCCCCTCGTATTATTGTTGCAGGCGCCTCGTGGTGGTTACTCCTCTACCCATTTCAAATATCACAACATTCTAACAACTCCGCATATGGGGAAATGGCTAATTCGGAAGGTTTTACCTATCCTGTTTCTTAACATTTGTTCATATCTAAATCATAATTGGAAAATGAATATTTTTCAATTATATTATTATAAATTTACGAAAAAACTTTACAAAAAAAAACCACAGACATTTCTATTATATATATTTAGTTGAAAAGAATATGTGAAATATGGAGCAAATTAAGTTGCCAAAGCCCATCTGGCTGGACTAGGCAGAATAAGCTTCTTTCTATGGAAGGTAATCCTCCCTCAGGGGAGAAAATACTTCTATTGCAACAGAATTCTCCGCTATTTCCGCCCAGTGTACCATATTTCCGGGGATAACCCAGCTGTCTCCGGGGTTGACCTCATATCTATCCTCTCCTATGGTGAGAAATATTTTCCCTGAAACAAGGTATCCGGTTTGCTCCTGCGGGTGAGTGTGGGCAGGAAGAATATTACCCTTTTCCAATATAAACTCGGTCATCAGTGTTTTTTCTCCGTAAACAAGTGTTTTTCTTTTAATACCGTCCAGAACCGTTATGTACCCATTGCTGCTTTTGTTTCTAAACATTTCATCACTCCGAAAAAAGCTTAATCTCCCATTTATTATAATATAATATAAGGATTATGTATTATTTACATTTAAAAATACTTAAACCACAGAGAACACAGAGAACACAGAGTTTTTAGCTCTGATGAATGTCTAAAGAGTTGGAAAAGATAACTTTTAATCTTCTAATTTTGCTTCAGACCTGATAGTAATACCTAGATTAAATTCTCTGTGTTCTCTGTGGCCTCTGTGGTTTAAAAATAAATAGTACTACTCATTTTTCTCCTTCAGGGCCAGCCTTTCCTTATAGTGGTATGCCAGAACAGCTTCTGTAAAAGCAACCATTTTTCCTACCATATTTCCTCCCACTTTTCCGTTAAGTCGGCTTGGCAGCTCTCCTTTATCAATAAAATCGTAATCGGAAAGCCCTAATTCTGTAGCAATTTCATTTCTGAATTCTTTCATAGCCGGCTCAACATAAGGCTTTAATTCTGCAGGAACTAAGCCATAAGAAACATTTTGGACTAAATCCGGTATTTCATTTTTCAGGCTCACCAGATAATTCTTTCCCAAAGAAATCCCTCCTCAAAGAGAGAGTTTTTAATATTATTATCAATTATTATTAGAATATAAGTAGTAAAAATAAATATTAATATTAAATAATGGATTTATCTTCAGCTTATAATAAATCCTTATTTTTAACTTATTTTGGCTTACTATTTCTTTAATGTGTAATAAAATGAAAATTGATAACTTTGCAGCCGCTCTTCAAGGGCCGGTGGTGAGCCGGTTTCAAAAACTGCTGCCGGGACCTGATGTGTAAAAAAAGCCCCGGCAAATGTGGCGGTTTTATGTAATATCTGCATCCATTTCATTTTCCTCAATAGGAATTATGGCGCTGGTATCCTTTCGGTCCATGGCCGCCAGGGCGGCGTCGAGGCGGTTTCGCTTCTTTGGGGCGGGTCTGCCGGGAGACATTTCTCCGGGGCGGCCGTATTTTCTGTGTAATTCCGCCAGTTGGTCGGGGGAAAGGTGGTAGCTGTGGATAGTCCTCTGCCTGCCGAACTTTTTTCGTTCCATCACATTCACCTCACATGCTTACTCATTATTTTATTTATTTCAATGTGTTGTTCTTTTTAGTACTCAAAATGTTTACCATGGATGGCATAAAACATCTGAGGAGAAGCTTTTATATTATGGGGATTTTTTGTTTTTTATTTTATAATGATAATAACTACAAATGACTTAAAAGGAGGTAGAGAACCATGCCGGCCGGAAAAATGCCGTCCGTAAAGATTATCAACCTGGAAACAGGGCACGTTATAGAGGCTGACCCGTATGTGCTAAGGGAGCAGTGCATACCTCATGGGTACAGGTTTGCGGATGAAGTGTCTGTAGAAGAGTGGATAGAGGCGCTGCAAAAGGCTTATGGGCAAAAAACCACGGTATAGTAAGGGGGTGGTGGTATTAAAAGCGTCAGGGTTGTTACCTTTAACATTCACCATGGCAGGGGGGTTGACAACAAGGTCGATATAAAAAGGGTAGCGGATGTTCTGGCACAAATAAAAGGAGATATAATAGGGCTGCAGGAGGTGGACAGGTACACTCCCCGCAGCCGTTTTTATGACCAGGCAAGATATCTGGGGCGCGCTCTGGGGATGAACTATGTTTATGGGGCAGTGCTAAAATGGGCGCCCTGTATTGGCTACGGCAATGCCGTGCTCAGCCGCTGGCCCTTTGTTAACAAAAGGAGTCACCTTCTTCCGGGCAGCGGGGAGAGGCGCGGCCTGCTGGAGGTGGAAATCAGGGACGGGAGTAAAAGTCTTATTTTATTTTGCACCCACCTGGGATTAAGCCGGAAAGATCGTGTAAAACAGGTTAATGCCGTGCTGGATTTGCTGACCCTATATAGGGGCAGGCCATTAATTCTCGTCGGTGATATTAACGCAGAAAGGAATTCCTCCGAGTACAGCCTTATAAAAGGAATTTTGCAGGATGCCACTGAAGTTTCAGGCTGCTTTTACACCTATCCCTCGCAAAGCCCCTCTTTTCAGCCTGACTTTATATTCACATCCTGCCACTGGCAAATTGTTTCTTCATATCCCGTCATTTCAGCGGCATCAGACCATCTGGCGGTTGTTTCCGAAATATCACTATAACCTGGCCTTTATTCTCCCATAGCTTTTATGAGAAGCCTTTTTCTCCTCCGCCCGTCAAACTCCGCGTAGAAGACCTGCTGCCAGGGGCCAAGGTCAAGTTTCCCTCCGGTTACCGGCACTATCACCTGATGGTGAAAGAGTATGCTTTTTAAGTGTGCGTCACCGTTTGTTTCCCCGGTGCGGTGGTGCTTATAATCCTCTCTGAAAGGGGCCAGTTTTTCCGCCCACTCCATAAAATCTGATTTTATTCCGCTTTCCTCGTCGTTTACAAATACTCCTGAAGTAATGTGCATGGCGCTGACCAGAACCATGCCCTCCTTTATTCCGGCTTTTTTAACTGCCTGCTCAACAAGGTCCGTTATATTGATAAACTCCCTTTGATGTTTTGTCTCAACCCAGTGGTGTTCAGTGTGCCAAAGCATAGGAACCCCCCATTTCATCCAGTACATAGTAGGTTTTAATACAATTCTATCCAACAATTAGCATTAGCAACAGTTTAAGATATAAAAAAAATCAGGCCCTCGGCCCGACAGAATGGTTAACAGAGTCCTGATATTTTCCAACTTCTAACCTCCAGCCTCCAACTTCTATGTATCATATCTCCCAGGCAATCTTTTGAACAGGTCTCCTCGGTGTGGAATGCGGTTCTTCATCCCGGTATCCAAGGGTTAAAAGAGCTATCGGGAATCTGTCTTCGCCTATATTAAGTATATCTCGCACCTCATTGTCCCGAAAGGCCCCCACCCATGCGGTGGACAGTCCCAGGGCCGAGGCAGCCAGCATTGCGTAGGTACAGGCTATTGTCGCGTCCTGTAAGCAGTACAGATTTGCTCCCCTGCCTCCGTACCTCCGGGAAGAAACCCCGGGCAGGGCTAAAAAAACCAGCACCACCGGGGCCTTGGCCACAAAGCTTTGCCCCAGGGCAGCTCCTGCAAGACTTTTGCGTATAGAGGGGTCTTTTGCCATTACTATCTCAAAGGCCTGCAGGTTACCCGCCGAGGGAGCTGACTGCACAGCCTTTAAAATATTATCTATCAATTGATCATCAATAACCTGGCTGGAATATTTCCTGATGGAATGCCTGAACAGGCAGATTTCCATGAAGTTATCAAAAAGCAGACCGGCACCATTCTCTATAAGCTCTTCCTTGCCGGTATCCGTATATATCTCATCGCCTTGCATATGTATAAACCTCCCTTCCTGTTAATCCTAGTATAACTTAAAGCTAGTATTTAAATTAATTTATGCTTAAAGTGAAAATAAAAAAGCGGGCCTTTGGCCCGACAGATTGTCAAAAAAGTCCTGAGATATTAGCCTACTATGGGGCAACTTACGGGCAGGCCTGGAATACCAACCCCATTGCCAAACTGGTGCGAGCAAGGAAAGGGGACACACCTGCTAAAGATAGGGTATTCCTTTGTGGACAGGAATGTCCCCAATAAAGGAACCGGCTTTAAGACTTGAAGGCAACGGTATGCCAACCACCGTCGAAAGTCGCATCCTGCTCCTCTCCGGTTGCCGTCTGCATCCGGCAGACGGCTTGGCATTCCGTAGCCTCTTTGTCAAAACCCGGTAACAGTCTTCGCAATATTTAGCAACGGGGCTGGTATTCCCTGCCTCCATGAATGTCACCTGGGGTCCTTTTCTGGCCAAACTTATAAGCAGCTTCTGCTTAAAAAGAATTCGCCTCCGGTTGACCCTATAGTTACGCTTTCAAACGACATTCATTGGGGCGGGGAATAACATCTCCATGTGCTGATTTTTCGATAGGCTGTTATCTGGCTCTTGGGGCGAAGAAGCCTACTGGCAGGCGAGCCGCCAACAGGACGTTGGCGGAAGCCCGAACCGGCGCATGGACGCGCCGTTGAGGGTGGTCGGCAGTCAGTTGGTGACGAGTCATAGAGCCAGTTACAGCCGGAGAGATCTTCAGTACATGGGGATGATATTCCAAGCCTGCCCTATAGTCGACATTTTAAATTATCCACAGCTAAAAATCTATGCTATAAAAAATGCCAGCATTCAATGCTGGCATTATGAAAGAACTCTATTCGTTTATCTGGTATTGCCCCTGCAGGGAGAGCACCTGTTCCTTCCATACCCGGTCTTTCTGTGCCGGGTCCAGGTCAGGCTTTTTAAGCATTTTCTGCAAAAGAGCTTCCTGGGCCGGTGTGTTGACGAAGTTTGCCAGGTGGGCCAGGGCATACTGTGCATAGTCGCTGACCATAAAGCCGAAAATCTGGTTTATCAAGTCATCATTTACTTTGTACAGCTTTGCATTTTCCAGCACCAGCTGGGCGTAAACAATCATGGTGAAAAGCTCACCCAGGTGCAGCATGTAGTCAACATCTTTCATCTGTTCCTCGGTGGGCGGCGCAGTGGCCAGCAGCTCTCTGAAATTTTGCACCAGTTCCAGGAAAATGGCTGTGTTGGGGAGGTTTACCCCTTCGTATGCCTTAAGGTAATTGGGGAATTTAATTTTTGCCAATTTACCGGTGGTCTGGCGGAAGAGGTTTGAGTCGTCCTGTGCGTCACGCCGTACAGGGATTTCTGGATAGTCCACATTGTTGAAGAAATAGTTGGCCATAAACTTTATGACCAGTGCCATATTTACATGGGTGGTTCCCTCCAGCCGGGGAATCATTCCAATGTCCCTTATGGCCAGCTCAAAATATGTGTCCTGCTCAAAGCCCTTGGCGGCTATGATGTCCAGAAGCATGTCTATCACTTTCATGCCCTGGGTGGTGACCTTCATCTTTTGAATGGGGTTGAACAGCAGGTAGCGGCGGTCTTCCTCGGAGGAGGAGCGGAAATAGTCCACAGCCCTCAGGGCGTAAAGCTTCATGGCAATTATACGTGCGTAGGATTCTGTGAAAAGCTTTTTAACATGGCTGAAATCCGTAACCTTTCTGCCATAAAGCACACGGTTGACGGCATGGTCTATGGCCTCGTAAAAGGCGTGCTCGCAAATGCCCACCGAGGCAAAGCCAAGCTGGAATTTGCCTATATTGATGGTGGAAAGGGAGGAGTCCCATGCCAGCTGGCCGCTTGAAAGAATCTGGTCTTCTGTAATGGGGTAATCTTGTAATGAGAACTCTCCCACGTAGGCAGGACGAACGCCGGATGTCCGTATCTTTTTAACCAGCTCGTAATTGTCATGCTTGGGGTCAGCCACAAAGAAAACAAATTCCCCGCTGTCTGCATACTTGGCAAACACAGACACCAGCGCCGCCTCATTGGCATTGCCTATATAATACTTGTCTCCGGTGGCCAGGTATGTACCGTCAGGCTGTTTCAAAAGCTTCATTTCATTGGAATATAGGTCGGCTCCGTGCTTTCTTTCCGACATTCCAAAGGCGAAAATCCCGCCTTGTTTAAGCAACTGCCCAGTCAGGTGCTTTACCTTTTCATTGTCTCCCATCCATATCGGCCCAAGGCCCAGTATACTTACCTGGTAGCAGTACTGGAAGGCCAGAGAGTAAAAGGCTGTAAGCTCGCTAAACTCGCATACTCTTGAAAGATCAAAGCGGGCGTCCGGGTCTCCATACCCCGAGGGCGTGAGAAGGGCGGCAAAAATCTGTTCATCTTCGATAAACTGTAAAAAGTCATCATACCAGCGGCAGGCGTGATCATCTTCCTTTATGCCCTTCAGTCCCTTTCTTTCGAAAAAGTTGATGGTGTCCATCATTATCTGGCGTGTTTTTTCATCGGAAAACTGCTGGCTATAATTCTTGGGGTTTAAAAAAAGCATGGTACGGCCTCCTTTAAATAATAATTGAATTGGTCAATTGACAAAATGTATTTATTCGCTCATTGCGTATGCGCCGATCATCGCCGAAACGTGATTGTCCCACATTTCCTGCTCTCGGGCGGGGTTGATGTCAGGGGTTTTCATCATGAGACTTAGATACTTCTGCTGTTCCTCGGAATTAATAAAGTTGGACAGCTGGTGCAGGGCAAATTGTGAAAACTCACGCACCATGAAGCTGAATATCTGATCAACCACCACATCGGCTATTTGATAGTGCTTAAGGTTTTCCAGTATAAGCTGGGCGTATACCACCAGGGTGAACATCTCTCCCAGGGCAAGCAGGTAGTCGATGTTCTTTCTCTGCTTTTCATCCGGTGTGGCTTTGATTAGGAACCCGATGAGCAGTTCCAGCTGTTCGCTGAATATCTTTATATTGGGCAGGTCCATTCCCTCGTAGGCCTTTTTGTAGTCGGGGAAGGTAATGGTTGATATCTTGCCGGCCTTTTGCCTGAATATATAAGCATCGTCGCAGGGATCGTCACGCCTGGGAATCTCGGGATAATCAACATTGCTAAAGAAGTAGTTTTGCATGAACTTTACTATCTGCGCCATGTTTACATGGGTGGTTCCCTCCAGGCGCGGGAGCATTTCTATCTCCGACAGCGCGGTGGAAAAGAAGGTTTCCTGTTCGAAGCCCTTGGCGGCAATTACATCGTGCAGCATCTGGACGACCTTTACACCCTGGGTGGTCACCTTCATTTTTTGTATTGGGTTGAACAGAAGGTAGCGGCGGTCCTGATCCGAGGAGGAACGGAAATAGTCAAGACTTCTCAGTGCATAGAGCTTCATGGCAGTTATCCTGGCGTACGCGTCGATGAATATTTTCTTTATATGGGGGAAATCTGTGACCCTGCGGCCGTATAGTATCCGGTTGTGAGCGTGGTTAAGGGATTCGTGCAGGGCATGTGTTACGGCTCCGATGGAGGAAAAGCCCAGCTGGAATTTGCCTATGTTGATGGTTGAAAGGGCCGAGTCCCAGGCCAGGGTTCCGGAAGATAATATCTCATCCCTGGTTATTGGATACTCTATAAGGTCATACTCGCCAACATAGCCCTGGTGGCCGCCTGAGACGTGTATTTTTTTAATCAGCTTATAGTTTCGGTGCTGGCTGTCCACTGCGAAGAATACAAATTCCCCCGAATCTTCATATTTGCCGAAGGTGGAAACAAGGGCTGCCTTGTTGGCATTTCCTATATAATATTTACTTCCGTTAGCCCTGTAGGTACCGTCGCCGGAAGGTGTAAGACTGGTTTCGTTGGAGTACAAATCCGCCCCGTGTGCCCGTTCTGACAGGCCGAAGGCAAATATGGCGCCTTCTTTTAACAGCCTGGCTGTTTCTTGCTTGACCTTTTCATTTTCTCCCATCCATATTGGCCCCAGCCCAAGAATAGTCACCTGATAGCAGTACTGGTAGGCAGGGGAGTAAAACCCCAGTATTTCGTTATACTCGCATACCCTGGAAAGGTCAAAGCGGGAATCGGAATCGCCATATCCCGCCGGGGTAAGCAGGGTGGCAAAAACTTTTTCCCTCTTTAAAAATTTTATAAAATCATCGTACCATTTATGCAGCCTGTCCTCTTCCCTGAGGCTTAACAGGCCCTTTTCCTCAAAGTAATTCATGGTTTTGGCCATTATGTCCATTGTTTTCTGGTCGGGCTGTTTCTTTTCATATTTTTTGGGGTTTAACAAAAATGACATAATATCACTCCCTGGAGAATTTTAAGCATAATAAAGATTTCAACAATTGGCCGAATATTCCTTCCGATTTAAAATATACGAATCGAAATATTTAATTTTGTAATATTGACAACTGAAAATACATAGAGGTAGACTAGATATCGGATGATCTATCGGGGCGAATAGAAGTATCATAATCCTTTAGGCGGAGGACTAAATCTATGGAAGACTTTACTGCTTTTGTTTGCTATCAAATGAAGGTAACCATGAAAAAAGTGGAAAAATATATGGGCCAGAAGTTTGAGGAGTATGGGATAAACCTTGCCCAGTCGTTTATTTTGTTTTCCCTTTTGGAAAAGGACGGACTGACTCTGTCAGAGATAGGCAACCGGACAAGTATTGAGAATTCCTCCCTTACAACGATGGTGGACAGGCTTGAAAAGGAGGAACTGGTCAGAAGAAGTCTGGATGCCCAGGACCGGAGGGTAATAAGACTTTTTATCACTGATAAGGGCAGGGACCTTGCGGAAAGAGTTTTTAGCATGGGACTGGAGTTTAACCGTTATTTAAGGAGTAACCTGGCTAATTCCGAGGAGCATTTTATAAAGGGGCTTTTGAAAGTTTCGGAGAGCCTGGATGATATAAAAAAATAAAGCTATCTTAATGAAAACCGGCTACCTGTCAATTACAGGGGCCGTTTTTTATTTATCAGGTCTATTAAAAATAAGGGACAGGAGGGATAGTTTATTTTTAAATAGAATACATCGAATATTATCGTGAGTTTTCTTTTTAAAAAAGTATTATTAATGGTGGGTGGTCTTATTGGAAAAATTGAAAAAAAGAGTATACGAAATTATCGAAATAGCGTCACCGGACGATGTTCCAAGTAAGATTTTTGATATTTTTATTCTGACACTTATTTTACTTAATGTGTTAGCCGTTATTGCAGGAACCGTTGAATCCCTGTATAGTAAATACTCCGTTTATTTTAACGCCTTTGAAGCATTTTCCGTAATCATTTTTACTGTAGAGTATTTTCTCCGGTTATGGACCTGCACTGTTAAGGACAAATATAAAAATTCTATTTCCGGAAGGCTAAGATTTGCACTGACACCTTTACTTATAATAGACCTTCTGGCAATATTGCCCTTTTATCTCCCCATGTTTTTTGTGTTTGACTCAAGATTTTTAAGAGCTCTGCGTCTTTTCAGGCTTCTGAGAATTCTTAAAGTTATCCGGTATTCAGATTCTTTATCACTTTTCAGCAGAGTATTTCATAATAAAAAAGAAGATTTATTCATGTCGTTATCATTTATTGTTATTTTACTTATTCTTGTTTCAAGTGTTATGTATTATATAGAGAACACCGAACAGCCGGAGTCTTTTTCCAGCATACCTGCCACTATGTGGTGGGGAATTGCCACACTTACCACCGTAGGCTATGGAGACATGTACCCGGTTACGCCATTGGGGAAGTTCTTGGGAGGGCTTATAGCCATTCTGGGCCTTGCGCTGTTTGCGCTTCCCACGGGTATTATTGCCTCGGGCTTCTCCGAAGAGTTAGAAAGAAAAAATGCCGACCGAAAAAAGGAAACCTGCCCGCATTGTGGCAGAGAGTTGAACGGGTAGCCTTTTTTACTGGGCGAGTACAGCTAAATAAACACCCATAAAAGCCTGTTTCTCAATTTATGAGAAGACAGGCTTTTTATGTGCACCCAGCATGGATGTCATTTATCTTTCCGCATCAACCCCACGATTGTCTTAAGGGATTTGCTACTCGTATTTATGTTAGACTGCTGGAGAAGCGGTTGCATTAACACTGGTAATTATACCACCTACTCTTGGGGTCTTAGACCGATTCCGTTGAACATAAAATCGGTTATAAATTTTTCGACTTGATCATAGGTGTATTTGTTATCCAGTTTTAGCCGCAAAGACATTATCTCTATAATACCTGTCAGGGCGTAGGCCAGGAGATCCGGATCAACGGGTCGGATATAGCCCTTGTTGGAAGCATCATGCATCTCTCTTATAACAGGCCTGGTAAGATCCAGATATGCCTGTTTTACTCGATCTTGCGGCCAGTTATCCTCGCTGGCCATTTCTGCCCGGAGTTGGTAAAGTATTTCGTTAAACTTTGAGTAGTTTTTAAAAAAGACCTTCCCCCGAATTTTTAAGCGTTCAAACGGGTCACCCTCATCCCGTATAGCCTTGGCCGCGTCATATACTATGGTCCGGAAAACATCATCGATCACTTCCATAAAAAGATCGCGCTTGTTTTTGAAGTAGATGTAAAAGGTGCCGGTGGAGATGCCGATCAAACTAGTAATATCCTGCACCTTGGTATGATGGTAGCCTTTTTGGGAGAATACCCGGATTGAGGCGTCAATAATTTCTTTCCGCCTTTTGCTGTCAGCCGTTTTGACTTTGGTATCACCGGATCCGTTAAGAATATCGGCGGCTGATTCTTCCCACATCCCATCCCGATCCAATTTATCCAGCCGCTCTTTGAGCATGGCCATGGGCAGGCGGTGGTCCACCTTCAATTTGTTGATCAGCTGCAGCCGCCTTAAATGGCTGTCGTTATAATAGGCCATGGTGCGGCCGGTCTTAACCGGGGGATGGAGAAGTCCTTCCCGAAGGTAAAAATGAATGGTCGTACGGGGCACTCCGGACCGTCGGACCAGCTCATTGATGCGCATGTATTCCTGGTTCATTTTATCGCTCCCGCCATTTTTAGATTATATATTAATTGTTATTATATATTATAGATAAACTGTATACAAACAATATAGTGACTCTACATAGTAAAATATTTTTTAGCCTTGTTGTTTGCCCATTTGTTGATGAAATTGATTCACCTTCAGTAAAGACATATGCGAATTGCCTCTGTTACCGTAATTCACTTCATAAAGCCCTCCATCCCCGCCATATCTGGACAAATTGATTTCTGTATAGTAACTTAAATATGAAGAGTCATTTTCTATATATAACTTTTTGACCGTGCCTGTCAAGCTAAACAACAAAAAAGGTCAGGACGGTAAATGGTATTAATTTCGGCCGTCACATCGAAAGGAGGACAAAATGAGCAAGGGCAAATTGGCCATCATCGGTATCGGCGAGGTGCCGACAAGGATCATGCCGGAGAGATCCCGCTGGGACATTATTTATGAAACATGCATGCAGGCTGTAAAGGATTCCGGCCTGGATAAAAATGACATTGAAGGGGTTATTTCAGTGGCGCCGCAGGCCCAGCCGATGCTGGCAACAGAGATTTCCTTCGGTAAAATTCCGGAAGAACTGGGCCTGAAGGGATGCAGAGATGTCTGTATCTGCAATGCCGGCGGGGCGTCCACTTCCAACTGCCTTCGTTTAGCCGAGCAGTGGATTGAAAGCGGCGTGGCTAAAACCGTTCTTATTCCACACGTTACCGTTCACTCCACAATATCGATTCCCGAACTAATCGGTTTTTTTGCCATAGCCGGCATTGACCTGCAGTGGGAGTATCCGTATGGCACCACTTATAATGGCATAATGGGCATGATGGCCCAGCGCTACATGCATGAAAGCGGAACCACGGCCGAGGAAATGGCCTCGGTGGTGGTGGCGCTGCGAAAGTGGGCGGCGCTGGATCCCAACTCGGTGTTTTATAAAAAAGAAGTGCCGTCTATAGAAAAGGTGTTGTCTTCTTCCATGGTATCATCCCCGCTGCACAAAAGGGAATGCAACATGCTGGCGGACGGAGGCGCGGCCATGGTGGTTACCTCGGCCAAAACCGCAAAAGAGATGGGCGTACCGGCAGCTTACAAATTAGGTGAAGGGACGACCTTTTTCAGTGCCAGCACTGTTTTCAGGGATAATGACTCGGTCATGGACGGGTGGAGGGAATCATCCCACCAGGCCCTGGAGGAAGCCGGCGTTGCCATGGAAGACATAGGACTGTGGAATCTTTACGTGGCCTATCCCTTTGCCCTGCCCATAATGATGGAGGCCATCGGGATCTGTGAGCCGGGTAAAGCAGGAAAATTCATCATGGAGGGGCATACCTCTCCGGGAGGAAAATGTCCTGTATCAACAATCGGCGATGCGCTGGGCAGGGGGCACACCGGGTCGGGAGTGAGCACGGCCACCTATGTGGAAACAGCCCGTCAGTTAATGGGAAAAGCAGGGGAAAGACAAATTAAGGATGTCAGGCATGTCTTTCAAAATGCAGGTGGCGGTTCAGGAATGAACAACATCGCCACGGTCTGGGGGAGTGAAATATAATGAGTGATTACATAAAGCCCATTCCGGCCATGCAGCCTTGGACCAGAGAATTCTGGAAAGCCACCAAAGAGCATAAGCTGTTGATTCAGAAATGCTGGAATTGCGGAGCCAATATTTTTTACCCCAGAAAATACTGCCCCGAATGCTGGTCCGGTGAACTGGGGTGGATAGAGGCAAGCGGAAAGGGCAAGGTATTCAGCTTTTCGGTGATGCTGGACATGGTGGAGCCCAAGTTCATGGCGGACCTGCCCTATGTCCTGGCCATGGTCAACCTCGAAGAGGGAATCCGCATGACCACGCGCATAGTTGACTGCAAGCCCGAGGACGTAAAAATAGATATGGAGGTGGAAGTGGTTTTCGAGGACATTACTCCCGAATGCGCGCTTCCCATGTTCCGGCCGGCAGATCCTGCTTTGAGGCTGGCAAAGCCTTCTGAGGAAGAGCAGAAAACAGATTCAGCCGAACAATCTCTTGTTATGGTCCCGAAAAACTATGAGACCATCCAATATGAAATAGGCGGAAAGAATAACACCATCTGCTGGATCACCATGAACCGTCCGGAAAAACACAACGCCATCAACCGCCGCATGGCCCAGGAGCTGATTGACGCTTTCAGAAGGGTACGGGAAGAGGCCACCGTAGGAGTAGTGGTACTGGAGGGCGCCGGGGGAAAAACATTCTGCGCCGGAGGCGACCTGGACATATTCCCATCCCTGGCCGAACACCAGAGCGCCATGAACTGGCTGGCTCACAGCGGGCTGGATGTGCAGCGTGCCATAGTGAACTGTGAAAAGGTGGTCATCGGCAAGCTGAACGGCAACTGCCTGGCCGGGGGGCTTGAACTGGCCCTGTGCTGCGACCTGCTCTATGCCAAAGAATCAGCCAAGATAGGACTTACCGAGATAAACATGGGCATACTGCCCGGCTGGGGCGGTACCACCCGGATTGTCCGCAGCATGCCGGTGTTCCGGGCCAGGGAAATGCTGTATAGCGGCAGCAAGAATTACACCGCCAAAGAAGTGTACGAGATGGGCCTGCTGACCAGGGTATTCAGTGATGATGAATTCGAAGAACAATTCAACCGGATGGTGGAGAGGATTGCTTCCAAAAAGCCCATCGCCCTTCGTATGGGCAAGGAGATAATGGCCAAGTCCACTGACGGCTGCGATATTGAGACCGCCCTGGCCGTGGAGAGGAACGGCATACAGTGGCTGACCTATGCCCCTGACATCCAGGCGACTTTTGAACAGTTTCGGGGCGCCAAAAGGTAATTAAGTGACTGTATAAATGAATGATTAATCGATTGCGGCCAAAGCGATTTTACTGAATGCCCTTTTCAAAAAACCACAGAGGACACAGAGAATTACTCAAGGGCACTACTAAATGTCTTTGTAACTTTTTAAATTTCAGAGCACTTTATTTACTATTTTTCATAAATCCACAATTGTCATTCAGCAAGGCTAAAAACCTCTGTGTACTCTGTGTGCTCTGTGGTTAATAAAGAGCAGTAAGGTATACCCGAGTGGTGTTTTTTCATTCCTCCGTGGTGTCGCTCTTAGCGACGTGGGGGTCTGGATTAAACTTTTAAAGTTTTTGGTTGGGAGGTATGATCATGGACTTTAGTTTCAGTGAAGATCAGCAGCTTTTGAGGGATACCGTTAAAAAATTCTGCGCCAAGGAGCTGACCAGGCAGTACGTGCGCTGGCTGGACGAGAACGTGGACTTCATGCCGCAGGATTTATGGGATAAAATAGCCGATCTCGGCCTTTTAGGGATCGGGATACCGGAAGAGTACGGCGGAACAGGCGGGACCGTCACCGACAGCATGATAGCCATGGAAGAGCTGGCCACGGCTGCGGTGGCGGTGGCCATAGGGGTCGGCACCACCTCCGGCTTTGGGGCCGGAATGATTTACAAGATGGGAAATGAAGAGCAGAAGAAATATTACCTGCCCAAAATTGCCGCCGGCAAGCTGAAATTCTGCATGGCCCTGACCGAGCCGGGCGGAGGCACCGACATACTGGGCGCCATCAAGACCACGGCGGTGAAGGACGGCGGTAACTATATACTGAACGGCCAGAAGGTTTTTATCACCGGAGCCCATGTGGCTGACTATATAGCGGCCATAGCCATTACCGACCCGGACACCAAGCGCGCCAACGGCCTGTCCGTGTTTGTTGTAGATGCTAAGTCACCCGGCATTACCATAGTGCCGATCAAGAAGTTGGGCATTCATGCCTGCGGGACAAACGAAATATTTTTTGAAAACGTAGTTGTTCCTGAAGAAAACCTGCTGGGCGGTCTCAACTACGGCTGGTATCAACTCCTTAACGTTTTAAACCCTGAGCGCATAGGCACATCGGTTCTCTCCTTGGGCATAGCCAAGGCTGCCTACCAGGACGCTCTTGAGTACTCTATGCAGAGGTTTGCTTTTAAAAAGCCCATCGGGCAGTTTCAAATACTCCAGCACTACCTGGCGGATATGGCCATTGCCATAGAAAACGCCAAGAACCTCATTTACAAGTGCTGCTGGCTGGCGGACAACGGGCAGCCCTTCCATGTGGAGGCCTCCATGGCCAAGATAGTGGCCGGCTACGCCTCCCAGATAGCCGCCATCAACGGCATGGAGATACTGGGCGGCTACGGATACACCATGGAGTACGACATGCAGCGCTATTTCAGGGATTACAAGCAGATGGTCTTCTCTCCCATATCGGATGAAATGGCCAAAAACATGCTTGCCCAGTGGATGGGACTGCCAAGGTCGTATTAAGCCTGTGCGAATAGCCACATGGCTGAATGCGCAGAGGAGGCAAAGCTATGTTAGAAGGGAAAGTGGCCCTGGTTACCGGGGCCTCCAGGGGTCTTGGCAGGGCCGCCGCCCTTGCCCTGGCAAAGGCCGGGGCTGATGTGGCTCTAACCGACATACTGCTGGAAAGCCAATCGGACTGCGGGAGCCTCAGCGGGCTAAACAGCATATGCAAGGAAAACAGGATAGTATACACAGAGAGCACAGCAGAAGAGATACGCACCCTGGGAAGAAATGCCCTGGCCCTGAGGATGGACGTTACAAACAGGGATGATGTAAAAGATGTAATTGCAAGGTCAATAAGCTATTTCGGTAAAATTGATATCCTGGTCAACAACGCCGCCGCCATGGACCACGTGGCCAAATTTGAGGACCAGAATGACAGTCTTTGGGAAAGAGACCTTAATGTCAATATCACCGGAGTCTACAACTGTTGCAAGGCGGTATGGCCCCACATGAAAAGAAACGGCGGCGGCCGGATAATAAACATATCCTCCATTGTTGGCACAATCGGGGGCTATGGAATGTTGAGCTACGCCACAACAAAGGCCGCCGTGCTGGGGCTGACCAAAACCCTGGCGCTGGAAGGGGCGAAATACAACATTACAGTAAACGCCATTTCCCCCGGAGTAATCATGACCGAAGCCGTAAGTATGAACAGCAGCAGCGCCAGGGAAAGACTCATTGCGCAGTCTGCCTTCAGAAGGCCGGGCAGTCCGGAAGATGTAGCCGGGGCGATAGTTTATATCGCCTCGGAACAGGCAGGCTACATCACGGGAATAAATCTTAAGGTGTCCGGGGGAATAGAGCTTTTGACGTTATAAGCTGCTGGTCAAATCTTTGACCAGGGGAAGATAATAAATAACAGGAGGGTTTTAAAAATGGCTATTAAGGATGTCATGTCGGAACTTAGTGATGTGCTGCAAAAGAACATGGCTAAAAACAAAGGAATGAGCGGGGTATATCAGTTTGAGCTGAGCGGGGAAGAACCACTTGATTTTTATATTAAACTCAGTGACGGTGTGCCTGAAGTTGTGGAGGGTAAAGCGGATAGTCCCAGCATTACTGTTTCAATGTCCGGTTCTGACTTCTTAGGACTGAAGAATGGAACTCTAAATGCAATGTCAGCCTTTATGGGAGGAAAGCTGAAAGTTAAGGGAGACATGTCACTGGCAATGAAATTGGAAAGCTTGATTAAGTAAATTTGTGTGAATATTCATATGTTAGAAACAAAACTAAAAAATGAATCGAGGTTTTAGAAGTATGTCTGAAAAAGAACATGCCTTTAAAAATTTGATGTCACCCATAAAAATAGGGCCGGTGGACCTGAAAAACCGCATTGCCCTGTCCCCCATGAACGAGACCATGTCCGGTCACGACGGCCAGGCCACCGAGGAGATGCTTGCCTACTTCGCCGCCCGGGCCAAGGGTGGAGCCGGGCTTATTATCACCGGGGCCATTATGGGAACCCGACTGGCGTCACAGTTTGTATGGGGAAGAAACCTTTACTGCTATAAGCTGGGGCATGTACAGGGGCTTCACCAGCTAACTGAAAGGGTGCACTACTTCGGTGCCCAGATTGCGGCCCAGATGTCCATAGGCTTTGGACGCCAGGGGCACTCGGACGACCACCACGACCTTTGTCCGGCGCCTACAGCGGGTCTTCCTTATGAGATCTTCACTGAAAAAGCATGTAATGGTATGAACAACATTATGAAAGTGAGTGAATTTGCCAGGGCCTTTCTGGTGGGCCAGAACACCAGGGAAATGTCTATTGAAGAAATACACAGCGAGCAGAAGGAATTTGCCAGGAGCTGCCAGTTTGCGGCTGTAGCCGGGTTTGACGTTATAGAGGTCCATGCTCCCCACGGCTACCTGGAACACTCTTTCCTCTCACCCCTGACCAACAAGAGGACCGACATGTACGGAGGCTCCTGGAGAAACAGAAAGCGCTTTGTGCTGGAGGTGGCCGAGCAGGTGCGCTACGCCGTTGGTCACGGAGTGGCGGTGGGGGTGCGCATCAGCGCCGAGGAGCACATGGAAGGAGGCCTGACCAGGGAGGAAATGATCGATCTGGCCAGGGACCTGGAGGCGAGGGGACTTGATTACGTAAACCTGTCCGACGGAGGGGGTTACGAGGAGGGCGGCCACCTTATAGTTGACGCCGACAGGGTGGAGCACTGGCCGGATGCCGCCGCCGACTTTAAAAAGGCGCTGAAAATACCGGTGATCTGCACATCCATACATGACCCCGTGCTGGCTGAAAGCGTGGTGGCCGAGGGCAAGGCGGACATAATATCCCTGGGCAGGCAGCTTTTCTGCGACCCTGAGTGGCCCAATAAAGTTGCCGAAAACCGTATAAATGATATCGTCCGCTGCAAGCGCTGCAATATATGCCTGCTGCGGTGCCTCGCCGGAGTGACTCCCAGGTGCCCGCACAATCCCAACCTTGGCAGGGAGTGGGCCATGGAAGAATACAAAATAGGGCCGCGCAAAAACCATGAGCCACTTATCCCGCGGGGAGTTATGGGAGGTATGCCGGCGCTGGAAAGACCCTGGTGGAAGTCCGAGATTACCTACGAGGAGAAGTGCCCGATTCCTTTCCGGGGACCCGGCAACCGTTAAGTTAAAAAGGCGGGGAGGTATTTTCAATGTCAGATACTCAGTTGGATAACTATTTCAAAATAGACTGTGAGCCGCACCTTATTGGGGACATGGAGCCAATAAACCATTTCCCGGGAGTAAAGTTGTGGTGGAAGTCAATCGACAGTATCGGAAGACCTTTGCTATTTGGCGCGCCTCCTTCTGTAATAATGAAAGTAGTGCAAGGGGCTGAGCCATGGGAGCTGACCAAGAATGCGGATCCAGAAAGCCTGCTCAGGGCCATGGACAAGTACGGGGTGGACATCGCCTGCTTATTGCCCGAGTCTATGATGGATACCACTGGTTTTTCAAGCCGGTGGATGTCCAACGGCGATATGGCCAAGGTGGTGGAAACGCAACCGGATCGCTTCATGTACCAGCCGAACCTATCTCCCGTCAAGCATAAGGGAGTAAAAAACACCATCTGGGAATTGGAGTATTGGGTAAAGGAAAAGGGGGCCAAGATATTTAAGTTCTATCCTCCCGAAGACACCTATATTAATGACCCCGACATATGGCCCTTTTACGAGAAAGCCCAGGAGTTGGGCATTGTACTCGATATCCATACCGGAATTGGCTGGTGCGCGCCCGGCAAATTTGCCCATGGCGATCCGCTTCTTTTGGAAGATGTGGCGCGTGATTTCCCCGAGCTGATTATCAACGCCTTTCACATGGGCTATCCCCATTCGGACACTCTTAACATGGTGGCGATGGCGTATCCCAATATCTACATATGCATGAGCCTGCTTGTTCCCTGGGCGATTACGGCGCCCCGCAAATTTGCGCGCCTTCTTGGAGAGGCTATGCGTTTTGTAGGTCCTGACCGAATCACCTGGGGAACCGATTGTGCCGGATTCGCCGCCCAGATTAAAGGCGCGGTAGAGGGTCTTCGCAACTTCCAGATACCGGAGGATATGCAGGAAGGTTATGGCTATCCGGCGATAACCGAGGAAGACAAGGCGAAAATGTTTGGAGGAAATCTCGGCCGGCTGCTGGGTATTGATACAACAAAGAGAAGAATATAAGTGAGCCTTGAGTTTGGAAGGGGTTATTCCCCTACCGAACTCTTAGAGCGAACTTAGTTCACACGTTGGGGACATTCCTCCGACTCCAAAGCATGCTCAAAAGAGAGGTGTGTCCCCTTTCTTCATTTGCCTGTTTAATCCCTGACCTTCGATGAAGGGGTCTTACAGGCTGTTTGCGAGATAAATAATAAGTGATTTCGACCTGGACGGGATATGTTGATCATTTTGAGAAAATCGGAGGGATCATAGTGGAAGTTTTAGGAGACATACTGGAAAGGGGAGCCCTGGTATACCCTGACAGGGAAGCCATGGTTTTTAAAAATACCCGCCTTACCTACCGGGAGCTTAATGACCGGGTGAACAGGCTGGCCAACTATCTTTTGTCCCTTAATCTTGCAGGGTCAAAGCATGTGGCGGTACTGGCGGAGAACTGCCACCAGTATGCGGAAGTATACTTTGCCGCCGCCAAGGCTGGACACGTAACGGTTCCGCTAAACTACCGGCTGTCTACCAGGGAGATGGCCGAAATAATAACAGACGCGGAGGTCAAGGTTCTTTTCTTCGGGAAGAGCTTCGCTTCCCAGGCCGGGGAGTTGGCTGAAAAGTCTGGTTTTAACAGTGTTATATGCTTTGATGACCGGCAGGAGGGCTGTAGATACTACGAAGAACTGCTGGAGGGCTTTCCCGGCACGAACCCCGGGATTGAAGTTGATGAAAATCAGATGGCCATATTGATGTACACCGGGGGAACAACAGGAAGGCCCAAGGGTGTGATGTTAAGCCACAGAAACCTTATGACAACCACTTACGACAACGTTATGCTCTGCAATTTAGACAAGGAATCCAGCACCTGCTTCATACTGCCCTTTTTCCACATAGCGTGGTGGCCTGTTCCCACCGTGCTTTTTGCGGGAGGGAAAGTTGTTGTCCTGGAGAGGCCGGACCTGACCGAAATATTGAGGCTTATCCAGGATGAGAAGTGCCGGCATATTAATTCCGTGCCCACAATATATAACTGGCTTTTAATGCACCCAGAACTGGAAAAGTATGACTTAAGCAGTCTTAAAATGATGAGTTATGCAGGTTCTCCCATCGCTCCCGAGCTTTTGAAAAAACTAATAAGCAAGTTTGGCGACATATTCTACCAGGGCTACGGGTTGACCGAGGCGGCCCCCACCCTTACCAACCTGCTGCCGGAAGACCATATTGTGGAAGGACCGCCGGAACTAACCAGAAGGCTTAAGTCCTGCGGCAGGCAGTCCAATTTCCCCAGGGTCAGGGTGGTAACGGCTGACGGGAGGGACGTCCGTCCCAAAGAGGTGGGGGAAATAATTGCCAGAGGGAAAAATGTAATGCTTGGCTACTGGAAAAATCCCGAGCAGACTGCAAAAACAATTAGGAATGGGTGGCTGCACACCGGTGACATGGGCACTGTGGACGAGGATGGCTACATATATCTGGTGGACCGTAAAAACGACATGATCATAACCGGGGGTGAAAATGTGTACCCCCGGGAGGTGGAGGATGTCCTTTATGAGCACCCTGCGGTTATGGAGGCAACAGTTTTTGGCGTCCCTGATCATAAGTGGGGTGAGTCGGTAAAGGCCGTAGTGGTTCTCAAGGCGGGAATGGACGCCGGTGAAGATGAGCTTATACAGTTTTGCAAAGCGCGCCTGGCCGGGTACAAGTGCCCCAAATCCGTGGAATTTAGGGGAAGCGTGCCCAAATCCCTAGTAGGGAAAATATTAAGAAACGAAGTTAAAAAGGATTACTGGCAGGGAATGGACAGAACCATCAGTTAGATTTGCAGTTATCATAAATGTCTTTATAGTGGTTTCGGTCCGGCGATTTGAACAGCGGCGGACCGCCACTTTTTCTTAACCGGCACTATTGGTGCTAATGTGAGGCAGGTTTTTTGCCGGAAAATGAAGGAGTATACTTTGTCTGGAGGGCTTTATGTGGAGCAGTCTTATTTAATTGAAACTGAAAAGAAGGTTGATCGCACTCTGATATGCCTTTGCTGGTTTCTTGTTTTATCCCACATGACTGCCATGATATTGAAGTATGCATTTGGAATATTCCAGGATCTACCGTCAGAGGGCGCAGGTTATTCTTTAGCGTTCAACCTTTCTATTAATGCAATCGCCACTGTTTCATATTTCTTCTATAAAAAACATTTCAAATATATAGTGATTACCTGTCTGACGTTATCAACCGCCACCTTTATTGCAAGCGCCGGAGAAGTGGTCATGATGATGGCACCTTTGCCAGTCATGCTATCCTGTTTTTACTTTAACTACAGGCTCACCATATACGTTTCGATTGCCATGTATTTACTTGGTTTTTGGGCCTTTGGTGCTGCGTCTCCTTTGTACATAATGGGCTTTCCAGCGATTGCAGTTATTCTGTCGCTTCTCTCGGTAAGATTTGAAAAAGTTCTTATGCATGTGACCGAAAGTGAAAAAAGGCAGTCGGGTTTGTTGAACAAGATGACAGAGGTTTTTAATAGTGTGCGGGCTTCTTCTGAGATTGTTTCTGCTTCAAGTTCCAGGATGAAAGAATCGTCACTGGCCAGTAAGAACAGTATCTATTCGGTTGCGGCGGCTGCGGAAGAGCTCTCGGCGTCTGTTGAGGAGGTTTCGGCAAATTCTGACATCATTGAACAGGCATCTGCTTCTGTTTCTGAAAAATCTGTTTCAGGTGAAAAACTAATTGAAGAAATTGTAGCCAGGGTTAACTCTCTCAGGGAAGTGATAGAAAATCTTTATCATTCCGTTATTGAACTTGACCACAAGCTTTCCAGGATCAGCGAGTTTGCCCAGGTAATAACCGGCATTTCCAATCAGACCAATCTACTTTCCCTTAATGCCGCAATTGAGGCCGCCAGGGCCGGTGAGCACGGAAAGGGCTTTGCCGTGGTGGCGCATGAGGTAAAGGTGCTGGCGGATAACTGCGCTGAGGCAGCCACTAGCATCAGAAGTTCTGCCGAAGAAATAAGGTCGGAAATGGGCGGTGTCAACGATGCTATGAACGCCGGCAGGGGGGAGATTGGACAGAGCGCGGTTTTTTTAGATAAAGCCTTGCTGGCTTTCCAGGAAATAGTGGAATCAATAAAGGAAATGGCTGACTCCATAGGCCAGAACAATAACTTGCTCAGACAAATAGCCGAGACCGGAGGAGATGTGGCAGCGGCTGTTAATAACGAGTTGACCGAGGTTGAGAATATTGCCGCTCAGTCAAGTGAATTGGCAGAGATAGCTAAAAAGCTCGATGGAATTGTAAATAAGGCTAATGATTAATATCTAGTAAGAATTTATATGAAAAAACGAGGAATGTATATGGTAAGGAAGATAATGGTGGTTGTTGCCTTGCTGGCACTAATTATTGTTATAGCGGTATTCAGGAATCCCCTCCTGAGGCAGCCGGCCCAATTGCCGGAAGTTCCTCCTGCTGTTGGGAAGGACGAGATCAAAGTCATAATTTTGGGAACAGGATCACCCCTGAACAACCCTCTGCGTTCAAAGCCTTCCCAGGTTGTACTGGCCGGGGGTAAATATTTTTTGGTGGACTGCGGAGGAGGAACAGTGAGCAGGCTTCAGGAGGCCGGTATACCTCTTGAAAAGATCGAAGACGTTTTTTTTACGCACCAACATAGTGATCACGATTCCGGTTTTATCGATTTCTTTATCAGCAGTTGGGACTCTCCCACCGGACCCCGCAATAAACCGCTTAAAGTTTATGGTCCGCCCACAACAAAAGAAGTCATCGGCGTCATGAGGCAGTCCCTGGATTATGATATTTCGGTCAGGCAGGATCATATACCCCGTTCCTCCGAGGGGCTTAATATCGAATACACAGAAATGAGTGAAGGGGTAATTTACAATGATGGCCAGGTTAAAGTCACGGTTTTCCCGGTAGAACACAGTCCGGTGAAAGATGCTGTGGGGTACAGGTTCGAATACAAAGGAAAATTGGTGGTCTTTTCGGGAGACACCGGCCCGTGTGAGAATATCGTGAAATACGGTCGGGACGCGGATTTACTTGTGCACGAGGCTTACAGCAAGGAATGGATGGAAGCGGCCAGACAAAAATTTCCGGAAAAGGCAAACTTGGTCGATAACGTAGTGAAGTACCATTCCTCTACCCTGGAAGTGGCCGACGAGGCCCAGCGGGCCGGGGTAAAGCACGTTGTCCTTACGCATCTGATGCCCGCACCGTCACCGGTATGGTATTGGGAACAGTATTTTATTAAGGGAATGAGAGGTATATATAACGGCAAGATATCTGTCGGGAGAGATCTCATGACATTTAGTCTGGAGTAAAACAGGGAGGTAATTAGACTATTATGCTGCTCAGAGAAGGAAAGGGAGAATTGATTGGTTGGAGAGATCCGGATGAGAATCGTAAGTTCATACAGGAAAACAAGTCCAGGGTACTGGTTGACAAGCAGATGAGCATACGGGAGGCGGTGGAGAGATTTGTCCGGGACGGCGACTTCCTGGCCTCCGGCGGCTTCGGCCATGTCAGGGTGTCCATGAACGCCATATACGAAATCATCAGGCAGAAGAAGAAAAATCTGATCATGGCCGGCAAGACAGCCG
>JBMOPE010000021.1:0-59198 GCA_049323755.1 Bacillota bacterium
TCCGATGTCATAATAGAAATAAACCCTGAAGGAAGCGTTGTTATGTGCGCCAGTTGTGATGGATTTACTGAAACCATTATTATAAAACAGCCATATGAATATTTCCATTATGTTAACGAAGTTAGAGCAGCAATCAATCAAGGAACACTGGTATTATTGGATGGAAATTGCAACTTAGATAGAATTGCATATGGCAAACCATGGCCTAATGATTATATATACCATATTTTTAAGTGCCCTAATTGCTCAGTAAAGTTTATCTTATGCACTGAAACTTACCATGGCTCAGGAGGTCATTGGAAAGTCCTTGAAGATTAACTCCTGGGCCCCATAGAGTCCTGGGACTAAGATTGTGTTTGTTTTTTATAATGTATAGTGCTACCATGATAACAGGGTGAACTCATTTATGATATTAGGAAGGAAAGGGCATGAATTTAATAGGTAATAATTTATGGCTAAATCTTACCGTTATTTTACCTGGCATGGTAACTTATGGAACATGGCGGCTTGTAATCCTTCTAATTGGGTATAAAGGTATTGATTTTACGGCTATTGACCACTCAATTGTTTTATCTGTTTCTGTATTGATGGCCTTTGCATTAATTCAACAGGTTATCGGCATCTCGATAGAAGCGGCTCTTACTTTCTTTTTTTATGTAAAACGAGATAAGTGGAGACATGCCTATTTGCTGTTTGCCGAAAGATTTTCCGGACTAGCCGAGAATAAGTTTAATGAAGATGTTCTGCGCACTATTGATAAATTCTTTCTATCTCTCAACTTGGCAGTGGGCCAGGTATTAATATTTCTTTTCATATTAGCGGTGCAAAATCCTCAAGGTATTGAAACGGTAAATAAACCGTTGTGGCTATACTATACTTCCGGAATAACTATAGCTTTTTCAGTTATTGTAGCAATATTCAGAAGTTGGAACGCGATTAAATCAATTCGAATAATATATAGCGACAATATCACAACTTAGGTGCCCGATACCTAACTTTTGCAAAATATATGGAGAAGATAATAAATATGCAGATTTTTAAATATGGTCAAAAGGAAATTGAATACTTAAAAAGAAAAGACAAAAAGCTCGGTGCGGCTATTGATACGATAGGCATAATAAAGCGCGAGGTCACTCCTGATCCGTTTATTGCGCTTGTCTCAAGCATTGTAAGTCAGCAGATTTCAAAAAAGGCTGCTATAACAGTATGGAACAGATTATCTAAACTGCTTGGAAATATTACACCAGGGAGTATTGCCCAAGTTGACCTGTCTGAATTGCAGGGCTGCGGTATGTCTCAGAGAAAGGCCGGATACATAAAGGGAATTGCAGACGCTGCCATATCCGGCAAGGTTGATTTTAAATCGCTTAATACTCTGACCGATGATGAGATAATAAAAAAGCTTTCCTCACTTCATGGGGTTGGTGTTTGGACTGTTGAAATGCTGCTTATTTTTTCACTCTGCCGCCCTGATGTGGTGAGTTACAAGGACTTGGCCATCTGCCGGGGGATGAAGAATTTATACGGCCTTAAAGATATTTCAAAAGATAAGTTTGAGAGATATAGAAAAAGGTACTCTCCTTATGGCTCGGTAGCATCATTATATTTGTGGGAGCTTTCTGCAATATATTGAGTGTTGACTTTTTCAGTTATTGTGGCAATATTCAGAAGTTGGAACGGGATATTAGAATTATACTAATTATAAAGATTAGTACACAGTTACTTATGATTTTTAATATAAGAACCGGCCACATCAGTTATAAAACCAATACCGCCTGGTCCCATATAGTTGATTATATTTAACAAGTGTAATAACTCCGGAGGTAGCCCTTTTCTGGTAATATCAACCAATAAAATACACGGCTCCACATCAAGAGTTTCAGCTATTTTTTCTATAAGCTCAAGAGAGGGGTTTTTTTGACCCCTTTCAAGGTACCCCCAGTAGGAGGGTGTAAAGCCAGCCCTCAGGGCAGCTTCATTTTGAGAATAACCTTTTAGTTTTCTGATGGAACGTATATTAATTCCAACAATTTTCTTTAGCATAGTCGCACCCGGTACAAAAAATATAAAATTTAGACAAAAAATGTATACTTCTAGTTGTAAATATGTTGAAATTTATACACTTATAGTTTTATAATATTTTTTATAGTGTTTCTTATAATTCTGTTTCGAAAAGGCAAACTACCATCGAAAGAGTAGGGCGCAAAGCCATGGGTCTAAAGCAGACGGAACAAACGCCGGTTTGCTATGATCGCCAGGCTGCAGTAGAGACGGTGTTTTTTGCTGCAGCATACCCCTATACATTCGATGCTCACGCCTTTAGTAGGGGTAACATGAAAATAACATTTAAATTGGTAAAAAACATTGTGGATATTTTCCCCGTTGAGCTGCGCGATCATTCATATAATGTTTGTTCCTTGTCTTTAAAACTGGCGGAATATTTGGGCTATAAAAAAGAAAGGCTGCACAACCTGGCTATTGGGTCTATCCTCCACGACATCGGCAAGACCAGGATAAATGAAAAAATATTAAACAAGCCTGGCAGCTTAACAGAAGAAGAATTTGCCATTGTAAAAAACCATACTGTCATTGGCGCGGAGTTATTAAAATCTTTTAAGGATTTTGAAGGGATACTGCCGGCAATACTATATCATCATGAACGATGGGACGGGGCTGGCTATGAGGGGCTAAAGGAAAACGACATACCGGAAATAGCTCAGATTGTAACTATAGCTGATGCGTTTGATGCAATGACCACCAACAGGCCGTATCAGAAAACAAAAACACTCATTGAAACCCTGCATGAATTAAATAATAACAAAGCCCTGCAATTCTCTCCAGTGCTTGTCGAAAGATTTGAAAGATGCATAATTGATGATTCCAAAAAAGCTTCCAGCCGGTTACACCCAAATTCCCCTTTTAGTAGCTAAACTTATAGAAGAAAGGTTATGCTACATGGAAGATATCAGTGCCAAAAACGCCAGCCAAAGAAAAGCAGAAATAAATATACGCTTTTCTGAATTTGAACTGCCTCCAATGCAAGATATACTTGTAATTGGAAGGCGTGCTGCTATTGGTCCGGAAGCTGTCAGAAGAATGGTTGATGCCCTGGCTCCCGGGCAATACGAATTAATTGAATTTGAAAATGGACCTGTTGAAGCAGTTGCAGTAAGAACTTCTCTATTTAATTGGATTGGCAGGGACATATTGCTGGATAATGTGTTAGAGGAAGCGCTAAAAATAAATATTGAAAAAACTCTTTTAAAGGTAAAAATGGATCTTACAATTTCAGTTTATAAAGAAGTAGATATTTAATTAATGGAAGATGGTTATTACAATGTTGGATATGAAGGATATAATGACTAAACCGGTTTTCACCATCGGTCCAGACAAAAGTGTCCAGTACGCCGCCGAATATATGTATGAGAATAATATTGGCGGCCTACCCGTTACTGAAGGAAACAGGCTGTTGGGTATAATCACTTCAAGAGATATTCGCCTTAATCATCCCAATAGAATAGTAGCCGACGCTATGAAAAAAAGAGTTATTTGCTGTTCTCCGGAAGACACAACATGGGCTGCCGCAGAACTAATGGATTTACATAGAATAGAGCGTCTCCCCGTTACGGAAAAGGATAAACTCCTGGGCATAGTAACTAAGAAGGATCTTATTAAACATATAAGCCAACTATATGACCACCTGACCGGCGTCCACAATTCAACATTTATATATTTAGCCGCCAGTAAGCTTTTGGAGGAAGGCAATGAAATCAGTGTAATTCTTTTTGATATTAATGATTTTGGGGAACTTAATAAAAAATACGGACATGTAAACGGCGATAAATGTCTTAAAATTATAGCAGACATCCTTAACCAATATACAGATACCAATAATGATTATGTGTGTAGGTATGGCGGCGACGAATTTGTTGTTATCTCTTCAAAGAAAATCAGGCAGGCAGAAGAATTAACCAAAGAGATTATCCTTAATATAGCGAGTCGTACTCCTAAAACCGGATTTCCAGTCACGGTCGCTGCAGGTATAAGCGGAGGAAAACGAAAGTACTCCAGAAATATAGTCAAACAAAAAAACGTTGTGGAAAACCTTATTAATAAAGCCAGTCTGGCATCGACCAAAGCGAAGTCACAAGGGCTGCAGTATCTTATTGTTTAACATCAGGCTAAAATGTTCACGTCTGTGAGAAAGAATGGTGTTGCAATCACCTACTCTCACTATTTTTTTCACTTTCCGGCGAATGTAATTTATTACCTATAAAACTGATATGAAAAGCCGCTATTAAGGAACCAATCAAATTTGAAATCATATCTAAATTGGTATCAATTAAATCTTGCTGGTTATGTATACTTGGTTTAATCATTATATCAACAGTAAACTCCAGGAGTTCAAAAATTGCCCCGACACCAATACCCAATAAAGTTACATATAAAAAACTACTTATTCTTGAAGCAAATGAAATACCCATAAAATGTTTAATGACTGAATAGAGAAAAAGGGTAACAGCATAAGTACCAAACACATGCAGATAGTTATCGAAACCGGGAGATTTAAAATATAAATTTAAATATTTTCCACCTAAACTATGCACAATTACAACTAATGCAAGGCAAATATGAATGTAGTTGCTAACATTAAAAAAGTACTTTTTGTCCAACAAAATATAGCCAATAAAAAGAACAGTAACAAATAATACCTCACCAACATTATTCATTTTATTGTCTATAGCTAAGGCAACAATAGTTATAAATTGTATTAATATAAAAATATAATTTATAGAATTCCTGGTTACCTTTGCCATTAAAACTTCCTCCCACCGTCTTTTTACCAGGCATTTAGCGTGTTATCCATACTCCAATAAATATTAGAATTAAAACTATACTAATGATAAAAATGAGAGCACCATTCCTTGCAATATTCAACATGCCAATCACCTCGTCTGTAGGATAACCTTCCCATGCCTTATTATACCCCTTATACATTGCGCCTTCCGTATTCTCCCCACCCTCTTGCTATTTTACGTAAAAAACGGGCCTTCGGCCCGTTGCCGCTTCACCAGCGGTATTGTTGAGCATTATTTATGGGTCCGGAATTGGGAATTGGGAATTAGGAATTGGTTTGGGCATTTTCCGGCCCTTTTTTCTTTTCTATAGTACGAAGCATTGCCTATTGTATCTGTAAAGGAGAAAACCCCAATTGAGCGATTTACCGGAGGTTGTTATCTGGCTCTCGGCAAAGGAGCCTAATGACAGACGGGTCTCCAACAGGACGTTGGAGGCAGTCCGAACCGGCGCAAGGACGCGCCGTTGAGGACGGTCGTCTGTCAGTTGGTGACAAGCCTAGAGCCAGTTACAGCCGGAGGATCCTATCGTGAGTGCGGGGGTTTATCCGATACGCCCCAAAGCTATAATGTTATTTGCAACCAAACCATGGGTTACTTTAACGCTTTAAAATGACATATTCTTTCCTTAACGACAAAAAAGCGGGCCTTTTGGCCCGCATCCTAATTTTTAAAGGGGCTGCCGCCCCTCGGGACTACAGCGTCCCTCACCCCGCTCTGAAGCAAGGGTGAAACCCCCTGTAAAAAAAACTTCAGAATAAACTTAGACATAATGGAAGGGCCAGCCCATCCAAAGAATCTACTTTTTATTCCCCCAATGTTGGTGAAAGCGGTTCAGAAACTCTCGGGTTCGGGGATTTTGGGGAGCGCCGAAAATAATCTCCGGAGGCCCCTGTTCCACAATCTTGCCTTTATCAATAAATATGATCCTGTCGGCAACATCCCGGGCGAAATCCATTTCATGGGTAATCAAGAGCATGGTCATTTCCCCCTCGGCTGCCATCTCCTTGAGCACTGCAAGCACTTCACCCACCAACTCGGGGTCAAGGGCGGAAGTAACCTCGTCAAACAGCATCACCTTGGGCTGCATGACCAGCGCCCGCGCTATGGCCACGCGCTGCTGCTGTCCTCCCGAAAGCTGCGACGGGTAAACATCCAGCTTTTCGGCTAAACCTACTTTCTTTAGCATGGCGATGGCCCTTTCTTCGGCCTCCTCCCGAGAGAGTCCAAGTACATGAATAGGGGCCTCGGTGACATTGCGCAAAATTTTCATGTGTGGAAAGAGGTTAAATTGCTGAAAAACCATGCCTATTTTGTTGCGGACCCGGTGCAAATGTTTTTCATCTGCG
This sequence comes from Bacillota bacterium, assembly GCA_049323755.1. Lineage (GTDB taxonomy): Bacteria > Bacillota > Desulfotomaculia > Desulfotomaculales > Desulfocucumaceae > BRHc4a. The sequence goes on from JBMOPE010000021.1 coordinate 6,206, forward strand.
GGGACTATGCGCCCGTTCACCTTTTTATGCCATAAAAGTTCTCCGTCAACCTCTATAGTACCCGAAGTTGGTTTTTCTAAAGTCATCAACATGCGGGCGAGGGTGGTTTTTCCTGAGCCGCTGGAGCCGATAACGGCAACAATTTCCGAGGGAGCTATATCCAGGTCCAGTTCATGCAGCACTTTCAAATCGCCATAGGACTTGCTAACCTTATGGTAGCTGATAATCGGCCTGTCGGTATGAATGGCGGGCTTTTGAAAATCAATTACGCGTGCGGCTTCGATGGTAATCATCCTCCTTTCCCTGTTCGCTGTACGATTTTTATTCGATAGCCAACCCCGCTAATACTCCCGCTTTAAATAAGGAAAGGGGACACACCTGCTGAAGTACAATGTATTAACTTGAGGCAGGAATGTCCCCAATAATGGGAGGTTAGCGGCGGTTGAGCCTGACCTCCAATCGCCGGATAGCCAGTGATGAGATATAACTCAGTATCAGAAACAGCACTCCCACAATGGTAATGGGCTCTACATACTGAAATGAACGGTCCCCAATTATTTTCGCCTGCTGTAACACTTCAACCAGAGTTATAGCCGAAAGCAGGGGTGTATCCTTAAACATCCCAATCAGATAATTGCCCATCACCGGTACTACCGGCGGAATGGCCTGAGGCAAAATAATGCTGCGCCAGATTCGGCTTTTTGAAAAATTAAGGGCAGTGGCAGCCTCCCACTGTCCCCGGGGAACAGCATCAATACCAGCCCGGTAAACTTCGGAAAGATATGTGCTGTAATGCAAACCAAGACCTACAACACCGGCCATTAAAGGAGACAAGGTAAGCCCCAGATGTGGCAGCACATAAAAAATAAAATACAACTGGGCAAGAAGCGGTGTGCTCCTGACAAATTCAACAAATCCTCCCGTTGCCAGCGCCAGGGGCCTAATCCCTGAGCGCCGTCCAAAGGCCAGGAGAAGACCGGCCACACTCGCCAAAAGGAAGCCCAAAAAGGTGGCGACAATGGTTATTTGTAATGCTTTCAATAACTGGGGCAAAATAGAAATAGCAAATTCCCAGTCCCACATGTATTTTTAAACCCTCCCCCTGGCTAATCTATTTTCCAGACTGCGTACAGCCAGCGTAAGAGGATAGGCGATGAAGAAATATATAATCAGCACCAGGCTGAATACTTCTATGGTTCGTAAAGTGGCAACGCGCAGCTGTGCGCCCTTAAACATTAAGTCGCTTAAGGTGATAAAGGAAACCAGGGCCGTTCCTTTCAGTAGTTCAATGAGAAGATTGCCAAAGGAAGGCAGCATGGACAAAAAAGCCTGCGGCAGAATTATAAGGCGCATTATTTGGCCGGAAGTCATATTCAGGGCGATCCCCGCCTCGGTTTGAGACCTGGGGACGGCAAGAATTGAGCTGCGCACAACTTCTGAAGCATAGGCGCCATAGTTTAAGCCCAAAACCAGTATTCCTGTCTGCATCGCTGACAATTTCAGCCCGAAATGCGGCAATACGAAAAAGGCCCAGAACAACTGCACAAGCAGCGAGGTGCCACGAAAAAATTCCACGTAAATTGTGGTCAGGAAGCGTAGCAGCCGATATTTTGACAAACGCCCCAAACCCACAACAAAGGCCAGTAAAAAAGCCAGGATCGCCGACAGCACAGTTAACTGCAAAGTAACGCCAACCCCCGGCCAAAGCGCCGGGAGAAGATCCAGAGGTGGATTAATGGCGATCACACTCCTTTATCTCGCCAACAGCCAGTAAGACCCCGTCCGAAGATCGGGGATTAACAGGCTGTAGGGCTTACTCATAAACGTAAATATAACATTAAAAAAGTAGAACCGGAGGCCGAAGAAGCGCCTCCGGTAGTTTAATTACCACATTTTAATAGCTTCTTCAGCTGTGACGTTACCCGGGAATTCATCCTTGGTAAACCCAAAAGATTTGTATATTTCCAGCAGTTCCCCGGACTCTTTTAATTTAGCCAGTTCGCTATTATAGGCGTCCCGGAAATCATCATCAACTTGACGGAAGGCAGCCGAACCAAAGGCCTGTTGACTTTTGCCGTCAACCACCGAAATCTTGAAATCTTCCACCCGTTCAATTTTGGGGTCGTTGACTTTTTCAAACAAAGAAGTCAGTGCGGCGCTGGTCATGGTTATGGCATCCGCCCGGTTTGCCTGCAAAGCTGCCAGGGCCGAAGGCTGATCCGGAACTGAAACAATTTGATCATCGGAAACACCCACGGCTTTTAAGTGGTCATATTCAGCCGCTCCGGACATAACCGCAATTTTAACTTTCGGATTGGCAGCGATATCTTTGTAGCTGTGCAGGTTATATGGGTTGCCTGCTTTAACCGCCAGACCGCCCCCGATGGTATACTCAGGATTGGCGAAATCCACCTGTTTGGAGCGGTCCGGAGTGATATACATACCGGCGGTAATCACATCAAAACGACCGGCGTTTAAGCCCGGGATCAGGGAACCAAATTCGGTCAACACGCCCTGGACCTCATTAATACCCAGCTTTTTAAAAACTGTTCGGGCTATTTCCACATTAAGACCGGTGAGTTTGCCGTCAGGAGTTGCGTAAGCAAAGGGCGCTTCATTGGCAAAGCCTATGGACACATAACCTTGCTCCTTAACCTTGTTAAAGGTGCTTTTAGACGCTCCCTGCTTGGAATCGGAACCTGAGCCGCACCCCGCCAATATAAGGGCAAAAACTAAAAGCAACGAGATAAGTACGGTACTCTTTTTGAAATTTTTCATTTCTCTCCCCCCTTAAATGTAGTACTAAGCCTTTTATTATCATCGGCTTAGCACCCTGACAAAAATAAACATACAACTTACATGTTACACGTAAGTTGTTTTCTATGTCATATGATAACAGGACAACCAACTGATTGTCAAACATGAACACTGGAACCGCTGTCGTTTTTTACGACAAAGAAATGTAACACTGCTGTGAAATTTTCGTAAGATTTTGGTGGTAAGCTATAAAAAAGCGAAAGGGGGACATGCCAATGATGTACGGCTATGGAATGGGTCTGTGGGGATTTGTAATGATGCTGATACCCATGGCTGTTTTTGGACTAATTATCTACTGGGCTGTATATTCCGGTGTAAAAAATGCAATGAAGGAAAAACAACCGAATCAATAAAATGAAAAGCGGGCCTTTTTGGCCCGCATCTTATTTCCGATAATTCGGAACAGGATTCCGGTTATCCGACTAATTGGTTGCTGAACCCTACGTGCCATATAATAATTCTATTTGAGCGCCGCGTAAAATAAATATTATTTATTTGACTCATAAAATTAATATATGCTAACATTAGGACCGGGGAGAAAGGGGGTGGTCCCTCCCACGGGCTGCAAACCCGCTGGCCTGGCTGCGATCCAGCCGGGAGTCCGGTTCAATTCCGACTTCTCCCCTCCATAGCAGTGGGGTGTCGCCAAGCGGTAAGGCACCGGACTCTGACTCCGGCATTTCGTTGGTTCAAATCCAGCCGCCCCAGCCACAAGTCCATCATGGCCCACCAGAGGGAGCCCCTTTTAAGGAGCTCCTTTTTTAGTAAACTACAATTATCTCACCAATAGTTATATTTTTTGAGATAAGAGGAAAAATAAAAAAAATGATAGCTTGGAGGAGAGATAATGAGCCGAATTGCAACTGCAGAAATGTTACAGCTCCGTGAATTACTACAAATGGAGACCAACGCGGTCGCCAAAGCAAAGGCAACAATGGCCCTGGTTAAGGATGATGAGCTAATGACCCTGGTAAAGTCCGGGATTCAAACCAGTGAGGCCAGAATTAAAAATATGCAGCAGTTTATCAGAGAAAGTAATATAGTGACCCCGGAGGTGCACTGATGGCCAATTTATTTCAAAATTTGATGGGAAATGAAAGCGATTTTAAAATTAATGACCAGGTTATAGGCAATGACAGCCTGATGGGCCTTAAAGGATCGGCAATGGCTTATCTGGGAGCTACCCTGGAATCTGTAACACCGGAAGTAAGGAGAATGTATAGTGATTTTTTAACTGAAACCGTATTAGCTCACGAGGCAATGACCGCTTTAACAGTTAAGAAAGGCTGGTATAAACCCTATCTTGCCCCGGAGGAGCAAATAACCGAAACTTATAAACAATCTGAATGGGTTATAAACGCCAATACGTAGAATATCAGGCCTCCGGATAAACCGGGGGTTTTTCATTTCCCAACGCAGTAAATCTGAAATATATAGACACTTTTAACTGCTTTTTTCCTGCCTCCTCTTCGGTTCTGACTTCAACTCTCCTTACCAGCAGCCTGGCCATCTCTGCACTGGGAGGAAGGGCATCAATCTTTTCAACAATTTTCAGCAAAAGGGATATGCCGGAGGATCGCTCACAGTAATTATTATTGTAAGACAATCTGCCCACAAGAGTATCCCAGCGGCTGGTTAGCAGCTCAATCTCGGAGGCCAGCCTTTGCAGTTCCACTTCTGCCTCCTCCTGTTCAACCAGCGACTTTGCAACAAGGGACAATATTTTGGTCTTTGCCCCCTTTTTTACTGAAATGGCCCTTTTAATATCGTCCAACTCATCTTTTAAGCTATCTCCGCTAACGTTCTTACGATTAATTAATCCCACTGTCAGGTGGGAGTAGTTTTCCGGACATATAAAAAACTCCTTAATATCTTTCCATACTATCTCTTCTATGTCCCCAGCCTTTAACTGACTGCTGAAGCATTCCTTTCCCTTGCCCCGGTTTACTGTCCCCGTACACCTGTAATAATGCCTGCCTCCCCCACTGCTGTTGCCCACCATAGCCCTGCCACAATGCCCGCAATATATTATACCGCTAAGCAGATAGCGGCGCCCCCGGCTTCTGCGGGCGTTATCACCGTTCTGTGCCATCATTTTTGCGGCACGGTCAAATTCATCCAGGCAGACAATTGCGGGAACAGTTAAAATAGTACCCCCGCTTTTCTTTTTTGTTCGCTTCATGGTTTGGTAGGTTCCCATATATATAGAGGATCTCAGTATGATGCTTATGTGGCCGGCATGCCAGAGACCGGAGCTAAGTTTCGTGGGGAATTTGGAAACATTGGGGGTTTTAACCCCCAGTGCATTGAGGTATTCCGCCAGACGAACCATGCTCATCCCCCCGTTGTAAAGGCGAAATATGGTTTTTACAGCTTCTGCCTCGGGATTATATATTGCTAATTTCTTATCAGCTCCAATCCGGTACCCAAAAGGAGGAGGCCCTGAAGTCCAACAGCCCTCCCGGGCTTTTCTTTCCTTCCCCATCTGGGTCCTTTCCAGAATCGTATCGCGCTCCAGTGCAGCAATGCTTGCAAGCAGCGTCATAAAAAATTTTCCCACGGGAGTACCGGTGTCAAAGGCCTCGGTCATTGATTTTATTGAAACGTTTAGCTTTTCCAATTCATTGTACGTTTCAAGCACTACTCTGGTTGATCTTGCCAACCTGTCCAGCCGGTAAAAATATACCGCCGATATCCGCCCCGACCTGGCATCAGCCATTAGCCTTGCCCCGCCCGGCCTCTCCCCCAGCGGAAGTGTACCGGAGACACCTTCGTCAAGGTACATTTCAAATCCGTCTATATTTTCTTCCCTGGCGTGCAGGCTGAAATATCTACGGGCGAAGTCTACCTGGCCGGTTATGTTCCCCCGGTCAGCCTGCTCTTCAGTGCTAACCCTTCCATAAAATGCCACAAACAAAGAATGAAACCCCTTTCAAAAGACCGCATATATTCCAGAGTAAAAAGCCCATCCAGGGGAGGACGCAGTAAATGATTGTGGAGAAATACTACAGCAACAGCACCGAGGATGAGGAGTATGTAATGAAAGCTCTAATGCTGCTGATGGAGCTTCTTGATATCACAGCTGTCAATACATATAACTAATTACTATTGATTTCCCCCGCTTCATATAACCGCACACAAATGTCGGGAATATGAAGGCCGCCTATTGCAGGGAGTTAAAAAGATTGAAATTTGCAAAGATTTTGGTAATATATAGTAAACTCCACAATTTAGCCTAGGAGGGTTGCTATGAAGATTAATTGGCTTGGACATGCATGCTTTATTATCTCATTATCGAACGGTAAAAAAATAATCACTGACCCCTTTGGCAATGAATTGGGCTACCCGCAGCCCGGGCTGCCTGCGGATATTGTAACCGTCAGCCACCAACATTTTGACCACAATGCGATAAGCAACGTTCCAAGAAAGCCATTAACCGTTCAAACAGAAGGTTTGCACAGCATTGAGGGTATAAACATTACTGGTGTTCCTTCCTTCCACGATAAATCAGGGGGAAGCAAACGGGGTGACAATATTATTTTCATAATCGAAGCTGAGGGAATAAGGATCTGTCACCTTGGAGATCTCGGACATATGTTGGATAGTACACAAATAAGCAGAATAGGGAAGGTGGATATTCTACTTTTGCCCACAGGAGGATTTTACACCATCGGCCCCGACGAGGCCGCAGAAATAGCAAACCAAATCAAGCCCGGTTATGTTATTCCAATGCACTATAAAACTGACTATATAGACTTCCCCATTAGTACACCGGACCAGTTCTTAAAGTACTTCCCGGGCTACAAAACAGAAAAAGAACTGGTTGTAACAAGAAACGACCTCCCTGAAACAACCCAGGTTGTAATTATTGAATTAAAGAACTAAAATCACTTACAGAAACCTTCCGCTGTTGTGGCAGGTTTCTTTTTTCTAACTTGTTAAGCATAGTAAAAACTATTGTGTCTGATGGTACCTTTGAAAATGCAGGAAATGTCGAAACACCGTAGAAATTGTTTATAATTCTAGATTTATCCGGAGTGTTGTAAGATGGCCTACAATATTAAGGAAGCTGCCCAGAGTCTTTTGGTGGAAGAGGAAGAACTGCTGGAAATACTGGATGTTTTTATACTGGAAACATCTAAGAGTCTTGAGCATTGTGAGGCAGCTTTGAAATCAAAGGATTATGAAGCATTAAAAAAAATTTTTCACACTCTCAAGGGAACATCATCCAATTTCAGGGCCGTAACATTAAGTGATATCGCGGCAGCCATGGAAAAGACTATAACCTCCGAAGAAGATGGCAGTCATTTACCTGACCTTCTTGCCAAGTTCCGGAAAGAATTCGAAGCAATGCAGCAGCTGCTTGCACAGTGCACTCCCCCAAAGGCTATATAGATACTTTTATGCTTAATTCAGGTAATAAGCAATAAATACTGAATTATTAGAGGAGTTATGCCTTTGTGATTGATTTTTTTCATAAGCAGGCTGATTATTTACTTTTTATTCACGGCACCGCATTTTTATTAATGGCCACCGTCTGCTTTATTTTTAGAAAAAAACAAAGCCGGGGGATACCCTGGGCCTGGATGGCCCTGTTCGGGATTACATACGGATTATGTATATGGACAGGCCTTTTAAATTATAGCCTTGGTGACAGCCTTTACTTTACCGCGGCCCGTACGTGTTTAATGGCTGTCTCTTTTCTTTTGCTTTTTGAGTTCGGAAGAAGCATAATGATAAATACACGCGGGAAAGGGCCAGGTCGTTGGATATACATACCAATACTGGGGCTGGCTTTACTGGGAGATTTTGAAGACGGGATTTCTATTGGTGTTTTTTACTACTATATCCTTGGCCTTGGAGGCGGACTATTCACAACAATCGCTTTATACCTGGCCACCGACAATATTGACCCGAGGCCTCGCCCCATACTTCTGGGGATTTGCGCAACCATTGGGCTATACTCTCTAACCATTATTGCAGGTTTAGTTTTCCCGGAAAATATGAATATACAGGCCTTTGACGCATTGTACCGGATTATAGCCGCAATTGCGCAGACTTCAATAGCCGTACTTCTTACCATTTTATTACTATTTTATTTTCAGAGTACATACAGCCCCGGTGATGAGCTCTACGATTATAGTGCAAGGATTAAACTTTCCCTGGCTGCTACGGTAACAGTCCTGTCCGTGGTGGCTGTGGGCTGGGTTGCCACCGATTTTACAGGTAAAAATGGTGATGAAGAATTCCGGCGCAGCCTTCTTTCCAGGACCGCCACCGCGGCATCGGCCATCAACCCTGGCAGGCTTGCGATGCTTACCGGTTCGGAGGATGATATAGGTCAGGCCGATTATGAGCGCCTTAAGGTCCAGTTAATGAACATACATAAAACCAACAGCGACTGCCGTTTTATTTACATTCTTGGAATTCGGAACGGCGAAGTATTTTTTTATCTTGATTCTGAACCGGAGAGCTCAGAGGACTATTCACCCCCCGGAGAAATATATGGTGAATCAAGTCCTGAGCTGATAAGCATCTTTGAAAACGGCGCACCTTTTGTGGAAGGACCCATTAGTGACCAATGGGGAAACTGGATATCAGGGATAGCGGTAATCCAAGATCCCGCTACAGGTAAAATACTGGCTGCTCTTGGTATGGATATTGATGCCGGTGACTGGCAAAAGCATGTCAGTATGTACCGTTTGACCACTATAATAATAACACTGTTCCTGTGCGCCCTTGTGGCAATCTTTTATGCGGTACTGCACTTGAGCCGGGACAGCGCTTCAAAAATAGCGGCTTCAAATAGCCGCTTCAGGGCTATATTTGAAAATGCCCCCGAATCTATTTTTATATATGACCCTCAAAGCCACCACATTATTGACAGCAACCCACACTCATCCAGGTGGCTTGGCTACAGCCAGGATGAATTTAAATCCATGGACTTTAGTGAACTGCTCCAGCCATCTATACAACGCTCCCGAAAAAAAGACGGGACCGGGGTCTACATGGAAATTACCAGGGCTGACCTTCATTACCAGGGGAAAGATTGTGTGCTGGCCTTTGTAAGGGATATAACCGACAGAAAGCTGGCGGAGGAAGAGCTGCAAAAAGCAAAGGAGGCTGCCGAAGCTGCCAGCCGCGCCAAAAGCGAATTCCTGGCAAACATGAGCCATGAGATACGAACTCCAATGAATGCTGTTATTGGAATGACCGATCTGCTGATGGATACCCCTCTTAACAGTGAACAGCATGATTTTGCAGAAATAATAAGAACCTCTGCAAACTCGCTGCTCTCCATTATTAATGACATACTGGATTTCTCAAAAATTGAGGCGGGAAAATTCATTCTTGAAAATATTGACTTTGAACTGGTTCCCGTTGTGGAGGGAACAACTGATATAGTTGCCTGGCAGGGACAGGAAAAGGGCCTGTCCCTCCTGACCTTTGTCGACCCGTCTATACCGCGCTACCTTCGCGGAGACCCGGGACGTCTCCGCCAGATATTGCTAAACCTTACGGGCAATGCCGTTAAGTTTACCGAGAGCGGAGAAATAGTAGTGCGGGCTAACCTGGAAGAAAGCTGCCACAACAGTGTAAAAATTCGCTTTGAGGTTTCGGATACCGGAATAGGTATACCCGAAACCATCAGCGCGCAGCTCTTTGACCCATTTATGCAGGCCGACGGCTCAACCACCAGAAAATATGGGGGAACCGGACTGGGGCTTTCCATTGCCAAACGTTTGGTTGAATTAATGGGTGGAGTAATAGGAGTAAAAAGCCACGAGGGTAAAGGATCCACCTTCTGGTTCACCGTAAGCCTGGATATCTGTTCCTCTGATCTTTACAGGAATGATAACGAATCAATCGGCAACCTGAAAATTCTAATTGTAGACGACAGCGCCACCGGTCGTATCATTGTCCAGCGCTATACGCAGGCCTGGGGAATGACGGCCAGAAACGTATCAAACGCAAAAGAAGCCCTTGAAATACTGCATAGCGAAGTTTCCAAGGGAGACATGTTCGACCTTGCCATAATAGATCTTTTTATGCCTCAAACCAGCGGGCTGGATCTGGCTAAAGCCATAAAATCAGACCCAGTTCTGGCCTCATTGAAGCTTATCGCACTTACCGCCTTCGACACAGGTGGAAAGAGGGAGCAGGCGCTTGAGTCAGGCTTTGACGCCTATCTTACCAAGCCAGTAAGACGCTCGCAACTGCTGGACTGTATTACCACCATAACAGGACCACCGGTTTTTAGACTGGAAGCAGAAGTCGCTGCATGCAACGAACCCGGCCATGAGCAGTCACCTCCCGGAGATACACTGCCGGGCACCTCGAAACCCTTAATTCTGCTGGCTGAAGACAATTTAGCCAATCAAAAGCTGACCTTCCTGCTTTTAAAAAAACTGGGATATGAAGCCGAAGCAGTATCCAACGGCCGGGAGGCTGTAGAAGCGGTTTCACAAAAGAAATACACCCTTGTTTTAATGGATTGTCAGATGCCTGAAATGGATGGGTTTGAAGCAACCATAGCCATACGTAAGGCAGAAAAAAACAAAGCTTTTCATCTGCCGATTATAGCCATGACAGCTCATGCCATGGCTGATGACAGGCAGAAATGCCTCGAAACGGGGATGGATGACTATATAAGCAAGCCGGTTGACCGGGAAAAAATAAAAGAGACTCTGGAAAGATGGATCCCTAAATAGCTATCCCCCGGCAATGGCCGGGGGCTTTCAGTATTAATCAATTATTTTATGTTTTTCCAGATACCAAATTGATTGCTGGTCTGCAACGGAGGTATCATTTAATATCAACTCACAAAATGTACTTACCACCTTCGGATCCCACTGTGTACCGGCACCATCCCTCAGTATCTGAAGGGCCTCGTCCTGGCTGTAGGCTTTCCGGTAAGGGCGGGGACTTAAAAGGGCGTCAAAGGCGTCGGCAACCGCAAGTACACGGGCGCCCAGGGGAATGTCGGATCCCTCTAATCTGTCAGGATAGCCGCTGCCGTCATAACGTTCGTGATGATGTCTAATATAGGGCAAAACAGGCTTTAATGCTAATACCGGCAGACACATTTTTTCACCGGCAACGGGATGATATTTGATTATCTCCAATTCATGCGGTTCCAGCATGCCCGGCTTAAGAAATATTCCATCGCTTATTCCGGCCTTTCCTATATCATGAAGTAGAGCCGCGCTTTTAATCTGGTCGCGCACGAAGAAAAATTTTTGGCCAAGCTTTTCGGCGTAATAGGCTGTCCTCTCAGAATGCCTTTGACTGAATGCATCCCTGGACTCCCTGGACAAAATAAGGGAATAAACTAGTTCCTGGAAGCTTTCCATTTCCCTTTGAAGATCCCTTACCCTCAGCAGGCTGTTTACACGGGCAACCAGCTCATGGGGGTTAAAGGGCTTACTTATGAAATCATCGGCCCCTTTTTCCAGTGACTTTATTTTTTCATCCATACTGTTGCGGGCCGTGATAAGTATTACAGGAATCCTCCTTGTTTCCTCGGCATTTCTGATTATAGAAAGTACCGAGTAGCCGTCAGGACCCGGCATCATTAAATCCAGCAGAATTAAATCAGGTTTCTCAGTCCTTAACTTCTTCAGAGCCGTCCTGCCGTCTTCGGCCTCAATTATCTCATGACCCTTGAGCTGGGTTTTTAACAGAGCAATATTTGATTTTTGATCATCCACTATAAGTATCCTGCTCATATTGCCCTCTCTGTTTTATTACTTTTTTAATGCTTATAGATGTTAGCTATCTATAAAATCATCATCATTAACATGTATCTAAATATTTGATAAACATTTGTTGAAATCCTTCGCAGCTGCAAATTTTGATAAATAAAGTAGAATAATGTCTGACCGGGACGGACTTGTCTTTCGCCTTCTCTCGCAATTACGGCATATTATTTTGCTTATCATATTTTTGTTCTAAATATTCGGCTCCAAAACCATGCATCATTTCCAATATAGGAATTATTTTTTTACCCACTTCTGTTAATCCATATTCTACCTTTGGAGGGACAACAGGATAGACCTGCCTGTAAATAAGATTGTCTTCCTCTAAACTTCTTAACTGCTGTGTAAGCATTTTTTGAGTAACATCCGGCAGCCTTCTTTTAATATCATTAAATCTAAGTGTGTTGTAACTTAAATACCATAAGATTAATATTTTCCATTTACCCGAAACTATTTTTTGCACCAAAACCATTGGACATATATCATGCTTTATACATTTTTCTTTCATGTGACATTCGTCATGTCGTTTATCTTTTTCAATCATTTTTGCACCCCGAATTCAGGTATCTTTTAAGTTACTATACCACAAAAAAGTGCCTACTTGCTAAAAAAATATTATGAAGTTAATATTATAACGTATGTTCATTACAAAATTAATTGTATTTTTAATATGTATTTAGGGATTAATAATATTTTTTAAAAGACATAGCCTATTCATTACGGAACACACCACAAGGAGAGAAAACTAATGGGTAAGGTTCTTTATATTAGTGCAAATGCAAAGGTGAAAAACATATCGTCGAGGTCTTTAAAGCCTTTGAAAAGTTTTATAGATTCAGATAGTCATAATAAACCGGATGGTCATGAAGTTATAAAATATTTCTATAGGGAGGAAGATAAACATATCAACTATTTTTCTGTAAGCAATTGGCTCGATACAAGAAAAAAAGCCAGTAAATATCGTGCCAACAATAGTAAAAAGCATAAGTTAGAATAATGCTTTTTAAGCGGACATAGCAGGCTTATGAGCCATTAGTAAAGTGATAATTTTAAAGTATATCAAGCATTCTAAGAAGAAGGAAGAAACAAAATACGGAGGTAATATTCTAATGGCAGACAACACAAACCAGCTGTGGACCAGAAATTTTTTACTAATCTGCGCTGCCAACCTTCTAATCTTCACCAGCTTTTACTTCCTCCTCCCTACCCTGCCTGTATTTGTAATACAGGAATTAAAGGGTGATGAGGGAAATGTGGGCTATATTATTGGGATATTATCACTGACAGCAGTCCTTGTCCGCCCTTTATCAGGGTTTTTGCTTGACGCCATAGGAAGAAAAAAGGTTCTGATAATTGCAATTGCTGGTTTTGTTCTAGCCCTGGCAGCCTATAACCTTGTAACAAGCATAGCCCTGCTTTTTGCCCTGAGAGCTCTACACGGCATATCCTGGGGGTTTACAACAACCGGGGCAGGTACTATAGCGGCCGATGTGGTTCCCCCACCCAGAAGAGGTGAAGGATTAGGCTATTACGGCCTTTCAAATACCCTGGCAATGGCACTGGGCCCCAGTCTTGGCCTGTACATAATGAATCAGGCAGGTTTTTCCTCTCTATTTACTGCCAGTGTTATTATTGCTGCAGCAGGACTAATAAGTATTCTGGGGATTTCATACCAAGAAAACAGGCCTGAGGCTAAGACCGGAATTAAACTGGAAAGCTTCTTTGAGCCCCGTGTTTTCTCGCTCTCCTGGATAATGTTCTTCACAGCTCTGGTATACGGCGGCATAGTATCCTTTATAACACTTTACGGCAATGAAATAGGGATAAAAAACGCCGGAACCTATTTTCTGGCCTATGCCATTACCCTTATGTTTATAAGACCCCTGGCAGGCAGGTACTTCGACAGAAATGGGCCTGTCAAAATAATGGCGGCAGGATTTATTGCCATTGCCCTTTCATTTGTAATTCTTTTTGCTGCGCGGGGGGATTTTCTGTTTTTACTCTCAGCAGCAGCTATGGGCATAGGCTTTGGTATTGTGCAGCCTACAGCTATGGCCATGGCTATCAACAGGGTCGCCCCCTACCGCAGGGGGGCCGCCAACGGTACCATCTTCAGCGCCTTTGACCTTGGCATAGGCCTGGGGTCAATATTGCTGGGGCTGCTTTCAAAGGTGGCAGGGCTTTCATACATGTACCTCTCCTGCAGCTTTATCATCCTCATACCAATGGTGCTGTTTTACCTTAAGGACGGGAAAATGACAGGAGCCAGCCCGGGATCGGGGAATTAGGAAATGGGAATTGGGGGTTGGGGATTATATCAAAAATTTTTGATATATCACTTGACATATCAAAAATTTTTGATATAATTAACATATGATTGATGTAGTCAAAATTTCCAAGGCTTTAAGCGACCCCATCCGATACAGAATAATGACTATGCTGGCTCAGAGCGAAAATGGCTGCTGCCCTATTCCAGGGGAGAATGACCACCGTCCGGGGCTTTGCAACTGTGAATTTATGAGTGAGTTAGGCCTGATACAGTCCAGGGTTTCCTATCACATGAAAGAGCTAACCGAGGCGGAACTGGTCACAGAGGAACCACGAGGAAAGTGGAAGGTCTATTTTATTAACACCAGAACACTAAGGGAATATATTAATCGGCTTAATAATGACTTTGCTTTAACCAGGGATTAGGGCTGATGTCCCCCAATTCCCAATTCCGGACCCAGTTTAACTACCCAAGAGCTAAAATTTTTTACCCAAATACATCAAAAAAAATTGATATAAGGAGGACAATACCATGTCAGAAGAGATAAGAGAACAGGTCAGACAAAGGTATGCAGAGGCCATAACCCAAAAAACAGGTTGCTGCGGTCCCGGCGGAAAAAGCTGCTGCTGCGGGGATCCCATGGACTACGCAAACATAATAACCTCGGACCTTTACGGTAAAAATGAGGTGCAAGGCCTCCCCCAGGATGCTGTCTTAGCATCCTTCGGCTGCGGAAATCCTACTGCCCTGGCCGACCTTCGCCAGGGGGAAATTGTACTGGACCTGGGCAGCGGAGCAGGCCTGGATGTGCTGCTGTCAGCCAGGAGGGTTGGACCGGAAGGAAAGGCTTACGGCCTTGACATGACAGACGAAATGTTGGCAGAGGCAAGAATTAATCAGAAAAAGGCCGGTATAGAAAATGCCGAATTTTTAAAGGGTCATATTGAGGATATTCCCCTGGCCGAAAATACAGTAGATGTCATAATTTCCAACTGTGTCATAAACCTTTCCGCCGATAAGGACAGGGTTCTAAGGGAGGCCTTTAGGGTTATTAAGCCGGGGGGACGTTTCGCAGTATCGGACATAGTGCTGACTAGACCTCTTCCGGAAAAACTCCTCCGGGATATTGCCGCCTGGACGGGATGCGTGGCCGGCGCACTGCTGGAACAGGAGTACAGGAATAAGCTTGCCGGGGCAGGCTTTGATGAGATAGAGGTTGAGGTTACAAGAACCTACGATCTAACCGACCCGGCTGCAGAAAAAATTCTCCCGTCACTGTCGGAAAATGACCGCAGGGAATTAAACGGATCAATTGTAAGCGCCTTTATTCGTGCCAGAAAGCCCGCTTCTACCCTTGAGCCATGATAGATTACACGTTAAGGGCGGCTATAAAAGAAGATTTTGAATCTATTGCCTCACTGCTTATGGAATGCGGCCTACCTACAGCCGGGGTTCTTGAAAGCCTGGATAACTTTATTGTGGCCGACAATGGCAGCGTGGTGGGGGTAGTGGGCATGGAAATTTCAGGGACATCGGTTATGTTGCGTTCCCTGGCGGTGAAACCGGAATTTAGGAACACGGGCATAGGAAAAGCCCTGGTTGATATCCTGCTGAAAAACATTAGCCACAGGGAATTGCAAGATGTATATCTAATGACAGGTACGGCAGCGGAATATATGGCCCGATGGGGCTTTATCAAAACAGACCGAAGCGCTATGCCTTCCTCTCTGCTGGTCAAATCCGCCCTTAATACGGCCTGTCCTTCCTGTAGCACCTGCATGAAGCTGGAGTTAGGAGGTATAAAGATGAGTAAGTCCGATACGGCACTGTCACTTTTTAATGATGGATCTCTATGCTCACAGTCAGTATTTGGGGCCTTTTGTGATGAGCTAGGCCTTGAGAGGGAAACAGCCATGAAATTAGCCACCCCCTTCGGCGGAGGGATGGCCAGGGCTGGGGATACCTGTGGAGCGGTAACAGGTGCCCTTATGGTAATCGGCCTAAAACACGGAAACATGTCAAACTGGAAAACAGAAGACAGACAGAAGGAAAAGGCTTACGAGATTACAAACCAATTCTTCAGACTTTTCAAAGACCGTCACGGATCAGTTTTCTGCAGGGATTTGCTGGGGTGTGATATAAGTACTCCTGAGGGACGGCAGAAGGCAAATGACCACCAGCTTTTCGTTACAGCCTGCCCCCGGTTCGTAAGGGACGCGGCTGAAATTCTGGAGAAAATAATCTAATAAGCATTATTCACGGGTCCGGAATTGGGAAATGGGAATTAGGAATTGGCAAAACCGGGGGTTTCGACAAAAACCCCGGTTTTATTTTTTATTATTACTTTTTTCTTGTCTTTGGAGAAGGAAGATTACAGTAACCAATAGAATATTATTTTAAAATATTCCATAAAAAACTTTTTCAGGTAAAATATTCATCATGCAAATAATTATTTAGTTGGTGGGAAAGATGCAGGAAAGAAAAAGAATTCTCGTTATTGATGACGACCAAAACATATGCGATCTACTGCAGATGTACCTGGAAAAGAACGGATACAACACTCTTTTCGCCCATGACGGAAGCGAGGGGCTTAATTCTTTTAAAAATCACAACCCTGATCTCATTTTACTGGATATTATGCTTCCCGTTATTAACGGGTGGGAAGTATGCAGGCTTATAAGGCAGAAAAGCGACGTTCCCATAATTATGCTGACCGCCAGGGATACCAGTGACGAAAAAATTTCTGGCCTGGATATGGGTGCGGACGACTATGTAATAAAGCCCTTTGACCCCGGGGAAGTAGTAGCCCGGGTAAGGGCTCATTTAAGAAAAAAAGCGCCCCGCGCCTCATCCGCCGGAGAGGTGCTTGTTGCAGGAAACCTGCAACTTGACATAACAAAATACGAGGCAGTTATGGAAGGAACCCCCGTAAGCCTTGCCCCGAAAGAAATTCAGCTGCTCCATTACCTGATGCTTAATAAAAATATAGTACTCAGCCGTGAACAGATATTGGAAAAGGTCTGGGGATATGATTATATAGGGGAAACCAGAACAGTTGACATGCATGTAAAAAAAATTCGCGAAAAGCTTCAAAACGGCTACGGCTGGGAAATCAGAACCATATATGGCGTCGGCTATAAATTTGAGGTAAGGTGATGGGCAAGAATATTTTCAACCGTCTGCTGTTCACATACGCCGCTGTAATATTAGTTACCGTGATATTGCTGGCCGCACTGCTGACATTCTTTTCAAACAAGAGCCTCTATGATCAAAAGCAAAACCAGCTGCTGAAAGCCGGCCACAGCCTTGAGGTGCTGGCTGGGGATTACTTCTGCCAGAAAATAGGCCTGGAAGAACTGACCAGAGTCTCAAACGCACTGGGAAATTCAACGGACAGCCGGATATATGTTATTGACGGAAAAAAAATAGCAAGGCTAAAATCCCACGGGGGACAGATACCGGAGGGCCTGACCGAAAGCGCGCTGGTGGAAGACATAATACATATACTGGAAGGCAAGACAGTTATACGGAAAAAATACTATTCCGATAACCTGAACCTTTACTTTGTGTTTGTTGGCATCCCGGTTTATGTTGAGGGTGAAGTCCGCGGGGTGCTTATGCTTTTATCGCCTCAGGAAAACATAAACGCCACACTAATACAGATATACAAGATTATATGGGGGTCTGCCGCAATCTCCCTGTCCATGGCGGCAATAATAATCTACCTGGTGTCACGGCAAATCTCAAGGCCTATAGAAAACATGCAAAAGGCTGCTGCTGCCATAGCCGAGGGACATTTCGCAGAGGATATTGACATTGTGGGACACGACGAGGTGGCCAAGCTGGCCGGAACCTTTAACTACATGAAGAACCGGCTGGCCGTTATAGAGAAAATGCGCAGGGACCTTATCGCCAACGTGTCCCACGAACTTCGCACTCCCCTGACATCTATACGGGGCTTTATACAGGGAATACTTGAAGGCATAATCCCACCGGACCAGCAGGAGAAGTTCCTGAAAAGGGCCTATAATGAAACCGGAAGGCTCAACAGGCTGGTAAATGACCTTCTGCAAATGGCACGCCTGCAGACCGGCAATATCTCACTAAGCCAAGAAAAAGTGAATATTGGGGACCTTGTTAACGAAATAACCGACGAGTACGCAATAATGGCACGGGAAAAAAACATTAGTATTATCAGCACTACGGAACAGCATATAATTACCCGGGCCGACAGGGATAAGCTCAAGCAAGTTTTAGTAAACCTCATTCAAAATGCACTGAACTATAGCGATCAAGGCGGAGAAGTATCCATTCGGACAGCGGTTGCGGGAGACAGTCTTATAATACAGGTTAAGGATACAGGATCAGGTATTCCGCCTGACCATCTGGATCTTATATTTGAAAAGTTTCACCGGGTGGAAAAATCCAGAAGCCAACATATTCCCGGCACCGGGCTGGGACTATCCATCGCCAGGGAACTGGTTAACCTCCACGGGGGAACGATAGAAGCCCACAGCGAGGTGGGCCTGGGCACAGAATTCACCATTAAGCTGCCCTTTAGTGACGAAGATGCATTTCCGGATGGTCGGAGGGACTGAGATGCATTTCCGGTTGGTCGGAGGGGCCGAAGATGTATTTCCGATAAGTCGGAGGGACCGAGGATGCGTTTCCGGTTGGTCGGAGAGGACCAGGGTGCATTACGAAAGGGTCTCCGACCACAAATATTACCCTTAAGTCCCTCCGACAAGTCGGGAATACCCCATAGCTCCTACCGACATCAGGTATTACCCTTTAGCACATTTACATTTTATTTACAATCTAAAAAAATTGTGTTTACAGATGGCTGATAAACTTTCCTCAGGAAGGGAGGTTGAAGGCCATGTAAATTAAAACCTGGGGGGATTTTTACTTTGAAACCTGTATTGGTATCACTATCCCTTATCCTTCTTCTATTTACTGCCGGGTGCTCAAAGGGTGACCCGGTACAGTATAAAGACGAAAGTATAAAAACCGATAAAACTGCAGTGGAAAAAAGTGAAACAAACCAGCCCAAAACTGATCAGGGCACTTATGACAAGAGTATTACCACTCAAGCCCCCGAAATAGTTGTAAAGACCGACAACAGGGTTGCCAACCAGGAAGCCAGTACAGTGCTGGATGAAGTCGACAAAGAGCTGAGTGACCTGCTGGACACCCTGGAGCGGTTGGATGACATCGATGATCAGGACCTACAGTTTGAGGGGGTGAAGTAAATGAAAAAAGTAATAATAATTCTGGTGTCAATAGCCCTGATAATATTCGGGAGTGCCGCATTTGCCCAGGAATTTAGCTACAGGCAGACCCCGGACCATGTCGGTAATCAGCTGATGAGCCAGGTGGCCTATAATAAAACCCAGGTTATTCAGTTTGCAGAAAAGGCTCTGCAAAAGAAGCAGGCAATAGATCAAAACAGAATCCGTATAAAGGAACTTCAAAGGCAGCTAAACGTTCAAATAAAACAATCCAAAGACAGTGTAAAAGTAATGAGGAGCAACCCGGACTCTGTTGGGGCAGACCAGGTAAATACCATAAAAGAGATAGTAAACAGGACAGCCTCAATTAAAAAGACCCTGGCCGCAACCGACGGCCTTCTAAAGAAAAAGGGAGCCGAATTAAGACAGGCAAGGCTCCAAAGAAAGCCGGCGGCTTTTATCAGAACATTGGATGAAATAATTATCATACAGAAAAAAAGAATCGAAGCCATGGAAGAAATGATAACAATCCTGGAACGGCTTAATAAGACCCTGGGATAAAGAAAAAGGAGGAGCAAAAAATGAGAAAAAAGTATCTGGCACTTCTGGTTTCAGTCATGCTGATAATATCCCTGGCCTTGGCGGGTATGGCCTTCGCGGAAGAGGCCACGCAGCCTGACAGCGGAACAACCACAGAAAACGTTGGCAGCCAGCCAGCAGAGCAGCAAACTGAACAGCCGGCGGAACAACCTGCCGGGGAACCAGCTGAAGTGCCGGCAGAACAGCCTGCTGAGGAACCGGTTGAAGACTCCGACAATTCTCCGGTTGTAACCGATGAAAGCCTTTCTAACGTGGAAAATACTGACCCGGCAGTGGATATCATCCCGGCGGACGATGGAACAGGCAACCTTCCGGAACCTCTTCAGGGAAGCTGGGAAGATCTGACCAACCTTGCCGACCAGGTTGATAAGGAAATGGCCGGCGCCGGCGCCGGCCCCGCCGCCAAGCTTCATGCGCTAATAATGCAATTGAAGGGAACAAAGGGATGGGACGCCGCACACCTGGTGGCAGTATCACAAAAAATAAAGGTTGCCACTCAAAACCACCTGAGGTATATAAAAACCCACCCGAAAGCCGAGCGCGCTATTATACTGATGACTGATGAAACCGTAAGGCTGGCCCACCGGTACGTGAAAAACGACAGGGTAAAGGCAGTGGTTTATAAAAATGCAGTTCAGACCTACTCCATGCTGGGAGCTTATAAAAGGGCAGCCGCCATCATGGAAAGGGCCTTAAAGGCCAGCTCCAACAGGTCGGCTGATTATGACAACCTCAAGCAGCTATATAAAAAGACCGGTTCAAAGGGATTGAAAGTGTTCGTAAGAGGCCAGCGCCCCAATTTCGATGTAAAGCCTACAGTCCAAAGCGGAAGGACTATGGTACCCATCAGGGCTATTTCCGAAGCCATGGGAGCCAAGGTAAACTACGACGCCAGGCAGCAAAAGGTAATGATTAACAACGGAGGAATAGACATAAACCTGTCCGTAAATAACAAGAGCGCCATTGTAAACGGCAAAAGGGTAAACCTGGACGCACCGGCCCAGGTAATTAACGGAAGGACCATGGTGCCGCTGCGGTTTGTTTCAGAAAACCTGGGTGCAAAAGTAAACTGGGATGGAGAAACCGAAACCATAACCGTTGAATAGAAAAAACCAGCCTATAGGAGCCCGTTTGGGCTCCTATTCTGTTATATAAATGGTATGATCATATATAATAATTTCATCTATTTTTATCACTTTTAATAAATAATTGTGATTTTGAAGGGAAAAAAACAATCTGGGGAGAAAATTAAGACATAATGCCGGGTACAATGCTTTTTAACTGGTTCTGAGACAAGAACCACCGGAGGCGGATATATTTTATGAGTCTCAGGAAAAAAACAGCCATTATTATTGGCCTTACGTTAACAGTTTTAATAGCCTTTCTCTTTGCTGCCTCCAATATTATTCTGATGAGAAGTTTTAGGGACCTTGAAGAACAGGATGTAGCGGAAAATGTCCAGCGGGCCTCCGACGCTCTTTCATACCGCATAAACATTATGGATAAAATTGTTACCGACTGGTCGGCCTGGGACGATACCTGCGCCTTTATAGCCGGGGACAATGATGAATATATTAAGACAAATCTTCCAGACGAAACTTTTTCCATGCTGGGAATTAATTTTATTATTTTTACCGACACCTCAGGAAAAGTTGTATTTCAAAAAGGTTATAGCCTGGCAAATAAAAAGGAAATTCCGGTGCCGGGCAGTTTACAAAAGAACCTTTATCCAGAAATGCCTCTGGTTAATCATACGAGCACCACCAGTAGTATAAAGGGATTAATATCCCTTCCCGATGGCCCCCTTATAGTGGCCTCACGCCCAATATTAACCAGCAGTTGTGAAGGGCCGGTGCGGGGGGCCGTGGTAATGGCAAAATTCCTTAACGCCAATGAAATAAAACATCTGGCCGATACCACACACCTTTCCTTATCAGTTTACCGGATAAATAGCCCCGGAACGCCTGCATATATTGAAAATGAGATTGCAAAGCTCAAGACTGAGGATAGTACTGCTGTTTCTCCTAAAAATGAGGACTACATATCCGGGTATAAACTTATAAACGATATATACGGAAATCCCTCCCTGGCGCTGAAAGTTGATTTGCCTAGATCAATATACAAACAGGGGAAGAAAAGCAATATATATCTGATGCTTTCCATCCTGGGGGTAGGCCTGGCCTTTAGTGTCCTGAGCATTCTTTTTCTTGAAAAGCTCATATTGTCACGCCTGTCAAGGCTTGGCCGGGATATAAGCAATATAGGGGCAAACGGTGACTTCAACCGGCGCGTTGAAACAACTGGGCATGACGAGCTGACAGATCTTGCAAAAGAAGTTAACGGGATGCTGAAGGCCCTTAACCAGTCCCAAACCCAGTTGAATAAAAGCGAGGAAAGATATCGTAACCTCGTAGAAAACTCACCTGATATAATTTACTCTATTGACAGAAAGGGTAGAATAGTTTCAGTCAACCAGTCAGGGCTTGAATTATTCGGTTTTCAGAGTATTGATGAAGTATGCGGAACGCACTTTACTGACTTTCTTCACCCTGACGACAGAAATACGGCCATGCAAACATTGAAAAGAGCTGTCATAAGTAAAAGCACCACATATAAAGGGCTCAAAATCAGAATGTCAAAGACCGGTGGAGACACAATTCATGCTGAGATTAACATGATGCTTTTGTATGATGGCTATGGTAAATATGACGGCACATACGGAACTATCAGGGATATAACCCAGGGAAAGCTGGTAGAGAAAGAGCTGAAACTACAAAAAGCTTACTTTCAGCAACTATTCGAGAATTCACCTGACGGAATTGCCATGCTGGACAACAACGACAGGTTTATCAGTGTCAATAAGGGGTTTGAAAGGCTGTTCCAGTATACCCTGAAAGAGCTTAAATGTCGGGAACTTAACGAGTTTATTGTGCCGGACGACCTTATGGATGAGGCCACCGAAAACTCAAAGGCTGTTCTTTCAGGCATTACTATTCAGCAGGAAACCATAAGAAAGAGAAAGGACGGCAGCCTTGTAAACGTTTCTATTATGGCCTACCCCATAGTGCATGACGGAAAACAGGCGGGCCTGTATGCCATTTACAGCAATATCACCGAAAGAAAACAGGCTGAAGAGAAGCTAAAATACCTGAGCCTGCATGATACCCTGACCGGTGTTTACAACAGGGCTTACTTTGAGCAGGAAATGAGGCGCATTCAGGAAGGACGTCAGGAAATTACCGGTATAATACTATGTGACCTTGACGGGCTTAAAATTGTTAACGACACCCTTGGTCATGATGCAGGAGACACACTCCTTATAACTGCTGCACGTATTATAAAGGAGGCCTTTCGGGGCAGCGATATGGTAGCAAGAATAGGAGGAGACGAATTTGCCATCCTCCTCCCCGGAAGTGACAGGGAGACGGTGGAAAAGGCCTGCGCCAGAATTCGCCAGGTTATAGACAGTCATAACAGGGAAAATCCGGATATCCTCATAAGCATATCAATAGGTTATTCCCATGGAAATACAAACGAAAAGAATTTGGGCGAAATATTTAAAGAGGCCGATAATAACATGTACCGTGAGAAGCTTATTCATAGCCACAGCACCCGAAGCTCCATTGTACAGACCCTGATAAAGGCCATGGATTCAAGGGACTTTATGAATGAAGGCCATGCAGACCGCCTGCAGGAAAGTGTTGTTAAAGTGGGAAGAGCACTGGGCCTTCCTGATAAAACAATTACAGATCTTCGCCTTTTAGCACAGTTTCACGACATAGGAAAGGTAAGTATTCCGGACCGGATACTGTTCAAACAGGGAGCACTTACAGAGGAAGAAAGCAAAGAGATGTTAAGGCACAGCGAAATAGGACACAGGATTGCCCAGTCCGCCCCGGACATTGCCCAGATTGCCGACTGGATCTTGAAACACCATGAGTGGTGGAACGGTAAAGGGTACCCTCTCGGCCTTAAGGGAGAGGCAATACCACTGGAATGCCGTATACTGGCCATAGCAGACGCATATGACGCCATGACCAACGACCGTCCCTACCGGAAGGCGCTAAGCCACGAAAAAGCGGTCAGCGAACTTAAAAAATTTGCCGGAACTCAATTTGACCCAAATCTTGTCCCTATGTTTATACTTACAATGGAAATAGAGAATATTAAGCAAAGTTAACCAAAAAGCATCAATTCCACAAAAAAAGGGGGAATAGTCATAAAAAAATTATTGATCATTCTTTTCCTTACAATAATAACACTGTACCAGCACGGCTACGCCCTTGCGGCCACCCCAAAGGTGGTAGTGAATAACAGCGCTGTTGTGTTCGATGTTGCTCCTTTTATAAAAGAAGACAGGGTTATGGTCCCAATGAGGGCAATATTTGAAGCCCTCGGAGCAGAGGTTGAATGGAACCCTGAGAATAAAAGCGTTACAGCCAGGTCCGGCAGCGACATAGTTTTTCTCGTAATAGGGTCCCGTACTGCTTTCAGGTACATGAGTGGTGTAGACAGCGGAATGGTGTCGGTAGAGCTCGATGCTCCACCGGATATTGTCAATGACAGAACAGTGGTTCCCGTACGGTTCGTAAGCGAATCGCTGAACGCCACTGTAAACTGGAGCAGCAGGGACCAAACGGTTTACATTACCAAAAACTGAATTTAAAAGTAGGTGTAAAAAATAGATATAAGCAGAATTAAAAACATTTTCCCTGCAATAAGCACAGACATTATAGCAGCTAAGCTGGGGTTGTCGCTTCTTTCTGTGGCCGCAGCCCTTCTTGCCGCCAAATTAATAAATATTGCCCTTGAAAGGTATATTCAGAAAAGGCGTCCTGACGAGGGCCAGGATGATCCTGTCAGCGGTGATTTAATCCTCTCAACTGTAATACTTATAAAAACAGTGGTCTTTTACAGCGCAATAGTTGCGGCAGCGGTTATAGTGCTGAAGATTTTTAACATTAATATAGTTTCTCCGGAAGATTTAAAAAAGCTGGGCCTTATATTCCTAAAGACAGTAGCTATCATTGTGGCGGCAAGGCTGGCTCTAAAACTTGGCCGGGCAGCCATTACACAAATTTTCAGCAAAAAATTTATGAAAGACGGACTTATAGACAACCGCCGGGTCCAAACCCTTGCATCGCTGGCTAAAAATATGATAACTTACCTGGTGTTTTTCCTGGCAGGGCTGATGATACTCCAGGTTTTTAATGTCAATACCAGCGCCATTCTTGCCAGTGCGGGAATACTGGGTCTGGCGGTGGGCTTTGGCGCACAAAACCTCGTCAAGGATATTATAAGTGGGTTCTTTATACTTTTTGAGGATCAGTTTTCAGTGGGGGATTACGTTACTGCCGCTGGTGTGGAGGGAGTTGTGGAGGAAACGGGCCTAAGGACCTGCAAAATCCGAAGCTGGACCGGTCAGCTCCATATCATCCCCAACGGTGAATTGAAGCTGGTTACAAATTTTAGCCGGGGTTATATGATGGCGGTTGCCACAGTGGGAATAGCCTACGAGGAAGACATAGACAGAGCTATAGAAGTTCTTAAAAAAGAGTGCGAGAATGCCAGGGAGGAGCTGCCCGCCCTCCTTGAGGTTCCGGTGGTGCAGGGAGTAACTGCGCTTGGAGATTTCTCCGTCAATATTAGAACTATTGTAAAAACTGTCCCCGGAGAACAGTGGGCGGTCGAAAGAGAACTCCGAAGAAGATTTAAAAATGCCCTTGACAGGGAGGGGATAGAAATACCCTATCCCAGGAGGGTGATTCAGTACAGAGAAGAGGCAAACAAGGAAATCCAGCCATTAAGACAGCCTGAGGCATAATTTATATAATACAACTTCACCTGGAGGAAAAACCTTTGACTAACCCCAGATTTAAAATTGACTTTAAAGACCGGGTAGGTTTTGTGTTCGACATATCAAAAACCATTTTTGCCTGGCGTTTAAATATCCTTTCCATAGAAATTATGGCCGGGAGTCTTTATATACACATCGACCAGGCAGGTTCCCGGGAGTTTTCGGGGCTGGTTGAGGAATTAAACCATGTTCCGGGGGTTATAAAAATAAGCAGGGTCCCCATGATGCCTGCCGAGGAAAGGGAAAAAAAGATAAAGGCTATTCTGGACACAGTAAGTGAAGGTATTTTTGCAGTGGATACAGATGGCATTATATCAAGCGTTAATCCGGTGGCTGAAAATATTTTCCGATATTCCGCTGAAGATTTAATTGGAAAAAATATAACAGAACTGCTGCCTGATGAGTTACCTGTTATGAACTGCCTAAAAGAGGGAAAATGCTATACCAACATGGAAATAAGCTTTAACAGCCCCAGGGGAAGACTTAACTTTCTCAGCACTGTCAGACCCCTAAGAGATGACATGGGAAATATTACGGGAGCAGTAGCCTGCATCAAGGACATGTCAGATGTCAAAAAGCTGGTTTACTCTATGACTAAGCCGGCAATGACCACCTTTGATGAAATCATAGGGAAAAGCCAACAGTTTAATAAAGCCATAGACCTGGCCCGAAAAGTGGCAAAGGGCAGCTCAACAGTACTGGTCCGGGGGGAAAGCGGCACCGGAAAAGAGCTGTTTGCCCGGGCTATTCACATGGATAGCGCCCGGAGAGGCAAACCCTTTGTGCCCGTAAACTGTGCAGCCCTCCCCGACAACTTGCTGGAAAGCGAGCTTTTCGGCTATGTAGAGGGAGCCTTTACCGGAGCACACAAAAGGGGTAAACTGGGGCTTTTCGAGTTTGCCAGCAAGGGTACCATTTTCCTGGATGAAATAGGTGAATTATCCACACACCTTCAGGCCAAACTGCTGAGAGTTCTGCAGGACGGAAGGGTCCGGCGTATAGGTGACAGCGTGGAAAACCCGGTAGATGTCAGAGTTATCGCGGCAACTAACCGCAATCTGGAGGACATGATAAATAGCGGGGCCTTCCGGGAGGACTTATACTACCGCCTGAATGTTGTACCTATTTTCATCCCCCCCCTGCGCCAGCGGAAAGAAGATATTCCTGTATTGACCGAATACCTGGTTGAAAAGTTTGCCCGGCGCCTTAACATGGGTATTAAAAAAATATCGGCACAGGCCCTGGAAAAGCTCATGAAATATCATTGGCCGGGAAATATTCGGGAGCTGGAAAATGTACTGGAGCGGTCCATTATACTGGCCCTTGACAACGAGGAAATACAGCCTGAAATAATTTTGTTTGACCATAACTATGAAAACATGGAAGACAATAACGATAATCCAGAGGACAGGGCCGGAACATCAAACAAAGATGGACAGACCTCTGAAACAACCCTGGAAGCAGCCGTTGGCGACTTTGAAAAAAAGTTTATCGCCCAGGCCCTAAAAAAATATGAAAGCATCCGGAAAACCGCAAAATTTCTGGGAGTCTCCCACACAACCATCATGAATAAAATAAAAAAGTACGGACTTCAATAAGAGCCCGGGCAAGAAAAAATGCGGCAACATATCTTGCCATGGCAATTTATGTTGCCACATATATTATCAATCAGCCTCTTTAAATGGCAATTTTTCTTGCCATTATTCAAATAATAATGTAATAGCCAAAACCCCAAAATCAGACCGTTTGGGGGTTTTTTTTGTTTAGCAACTGGTATGTTTTTTGCGTAGAAATATAGTAAATAATAAAAAAATTGCCTTTGGGGGGGTTACTTATGATTATTGGCATACCCAAGGAGATAAAAAATAACGAAAACAGGGTAGCCATTACACCTGCCGGTGTATCAGCATTTATAAAGGCCGGCCACCGGGTGTTGATCCAGGACGAGGCAGGAGTGGGCAGTGGCATAAGCAACGAGGACTACATCCAGGCAGGGGCTGAAATATTTTCTACTCCGAAAGAAGTATTCGACGCAGCAGACATGATTATGAAAGTAAAGGAACCCCTCGCCCAGGAATACGACCTCATTAAAGAAGGTCAGATAATATTTACATACCTTCACCTGGCCCCGGAGCCCGAGCTGACCAGGGTTCTGCTCAAAAAGAAAGTGATAGGAATAGCCTATGAAACAATCCAGCTGGATAACGGCTCACTGCCTCTTCTCACTCCAATGAGTGAGGTGGCGGGAAGAATGTCCATCCAGATTGGCGCGCAGTTCCTGGAAAAGCCAAAGGGTGGAAAGGGTATACTGCTGGGAGGAATTCCCGGAGTTTCGGCTGCTGATGTGGTCATAATAGGCGGCGGCGTGGTAGGCACCAATGCAGCCAAAATGGCCATAGGCATGGGTGCCCAGGTAACAATAATCGATAAATCCCCCGATCGCCTCCGCTACCTGGACGATATCTTCGGAGGGCGGATCAAAACTCTCATGTCCAACAGCTATAGCATAGAAAGCTCTGTGAGGTATGCTGACCTTTTAATAGGTGCCGTTTTGGTTCCGGGGGCCAGGGCGCCTCACCTGGTTACAGCGGAAATGGTTAAGCAGATGAAACCGGGGTCGGTTATAGTGGATGTGGCTATAGACCAGGGTGGGTCTATTGAAACAATTGACAGGGTAACAACACATGATAACCCGGTATATGAGAAGTACGGTGTAATACATTATGCTGTGGCGAACATGCCCGGCGCAGTTGCGCGCACCTCAACCTTCGGCCTAACCAACGTCACCCTGGGTTACGCCCTGGAAATCGCCAACAAGGGATACCTCAGGGCTATAATTGAAAACAAGTCTTTGGCGCTGGGAGTAAATGTAATAGACGGCCAAGTAACATACAAGGCCGTAGCAGAAGCTCTGAACATTGATTATACCCCACTGGCCTCCATTATAAAAAGTATATAATTAGGCAGCGGCAAATACTTTTTTCAGAACTGATTTTTTCAAACCCCTCCGGCGGCAACTTCGCCGGAGGGGTTTTGTTATGCAACAAAATACATTTATTAAACGTCAGTAGATTAAGTAGAAATATAAGCTGCTTTTGGGGGGTAACAACTTATGAAACTGGCATTGCTTTCACTCATTCTGGCCGTATTTTTCGATTATTTATTTTACTCAAAGCCGTTTGGAATTTCGTACCCCATTTATGTATTGTCTTTTCTTGCCCTGTTTTACTGGTCTTGCAGTAATAGAATAGCCATCAGGAATCCCTTTGGCTGGTTCATACTAATACCGGCCATACTTTTATCCTCGGCTTTTTTTATTCATTCAAACCCGGTTTTACACTTTATAAATATTTTTATGGTACCGGTTTTAATTACCTGGTACACCCTTTTGGTTTCAGGCTGCTCACTTTCGTTAGCCTATCCCGACATGATAAAAATAATTGCCCTTAAAATGGTGTCAGCACCACTGGCTAACACCTTCGAGCCTTATAAAATAATACTGCAAAGTCTGAAAAAGAATAAAACTGACTCCAGTAATCAAACAAAAAAGAAAATAATGCTGGGGCTTGTTATTTCTGTTCCAATGCTTTCAATTGTTGTTTTCCTTCTTTCGTCGGCAGATATGGTTTTTTCTTATTACCTCTCCAATATTTTCATAGTAATCCCGGATATTAATTTTCCTTCCCTGGTATCTCAGATAATGCTGATTGCCGCCGTGTTTTCATATACCTTCGGATTCCTTTGGAGCTTTAACAATGAAAGGCCAATAAAGCCCTCCGGCCCTCCCTGTAAAAACCTGCACCCCGTAACTTTAATTACTGTTTTGGTTATGCTGAATATCGTTTACGCTCTTTTTTCCCTGATACAATTCTCATATTTATACGGAGGCCAGGAAAACAGCCTTCCAGCAAACTTTTCATACGCGGAATATGCAAGAAAAGGTTTTTTCGAGCTTGTAACTGTTACAATAATTAACTTTTCCATTTTTCTGGCTGCAATAAGGCATACCGGTTATGTCAGCAAGCCAACCGAAAACCTGTTAAAGGTATTCTTAAGCCTTCTTATCATGTTCACATTAAACATGTTATTCTCTGCCCATTTTAAAATGTCCCTTTATGAAGAAGCATATGGACTTACCTATTTGAGGGTTTTTGTTCATGCATTTATTTTACTTTTGTTCTTACTTCTAATAGTTGGACTTATTAAGACATGGTACAATAAGATACCAATGGCAAAAATATATATTGTTGCAACCATAACTGTTTATACAGCTTTAAACTATGTTAATGTTGACAAATTAATAGCAAAAAGCAATATACAACTTTTTCATAAAACAGGGCATATTGACATTAATTATTTGGCAAACCTGTCCTACGACGCAGTCCCATTGTTAACCGTTTTTTTGAAACAGTACCCCTCCACATCGGAAGAAAGCTCTGAGCAGGTCTACAATAGTTTAAATTATAGAAAAAAGGAACTAAAACAGCACAGCCAATATTGGCAGTCGTTTAATTACTCAAAATTAAAGGCAAGAAAATCTCTTGATTCTATGGAGCGGAATTCAGAATTCAGAATTCAGACTTCCGGGCTGCTAAAAAGCAGCCACCAAGGAGAATGAAAATTGTGTCCTTTTTAAGCCACAGAGCACACAGAGGACACAGAGTTTTTTTAGCCCACTTGAATGTTTTAAGAGGCTTTTAATTAATGCATCGGAGAAAGCAGACTTCTTTTAGTTTTCTACTTCGGTATCAGACCAAAGAGTAATGCCTTGAAAGCATTCTCTGTGATCTCTGTGTCCTCTGTGGCTAATAAAAAAAATACAAGGAATGCCTGGAATTCTGGATTCTGGATTCCGACCGGCAAGAATTTCAGTATAAGGTATTTAGATTTGGGCATTTCCCGGCCTCTTTTATTATGGTATGAAGCATTGCCTATTGGCACGACGGGCCTCCAACAGAACGTTGGAGGCCCGTCCGAACCGGCGCATGGAACAACTATACGGCCTTAAATTTATCAGGGCAGGTACTTCTGCCGCAGCTCTTTCTTGTTGAATTTCCCCACACTGGTTTTAGGAATTTCCTCAATGAGAAGAACCTTATCCGGCAGCATCCACTTAACCACCTTGTCTTTAAGGAAATCGATTATATCCTCTTCCTTCAGGTCAAAGCCGGGCCTGGGCACTACACAGGCCATCGGCCGCTCGTCCCACTTTTCATGGGGCATGGCTATTACAGCGGCCTCAGCAACTCCCGGATGGGCCATAATGGTGTTTTCAAGGTCCACCGAAGAAATCCACTCTCCGCCGCTCTTAATTAAATCCTTGCTGCGGTCACATATATTGATATAGCCTTCCTCGTCTATAGTGGCAATGTCGTTGGTGTGCAGCCACCCGCCCTTCATGCACTCGGCGCTTTTTACCGGGTTGTTGTAATACTCCCCGGCTATCCAGGGACCCCTTACAACCAGTTCCCCCATTGTTTTGCCATCGTTTGGCAGGTCCTCGCCATTCTCCCCTATAATCTTGATCTCAAGGCCCGGTGCAGGCACACCCTGTTTTATTCTTACCCCGTACTGCTGCTCAGAGGGCCACTGCTCCATGTACGACTTTATCCTTGAAAGGGTCACCAGGGGAGAAGTTTCGGTCATTCCATAAGCATGTATGATGGGGATTCCAAATCTTTCATCAAAGGCCTTCATCAGAGAGAGGGGCACCGCAGAACCACCGCAGATAAAATTCTTTACACTGCTGAAATCATACTTTTCTTTCTCAGTTTCCTGAAGGATACCCATCCATATAGTAGGAACACCTGCAGTAACAGTTACCTTCTCCTCCTGGATTAGCCGGCACAGCACTGCCGGATCAGGCCTTGGACCAGGGAATACCTGTTTTGAGCCGGTCCAGGTAGCGGCATAGGGCATTCCCCAGGCATTGGCATGGAACATCGGAACAACCGCCATTATTGTATCCCTTTCGGAAAGCCCCATCATATCGGCGGAGAGCGCTGAAAGTGCGTGCAGGAAAATGGATCGGTGGGTGTATGCCACCCCTTTGGGCTCACCGGTAGTGGCGGTTGTATAGCACATTGCAGCGGTGGACCACTCATCAAGGTCTTCGGGAAAAGCACAGCCGGCTGTGGCCTCTTCAAGAAGATCTTCATACAAATAAACCGGGCTTAAAGAGGTTTCGGGTATTTTCCCTGAGTCGGTCATTATCACAAAGCACTCAACAGAGCTTATTTTATCCTTTATGGCTTCCAATAAGGGCAGAAGGTCCTGGTCCACAAAAATTACTTTATCCTCAGCATGATTGATTATATAAATAAGCTGATCCTGGAAAAGCCTCAAATTTAGGGTATGAAGCACCATTCCCATGCAGGGGACTGCAAAGTAGAGCTCGAGGTGGCGGTGGGTATTCCAGGCCAGGGTGGCTACCCTGTCGCCCTGTTTCACACCCAGTTTTTCTAAAACATTGGCAAGCCTGCAGACACGGTCATAAAAACGGTCATAGCTGTATCTGAACGTACCTGAGTAATCCCGGCAAACCAACTCCTTATTGGCGTACAGCATCTTTGATCTTTCCAGTATACTTCTGGTGGTTAACTGGTACTTCATCATAAAACATCTCTCCTTTTGTTTCCCGGCATACCGGTCTTTTTAGAACATTTGTTCTACTGAAAAAGACAAAAGAAACCCCATTAAAACGCAGATCTACGTTTTAAATAAATATATAAAGTAACTATCCTCTTAGTTTATTAATCTGCAGGGTAAGCTGAAATTCAAACCTGTTTTTATGACTTTTCAGACTCCTTCCGGTGAGCTCCTCAACTTTAGACAACCGGTAGCGCACCGTGTTTACGTGAGTGTGCAGAGCCCTGGCTGCTGCCGCGATATTCCCCCCCATCTCCAGGTATATTTCCAGTGTTTCCAGGAGCTGAGATCCATGCTTGCGGTCGTATTCCATCAGCCCGCTCAGCAGGCGGTCACTGAAAGCCCTTGATGCAGTTGAAAATCCCATCTCGTAAAGCAGCATATTTACCCCGAGGTTGTTGCTAAAGGTTATCTGTCCATAGCCTTTTAGTTTACGACCTATTTCTACGGTCTGCCTGGCCTCACTAAATGCTTCCGCGAAATGAGCGGGGCCTTTGCAAACAACATCACCAACACCAATAGAAAAGGTTATATCACTGGCGTAGCGCCTCAGCACCTGGTTTATAGCCTGCGGCAGCTCCCGGGGTATAGTACCTGTATCCGGCTCTTTCTTTACCAGGACTAACATAGAGCAGTCTCCCAGTACCCCCAGCCAGCAATCCCGGTCCATGTCCTCCAACCTGCCCCAAAGAACATCCCTGGCCACATGCATTCTTTGCCAGAGCTTCTGCTCCTCGTTAGCGGAGGAGGTCCAGTCCGGCACCGCCAGCATTATTGTCCAGCCCCGGCGCAAATCCAGGCCAACACGTCCGGCCCGCATATATGCCTCAGCCTCGGCCAACGTGCCCCCCACCAGCCGGTCAAGAAAATCACTGCTTAGTCTTTCAATAACTCCGGCCAGCCTGTCCTCATTGCCCAGTGCCGCCGCTAGAACCAGGGCGGCCTGGTTTATCAGAATTTCGTCCAGGTTATTATTCTCCCGGGCCGAAATCAACAAATAGCCACTAGTCCTTCCGAAAGCTCCCAGAGGCACTACCCAGGCCGGACTGGAAAAACTGTTTTCCACAGAAGGCAATACTTTCACCACACCACTGCTGTTTAAGCGGCTGAGATATTTTAAATTTACCCCTTCCATGTTCAAGCTGCCGTTCATAAGGCTTACGCTTGCCCGGCAGCGCCCCCAGCGGTCCACCACCAGCAATGGGGTTTTTAAAACATGTGCCAAAACGTCGGCCACCGACTGAACATCACCGCTGGATGCAATTTTCTCCATAAGTGACAGCCAGACATTATGCCGCTGCTCCCGTATGTGCAACTGTCTGGCCTGATCAATCAGTCCGCTGAACTGTCTGACCATGGCCGCGGCGCGATTTATGTCTTGATCTTCCCATCCACTCCCCTGTTTATTGGCCAGGTGCCATACACCTATAGCCTCTGCGCCGCACTCCACCGGAACCGTCAGCAAGCTTTCAACTCCGTACAGCTCTGAATACTTATGTATAACCTCGGGATCTTCAGAGCACTTATTGGTGAAAAACGGACGCCGGGTCCTGAATGTCTTGGCCGCAGCACCCATTTCATCCACCGGAACCCTGTACTGGCTAACCATATCCCTTGGTGACTGGAGAGCCGGATACTGAAGGGCAATCATACGGCTGTCGGGTTCAAAAAACATAATGCCACTGCCTTCAACCCCCGCCGCTCCCTTAGCCATCTCAGTTAAATAAAGCAAGGTATCTTCAAGCGGCGACATAGTTCCTTCGGCAGAGGACATAAACTTTTCGCTCTTAAGAGGGTACCTGCCATCCATTACAAAATCCTCCCCTACCTGGAAGGTTGCCGGTTAGTTAACAGGGGCTTCTCCATATCTTTATACTTTCACAAAAAAACCTATATTCTGAATTATAAATAAATTATTGCCAGTATTGCTACGGATGAAGGCTACAAAAAGAAGTACCCTTTACCTCTAATATTTGTAGCATTACAACATAGGAGAAAAGTCTCTGTTCACCAACCGCACCTGCCTGAGAATGTTCTTATTGTACATAATTAGAGTATATCATAAATAAACGCCCTGCGGGCGTTGCCGCTGTTCCAGCGGCAGAACTCAGAACTCAGAACCCAGAACTCAGAATGGTCCGGAATTGGGAAATGGGAATTAGGAATTGTTAATAAAATTTTCGCTTGCAAACAAATAACACCTCCCGCATCTCAGCAGGGAGGTGTTATTCCTTTTAATTTACATTCTCATGCTCATAGGGAGGGTGAAAAGAACAACGTTTACCACTGCCAGAATTATCAGTAAGGCTGCAAACGGAACCGCTGAATTTATACTGCCAAAACTGCTTTTACTTATCCTGTATGCTGTATAAACCGATGCTGCAAGTCCCAGCCCTATCAGCACAAACTGCAGTATTTGTATGGTTTCATTCGAGAAAAGGGCAGCTGATCCTCCCTTATAACCTGGAATGAATAATGAAATTCCAGTGTATATAACTGATTTTCCTTCCGCCAGAAGGTGGAAGAGGTTATGAGCAAGGTGACCGGCCAGATCCAGGGGAATGAGCGCATAACCAAACCTGGCAAAGTTCTGCCACGCCTTTTCTTTATTGTTTACCCCCGCCAGCATGCTGGTAATATACAGTGCCAGCACCGGTACGGCCATTGCTATAATAAATGTTATAGTAAATGTAACTGAATAGCTGGTTGTACCGGTAACACCCTCAATTATTTTCTGGGCGTCCTTCCATATATCAAGCATGGTAATGTTCTGAACAAAAACAATACCCATTATTATGATAGCCAGGAAAGACTCTTCTATTTTAGGCCTTCTTATAAACCACAGTTCTTTCGAGGGGACCCGGGCTTTTATTGATACGGAGTTGTTCTCACATACCTTTATGCAGTTGCCGCACAGGTTGCACCCGGCACTGGAGTCCATTTTTCCGGGCACTTCAAACATAGGACACCCCGGAACATCGCCCCTGCCTTTATAGCAGTATTTATCCCTGCATGTTTTGCACTTTTCTCCGTCGGCACGAAGTTCCAGAGCACCTGCCCGTGAATAGTTGCCGGATAATCCACCGAGAAAGCACAGATACCTGCACCAGGTTCTTCTTTCGAAAAACGCTCCGGAAAAAACCACCCCGGTTATAATCATCATCAGCAATATTCCTGATCCCACCGGTGATTCCACTATTCCGAAAACATGGTCCGCCCAGGTAATCAGTATGAACAAAGCATCAATTATCCAGATGCCGTATTTCTTTAAAAAAACCGGAACCGGCCGCCTGAGGCCCACCCACTTCTGCACCAGGTCGCTTAATGTGGCGAAGGGGCAAACAGCGCACCAAAACCTGCCCAAAAGAAGAAATACCAGTGGTATAATTGGCCACCAGAGTACCCATGTCATGGCCGTGCCAAAATTATCATGGGCAGAAGAGGGACCATAAAAAAGCTGGTAAACAACTACGGCGAAAATAAAGGCTGTTGGCCACTGCAAAATACCGGGAAACCACCTGCTTATAAATATATTGTTTATTACCCCTACATTCAGGAGGTTCATGCATTTAACCCCCCTTGCGATTTATTTCTCAGATATAGCGCAATTCCGATGACAAGTGCGTTAACCCCGGTAAAACCGCCAACTATAATATTTTTAGTCTGATCAGACATATCTGACCCCGATTTTCCATGGCCTGAACTGTCTTCCCCATGGCCCGAACTGTCTTCCCCATGCCCGGATGTGCTTTCGGAGCCCGCCTCATTATGGCCACCCTGGCCAGATTCATGGCTATCGTGGCTGTTTTCCTGATGAGCCTGGTCCTGGCCGGGTGAATACGTGTTATCTCCCGCAGCCGGCAGTGGTCCATGGCTGGAATGTTCACCTGCCGCAAAGGAATATACCGGAAAACCTAATAGAAGTAGTAATATTAACAATGTTGTAATTACCAGTTCCCTGGCGGCCATATACCCCTCCCCTTCCATGGGCGTATGCCCCTGAAAGTTAATTAATTTGTATTTACTTGTCCTCAACTGTCTGGTTTACCCACCGTTTGTGTGAGTTAGCCATCCAGTCGAAATAACCACTACTGTCCGTGGCTGCATTAGCAAAAGTTAAAACTGTTTATTTCCGTTGGAAATATATCCCTCCTTTCTTTTTCACTAAAAACAATTATAAAAAAAAGTTTTCACAAGACTATCGCGAAAATGTCACAATTCTTTAACAACAATAAAAAAAGGGCTTAACAAAACCCTGAAAATTTTAGGCATCAGGCCTTTCCTGGAATTTATCTGTCTGCTGCTTTCCCTTCGGACCCACAAGTAATTTATCACTATGTAATAACCTAATAATCATCACAGGGACAGCCCTATGTACAAGCATTAGAAAACCCCATGCTACATTTCTTAAAAACCTCCCATTAACCTATTGTGAAATAATGCCCATTTTTTATATACCTTTAAAAAAAATAAAAAGGGGCTTTAGTAACCCCTTTCGGCAGGCAGTTTTAACAAAATCTCACAAAACTATCACAAAATATCCCGGCAGCTACCTTTTCTCACTTAGTAACATAGTGAAGGAAAAGGTTGTTCCCTTGCCGGATTCACTTTCGACTCCAACTTTTCCCCCCATGTTTTCAACCAGTCTTTTAACAATTGCAAGACCAAGACCAGTACCTCCGCCCTCTTTTCTGGCCCTTGACTTGTCAACTTTGTAGAATTTCTCCCAAATAAGTTCAAGCTCACCTTCCGGTATTCCCGGTCCGCTGTCAGAAACACTAACCCTGAAAGAATTCACATCTCTTTTAACAGTTACACTTACTTCCACCCCAGGCGGATTATACCTTATGGCATTTTCTATAAGGTTTATCATTATCTGTTCCAGGCGGTCCCGGTTAGACAAAACTGCCAGATGATCGGGCAAATCTTGGGCTTTAAGCTTTATATTTTTTAATAAAGAAAAATTCTTCATTTTCTCCACTGATTTAAGAATTACCGGTGCAGCATCAATTTCCTCCAATCTTATAACCTCAGTGCCTGACTCAATCCTTCTTAGATCGAGAAGATCAGTAACCAGCCTTTTAAGCCTTTGCGTTTCTTCCACTATCCCGTCAATGCACTCCCTACGGTCTTCCTCGGATTCAGCCACATTATCCTGAAGGGCTTCGGCATATCCCTGTATTATTGTCAGGGGGGTTCTTAGCTCATGGGACACACCAGCTACAAAGTCCTTTCTGGTCTGGTCAAGGCGGTCTAATGCAGCTATCTTTTCCTGCAGCTGATTGGAAAGAACATTAAAAGAGTTGCCTAAAACACCAATTTCATCCTGTGACTTAACATCTACCTTTCTTGAGAAATTTCCCCGGGCCATAGAAAGGGCAGCTCTATTCATCTGAATAAGCGGTCTTGACAGGTAGCGCGAAAAGAGCAGGCTTAGCAAGGTGGCCAAAATTATTCCACCTATTCCTACATTCACAATAACCTTTAAAAACGAAGACATCTCACCTTCAATAACTGACATTGAATGACTGACAATAATTGCCCCGGTAACCGCTTCCCCTGTTCTGACCGGTACGGCTACAGATAGCACCTCTGTATTGACTACGCTGTTTAAGCCGCTGTATGCAACCTTTTTACCGGAAAACACATTATCTATATCTTCACGGGTCATCAATTCCCCGTGATGACCTATAATATTGGTATTTATTTTTGACCCGCCCACTGAGCTCATACTCATGCCCATTCCATGACACTCAATTAAAAAGCCATTTCTATCCACCAGCATTATATTAGTGTTGGTTCCCGACATTAAACTGATTATTCGGCTGACATTTTCTCCGGAGCTGACTGCAACGGCAATGTCATCTGCCTGCCGGGATATATGATCAACCTGCTGCCTGTAGTATATGCCCTTTATTATATTGGACTGGACCATGCCAGTGATCCAGGTAATAATTAAAACAAGAACCACCATAACCAGCCACAGCTTGGCCACTATACTTTTTCTGAATATATTCATCTAAACCACCTCAAACTTGTATCCCACACCCCAGACAGTACGTATAAAATTCGGGCACTCAGGAACACTGTTAATTTTATCTCTGAGCCTGTTCACATGGGTATCTACAGTTCTTGTATCGCCAACGTAGTCGTAGCCCCAAACCCCTTCCAGAAGTTCGTCCCTCGTAAAAACCCTGCCGGGATACCTGGCCATATAAACAAGAAGATCAAATTCCTTTGCTGTAAGCTGTACAGGCTGCCCGCATATTTTTACGGAACGTGTGCGTGTGTTAATCTCTATGGATTCATTAAATAAAATAACGTCTTTATCTTTACCATCCTTTATATCTGAGCGGCCGGTGCGGCGGAGAACCGCTTTTACCCTGGCCAGTAGCTCCCTTGGACTAAAGGGCTTGACCACATAGTCATCAGCCCCCATCTCCAACCCCACTACCCGGTCAACTTCCTCTTCCCTGGCGGTCAACATAATAATTGGAACAGAAGACCTGGATCTAACTTCCCGGCAAACTGCCCAGCCGTCCAGCTCAGGCATCATTATGTCCAGGATTATCAAATCAAACTTTTCCCTTCCAAGTATGTCCAGGGCATTCCTTCCGTCTACCGCCTCTTTTATATCAAAACCTTCCCTGGTAAAGTACATTTTTATAATACTTCGAATTCTCTCCTCGTCATCAACAACAAGTATTCTCATAGCAAAATCCTCTTTTCAATATATTTAACTATTATATTTTTTCCAAGCCTATCTGCCTATTTATATATCCCGGAGGCATTTTTCGATATTATTTTACTGTATTTATAATCAATAAAAAGACGGCAATTTCCGTCTCTTCCACCTCTAATTTTCCTTATCTTTATGGTACCTTTATAAAACAGAATAGATTGGGGCGGGTGCTTGTTTTCTCTTAGCTTTATACTACAAAATAAATGTCACGATTTTATCACAGAGAAATAACGATATCGTTACACTTGGGATATAATCCTTCACAGTATGCAGAAGATATCCGACATGGGAAAATACGATAATTTCGCTCTATGCGGACCATGCCAGGTTGATGTGATTGTTATGAGAAGTGGTATTTGGAAATAAGCCAAGTAATATTTTTGTGTCAGAATTGTGATAGTTTTGTGATATTCAATTGTTATAATCACCCTGGAGGTGATTATATGAAGAAATATCTTATGCTTGGTTTTACCGTGCTACTGCTCTCAGCCGCTCTGCCGGCCATGGCCGGCCCCAATGAAAATGCCAGTCCCCAGGCATTTCAGGCCCAAAATATTAAAATTTGCCGTGAAATGATGAAGGACGCTGTTAAGGCAGGAGACATGACAAAGGATCAGCTGAAAGCATGTATTGAAATGGCCAGGACGGCCCCTTGCACGGGAATGGAAGAATAGTAGGCCCCAAAGCCCCTGCGCCCATTGACGCAAGGGGCTTTTTAACAAAAACCAACTGGCGTTATATTAGCAATCTGTGTATTGTTTTCAGCAGTTCATCAAAAACCTCGTTGTCTCCTGACAAAATCCTTTCCTTCACACAACTTCTGAGGTGCTTGTCCAAAATCATTTTCCCTGTTGAATTAAGGGCAGCCTGGACGGAAGCAATCTGATTCAAAATATCATCACAATAAACGTCCTTTTCTACCATGGCCTTTATACCCCGAACCTGCCCCTCTATGCGGTTTAACCGTGAAGTAAGTTCCCTCTTTGTTTTTTCGGAATGATTACTTTTTCTATCTGAAGTCTCGCAGCATTCATACTCATCTCTTGTATTCATCAATTATTCATTCCCTCCATTAAAAGAGTTTCCACTTAAAAGAGTTTCCACTCTTAAAATTAAATTCAAACAAAATTAAACTGACTAATTATACTCTAAAGGCTTTTAATCTTAAAGAATTGGAAACCACAGAAACAGAACTCATGGCCATGGCCGCCCCGGCAATAACCGGGCTTAATATTCCGAAAGCAGCCAGCGGAATCCCCAGGATATTATATATCAGCGCCCAAAACAGGTTTTGTTTGATGATTCCCATGGTAGCCCTGGAAAGCTTTATGCTGGAAACTATTGACCTCAGGTCGCCCCGTATCAGAGTAATATCAGCTGCCTCCATGGCCACATCGGTGCCTGTGCCGATAGCCATACCGACATCAGCGGTGGCCAGAGCAGGGGCATCGTTAATGCCGTCACCCACCATGCCAACCACATAGCCTGCAGCCTTAAGGCTCTCAACTTCCCGGGCCTTGTTTTCAGGCAATACCTCCGCCAGCACATTGCCTATTCCTACCTGTGATGCTATGGCCTGCGCCGTGCGCTTATTATCACCGGTAATCATATAAACCTTTATCCCCATATCCTGGAGTTCCCTTACAGCTTCGGCCGAATGTTCCTTCACAGTATCGGCAACCGCCACCACACCCGCAACTTTTCCGTCTATGGCCAGAGTCATGACGGTCTTGCCGTCCGCCTCAAGGGACTGAATAAGTTTTTCCAGGTCCTCAAGCCCAATATTGTTTTCACTCATTAGCTTTGCGCTACCCAGTAATACCAGGCTCGCTCCGACCCTGGCCCTGATTCCGTACCCGGGGATGGCTGTAAAATCAGAAATGGAATCAGCAGGCAAATTCTCAGTCCGGGCGGCCTTAACTATAGCTTCTGCCAGTGGATGCTCAGAATTCTTTTCGGCTGCTCCGGCTATAGAGATTATGCTTTTTTCAGTAAAGCCGTTAACGGCAATAACATCGGTTACCTCCGGCTGTCCCTTTGTTATCGTACCGGTTTTGTCCAGCACAACGGCAGAAATTTTATGGGCCTTTTCCAGGTGTTCGCCACCCTTTATTAAAATGCCGTTTTCCGCTCCTTTTCCGGTTCCCACCATGATCGCCGTGGGTGTAGCCAGCCCAAGCGCGCAGGGGCAGGCAATAACCAAAACACTGACAAAACCTACCAGAGCCCTAGAAAAATCCTGGGAGACAAAATACCAGGCCACCCCTGTAATTAGCGCAAGAATAACCACGATAGGCACAAAATAAGCCGACACCTGATCTACCACACGCTGAATGGGTGCTTTGGTTCCCTGGGCTTCCTCCACTAGCCTGACTATTTGGGCCAACGCAGTATCCTTCCCTACTTGTGTGGCTTCAAACTTAATGGCGCCGTTTTTATTAATAGTGGCCCCGATTACAATATCACCAGTTGTTTTGTCAACTGGTATGCTTTCCCCGGTAAGCATGGACTCATCCACGGCAGACCTGCCTTCTTTTACAATACCGTCTACCGGGATCTTCTCCCCCGGCCGGACCAAAATAAGGTCTCCCACCTCGACATCCTCAATAGGGATGTCCTTTTCGATGCCGCTGCGAATTACCCTGGCAGTTTTGGCCTGCAGTCCCATCAGCTTTTTAATTGCCTCGGAAGTCCTTCCCTTTGCCCGCGCCTCCAGTGTCTTGCCCAGAACAACCAGGGTTATCAGCACAGCTGCCACTTCAAAATATGAATGCATAGATTTCTGCGTCAATAGAACAATGCTGTAAAAGTATGCCGCTGAGGTGCCCAGGGCCACCAGCACATCCATATTGGCGCTGCCATTTTTCAGAGCCTTGTAAGCCCCCCTGTAAAATTGATAACCGACATAGAATTGAACAGGAGTAGCCAGCACAAAGGAAGCCAGGTGCAGCAGGTCTGTGGAAACCGGCAGCATTATCTCCAGCCACTCAAAAACCATAGCCAGCAAAAGGGGAAAAGATAAAACCGCTCCAATAATCAGCCTTCTTTTTTGATATAATATTTCGTTTTCCCGGGCCTCCCTTTCCTGGTCAACAGTTTCTTCTCCCTCTGAAAGGGACTGAAAACCTAAATCAGCTACAGCCTTTTCTATTTCCTTTATGCTTATTTGATCCGGATCAAATTCAAGCGCAGCCCGCTCGATGGCAAAATTAACGCCTGCTGCGTATACTCCTTTCAGGCTGTTGAGCTTCTTTTCAATTCTGGCTGCACAGGCTGCACAACTCATGCCCGCTAATTTCAGGGCCACCTTTTCCCCTCCAAAGGCCTGATAACCCAAATCCACAACCTTTGCCTTCAACTGGGGAAACTGGATTACTGCCGGGTCAAATTGAACAGTAGCCTTCTCCGTGGCGAAATTAACAACTACAGATATTACACCGTCAAGACCCCTTATGCCTTTCTCAACTCTGGACGCACAAGCTGCACATGTCATACCGCCTATTTTAAAGCTTAACGTTTGATTATCTTTTCCCTGTCCGCTCATCTAAGCCACCTCCCACAGATTTATGTTAAACTCCGGAGCAAAGGTATTATCACATTGCGGTTAAAGCTCTAATATGTTGAAGCGGGCAGTTTAACGTCTTGCCCAGGACAAAATCCGGCAGCCTTCCTTGCAATGGGCTGTTTCTCTCAGCATCCAGTGTTTGATAAACATATATCGTCACTCCCTTCTAAACTAAATATAGGATACCCCCCTACCCTATGTCAAGGGCTTAATATCTAACTTTATCATTTTTTCACCACCGGTGGCGAGGAGGCAGGATTATGAAGTCAGGTCTTATGGTATGACAAATTGTGGAGGGATTGACCAGGAGATGAGAAAACTCCTGACATCATATGAATCTGACATCATATTTGCCAGGAGCAAGAACAAGCTGAATGAGCCTGCCAAATTGAGTATTGTTTTTATAATACTTCTTTTGCAAGCTCCAACATCTTTTCGGAAATTCCGGTCAGATTGAAAATAGCTTCGTTTATTTTCACAACATCCTTCGACTGGCTCTCCAGAGTTAACGCAAATTCATTAATCCTTCCAAGTATTTCAACCAGGGTCTCCTGTACAGTTTTTAATTCCGAGGAGATCTCACCGCTGGACTTCTGGGACCGGTTCGCCAGCTTGCGAATTTCACTGGCTACTACCGTAAACCCCCGACCCTGATCCCCGGCTTTGGCCGCCTCAATTGCAGCGTTTAATCCCAGGAGATGGGTCTGGGAAGTTACTTCCCGGACCAATGCAAGGATATTTTCCAAATGCATTATTTTCTTTGAAATCTCATTTGTATCTTCGGCCAATTGTTGTGTTGTGGCGGATAATTCTTCTATGACAGCCGTTGTGCTGGTGATGTTGCCGTTAATGGTGTCCACCGATTCTTTTGTGGTGGTAGCCATATTTAATAATTCGTCTTGTTTTTCAAGGCTGGAAACAGCTGCTACCCCTCCTATTACAGCAC
The DNA here is from genome assembly GCA_049323755.1 of Bacillota bacterium. Lineage (GTDB taxonomy): Bacteria > Bacillota > Desulfotomaculia > Desulfotomaculales > Desulfocucumaceae > BRHc4a. The sequence goes on from JBMOPE010000021.1 coordinate 49,640, forward strand.
CGTTTTCAGTGATAGGAGTGGCTATGCACATATAGGCAAGTCCAAATACCTCCTTGCCCATCCTTTCTAACAGTGTCCTGTTTTCGGTCATGGCTCTATCAATTAGGCTGCCTTTTTTTACGGGATCACCCACTTTGATTGGCAGTGGCATTTTGGGACTTCCCAATACGGCCCGGTATGTTTCTCGGTCGGTTATGCCTATAGATGCATCTTGTCTCAATAATTCATACAGAACTCCCATACATTCAATCATGCTGGTAAGTGATACCTCAGGCACACTTCCACCCCTTTATATAAGATTGCTATTTTAGATAAATACATTCTTGTTAATTCTAATCTCGCATAATACATAATATTTAATCTTAAAAACATGATTAAAATGATTGACCCTGTTAAAAAAGTATCTTTTTATTTGTTATAATCCCCCGGGATAAAGATCCCGGGGGTGATTTTTTTATTACCAATACTTTTATAAATCAGCCTTAATTACTTAACCGTAAATGGCAACTCCTATGGGTATGACTATTAAAAGGGCAACTACCGTTGCAACTATATGGCCCCACCAGATGTGCCTGTAAGAGTTGGCATGGGTCAGACCTGTAACAGCCAGGGTTGTAATAACCACACCGTTGTGAGGCAGGGCGTCGAAGGCCCCCGCCGACATGACAACAATCCTGTGTACCAGTTCGGGGTTTAAACCCAGGGCTATGTATTTGGGAACAAGAGTTTCCAGGATGATCCCCAGACCTCCGGAAGCTGACCCGGTGATCCCGGCCATGATATTGGTAGCTACCGAAAGAGAAACTATGGGGTGGATGGAAAAGGACAGCAGCCAGGCCGACACTGCTTTGAATCCGGCTGTGGCTGCAACGGCCATGCCGAAGCCAACATCGGCGCAGGTGTTTACGATGGGTATAACGGTATTGACAGCCCCCTTGTTTAAGGTGTCCAGTAAATTATCATAACGGTTCCAAAACAGCGCGCCACAGATTACAGTGGCACAGGCCATAGCAACTACCACATCAAATTTTATAACGTTAAGCAGCACGATAAGAGCTATAGGAGGTATAAGGCACAGCCAAACATTGGGAAGTTCTCCCTTTTGTTCTGTGGCCTCAGCCAGCACCCCTGCACCACTGGGGGCAACATAGACCTCTCCTTTGGACACAGCTTTGTTAAGCGCATATTTCATGTACCATAAGTTGAAGGCGGTAACAATAACACTTCCCAAGATACCCAGCAGCGGGGCGGCAGTGGGAGTGGTGGAAATATATTTTGTTGGCATAATGTTTATAATCGAAGGTGTCCCCGGAATCATGGTCATGGTTATGGAACCTACGCCAAAAACAAACGATATAATAAATAAATGCCAGGGAATGTTAAGCTCCTTAAAAAGAGGCCGTGCTATAGGGATAACCGCGAAAATAACCACAAACAGGCTGACGCCGCCAAGAGTCAAAGCCAGGGTTATTACCGATACCGCCACCAGCACCTTGTACTGGCTGTCCCGCCCGATCAGTTTCAGAATGCCGTGAGCAATGGATTTAGCGGCCCCGCTGTCTTCCATAAACTTTCCGAAAATCGAGGCAGTTAGGAAGACCAGGTAGAATTTTGCAGCGTAATTAATAAATCCCTTCATGTAAGGCCCGGTCAGCGTGTCCAGCACACCCATACCGGAAAAAAGGGCGGTGATCACTACGGCCGCAGGAGCTATGAAAATGATATGGAAGCCCCTGAGTGCCAGGATCACTATAAACGCCAGAGAGATAAGTATGCCGATAACACTTAATGTCATTTAATTCACTCCTATTTGAAAAATTTTAAAAGTCTAAACCTTAGCCTAACTAGTCATATAATCGACAATATCACCTCCCGCAAATGTTTTTAACCCGAGACATGTTGGACAAAATATAATGGCTTGTTCTTTCATCTCGGGTCGCCGGCTAGGTAAACTAAGAAATCACCAAATTAAATAATGCACAATCTTCTAGTTTTTTGCATTTTTTACAATAGCCGACCAATTTCTTTTTAGCAATACCTGTTCCAACAAAAAAAGTTCAGTATTATCGCGGTTCAAACAATACTGAACAATTATTTGTGTAGCAATTAACCACAATTATGTAGGTATTGTCCTACATATACCACACCAGATTTTTATCCTCTGTGGCTTTATAATCTCGGCATGTGTTTAGGACTTATCTAAGCAGTTTTGGAAGCATGGTTACAGTTTCCGGCACAAAGGTGATGAAAAGAAGTACTGCTATACCGGGCAGCAAAAACAATATAATGCTTTTAAATATTTCTGATGGGGGTACCCCCGATATCTTGCCTGCAAGGAAGATGTTCATAGCCATGGGGGGAGTAATAAGCCCCAGGGCCAGGTTTGTAACTATAACAACTCCCAGGTGAACGGGATCAAGCCCCAGGTGTACAACCCCGATATTGTAAAGTATCGGGCTTATAAGCAGCACCGCCGTAATCCCGTCCATGAACATTCCAAGTATGATCAATATAAAATTAATTATTAGCAGGATTACCCATGTTTCGGAGGAGAGGCCAAGTATAAATTCGGCCATTTTTTCCGGTATCCGCAGGTGAGCCATTATGCGCGTGAATAGAGAGGCAAAAACCAGCAGTATGCCTAAGGATCCTACGGTAACCGCCGTAAATCTGGCAGTTTTAACTATATCAAGGGGAGCTAGGTCCCGGTGGATGAAAAGCCCCACCGCCATCGAATAAATTACGGCTACAGCAGCAGCCTCGGTGGCGGTGAAAAAGCCCCCATATATGCCTCCCAGTACCAGCAGTGGCATGAAAAGAGACCATATGGCCCTGCGGCCTCTCATAAGAATACTTCCGTGTTCCGGCCCGCCCTCCAGGGATTGATTAGGAGAAATATTCATTCTACCTACAGTCAAACGATTAACCAGCAGGAATACAATGCCCAATAGAGCCCCCGGAACAATGCCCGCCAAAAAGAGGTCGGCCACCGATGTATTTGTTAAAAAGCCGTAGAGAACAAAGGGAACGCTGGGCGGTATTACTATCCCGAGAGCCGATGCGGACGCCGTAAGCGAGCAGGCGTATCCCCTGGGGTAGCCGGCCCGTACCATCTCCGGAATCATGAATCCGCCGACGGCGGCGCAGGTGGCTACTCCCGACCCCGATACCGCCCCGAAAAACATGCAGCCTATTACGGTAATAGCCCCAAGATGCCCCCGGACGCGCCCCACCAGTGAGTTGGCAAATTCCACCAGCCGGCGTGAAACACCAGCCTGGGCCATCAGGTCTCCGGCATACATAAAAAACGGTATAGCCAGCAGTGGAAAGGAATCCATGGAGGAGTAAAAAACCGGGGCAATCATGGTATGCATCAGGGAGGGTGAAAAAATAACAAGCAGTATTGATGAAACGGCAAAGGTCAGATATACCGGCACACCTATCAAAAGCAGCGCAAAAAACAGCAGAACCAGTATAGCCATCAGTGTCATCGGGCTGTATCCTCCATTCTTTCACCGGGACCGCAGGCTGCCGGGCTCCCCGGGCCCTTCCGTCCTTTAATCCTGTCATTGAGCATTTCCACGGACTGAAACACGTATGAAAGAAAAAGCAGAACTATTCCCGCCTGTACCGGAATGAGAACCGCCCACATTGGCCAGCGAAGCACAGCCGAAACCTGGCCCATAATTTTTAGCTTGACCATAAAATCGGTCAGCAGGTATATCATGGTCATGGACACAGCAAGGCCCAGAAAGGTGCTTAAAAACTGCCTCAGGGGCTCCAGGCTGTATTTCCCCACTTTTTTAAAGACCGTCAGGCTTATGTGGCCGTCCCGGAAGGAAGCGGCGCTCAACCCAAGGTAAACAAGCCATATCATCAGAAAGCGGGCCATCTCTTCGGACCAGGGAATGGATACAAACACCACTTTTCGTCCGAAAACCTGGACAAAAACCAGCAGTGACATGGCAATCAAAGATGCTGCAGTGCAGTATTCCTGGATTAACACAATCCACTCCACATACTTTTTCATGTCATTCCTCCTCAAAAGGTTGAACGCCCGTTAAAAAACGGTCGTCCAACCACCAGTCGCATGTCAGTTATTTAAGAACAGATTCCTTGCCAACTTCTTTAAGCACTTTATTGAGGAATTCAGCGCTTGGCCCCCCGGCTTTGTTATAGTGCTCATACACAGGAATGGCGCTCTCCTGAAACTTTTTCTTTGCTTCGGGGGTCAGCTCCACCACATTCACACCGGCCTTTTTCATGTCATCTACAAATTTGCCGACAATCTGGCGGTTGCCCTTGCGCTCGCTGGCCGAGGCATCCTTGGCCGCTAGTAATACCACCTGCTTTAAATCATCAGGAAGGCTCTGGTAAAATTTCTCGCTTACCGATATGGATGCCGCGTAATAGCAGTGGTGGCTGAGGGTGAGATGCGGCTGCACCTCGAAAAACTTCTGGGCATATGTGAGAAGAGCCCCGTTTTCCTGGCCGTCCACCACCTTTTGCTGAAGTGCGGGATAGATGTCAGGAAAGGGTATGGGAGTGGGGTCGGCCCCCAGGCTTTTAAACCACAAATTAAGGCTTGGGGTTTCAGGCACACGTATTTTAAGTCCTTTCAAATCAGCCGGGCTGTTTATGGAACGCTTTGAATTGCTTATTTGGCGAAAATCGGTTTCCATCCATGCAAGAACCCGCACCCCCTTGGCCAGGAGCATAGCTGACGCCTCCTGCCCGATGGGCCCGTCGAACACCTTGTCGGCAACCTCGTAGCTTTCGATAAGGTAGGGAAGCTCCAGTATTCCTATCCTCGGCTCAACCGCCACCATGGGCGCTGTGCTGACAGCTCCGGCCTGCAGATTGCCCAGTATAAGACCTTCAAAAATCTCACGCTCACCGCCCAGGGCTCCGCCTGACTGGGCTTCCACAACAATGCGTCCGTTTGAGTTTTTCTCAACCAGCTCTTTAAAAACCTTTACTCCGTACATCCATTGGGGAGACTGTTCGCTGGCCACACAGGCCATTTTAATCACAATGGGCTGCTGCTGGGATGTGGTTGTGGTCTTTTTTCCCCCGCCACACCCTGAAACCACCGCCACAGTGAATATGAAAAGGGCAAACAACAAAAAACTCCTGAAACACGTCTTTTTATTCATTAATACACCCCTTCCTTTTAATACTTTTCATGCGCAAAAAGTTAATAAGGTACTACATTATCCCTCCCCTCATATTAAAAGTATTAATGATTATAAGAACATTATTGCGACTTTTCAGAAATATGTACTTATAGTAAATTATTGCTCAATTTTATTTATAGTAATTCTATTACCGCATATGGATTTCTACATGTTTTGTATAATTAATTTGACAATTCACAACATTTTACGCCTAATAGTGCCGAACCATGCAACAGCGACTAAACTATTTTCAGCGGCTTTACTTATTGCACAGATTCGTATTAAGCAATCCCCGTGCCCAAAAAAAAAGTTCAGTATTGTCGCGGTAAAAACAATACTGAACTCGCTTTTGTGTAGCAATGGCCCACAGTCATGTAGGCATTGTCCTACATCCTAAACATTAATCCCATATTTTTTAATCTTGTCATACAATACGCTTCTATCAATCTTTAAAAGCTCCGATGCCCTTTTTTTGTTCCCCCCTGTGCTTACCAAGGCCTGCATAATGGCATCCCTCTCGGCTTTGAACCTTACTTCCTCCAGGCAGGTCCTGGCTTCAGCATTAGTTGTACTGCCGCCCTTAAACATCCTTGGCAGGAAAAACTCAAAGCTTTCCAGGTCCAGGTTCCCGGCAAGCACCATATTGGCGGCCCTTTCCAATACATGTTCCAATTCCCTGACATTACCGGGCCAGTCGTATTTGCTAAAAAGGTCCAACACCCGGCTGTCCACTCCCTGTATGTTAAGCCCGATGTCCTTGTTAATCTTTACAATACAGCGATCCACCAGCTGTGGAATATCCTCGGCACGATCCCTTAAAGGAGGCACGTTTATCAGCACAACATTTATGCGGTAATAAAGGTCTTCCCTGAATTCACCTTTTTTGACCAGCTCAATCAGGTTCTGGTTGGTTATGCAGATTAACCTTAAATCAACATCAATGGGCTTAACGCCCCCTACCCTTTCAATCTCCTTTTCCTGGATTGCCCTAAGTAGTTTGGACTGAAGGTATAGGGGCAGCTGGTTTATTTCATCCAGCAGAAGCGTACCACCATGAGCAAGCTCAAACTTACCGGGCTTGCCTCCCTTCTTAGCTCCTGTAAAGGCTCCTTCCTCATACCCAAACAGCTCTGACTCCAGCAATTCACCAGGGATGGCAGCACAATTGAGCCTTACCAGTGGCTTATGGTTGCGGGGGCTTTCCTGGTGAATGGCATGGGCAATCAGTTCCTTTCCGGTCCCGGTTTCCCCTGATATCAGCACAGTGGACCTGGTCTGAGAGACCTTCTTGATAATTTCCTTTATGTTCTGCAACACCGGCGAGTCGCCCACAATCTGTTCCAGAGAGTATTTGGCTCCCCTTAACCGGCCAAGCTCATGCTTGTACTGGCTTATCTCAGATTTCAGCCGGTTAACCTGCTCAATGGTGGATAATGTGTTCAATTCGTCTATTTTGGAGAGAACGGAAAAGGCAAACGCTCCGATAATCTTTCCGTCTTTTGTGATGGGCAGCCTGTTAACGATGATAGTTTCACCGTTTTTTATAACAAAAACCGATCCTATCTCCTCCTTGCCGGTGCGGGTCACGATATCCATCCGGGTGTTGGGGATAATTTCTTTAACCGGTTTCCCTATTACTTCCCGGGGGTCCACTTCCAGTAAATCGGCGTATCTCTGGTTTACGTATACTATATTCCCTTCCATATCAGTGACCACAACACCTGTCATGGACTCCAGCAGCTGATCCATTATCTCCTGTTGCTTCACGGATTTGTGCACCAATATCACCCTTTCAGGTAAATCGGGCCGTTTTTGTTCCCGTTTTACCGATGCATTTATATTATTGTAGGGAATTCCCGACAACTAGTCAACTTGATTGCAGAATAATCAAAAAAGAGTTGCAATTGTAGCTTACGCCCTACACTGTGTAGGCAACTTCCACACATAAAGGCATCTCTATTGTATATGAGCGGCCATTTTAGGCCAGTAAATCTTGGGTATTGATATTGCTAATGACAGTTTAAGTCCGATAAAAACTCAGTAAATGAATGGAGAGGAGACTAACGAATGGCTAAAAAAGTAATAATTACAGCAGCAATTACAGGAGGCATCCATGTCCCCAGCATGTCGCCCTACCTGCCGGTTACCGTGGAGGAAATCATCTTGGACGCAGTAAAAGCCCACGAGGCTGGGGCCGCAGTGGTGCACATTCATGCCCGGGATCCGGAAACAGGTAAACCCACACCGGACTTATCCCTGATGCAGGAGATTATAACCGGAATAAAAAAACGCTGCAACGCCGTTATATGCATAACTACCGGAGGGGGCATAGGCATGACCTTAGAGCAAAGAATCGCCTCCATCCCGGCCTTCAAGCCTGAGCTGGCCTCCTGCAACGCCGGATCGGTGAATTTTGTACTGGCTCCGGCAGCGGAAAAAATCAAAGAACCTAAATATGACTGGGAGATACCTTATCTTCAGAGCACCCTGGACATGGTATTCACCAACACCTTTAAGGGTCTGGACTATTACATAAGAACAATGAACGAAAATGACTGCCGCCCTGAGTTTGAGGTGTATGACGTTGGAATGATCAACAATATAGCTTACTTTCTGTCAAAAGGGGTTGTGAAGAAACCCATATACCTTCAGTTTGTAATGGGAATACTGGGCGGCATACCAGCCAGCGTGCCATACCTGGTGAATCTTGTTCAGGTTGCCAAAGACCTGCTGGGCGAATTTAACTGGTCCTGCTGCGCCGCTGGAAGGTATCAGTTTTCCCTTGTTACTGCTGCACTTACCCTGGGGGGAAATGTGCGTGTAGGCCTGGAGGATAATCTGTTTTTAAGGCCCGGAATACTGGCCAAATCCAGTGCCGAACAGGTCACCCAAATAAGAGAGATTGCTGAGAGACTGGGCCTGGAGGCTGCCACGCCGCACGAGGCCAGGGAAATGCTGGAACTAAAGGGGATAGAACGGGTAGCTTTTTAATTAAAACACAAAGGAGGATTTATATGCGTCTGGCTGTGTTGGGTGCAGGCTCCCTGGGAACTATAATCGGGGCACTGATCACAAAGGGGGGTCATGACACTATACTTATAGACTCAAACATTGACCACGTCAGGGCCCTGAATGAAAATGGCGCCACAATACAAGGGAAAATGAATTTAAATGTGCCGGTTAAAGCCTGCACTCCGAATGAGATAGAGGGAAAATTCGATGCCGTTATATACCTTGCCAAAGCGCCCAGTAATTCCGAAGCCCTCACCAGTATACTTCCCCATCTCACGGAAGAAAGTGTTGTCTGCACATTACAGAACGGCATTCCGGAAGAAGCTGTGGCCGGTTATGTGGGCAAAGACCGCACCGTAGGCGGTGCGGTTGGGTTCGGGGCCTCCTGGAAAGGACCGGGTGTTTCCGCCCTCACTTCCGATCCCTCAAAAATGATGTTTGATATTGGGGAACTGGATGGCTCCATTACTCCCAGGATTCAGAAAATAAAAAATGTCCTTGACCTATCAGGCAGTTGTAATATAACCAATAACCTTATCGGGTACAGATGGACCAAACTGATTCTTAACGCCGCATTTAGTGGCATGTCGGCTGCCTTGGGGTGCAACTACGGAGAGGTGTTGGATAATAAAAACGCCATGCTGTGCGCCGCCTTTATTGTGGATGAGTGCGTTAAGGTGGCCCATGCAGAGGGGGTCAGTATTGAGGTGATACAGGGAGCCGATTTCAATAAGGCCACGTTGGAAAAAGGCAAGTCCAGCATTGAAGAAAAGATGCCTTTTTATAATAAGCTTTTGTCGCCCCACAGACAAATAATAGCCAGCATGCTTTTCGACTTACGGCTGGGGAAAAAGACAGAAATCGATACCATTAACGGTGAGGTTTCTTTAAGGGGACGACGCAGTGGCGTACCTACCCCCTTTAATGACAGGGTAGTGGAAGTGGTAAAGAGGGAAGAAAGCAGAGAATCAGTGCCAACAATTAATAATTTAAACCTCTTTAGCGACATAATAGCCAGGGCTGATTAGTCAGTATACTGAAAAAACCGAAAAAAGCTTCACCCTGGCACAGCACAAGTTAATGCCAACGTATAGGGGAAGGAGATTATACCTAGATGTTGTTAAAAGAAGGCAAAGGCGAACTTATTGGCTGGAGAGACCCGGACGAAAACCGCCAATTTGTCCGGGAAAACAAATCCCGGGTGTTGATAGACAAACAGATGAGCATACAGGAGGCGGTGGCCAGATTTGTCCGGGACGGCGACTTCCTGGCCTCCGGCGGCTTCGGCCATGTCAGGGTGTCCATGAACGCCATATACGAAATCATCAGGCAGAAGAAGAAAAATCTGATCATGGCCGGCAAGACAGCCG
>JBMOPE010000022.1:0-32293 GCA_049323755.1 Bacillota bacterium
CAGTTTTTTCCGTTGCGCCCTTCTTTCTGGACTGATCTTCCTTTTGGCCATAAATAAACCTCCAAACTGATGCTCTTATCTTACATCATTTGTTTGGAGGTTTACACAAAATTTGAAACGGTCTCGTTTTATTCGGTTATGGACTTTCTTCAAGAGTAGTAAGATCTTCTACGCCAGCCATATCAGAAAGCATTTTTGTATAGTTTCTGAGTATTTCCTGTAAGTATTCAAGCTCTTTTCTAAATTCTTTACATTTATGGGGATCTTTAAAAGCACCATTTAAGCTAAGTCTATGCCATTTTGAAGTAAAAGGACGAATAATCTGATTCAATACTACAATAGCAATCTTCGTAAATTCCATACATCCTCTACCGTGAGTTTTTAAGATATTTCTAGTCAAATCAAATATACTATAAATACTTTTAAGGGCTGTTTCTTCATCACCATGACCAGAGAGCAAGTTTTGTGTTGTTATCCTTGTTAACATCTCAATATATAATTCCCAAGCGGCATCTTTATCTTTCTCTTGAGGTGTGAACTCCATTTCAAGATAGGGTGCAGTAATCTTTAGGCTGGACATATTCCATTTTTTAAGCCACTCAACCCATTTCATAAAATATCCTCCTTTAAATTAAATTATCTTTGAACCTATCCATAGTATTATTTATTAAATTTGTCTTTGAACGATTTAGAAACGCCATATCAATCCATGTTTTGAGCGTTTTTTTTCTTTCATTTAATATTTGATGGTAACTCAATTTCTCTATAGGATTCATAAAAGAGGGAAGAGGGGGAGGGGCAATTAGTCCCCAGTTAATTAACCGAGCATACCCCGTTTGGATAGTACCATTGCCCAATTTTGTCTCGCTATAATTTAAAGCGAACCTAGGTGGTAAGTAGGTTGCTGAAGGGAGTATTATTCCTAAGAGACCATTAACAGTCCTTAGTTTATAAGGTCTCAGTGAAGAATAAATCTCCCAGTCGACCCATTTTCTTGACCAGGTTTCCTCTCCAATTAATACTATTGTAATGGTAGAAGTCTTTAAATGTTGTGTTCGTATTATACTAAGAATATAATCGTCATCATCGCTGGCTAGTTCTTTTGGTAAAGAGCGGTCAATAAATGTATCTGACATACTATAAACAAATCTTAGTAAATTTGCGTAGTGTTGATCCTTTTGGTGGTGATAGCTTACAAATACTTTTCTTCTAGAAGGAGCCGGCAGAGGAAGAAAAGGGGGATATAAAGAATTCAATAAAATCACGCCCATCATTTTATTATCAAATTATACAACGTTTTCCATGTGGGGAGAACAAAATGTATGACAAATTTTTTATTAACGACTTTATTCAGTGGATTCAGTATGTAAATTCCTATGTATTACGACGGATTAATGTATGAAAGCTATTGGCTACTTAAGATCTGACACCTGCACATTGATTAGTTCAAGGGGGGTATAATGGTGAAAGGCAAAGAAAAGCTCTGCAGAAGATGCTCCCGGCCCGTAAAAAAGTTCTCTGATGGCTATGATGTATTTGAACAGATGCATTGGTTATGTTTTCATCTTGAATTCGAGCATGGTAACTATGAACCGGATGAGCCCTGTGATGATCCGTCCTGTCCCTGGAACAGGATTCAGGGGATAAAGAGGATAGGGATTTTAGACCCGATATGGGATGTAATCATTTACTCTGAAAATAAACGTTCAGTAGTCAGATTGAGATTTCTAGAAAAAGAATCAGAGAGATATCCCAGTATAAAGGTCGCTGTAGAAATAGAAGACAATGGGGTTCAGGTAGAGATTAGTACGTGGATAGAAAGGGAGGCATGGGGTCAATTTCTGGAGGACTTTGAAAGATTAGAAAAGATTAGAAAAGGATCGGCTATTCTTGAAAGCATGAGTCCGGGAGAATGTATTTTCCACTATGAAAACTATGATACAGCGGGACACATATTCCTGAAGTATGCAATTAAGAAATCAACCACTGAACCATGGAGGAATTTCTGTATGAGTGGTGGCTTTGCTCTGGATTCGTCGGAAATAATTATGATTCAAAAGGCATACGTGAAGCTTTTTGCCAAAGTAGAATGATTGATAATGTTGCAAAAGGAATAATAACTGGTTTATGAAAAAGATGGTGAAATATGAGTAAGGAAATATACGTTAATGTAATCCACGCTGATTTTTGGTGGGGTGTCTACGGATTAAAAGAGATAACAGACTGGGAAGATGTTGTAATATACGAAAAAGACGAAGATAGTTTTAATAAGATTGCTTCTACCTGTATATGTTCTAGAAAATATCTTGGAGGGGTACTCAAAGATATAGAGGAAGACCTTGATGAAAAGGTTTTTGTAGAGGAAGTTAAGAGCTTTCTCGAAAACAAACATATATATTATAAATATTTTTATAGGGACCCGAATTCTGAAGGCTTTCATGAAGTTTCCTTTGAGGCCATGAGAAATGAAAACAACGTGAAGCCAAGTTATATCGAGATATGGCATCCGGGAATGGGCATAGATTTTAAAGTTATTGAAGAGTGCGTAACTGCCTTTTGCAAAAAATTCCTTGATTTAAAAGTCGAAAAGGTTCTTTTTAAGGATATTATACCTATTGAGGAAGCCAAAAACGAATATATTAAGTATGGAAAAATATTTAATAATGGAGTAGAGCTTATATTCTCAGAGGAGCTTGTTGAACAGATTATGAAAGAATTGAATATGACGAGGGAAGAAGCATTGAAAATGCTTAATAAAATTTAGCAGGGAACCAAAATTTCAATTTTAAAATTGTTAGGTTGTAAAATGTTACGGTGAACCGTATCATAAGTAACGGCGAAACATCCCCCGGATCCTTTCGGGGAATAACTTTCATAAGCTTATGTCTCTCAAACCGAGCATGAAAAAACCTAATGCAAATTGATCGTTACTTTGGCACTGGTGTCATTATGTTAAAATTTAAAGGGTTTAAGGACAGGATGGTTTTCCAGGGACATCTCCGCTGGTAGGGTATAACCTTTTTTTTCTACACTGCTCTTGTAATAGTCCGGCAAGTACTACCTGTATTTGCATAATATTTGGATTTTCATAGGCGGTATAGGCAAGATTTTTTGTTTCCAGGGGATCGATGGTGAGATTATACATTTCAAATTGGTCAGGAATAGGTTGAGTTTTAGTGGGAGTATCAAAATAACAACCTGAATTAAATGTTATTGTTACTGGTCCTTTTACAGTAAACTGATCCTTTCTTCCTGGAATACTCCAGAATTGGGGATTATCAAAGTATCGGGAGTATTTCCATATTTCATTTGTTCCGTCTCTACCGGTAGGAAGGGCTACAATTACTGTCTCTATTGAATTAGGTTGGATCACAGCATGGTATGGAATTCCAGTAACACTAACCTGGTTAAGACCCTTGGTGAAGTTGTCATCGGTCATGAAGTAAATTGGCCCATCAGCTCCCTTGAAATCTTTCTTGCCCTGCAATAGGAGTGAAAGATCTCTACCAACAAGGGGGTGAACCTCAGTATGGTTGTTGCTTAAAATCTCTTGAATTTTCCTTACATCCAATCCGGCTATTCCCAGCATTGTAGGCAGTATATCTACATGACTGGTTAACATATCAGTTGATTCAGATTTCTTAAAAAGAATCGGATTATGAATAATTAAAGGTACATGGATTGTTTCTTCGTAAGCTTGGTACCATTTCTGAAAAAGACCCCCATGGGCGCCAAGGAGTTCACCATGATCAGAAGTGAAGATTATAATAGTATTATTATAGAAAGACGATTTCATAAGGGCATCAAGAACTATGCAGATTTGGCGATCTACTTCCAACTGCAGGCTATAGTAGAGCTGACGATAAAATAAAGTGTCCAATAATGGCTGAAGGGCGTAAGGATAAATTTTTCTGTAGCTAAATTGGGCTATTGGCTTAGTAGATAAGGACTCCAAGGCTGTAGGAGCAGGTGAAATGTAGGGTACAGAGGGATCAACTTCAAATTTAAATTGTGGCAATGCTCTGGTAAAAGCCCCAAACAAGGATATATCATGGGGATTTACAAAAGAGCACATTATAAGCCATGGCTTTTGGCAATGGCCTGATGCGTTGTTATAATTCAGCTGTCTAATAAGGTCTACTGTACTCTGACTATATACCACATCCCTTCCGCTTACCCCAGTGGCTGCAGAAGAACCGGAATTCCTTGGGTTGCTGCCATGGGGTTCGGGTCCTACCCATCCATTGAAGCCAAAATTCCCAAGGATGTTTGCATTAATATAAAGCTGTTCATTTTCTGGAACGGGTACGCCAGTCTCTGGATTATAGGTAAGGAATGAGTTATGGGTGCCGGGAACAAGAATATCCGCAGCAGAGGCATGCCATTTCCCCTTCCAGTAAGTTTGGTAGCCTTCCGTCCTAAAATAATCTCCCATGGTAGGTACTGTATTAGTATTAAGCCAGAACATATCAGGATCATATGCCCCCTTGGCGGCCCCGTCTGTTTGAGTGACACCATGGAGGGATGGGTATTGTCCGGTATAAAGTGTTGTACGGCTGGGTGAACAAGCAGTACTTCCTGCGTAGTGGTTCTTAAATTCCAGCCCTCTGCTTTTTAATATTTCCTGGGCTTTTAGATATTTCTTGCTCCATGCCTTTAATTCTTCGCTTTCATAAATTACTGGATAACGCTGTTGATCCACCATAATAATAAGAAAGTTTGGTTTATGGCAAAGAGGGGTATTAGATTTCCGGGAACTAGGGGATTGATTGCTCATAAAGCTGTACCTCCTAAAGGGTATTCAATGACATTATATGTAGTTTGTGAAAAATTTGATAAAATGGGCAGGGGGACAATTGGCAATGAAATATGCTATTAAAAAAGCTTTCAATAAAAGCTCCAGCGAATCTGAAGCGCCTGCAATGATGCGTCTTCCGGTAAGGTCGGTCAAATTATTAACAGCAGGAACGAAGCGATTGTGAAGGACGAACAGACAGGAATGTACAATACCGTTACGAAGGAAGGTTGAGGGGATCGAAAGCAACGGACATGGCTGCCATCAAGTTACAATTGTGACCGGTGATTTTTTGTTATATGATGAAGGATATTTAATAAATAGAGAGAGAGAACTTCATGTATCCTAAAGATTTAAACTTTAAAATGCCTGCAGAGTGGGAAAAACATACAAGAACCCTGATTTCTTGGCCGGTTCATGATTCCATGTGTTATCCGGAGGACTACGAAACGGTTTGTCAGGGATATGCTCAAATTATCATGGCCATAGCAGAGTTTGAGCCAGTAACTGTCATAGTAAATCCTACTGATTTAAAAAATTTGAACCGCCTATTTAATGAAGGAAGAATTCAATTGCTTCCGATTGAGCATAATGATTCGTGGCTCCGGGATAACGGTCCGACTTTTATCGTCAACGATAAAGGGGAAGTTGCAGGAGTAAATTGGAATTTTAACGCCTGGGGAGGCAAATACGCCCCCTGGGATCTGGATGATCAGGTTGCCCCCCAAATTCTTGAGCAGTTTGGGATTATGAGGTTTGATGCTCCCTTAGTAATGGAAGGTGGTTCAATTCATGTGGATGGTGAGGGCACTCTCATTACAACGGAGGAGTGCTTGCTGAATCCCAATAGAAACCCGCAGTTAAGCAGGGAGCAAATTGAAGATTATCTAAAGAAATATGTAAATATTGAAAAGGTTATCTGGTTGAAGAGCGGTTTAAGCGGTGATGAGACGGATGGGCATGTGGATAATATCGCTTGCTTTGCTGCTCCGGGAAAAATTCTCATGCAGGTTTGTGATGATCCTTTAGATGAGAACTATGCTATTACCCAGGAGAATTTAATAATTTTAAACAATGAAAAGGATGCCTTGGGAAGAAAGCTGGAAGTCATTCCCATTAAGCAACCTCCTAAGGTTACCTATAAAGGCAAGCGGTTAACCTTAAGCTACTTGAATTTTTATTTTGTGAACGGCGGGATAATTTTACCGATTTTTGGCGGTTCGGCTGTAGAAAACGATCTAATGGCTGAAAAGGTGCTCAGTGAAACTTTCCCTGACAGACGGATTCGTACTGTGGATGGAATGGCTATCATTCGGGAGGGAGGCAATGTTCATTGTGCAACCCAACAGATGGTGGCGGGGAAGTGACGTGCAGCAATTAACGAAGAGGGGATTATCGTGAGAAAAGTGAAAGTGGCGGCTACACAGATGAGCTGTTCAAGCAGCACTGACGAAAATATAAGCAAAGCGGAGTCCATGGTAAGGGAAGCGGCGGAAAAAGGAGCTCAAATCATACTGTTACAAGAGTTGTTTGAAACTCCATATTTTTGTCAAAAGGAAAAATCCGATTATTATGCATATGCGACAGAATTAGAAAACAATAAAGCCATCAATCATTTTAAAACATTGGCTAAGCAGCTTCAGGTCGTATTGCCGGTTAGCTTCTATGAGAAAAAAAACTACGCCAGATATAATTCCCTTGCACTTATTGATGCGAATGGAGAAGTGCTGGGGAAATATCGGAAGAGTCATATTCCCGACGGACCGGGCTATGAAGAGAAGTTCTATTTTAATCCGGGGGATACGGGATTTAAGGTATGGAACACCCGTTATGGAAAAATAGGAGTAGGTATCTGTTGGGATCAGTGGTATCCTGAAGCGGCAAGATGTATGGCCTTAATGGGCGCTGAAATACTCTTATATCCGACGGCGATCGGGTCGGAGCCCCAGGATAGCTCCATCGATTCCAAGGCTCATTGGCAGGCCTGCATGCTGGGACATGCTGCTGCTAACCTGATACCGGTCGTTGCATCAAACCGGGTTGGGGTTGAAGAAGACGAAGATTCCAAAATTACATTTTATGGTTCATCCTTCATTGCAGGTCCTCAAGGCAACAAGATAGCGGAAGCAGGTCGTACGGAAGAGACGGTATTGGTTGCTGAATTTGATCTGGATCAGCTGGAGATGCAGCGAATTGAGTGGGGAGTCTTTAGAGACCGGCGGCCGGATTTGTACAAAATTATCACATCCTTTGACGGAGAGTTGATGATCTAGGAACAATTAAAAGGGGACAGGCTACTTTTTCCCCGTGCCCCCAACTCAGCCAGACAACATAAAAAGTAGCCTGTCCCCTTTTTGCCCTAAAACTGCCGGATCATTTTGATAATCGGCAGTTTTCTTTTTTTATACATTTTATTTATAGATGTGGAGACAATATGGGTTGGAATATTTTGCAGCATATGGAGAAAAGTGAATGGCCAGGAGCATATTTCAAAAATTATTATCCCTGGGGCGCAGTGTAAATAGAAAGGGCGCACCGACAGTGGGAGCTGCCGCTTCCGGGAGGATGAAGCTTTCCTTAAGCCTGGCGGCCAACCTGGATATGATCAGAAATGCCTTGGGTAACAGCATGGACCTGGTGATAAGGGAGTTTATGATTTACAGGACCCGGGTGGCGCTGGTTTATATAGAGGGAATAATTGACAAGAGTGCCCTTCGGGAAAATGTGATCAGGGCATTAATGGTGGATACACACATAGTGAATCCTTCACCCGGCCCGGTTGGCAGCAGTCTGTCCGCCCAGGTAAAGGAAAAGGTGCTGAGCATTGCCAATGTCAAGGAATCCCGTGAACTTGGCTCGATACTTGACAAAATCCTCGGTGCCGGTATAGTACTGCTTTTTGACGGAGATGATACAGGGCTTATTATTAAGCTGCCCGGCTTTGCAACCAGATCTGTTGAAGAGCCGCACACCGAATCGGTGGTCAGGGGCCCCCGGGAGGGGTTTGTAGAAAATTTATTAACCAATATATCCATGCTGCGCAGGAAGATCAAAAGCCCCGGGTTGCGACTGGATCGTGTCAAGGTGGGCAGGATAACCAGAACTGATGTTTGCGTGGCCTACATCCAGGGGATTGCCAACCCCAAAATAGTGGACGAGGTGAAAAAGCGTCTGAAGCGCATTGATATAGACGGGGTTTTAGAATCGGGGTATATAGAAGAATTTATCGAAGATGCCCCCTTTTCCATATTTCCCACCGTTGGCAATACGGAAAAGCCGGACAGAGTGGCGGCACAGCTTCTGGAAGGGCGGGTGGCCATATTTACAGACGGGACACCTTTTGTCCTGACGGTGCCATACCTTTTTTTAGAGTCCATCCAGGCCAGTGAGGATTATTATTCCAGGCACTTTTCCAGTTCATTTTTCAGAGCGCTCAGGATTCTTGCGCTGATTATCACCACCGAGCTGCCCGCCCTTTATGTGGCATTTTCAGCCTTTAACCCTGAGGTGCTGCCTACCCCCTTATTGCTAACCATGGCCTCTTCCAGGGAGGGGGTGCCTCTTCCTGCACTGGGTGAAGTCCTGGTGTTGGGAGTGATTTTCGAGGTACTCCGGGAAGCAGGGGTGCGGTTACCCAGGCCTGTGGGACAGGCGGTGAGCATAGTTGGCGCTTTAGTGATCGGGGAGGCGGCTGTTTCAGCAGGGCTGGTGAGCGCCCCGGCGGTAATTATTACGGCCCTCACCGGCATTTCCTCCTTTGTGGTTCCCTCCCAGAGCGACGCTCAAATTTTCCTGAGATTTTCTTTTACCCTTATGGCCGGCTTTGCCGGTTTTTTCGGATTGTTCCTGGGGTTTGCCCTGGTGTTGATCCACCTGTCTTCACTGCGCTCCTTCGGAGTGCCGTACCTTTCCCCGATAGCCCCCTTAAGCACCGGGGATTTAAAAGATACTTTTACCCGTGTTCCATGGTGGGCAATGAGCGGGAGGCCCAGAGTGATCGGCTGGAAGAATCCCCGGAGGGTAGGGAGTGTTTCAGCCCCCAATCCCCCCGGGGACAGGGAAAAAGAACTGGTTCACCAGGGCAGCAAGGGGGAAAAGTAGCTGCTAGAAGATGGAAGGATATCCAAAAGGCAGACCATTTTCTTGCTTTTAAGCACCGTACTGCCCACCAGCATAATATATCTGCCGGCTGTAATTTATCAGGAAGCCGCCCAGGACAGCTGGCTGTCAGTGATCCTGGTCACTCCCTTTGGGCTGATTGCAGGTGCTGTCATAGCAGGCCTGATAATAAGATTTCCGGAAAAAACCATCATCCAGTACAGCGAACTGATCGTCGGCAGGATTCCGGGTAAGATTATAGGACTCCTGTACGCATTATTTTTCCTTTCCATCAACACTTTTGTTATCAGGCATTTTGGCGAGATCATTGTAACCATGTTCATGCCGGAAACGCCCTTGAGCTTTTTCCTGATCGCACTGGTGGCAACCTCTGCCTATGCAGTCCGCTGTGGGCTGGAGGTGCTGGCCAGGGCCAATGAAGTGATTCTGCCTGTGATACTGGCTCTATTGCTTCTAATTGTAGCCCTGATCTCTCCTGAAATGCAGATGAAAAACTTTACTCCGGCGCTGGAGAAAGGGATGCTCCCCATTCTGAAGGGGACCTTTCTCCCGGCTGTCTTCTTCGCGGAAGTCGTAGTTATGGTAATGCTTACTCCTTACATGAACAAGCCCCAGCAGGCCAAAGGGACAATTTATTGGAGCGTTGTTATAATCGGTCTGTTTCAGCTAATCAGCACTGCTGCCGCCATTGCGGTGCTGGGTGCCAGGATGGGCCGCATACAATTCCCCACCATTATTCTGGCCAGGCAAATCAGTATTGCCGAGATGATCGAGAGGGTGGAGCCCTTTGTTATGTTAATCTGGGTGCTGGGGGGAATTATCAAGGTGGGAGTGTTTTATTATTGCTGTGTGCTGGCCACGGCCCAGTGGTTAAAACTTAAAGAATACAAAGCGCTGGTGCTTCCCGTCGGGGTGTTGTTAACCGTACTGTCGCTGGTGCTCTGGGGAGATATCCTGGAATTGGCCAACCAGAGAGTCCAAATAAGTCCATACTACCTTTCCATTGAAGTTGGCCTGACCCTGCTCCTCCTGGTGATTGCCCTCCTGCGCCGGAAGGGGGAAGACAGCCGTTGAGGCATAGAATTCTCCTTACATTTTTTATATTGCTGCTTCTTTTTGCCGCCGGCTGCTGGAACAGGGTAGAGCTGGACCAAAGGGCCATTGTCGCCGGCTACGGTGTGGATAAGGCGGAGGAAGGAAAACTAAGGGTGACCGTACAGATAGTCAAACCCGGTGAAATCAAGGCCGGCACATCAACCATGGGAGGCGCCTCGAAGGCCGTGACGGTATATACCGGCACCGGATTCACCTTCTTCGACACCCTCCGGAACCTGGCCATGGTAGTGGGAAAAAAGCTTTTTCTCACAGAAACAAAGATTCTGGTGGTGGGAGAGGATCTGGCCAGGGAAGGCATCGGCAGAATCACCGACTTTTATGAGCGCGATGCCGAGCCATCAACCCGAAATTTTCTCCTGGTTGCGAAAGGAGAGGCAAAGCAAGTCCTGGAGACCGAAATCGGTACTGAGAAAGTCTGGGCCTACGGCATCGAAAACATGGTCAAAACCGTGACGGCGCACGGGAAGGCCCCTGCTGTAGAAGTAGCTGAATTTTTGGAGACTGTGGAGAGTAAAACCACCGCTCCGGTAGCCACTGCGGTACAGGTAATTCGTAAAGGCAAGGAGGAAGGTGAGGAAGAAGGAAAGGCCGGAGAAGCTACGCCGGTGCCTAAAGAGGTAAAGGTGTCGGGGACAGCGGTTTTCCACCATTATAAACTTACCGGTTGGCTGGACGAAAAGGAGACCCGGGGGCTTCTCTGGGTTACCGGAAAAATAAAGAGTGGGATTATTGTGGTGCCGTCTCCGGCGGGAGAGGATAAGCTGGTGGCATTGGAGATAATCCGGGCGAAAGCTGATATAAAGCCGGAAATTACTGATGGAAATTTAACCATAACAGTGGAGGTCGAGGAAGAGGGCAACCTGGGCGAGGTGCAGCCGGACTCGGTTGATATCACTAAGCCGGGTGTTCTGGAAGATTTAGAAGAGAGGAAAAAAACTGCCATTAAAGATGAGATTATGTCTGCTGTAATTAAGGCCAGGGAACTGAATGCGGATATTTTTGGTTTCGGTGAGGCGGTACGCCGGAAGTATCCCCGGGAATGGAAGGGATTGGAGGATAAGTGGGATGAAATATTTCCCACTTTGGAAGTAAATGTTGCGGTGGATGCAAAAATAAGGCGCACCGGAAAAATAGCAAACCCAGCTGAACCCGGGTAATAAAGGTGGTATTTTTATGCTTGTTGACATCGCGCTGCTCATTTTATCGCTTGTTGTCATCATCCTAATTGACGCGCCGCGCCTGGTCCGCGGGAGGCTTTGGCGGGAGTTTGGGGCTTTCTTAATAATACTGGCCATGGGCTATACCCTGGCCTTACTGAGGGTATTTAAGGTGATATATCCCTAGAGAACCTTCAACAACAATTCATCTGTTGAAAGGCGACCTTTTGTGAGGGCAGGTTAAATTAGTAAAGATAAGAAAGGTTTCCCAGGATTTGAGTCGAAATTAGTTAAGTATTTGGTTATTAAAGAGGTTTTTCCATGACATTTAACATTATACCGTATGCCTGGGTGCTGATCATTGCAGGACTTATAACAACGTCCCTGGGTATTTATGCCTGGAGACATAGATCAGTGCGCGGCGCGCTTCCTTTTGCGGTAAGCATGGCAGTTGTGACAATCTGGTGCTGGGGAAATGCCCTGGAAATGTCGGGGGCGGACTTGCCGACTAAATTATTCTGGGCCAATGTGCAGTATTTTGCCTATGCCTTTTCACCGGTTACCCTGGTGGTAATGGTGAGTATCTTTACAAATAATGAGAAATGGATTAACAGGCAAAATATACTTTTTTTGTGCATAATACCTTTAATTACAAATATGCTGGTTTGGAGTAATGAATTCCATGGTTTAATACGCCAAAATGTTTATCTGGATCAGTGCGGTGTTTTCCCCGTGGTGGGCAAAACCTATGGTCCATGGTTTTGGGTTCATATTGTTTATGCCTATTCCTTAAATTTAACTGCTATTTTTCTTTTAATAAAATCCCTTCGCTATAAATCTCCCCTTTATGGGGGGCAGTCCCTGACAATATTAATCGGCACTGTTTTAATAGTAACACCTAATATTCTATATATACTGGGGCTAAGCCCTGCCCGTTTTGATGTTACGCCGGTATTCATGGCAGTATCGGGCTGTATTATTGCCTGGGGTCTTTTTCGCTACCGTTTGTTTGATGTTGCCCCTGTTGCCCGGGCGATGGTTATTGACAGCATGGTCGGGGCGGTTGTTGTATTGGATGAAAAAAAGAGAGTTTTGGATTTGAATACCACCGCAGAAAAATTGTTGGGCCTGACCATTAATCAGGCCTTGAGCAGGCACGCCGGGGAAGTATTCAGATCTTTTCCTGAAGCGTTAGAGGCACTACAGGATAAAAGAGAAGAAGCTTTACACAGCTTTCTGGAAATAGAGAGGGAAGGCCGGTATTATCAAATGAATTCTTCCTCCCTTGCTGACGGAAAGGGCCTGTTGATAGGGCAGTTGCTGGTGATTTATGATATCACCGAAGCCAGGGAAACTCAGCAGAAGTTAATTGAGCAGCAGCGCAATCTGGCTGTATTTGCCGAGCGGGAGCGGCTGGGCAGAGAGCTTCATGACAGCCTGGGGCAGGTGCTGGGATATGTTAATATTCAGACTCAGGCCTTGCAGCAGGAACTGGATAACGGCAGGGTGGAACTGGTTGACAGTGGACTGGAAAGAGTGAGCCAGGTTGCCAGGGACGCCCATGCCGAGGTTCGGGAATTTATACAAAGTATGAGAGGGGAAACCTCTTTTAAGGAGGATTTTATAGACTATTTGCAGCATTACCTTGAGCGATTTACAAGAAATTACGGTATCAAGGTCCGGCTGGATATTGAAAATAATTGTACAGGCTATATTTCAGCCGATATGGGAGTGCAGCTTTTTCGCATAATCCAGGAGGCGCTAACCAATGTCAGAAAATATGCCGATACCAATAGTGCCAAAATATCCCTGATGGTCAAAGATGACAGGCTAATGCTGGGCATAGAGGATAACGGCCGGGGTTTTAATTCAGATATGATTAGCCTGACAAAAGAAAAAAGCTTTGGTCTGAAAATTATGGAGGAAAGGGCCAGGGAAATAGGTGGATCATTAAACATCAGCTCAGTGCCCAATGGTGGAACAAAAGTAATTGTTCAGCTTCCAGTAACACAAAAAGGAGGGAAACAGAAGGTTGAAGGTATTACTAGTCGATGACCATCCTTTATTCCTGGAAGGACTGCAGAACCTAATGAGCGCCAGGGGTATTGAGGTTGTGGGAACCGCCAAAAATGGCCTGGAAGCTTTTGAAAAGGCAGGAGCCCTGCAGCCCGATGTTATTTTGATGGATGTCCTGATGCCTGGCTGCAGCGGATTGAAAGCCACACGGCTTATTAAAGCCAAATATCCCGCTATTAAGATTGTAATGCTGACTGTTTCCGAGGCTGACGAGGATCTTTTTGAAGCTGTTAAGAGCGGGGCCTCCGGGTATTTATTAAAAAGTTTAAAGGCGGCTGAGCTTTTTGATATGCTTGAGGCGCTTAGCCGGGGGGAGACCCCTTTATCTCCGGGATTGGCGGCAAAGGTATTAAAGGAGTTTAATAATGAAGGGGCGCCAGGTAAAGAAGAGGAAGAAAATGAAATTTTGACCCAGCGGCAGGTGGAAGTACTGAGCCTGGTAGCTCAAGGCATAACCTATAAAGAAATAGCTGAGAGCCTTTATGTAACAGAGCGGACTGTAAAATATCATATGGGTAAAATTTTAGAAAAGCTTCATTTGAAAAATCGGGTACAGGTTATCGCCTATGCAAGTCACAGGGGCCTGATAGATATATAAGATAACCTTGCAGGAGAAGTCGGGATAATCCCGGCTTTTTTCTTTGTAAAGACTGTACTTTGGTACAGTATGACTGAAGACTATTCAATGGTAAACTTAAAACGACAAAATGCCTTTCTGAAATGCACTTACTCGTATGTTTTCTCAAAATATTTACGTGCTTACATAAATTACAACCCATTAGTTGACATAATAATACAAAAACCGTATAATGACCGTAGTCACCGACAAGAGTCAGTGACCGTAGTATGCCTATATTATATCACATCAAGCCGAGTAATGTTATCAATGCAAGAAAATTGACAATGGGCCGCGGAGGAAATGCTGTCATGCAGAATGGTTACAGGGCAAAGACGTTGGGAATAGGAATACTGTTGACAGGGGTTTTGCTCATTATATTGTTCTTGCTTGCGGTAACCAAGAAAGAGGAAGATATTGTAATTGGCGTGGCATGGCCTTTTTCGGTGCAAAACGCCTTGTTTATAGAAGGTGTGGAATTAGCTGCTGAGGAGATCAATGCCCGGGGAGGCATAAACGGCCGGAAGGTGCGTTTAATTAAAAAGGATGATGAAGAAACCCTTACCGGCGGAATGATTGTCGCCCAGTCTTTTACAAAGGTCCCCAACCTGACAGCCGTAATTGGTCATAGCGAATCCTTTATTTCCACAGCTACAGCCAATATATATGAGAGCGCCGGCATTGTCATGCTTTCTCCCACAGCAACCGCCTCTGCCCTTACCCAAAAAGGGCATAAATATATTTTCAGAAATATTCCCAGTGATGACGAGATAGCCAGGCAATTGGCCCTATATGCCGCCAAACAGGGACACCGGCGTATGGTGATATTCTATTCTGACGAGTCTTACGGCATGGGCCTGGCCAATTCCTTCGAGGACCAAGCGAAAAAAGTGGGGATTAAAACTGTTGACCGGTTTAACTATTACGCCGATGCAAGAGAGTTGAACAAACTTTGCGCAAAGTGGAAAGCACTTGATTTCGACGGTATTTTAGTAGCCCATTATATGCCTGCTGACGGGGCGCAGTTTATTGCCGATGTGGTGAAAGCGGGCGTATCTGTGCCTTTTTTTGCCGGTGACACCATGGATGCGCCGGAGTTCTTCCAGGTTGCAGGAGAGGCTGCTGAGGGAACTGTTGTCGGATCAGTTTTTAATTCCCAGGACCCCCGCGAAGAAGTAAAGTACTTTATTAACAATTTTAATAGTAAATACGGCAAAATGCCGACTCCAGAGGCGGCCCAGGGTTATGACGCTGTTAATTTGCTGGCCGGGGCAATAGAAGAAGCCGGATCTGCAAGCCCTGCCGAAGTTGCCCAAAAGCTGCGGAGCTTTAAGAGCAGGCCCGGGGTGGCCGGCTTTCA
This sequence comes from Bacillota bacterium, assembly GCA_049323755.1. Classification (GTDB taxonomy): domain Bacteria; phylum Bacillota; class Desulfotomaculia; order Desulfotomaculales; family Desulfocucumaceae; genus BRHc4a. The sequence continues at coordinate 15,240 of JBMOPE010000022.1, forward strand.
TAGCTTTGCGGAGAACGGTGACGACACGGGAGATCTGATTGTAAAAAAGGTTGTCAAAAACGGGCAATTTGATTTTATCGATTAGCTTAAGAAATATTATCATACTGCAGAATAAAGAGGTGGCTTGACGCATGGCACAGGGTTTGTTCCGCAAGGTGGCGCTGGACAAGCTTTCATCCCCCGAGCAACTGGATCAGCTAATCACGGTGACCACGCCCAGGGCCTGGTTTGCGCTGCTGGCAATAGCATGCATTCTGGCAACGTCTGTACTGTGGGGTATTTTCGGAAGCATCCCCACCAAGGTGAGCGGGCAGGGAGTTATAGCCCAGAGTTTTGGCATTTACAATATCGTCAGCAGAAGCTCCGGCCAGATTTCCGATATCCGGGTTGTGGCGGGTGATGCTGTTAAAAAGGGAGATGTGGTGGCCAGAATAGATCAGCCCCAGCTGGCTGAACAGATTAACGATTTGCAGAAACAGCTGGCGCAGCTAAAAAAGCTTGAGGAGAGCGGTATAAAAGAGGGCGAAGATAATATTATTGGCTCCGAGCTGACTGATTTGTACATTTTAACCCAGAAAATCACGGAGGCCAAAGCGGCCCTTGCATATGCAGAGGCCGATTATAAAAATGCCATATCTGGTCAGTCACATGATATACAAATGGCCGAAATAAACCTGGAACAGGCCCGGGTCAGTGAACAGGCCAAAAAAAGCTATCTTGACAAAATGACCGTTCTTTACCAAAGCGGTGCAGTTTCTGAAAACGATCTTACGAATGCACAAAGGGATTTTGACTTGCAGCGCCTGGCAGTGGAATCGGCGCAGGCCAGCTTAAACAAGCTGGCGGCCGGCGACTGGGAGGACACCATAATTAATTACAGGGAAAAGCTGGGGCAGGCGCAGCTCTCACTGCAGATGCTGAAGGAGCAGTTTGCCACCACAAAGGTGATAAAAACGGCTGAAATTGAAGATAGAATAAGAAAATTGCAGAATGATCTGTTCACTTCCTCGGAAATATTGTCACAGGTGGATGGCCGGGTGGTGGAAGTCAAGGTGAATAAGGGAGATATAGTTCAGCCCGGTGATCGTCTATTCAGCCTGGAGCGCGAGGGAAGCACCATCAAGCAGGAAGCGGTGCTGTATGTTCCGGCTGAGAAGGGGAAAAGGATACTACCCGGAATGGAGGCGCTTATTTCCCCCAGCACTGTGAAAAAAGAAGAGTACGGCTATATACTGGGCAGGGTCATTTCGGTGTCAGAGTATCCAGCCACCAGCCAGGAAATGATGCACACCCTGGGCAACGAAGATCTGGTGGCCAGGCTGGCGGGGGAAGGAGTACCCCTGGAAATCCATGTGGACATTACTGATGACGACTCCACCGTAAGCGGGTTTAAGTGGACGTCTACCAGCGGCCCTCCGCAAAAAATCAGCAGCGGCACACTTTGCGGCGGTTCTGTGACCGTAAGTAAAGAGCGCCCAATTGGTATGGTCATACCTGCCCTTAAAAGAGATCTATCTATTGATTAGTTCATGGCAACGGGGGTTGGCTGGTGAGGGAAAAGCAGATTAAAAGAGCAAAGGTTCCCACCGTGCTGCAAATGGAGGCGGTGGAATGCGGGGCTGCCTCCCTGGCCATGATAATGGCCTATTATGGTAAATATGTGCCGCTGGAAGAGGTCAGGATTGCCTGCGGGGTTTCCCGTGACGGCAGCAAGGCCAGCAGCATCCTTAAGGCTGCCAGGAATTACGGGCTGGAGGCAAAGGGCTACCGCAGGGAGCCGGAAGACCTGAAAAACATGAAACTTCCGGTAATTATTCACTGGAACTTCAATCACTTTTTGGTGCTGGAGGGCTTCGGCCAGGGCTATGCCTATCTGAATGACCCCGCCAGCGGCCCCAGGTCCGTTACCGAAGAGGAGTTTGATCAGTCCTTTACAGGGGTTGTTATGGCCTTTGAAGTAGGGCCTGATTTTGAAAAAAACGGTGGCAGGCCCACTATTGCAGCAGCTTTAAAGAAGCGGCTGAAGGGATCGGAAACGGCCCTGGCCTATGTTATTCTGGTGGGGCTGGCCCTGGTCATTCCAGGCCTGGTTATTCCTGTATTTTCTAAAATATTTGTTGATGACATATTGCTTGGCGGGAAAGGGAACTGGGTGGGTCCCCTGCTGCTGGGGATGGCTTTTACAGCAGTCCTTAGAGGTGTTCTTACCAGGCTCCAGCAGCATTACCTTTTAAGGCTGGAGACAAAAATAGCCTTAAGCACTTCCGCCCAGTTTTTATGGCATGTGCTTTGCCTTCCGGTGGAGTTTTTCACCCAGCGCTATGCCGGAGACATAAGCCTGCGTGTGCAGAGTAATGACCGGGTAGCCCAACTTCTGTCCGGACAGCTGGCCACAAACGCATTGAATCTTGTAATGATTGTTTTCTATTTTATACTGATGGTTCAGTACAGCCTATTGCTAGCACTGGCCGGTGTGGCGGCCGCCGCTGCAAATATACTCTATTTAAAATACGTTTCCCGCCGCAGGGCGGATTTAAACATAAAGCTGCTGCAGGACCAGGGGAAGCTCAGCGGCACCTCGGTGTCCGGGCTGCAGATTATTGAAACACTGAAGGCCACCGGATCGGAGTCGGACTTTTTTGCCAAGTGGTCTGGATATCAGGCCAAAACATTAAACGCCGAGCAGGAGATGGGAGTTTCCACCCAGTTTTTGTCTGCAGTGCCCATGTTTTTGTCCACTCTCACTAATGCCGTGGTTTTAGTTTTGGGAGGCTATCTCATTTTTAGAGGAGAGCTGACTATAGGCATGCTGGTGGCCTTCCAGAGCCTGATGACAAGCTTTTTAGAGCCGGTCAACGGGCTGGTCTCCCTTGGCAGCCAGCTTCAGGAAATGGAGGGGGACATGCGCCGCCTGGATGATGTTTTGCAATACCCGGTGGAAGGGCAGGGAAATGAGAACCTCCCGGCCGGAGGCGGCGGGAAATCTTCCTGTAAGCTGGAAGGCTACCTGGAGCTCCGTAATTTGACCTTTGGCTATAACCGGCTGGAGCCGCCGCTGATTGAAAATTTCAGCCTGAGGCTGGCCCCTGGCACCCGCGTGGCCCTGGTAGGCGGGTCAGGCAGCGGAAAGTCCACGGTGGCAAAATTGGTTTCAGGAACATACAGTCTATGGTCCGGGGAAATATTGTTTGACGGAAAAACCCGGAATACCATACCCCGCGCGGCTATAAACAATTCACTGGCCCTTGTGGACCAGGATATATTTCTGTTTCAGGGGACCATCCGTGACAATCTTACCCTGTGGGACAGGACAGTGAGTGAATTTGATATGATCCGGGCGGCAAAGGACGCCTGCATTCACGACGATATCACTTCCAGGGCAGGCGGCTATGACCATCTGCTGGATGAGGGGGGCAGCAATTTCAGCGGCGGCCAGAGACAGAGGCTGGAGATTGCCCGGGCACTGGCCGGCAATCCCTCCCTATTAATTCTGGATGAGGCCACCAGCGCCCTTGACCCGCTGACCGAAAAGCTGGTGGATCAGGCGATTCGCCGGCGGGGCTGCACCTGCCTGATAGTTGCCCACCGTTTGAGCACCATAAGGGACTGTGATGAAATCGTGGTTCTGGAAAGAGGGAAAATCGTTCAGCGCGGCACTCATGATGAGCTAAAGGATGTTGATGGCCATTATTCTGAGCTGATCAAGGCCGGATAGAGGAATGGGGACACACCGTCAGCGGAATGGGGACACACCTGCTGAAGACTGGGTATTCCTTTGTGGACAGGAATGTCCCCGATCGGGAGGGCTTTTGCTCTCCCCCAATTCCTAATTCCCAATTCCATTCAGGAAACAGGTGGCTGTGATAATGGAGAATTGGTTTTTAAAAGAAGGAAAAACAGTTAATCTGGAGGGAAACAGGCCCCTTTTGCTTGCCGATCCCGGCAGTGTGTGGGTGGTTTTGCAGGGGAAGGCTGCTGTTTTTTCTGTCCGGATTATTGATGATGAAAACCGGGGCGCCAGAGACTTTCTATTTGAGGTAGGGGCAGGGGGGCTTTTGTTTGGCCTCAGGCCGGAAGGTGAAGAACAGAAATATTGCCTTTTGGCCTCAGGCTTGCCGGGAACCCGCCTGCTGCAGATAGACCTGGCCGGGCTTAACCAATTGACAGGTCAGTTTGCTGACCGGGCAATGCTTTCACGTCTAATTGCCGATTGGATTAATTCCCTGGCCGGTGACAATACTGTTGGGCCCGAGGTCCGGTTTAACCACTCCACTGAAGAAGTAATATGGATCAAACATCCGGCCTTCGGGGACGAACTTATATCACTGGGCCAATTTCACAGCCTGGCCCTGGCGGCAGTCACCGGCCGCCTGCAGAGGAAAAAGTTGGAAGAAATGCAGCGCCTGGGAGAAAAAGAAAAGAATAACCTGCTTTTCTTTGAAAAGGCACTCAGGGGAATACTGTCAGTTACCAATCAGGCCCGCAGGGAAGAGCTGCCGGAGGAAATTGAGGGCGATCCACTCCTGGCGGCCTGCCGGTTGGTGGGCAGTGCGATGAGGATTGAGATTGTTCCTTCCCCACTGGCCGGAAAAGGGATTTTGTCAAAGGATCCGCTGGGGGATATTGCTATGGCTTCCCACTTCAGGACACGCCAGGTGGCATTAAAGGGGGATTGGTATAAGCAGGATAATGGCCCTTTGCTGGCTTACCTGGAGGAAGACAGCCGCCCTGTGGCCCTGCTGCCGCTGTCTCCAACACAGTACCAGCTGCACGATCCCGCCAATAAAACCAGTGTCAGGGTAGACAATCAAATTGCCGCCATGATAAAGCCCTTTGCCGTTGCCTTTTACCGGCCGTTTCCCCATAAGGCGATGACCTTGCGGGAGGTCTTAACTTTCGGGCTGGAAAACTGCTGGAAGAGGGACCTGGCTGTGGTGGTGCTGATGGGTTTGCTGGGGGGGCTGTTGGGAATGGTCACCCCGGTAGCCACAGGAATTGTTTTTGACACTATTATTCCTGGGGGGGAAAAGGCACAGCTTCTGCAGATTGCATTTTTTCTGGCCGCCGGCGCCCTGGCCGGGCTGTTGTTTCAATTGACCCGCTCACTGGCCATGCTGCGGCTGGAAGGAAGAATGGAGGGACCCATACAGGCGGCTGTCTGGGACAGGCTGATCAGCCTGCCGACGCCCTTTTTTAAAGGGTATACCTCCGGGGAGCTGGCCATGCGGGCCATGGGCATAAGCCATATCCGCAAGATGCTCACCGGAGTGGTTATTACTACTGTTATTTCCAGCCTCTTCTCCTTTTTTAATTTTGGCCTGCTGTTTTATTATGATTTGCGGCTGGCGGGGGTGGCCACAGTCCTTGTGGCTGTGGCGGTGGCGGCGACGGTATTCTTTCAGTTCAGACAGATGCGCTATCAGCGGCAGGCGGTTGACAGATCAAATAAAATTGCCGGCCTGGTTTTGCAGTTAATCGGGAGCGTGGCCAAGCTCAGGGTTTCCGGCGCGGAAAAAAGGGCTTTCTACTTATGGTCAAAAGAGTTTAGTGGCCTGAGAAAAATAACCTATAAAAGCAGGGCCATTACCAACTGGCTGACTACCTTTGAAACGGTTTTTCCAGTAATCACCTCCATCGTTATTTTCTATGCCCTGGTTAATATGGGGCACAATTCAATGGGAGCGGGCAAATTTGTTGCCTTTAATGCCGCACTGGCCAGCTTTATGACTGCAATCCTTTCTTTATTCCAGTCACTGCTCTCAATTAATATGGTTATCCCCCTGTATGAAAGAATAAAACCTATTTTGAACACACTGCCGGAATATGACGAATCTAAGGGCGATCCAGGTGAATTGACCGGATCCATTGAGGTTAGCCACGTTTCTTTCCGCTACAAAAAAGAGGGCCCACTGGTATTGGGCGATGTCTCACTGCACGTACAGGCGGGAGAGTACATAGGCATTGTAGGTACCTCGGGAAGCGGAAAATCAACCCTGTTCCGCATTCTGCTGGGGTTTGAAAAGCCGGAGACAGGCCATGTTTTTTACAACGGCCAGTCCCTTGACACCGTAGACATCCGATCTGTGCGCCAGCAGCTGGGAGTGGTCTTGCAAAACGGACAGCTGATGGCCGGAGATATTTTTACCAACATTGTGGGGGCCAATATCCATCTGACCATGGATAACGCCTGGGAAGCAGCCAGGATGGCCGGGCTGGACCAGGATATCAGGGACATGCCCATGGGTATGTACACTATGGTCAGTGAGGGGGCAGGCACCCTGTCGGGAGGGCAGAGGCAAAGGCTTTTGATCGCCCGCGCCATTGTCAACAGGCCAAAGATAATATACTTTGATGAGGCTACCAGCGCCCTGGATAACAGAACCCAGGCCTTGGTCAGCGAAAGCCTGGACCGGCTGCAGGCGACACGGATAGTAATTGCCCACCGGCTGAGCACAGTCGTAAAGTGCGACAGGATTATAGTGATGGATAAAGGCAAAGTAATTGAAAGCGGCACTTATGAGCAATTAATGGAAAATGGCGGCATGTTTGCCGAGCTGGCCAAAAGGCAGCTGGCCTGAAATTCAATGTAAATCTATGGGTGTTGTTCAAGGTTATTGTTTCAGAGTGTAATGAAGATCGCTTCTTAACGTATTAACAGGAGGAGCCTTATGGGAAGAGATGAACCGGATCTGGATTACCGGGCGGCGCAGGATCCGGCGGTCTTTATAAAAATTTTTGATCATTTCCTGCCCCGCATATATAAATATATACGCTACCGGATCGGCAGCCAGGATGAGGCAGAGGATCTTACCAGCAGGGTTTTTGAGCTGGCTCTTGCCAATATAGGAAGATATAATCCGGATCGGGCGCCTTTTCGCAGCTGGATTTTCACCATTGCCCACAATACTCTCACAGATTACCTTCGCAGACGGGGCCGGCAGCGGGAGGTTTCTTATGACCTGCTGGGTGAAATGGCCTGTACCACTGAAGGGCCGGCTAATGAGCTGATTAAAAAAGAAACCCGGGAGGAACTGCTGCAGGCGGTGGCCAGGCTAAGTGACCGGGAGCGGGATATCATCGGACTTAAATTTGCGGCCGGCCTCACCAATCACGCGATATCCGAAATGACCGGCCTAACGGAAAGCAATGTAGCCGTTATTATTTACAGGGCCTTAAAAAGAATGAGGGCTGATCTGTCGGCATTAGAGGTGAATATTGGATGAAGGAACTGGAATTGGCCAAACGCTTTTGCGAGGACATAGACAGGATTTTGCAGGATAATAAGGCCGGGATCACTCCTGCAGAACCGGACCGGGAGGGCTACCGTGAGGCTATTGAGCTGGCCAGGTGCCTGGCGGCAGTGGATTTGAGCGATGAGTGCAGAATAGCCGGTGATCTCCGGCGGCGGCTGCTGGACAGGCTTAGCGCATCGGGAAAAAAACAAGGGGCGGAGAGAGAGTCCACCGAGCTTGGTGATGATGAGTTGGATAATGTGGCAGGCGGTATAAATCGTTACCGGGACCAACCGCCGGAGGAATGAAAGGTGCTAAAGATGGAGTCCCTTGATAGATCAAAATACAGGTCTGACGTACTGGCTTCTTTCGGTGCCACAGCACCGGAGATTGAAGAACTGCTGTTATACAATAAAAATTTTTTTATACAGGATTCTGGCCAGGAGAATGTAATATTACCCCTGCCCGACGAGCCCTTTGTGGCCGTCTGGGAAGGCTACGCCGCCGAAGCAAAGGTAAAAGGAGTATATGAGGTTTTAAAGGATCGGATTATTCAATTTAAATTTCCCATCCGGGAAGGTATCAGTCAGAGCGATTTTTACCAGGCTGCCACCCGCAGGCTGGGCTCGGCGGAAGAAATGCCTCACGCCACCGGGCTTGTGCTGGAGCGGCCCGAGAGTCTGGAGCTTTCCCTGCACCAGACTCCGGCCGGGAGGATTCCCATTCTGCTGACCAGGCACAGGGAGGACTTTGTTGCACTGGTGCGGGCGCTGATCGGGAAAAACGAGCCTGTGCCGGTGCCTGATGCAATGGGAGCCATTACGATTGCCGGCTACAATAACTGGGACAGGATTTTTACATGCAGAAAACAGTGGGAGTGCGAAAATCCGGAAAACCACTCCGAAGAGCGCTGGCAGGAAGAATTCCGGCGAATTATACCGCAAAAGGAACTATACCAGGACAGCTTTATTATATTGAGCGACGGGGCTTACAGTGGTGTGCCGGCAAGGGAACTGGGAATTGCCGAAGAGGAGTGGAGGGATAACTCACTGGCTATCCGCCGGGAGCACGAGTGCGCACACTATTTTACCCGCAGGCTCTTTTCTTCAATGCGCAACAATATGATGGACGAGCTGATGGCCGACTACATGGGGATAGTGGCGGCAGCCGGTCATTACAAGGCCCAATGGTTTTTACGCTTTGTGGGGCTGGAAAGCTTTCCTGATTACCGGGAGGGCGGGAGGCTTCAGAATTACCGGGGCAGCCCTCCTCTCACCGACGGGGCCTTTCGGATACTGCAGGCCCTGGTAAAAAGCGCGGCGGAAAACCTTGAAGAGTTTGAACATAAAAATGCAGCAAGCTTTCAAAGCCAGGCGGGTAAGACGTTAATGCTGGCGGCGCTAACCCGGCTGACCCTTGAGGAACTGGCTTCAAAAGACGCGGATTCCTTTCTGCTTCAGGCTTTAAGTTATGTCGGGGACAGGTATGCAATAACAGTTAAATGATTTATTCACAAAATTAATGTAATGGAATCCGGGTCAAAGCGTATTAGCTTACATAACAACAAAAAATCTTTGCATTAACCCAAAAAAGTAAAACAGTTAATGAAAAAATTTAATGAAGTGTGTAATGGAAACCCGGCATCAACGTATTAACATACGTTAAGCAAATAAAAAATTAGGAGGTTATTCAAAATGAGTGAAATGACCCGCAGTCAGTATGAAGAACAAATCGTCAAGAAGGCCCAGACAGACAAGGAATTCAAAAATGCCCTGCTGGCCAACCCCAAGGAAGCCCTGGCAAAATTGGGCTCTGAATTCCCCGCAGAGGTCGAGGTCAAGGTCATTGAAGAGTCGGCCAAGGTGGTATACCTGGTGCTTCCGTTTAATCCCGATGAGCTGACTGATGAACAGATGGATTCGGTAGCAGGCGGTATATGCTTCTCTAAGGGATACTGCTACACCAAGATATGCGAGGGTAGTTTCAGAGTAGGTTAAAGCCTCTTTTTTCCCGGGGGAGGAGACTGCCTCCTCCGGGGTTTATCTCGCTAACAGACTGTTTGTCCCCGTCCTTGAAGGGCGGGGATAAACAGTCTATAAAGCTCGAACTAAGTTCGCTCTAAGGGTTCGGTGGGGAATAACACCTTCCGAACCCAAGGCTCACTTATATTTTTGCCCGCTGATATCCTGCGGCGACATTCCCCCGTACTGATTCTTATGTATTTAAGGAGATGAAAATAAATGAAACCATCCATATACAATTATCTCTGGCAAGCAGACCACTCAGACAGGGTGATGATCTTTAACAGCCTGACTACTGCGCTGGCCGAGGTGGAGAGGACCCACATAAACCTGTTGAACGGTCCCCATTTTGATTATGATGTCCTGTCTGAAGAGGCCAAGCAGTTTATAGACGGTCTGAAAAAGGGGGGGTTCGTCCTGGATGATGGGGCCGACGAGCTGAAAATACTGAAGTTCGCCTTCAACAGCGGGAAATACAATCGGCTGGGGCTGATGTTTACCATCGCCCCCACACTGCGCTGCAACTTTGCCTGCACCTATTGCTATGAACAGTCGGGGGAAAATCAGGACAAGAGGGACGGTCAGCATGCTCTTATGCCGGAGAATGTACAGCAGGAATTGCTAAAGTTTATTGAGCGGTCAGCCAATACGGTAAAAGGTGTATTTATTAACTGGTACGGTGGTGAGCCGCTTTTAGGTAAAGATATAATCTTCGATTTATCGAAAAAAATAATCGCTATTGCCGAAGAGAACAAGGTAGAATATTCTGCCGGCATTATTACCAACGGCTACCTGCTCACAAAGGACCCGGACATAGTGCAGAAGCTGAAAGACAGCAGGATTAGAAATTTTCAGATTACCCTGGATGGGCCGCCCGAGGTACATAACAGCCGCAGAATGCTAAAGGGCAGCCATGGACCCACCTTTGACCAGATTATGGAAGCCATCAAGCTGCTGGCAGCCAATGAACTGCACGTAAGTCTACGTATCAACGTAGATCGTTCCAACATGGACGGCGCGGTAAAACTGCTGGAGATATTGGAGGACAACAATCTGAAGGACATCTCCATCCACCTGGGCCATGTCAGCGCTGAAACCGCAGGCTGCAGTTCCATCGAAAGCTCCTGCGCTACCATAGAAGAATTCACGGTATTAAACCAAAACTTCCGGGAGACCTTGAGGCAAAGGGGCTTTAAGCAGGGCAGGGAGCCTCATTATCCCAGTATAGCCCATGCCTGTGGGGCCAACCGGATGAACACCTTTGTCATTGACCCTGACGGCGACATGTACAAGTGCTGGTCGGAAATAGGGGACAAGCCCGCCCGTATTGGCAACATTGCTGACTTCAGGCAGCGCGGCAGGGAAGAGCGGATGCATGAAATCCGCTGGCTCACCTGGGAGCCCTTTGAGTATCCGGACTGTGTGGAGTGCAGGATGCTGCCCATCTGCATGGGAGGCTGCAGCTACCGGGCCATGTTTGTAAACAAAGACAGGCCGGACTGCGCCGAGTGGAAATACAGCCTGGAGCATTACGTCCGGGCAAGGTTTAACAGGGAGAAAGAAACCCTTCCACAATAATTCTGTCTGTTGACAGGTGGCTGGCCGGACACCCGAAAACAACAATAATTCTGTTATCGGAGTCATTGAATAATTGGTGGACTTCCCCCTGGCTTATAGTAAAGCTGTCGCCTTTTTTTAGAATGAGCGGGGGGTTCCATTCAACCTTTCCACTCATATCCGGCTTTCCGGTGTACATTATCCCTTCTCCCTCAATAAGAAGATATATTTCCTCTCCGCTTTTATGGTAGTGCGCTGCAATTCTTTTGTGAGGGGCTATTTCTGCGCCAAAGAAAGAAAAGCTTTCACTGCCGGTTAAGTGGGCAATTCTTATGCCCACCGCCGGGTCAAGCTTTGCAGCTGCTATTTGCTCATACAAATTACCAATCCTTTTCTCTTCCATAATCCCCCTCCAGATTTTCCTCAATTTTCCTTTGCTATAGTAAATAATATTTGGATGTCTCCAGCCTAGGATGCTAATATTGTATCAGAGTGTATAAGAGATGGTAATATTATTTCCGACAATATTGGGAGGATGCTTAAGATGGTCAGGCCGGCAAAATTCTTTAAAAGCAATCTGAGACTTATCCTTGTGTTGGGAGTGCTTTGTGTAGTTTTACTTGTCGGTGTCCGGTTAATAAGCGGCAGCAGGAACAGCCTTCCTGTGAGCGCTTCCACATATGACGCGCAGACATTGCTTAAATATAAAACCGCTTATGTGGGAGATAACAGTAAAGTTGTAAACCTGATTAATGATTTGCCTTACGCCAATTTGCGCAGGGAGGTTTCCCTGCAAACTGATAATACCCCCTACGGCATTACTGTCAATTACGATTTTAGTGCAGCCAATCTTGGTAAACAGCAAATTGAATGGACCTTCCGTGATAATGCCGTAGTAATGTTCGCCCTTATAGATAATGTGGATGTTATAAACTTTAATGTCAGTGTGACAAACGATCAGCTTAAATACAGGTATTCCAGGGCTGATGTTCAGAAAAGTTTTCACAGAGACCTTCGGGAATACTCAAAAGATACCGGAGAGTTCGATGCATTTCTAAAAGGCCTTACTATGAGTATTGATGAGGCTGTAAGCCTTACAATTAAAGATGAAAACACCAAGTACGGAGAGGGAGAGACCACGACAGAGGGGCACATCATTCTTGGCACCAGGGAGGACAATGGAAATGTTAAGGCTTATACCATAGCCAGCTTCGGTGCTTTCGGCTTTGAAAACGGTATTTTTACCAAGGTTAGTGGAAGTGGAGCTATCCCGACGGTAATGATCTTTTCCAAAAATGAAAATGGTGAGTATTCCTTGCTTGAGTATAAAGTGCCTGAGGATGGAGCGGGTTATGTTGATTCTATAAAAAAGATGTTTCCAAAAGAGCTTTGGGACAAAGTGCTTTCAGCGGACAAGTATCCGGAGCTTATACGACAGCAGGAGGAGCAGGCGGAAAAGTACCTGCAAAGCATTGGCAGAAATGCAAAGGTTAGCGCGGCGCACGTGGACAAGAAGCTTGCGGATATAGATGTGCAGGCGTCAAATAAGCTATTTGCGGAGTATACAAAGTTTAATGCTTTTCTTAATAGCTGCCCGTACTGGCTTGGAACAAGGGAACGGGTTGAAAACGGTGTCAGATACATATACGAGACATCTCAAGTTAAAGCCGGTGATGGCTATGACCTTATAATTTTCAGAAAGACAAAAGAAGATGGAACTGTGGTTGAAGAATATAAATATAAAATTGTGGGAAGTGATCCGCAGCTTATTGAAAAGACCGTACAGAGCTGAGGAAAGAATCTTGGGTTGCCGGGATTTAAAAGTGAGACTATGGAGTTGGGAGGGCTGAAAACAGCCTGGGCCTTTATTAAAAGGAGACCAGGCTGTTTTATATTTAGGGGGCTTTGACATAGCGCTAAATTAAGTGGAAAGCTCCGGGACCAGGTGAGATATACATTCTTCCAGTCCACTGACCATATAGTTTAAAAATGACTGAACCAGCTCTTCTTCGATATCCGATGTATAGTAGTTTACCACGAGTGTCAGCACGTGGCTGTATGTGCTTGCTCCCAGCATGAAGCCCGGGGCATACATGGCAGGGGTCACTATGTACCCCTCTGCAGCTGATAGGTTACCAAATATGAGTTTATTGATAACCCCTATGTTTGATAAGTGAGGGGTAGCCAGATTGGTGTCTATGGACTGCTTACGGGCGCTTTCGAACCACCTGCGGGCTTCACTTAAACCCATTATTCCGTATAGCTCAAGAATAACAGCAATTGGAATTTCCCCATGGCTTTCCTTTAAATTAGATGTGAGCCTGGCAACATGCCGGAGGCTTTCTAAAAATGATTCTCCTTCAATATACGGGAGAAGTACGTTGAAAGCGGAGGAGAAATTAACCGCTCTTATTTGAGACCCCTCTGGCATATACTGGCGAAGGTCGACAGTAACCATGACAGGCGCGGGCTGGTTTTCCGGCATGCGGCTAAGCTTGAAAAGTGCTCTGTAATATGCTGTTAGCAACAAATCATTTATGGTTACCCGCTGTTGTTCCGCAAAGGCTTTCATAGAATGAAATAAGTGCCGGCTTATACTGCGCTTTATAAAGGCAGGGCCAGTGTTCCGGTAGCTTTTGCAGGGAAATGACCATATGGGGCCAGGCGGTGTTTGCGAGGGGTCCCAGGCCTGGCTGGGATCCTCGATGCCAAATTGCTTAAGGAACCGGCGCCCATCGCAGCGCGTAGGATTGAGCGGTACCGGATAAGGTCGCTGTGAGCACTGATGGTTATATACTTCGGAAAGAAGGTAAACATATTCTTTCAGCCCGCCACCATCGCTGCAGGCGTGATCCATCTTGATACATAAAATGTCTCTGCACTGCGTCCGAAAAATTTTTGCCTGCACCAGAGGGTCTTTACGTGAATCAGTTGGCAGGGCAATGAAATCCCTGAGCTCTTTTTCAGGCTGTTCTGTTTCAAGGACCGGGCACAAATTAAGATAATCCAGGTCAGTACGCCGTTTCCAGCAGGCAGACTCAGGTTGTTCGTCGAAACGGCAGCCAAGAACAGGTTCTATATCCATTGTAAGTCTAAACGATTTTGCCAGAAGCTCCTGGCAAAGATGCCCTTCAAAAGTGATTACCATATGAAGCTGGTGATTTGATGCATAATCTGCTGCCAGATAGTTGAAGACGTCCTGACCCGGAACAGGTAGAAAGTCAGGAATTTTGTTTAGCTTTTGTGCATAGACCATTTCTATTTATCCCCTTTTCTTTTTCGTTTGTTATAACCTTTTTCCCCATAATGTTCAGCCACTTTTCCTCCAGTGCTGCAACTAACTCACGCCAGCTTTCTTCCGGCTTGATAGTCTGTGTCATTTATAAACGCGCCACACATATGTCTATTCATTACATAGATATGATATAAATATATCTAGTATCAGTCAAGACATTTTATTGAATTGTTTATATAAAAAATATTTTATCTATGATGGTATATGCTTGACGGTTAACAGTAACGGAGAAAGAAATATGTGATACAGTGAGACAGGAGCATTTGAGAAATGCTACAATAATTTAACATAAAAGTAAATTTTATCGACTAGGGAGCTGGTTAAAAAATGATCAGGATGCTGTAGTGAACAACTTTCCTGATTTTATGAGAAACCCTCAGAATGTTATTGCCTCAAAATCCCAGAGCCGGGGCACAGAGGGATATGTGTATGACGGCGCTGACGGAAGCCAGATGGCACACTGGAAATGTTATAATGAAAGTACTATACATGCCTTTGGTGGAAAAAGAGCGGAAAGGGAAGTGTCGGCTGTAAGATGAAGATACAGATATTCGGCATTAAAAAGTGCCAGGATACAAGGAAGGCAGAGCGCTATTTTAAGGAGCGGGCCATTCCGTACCATTTTGTTGACCTGACTGTGCGGGGCCTTAGTAAAGGAGAGCTGGAACGGGTAAAGTCGGCGGTGGGGCTGGAAAACCTTGTGGACAAAGAAGGTAAGGAATATGCCAGGCTCAATCTGAAATATATGGTTCATGATACGGAAAAGATGCTGTTAACAAATCCGCTGCTGCTTAAAACCCCGATTGTGAGGAACGGGCCCAGGGCAACGGTAGGCTATTGCCCTGATATCTGGAAAGGGTGGAGTTAGATGCCCCGGACTGATCCTGAAGGGCTTGAAGCTTTTTAAATTCCATATCCCCATAAATTTTTCGAGAAAAGGTAAAACATCTGTTGGAAGGCCTGGAGGTTCCGGGCTTTTTTTATTGCCATATAATGCTTCTGGAGGTGACAATAAATGCCAATATTTTGTTGATTAAAATCCTTTTTTGGTATATGTTATATGTTGAATAAATAACTGGTCAAATTATAATTAATTACCAATCAAGACAGAAAATTAGCCTAAATCATTTGTCTATCTGATTTGTCCGGCCGGGTTGGCAATTATGTGAAACGGGAGAAGGAGGTATAGGATAGTGAGAAATAAAAAGATGCTTATATTATTTGCCCTGGTGTTAGCCTTTGTACAGGCCGTATTCACCGGGACGGAAGCCCGGGCCGCAGACCTCACTATTATCACTAATAGTGATAAGTCGGTTGACAATACCGACGTTTATTACGAAGGTTATGATGTTTCCCCACATGGGAAGGTCCACTTTGTAGGGTATGAGCGAGATAGCACTATGGACTATGGATCAGCCAGGGCAGCGCTTAAATTCGATTTAAGCGGTGTTGATACCACCAAAACAATAGATACGGCTATACTAAAAGTTTTTGTAAAAAAGACTTCTTCATATGATGCAGGCGGAGGAACAGTTTACCAGCCCTTTGTTACTCTTCTGGCTGCGGATGACGACAGCTGGGCGGAGAATACCACGGTAATTCCTTCTACCGGCCAAATTCTTTACACTAACGACTATAATTTAATTGCTGGTCAGTGGAAGACCTTTGATGTTACCGACTTTATTAAAGCCGAGTCTTCAGGAGACGGAACGGCTTCTTTTGTATTGAGTGGAACTAATGCCCTGCCCCCGGGGGCGCCACAGACCGTTGCCATTCAGATGCTTTTTAGTGACCGGGTGGTGGCTGGCTGTGAGCCCTGCCTGGAAATTACCTATGCTCCGGCCGCCTTTTCAATAGCAGCAGCCCCGGCCCTGGCCGAGGGTAGCCTGGACGGCAGGCAGGTAACAGTCACCCTCTCCGGGACAACCTTTGCCGACGCCACCCTGGACAAGAGCAATTTCACCCTGGTAAACGCACCGGCAGGGCTGGCGGTAGACGTGGTTTCGCATAACAGCGGCACCACAGCCACAGTGAGCCTGTCCCATGACGGAAGCGACTTTGACACAAGCCCCTCCCTGGGGATCACCATAGCCGGCGCTGAGCTGGCCGGGGGGAGCCCGCTGACCTCTGCAAATTCACTGACCATAACCGCAGTGGACGATGCCGAGTCAATAGCCCTGAGCCAGGCTGCAGACATATGGGAGGGAGAAGAGGACGGGAAAAAGATAACCGTCACCCTATCCGGAGGAACCTTTGCCCCTGTCCTTACCGACGGCAATTGGCCCGTAACCGGCCTGCCCGGGGGAGTGAGCAGGGGAACGCTAACAAGGGTGGACAGCCACACCGTGGAGATAACCCTATCCGGGAACGCCACAGCAGACTATGACACCAACATAACCAATGTTACGGTAACGCCGGCGGCCTCTGAGTACAGGGATTCCAGCGGTGGCGGCGCGCTAAGCGCCTCCAGCGGAATAACCCTGCGGGCCAGGACTGCGCCGTCTGTTACCACCGGAGCAGCCGGAACAATAACCGCCACAGCTGCCACCGTGGGCGGCGAGGTAACCTCCGACGGCAACCTGCCGGTAACAGCAAGGGGAATAGAATATAAAATAAGCACAGACTCCTCATATACTGCAGTGCCCTCGGGTACCGGGACAGGGACTTTCAGTGTCAATCTGTCCGGGCTGACCCCCAATACCACCTATAATGCACGGGCCTACGCAGTAAACACTGAGGGCACTTCCTACGGGGGAGTGGAGACCTTTACCACCCAGCCTGTAACGGCTAACATAGCAGCAGCCCCGGCCCTGGCCGAGGGCAGCCTGGACGGCAGGCAGGTAACAGTCACCCTCTCCGGGACAACCTTTGCCGACGCCACCCTGGACAAGAGCAATTTCACCCTGGTAAACGCACCGGCAGGGCTGGCGGTAGACGTGGTTTCGCATA
>JBMOPE010000022.1:32393-58842 GCA_049323755.1 Bacillota bacterium
AGATAACCGTCACCCTATCCGGAGGAACCTTTGCCCCTGTCCTTACCGACGGCAATTGGCCCGTAACCGGCCTGCCCGGGGGAGTGAGCAGGGGAACGCTAACAAGGGTGGACAGCCACACCGTGGAAATCACACTATCCGGGAACGCCACAGCTCCTTACGCAGGAGATATTACCAATGTTACGGTATCTCCTTCGGCCTCTGAGTACAGGGATTCCAGCGGTGGCGGCGCGCTAAGCGCCTCCAGCGGAATAACCCTGCGGGCCAGGACCGCGCCGTCTGTTACCACCGGAGCAGCCGGAACGATAACCGCAACATCGGCCGATATTGGCGGTGAGGTAACCTCCGACGGGCATGCTGCGGTAACGGCCCGGGGAATAGAGTACCGGACGGCCGGATCTCCCGGATATACTCCAGCACCTGCTGGAACAGCAGGAACAGGCGCCTTCAGCGTGATTCTGACAGGGCTGTCACCTGTTACGACATATGAGGCAAGGGCTTATGCCACCAATATAAAGGGTACTTCTTACGGATCACCCGTGACATTTACAACCCGCCAGATTTCAAATAATGCTGATCTTGGGTCACTTTCACTGAGCAGTGGCGCCTTAACTCCGGCATTCAGATTAGATGTGCTGAACTACTCGGCAAGTGTGGATAATTCGGTGGGATCGATAACGGTAACGGCGGCGGTTTATGAAAGCAATGCCTCCCTAAAAATCAACGGCCAGACAGCTGTAAGCGGCCAGGCCACGCAGCCGGTCAGCCTTAATGTTGGTGTCAACAATATTGTCGTGGAGGTAACCGCCCAGGACGGAGTAACCGTTAAGTCATATACAGTTGCTGTAACAAGATCTGCACCCCAGAGTGGAGGCGGCGGCGGGAGTTATTCAGCTCCTCCCCGTACTGACAGCACGTCAGCATTAACCCCTGCTTCCGGGGGGACGGTGAGTCTTAATAGTGAGGCCTCGGTAACAATACCGGCTGGTGCGCTTCAGGGAACCTCCAGTGTTAAAGTAACGGTGCAGAAGGTATCTGAGCCTTCCCCCCCGCCGTCGGGCTTTAATGTGCTGGGAAATATATACGAGTTCACCGTGGGAAATCAGACGAGCTATAACTTTAATGAACCGGTAGCACTGACATTCACCTTTGACCCGGCAGCCCTTGCCCCGGGCCAAACTCCGTCTGTATTTTATTATGACGAGTCACAGTCTCGGTGGATAGACCTGGGAGGAACGGTGTCCGGGAATAAGATAACTGTAATGGTAGATCACTTCACAAAATTCGCATTGATTGTAAGGCAGAAGGAAGCAGTAAAAAAAGATACTGCTTCAGATTCGGAAAAAAGACTGGCAGACACAGCCAAGCACTGGGCCGAAAAAAGTATCAGAACAATGGAGAAGGCAGGCTTTGTCAGCGGCTACCCCGACGGGTCCTTCAGGCCTGATGAGATTATTACAAGGGGGGAATTCCTCTCCATACTGGTCCGTGTGCTGGGGCTAAAGCAAGAGGCCGGTAAAGTATTTACGGATACTTCCAGCCACTGGGCCAGGGATGTTATTTCAACTGCTTATAATAATGGTATGATTATCGGGTATGGAGAAAACATTTCCGGGGTGGATGATCCGGTTACCAGGGAGCAAATGGCTGTTATGCTAACTGCTGCCTTAAAGCTAAAAGCCGACCAGGGCGAGGGAAATGAAACTTTTGCCGATAAAGCCTCCATCTCCCCCTGGGCGGCCCCTGCCATAGGAACCCTGGTGAACAGGGGGATTATGAGTGGCTATCCGGACGGCACCTTCCGGCCCCAAAGCCCTGCCACCAGGGCAGAGGCTTTAACGGTAACTGTGAGGGCCTTTCTAACGGAGAATAGTTTAAAGTAGATTTAATGAACAATTTGGCAAATAAAAGGTGTCAGGTGCATTAGCCTGCACCTTTTATTGGTTATGTGACAAATTTGTGTATAATGTAGCAAAAATTACTTGACAGTGCCGAGATCAGAGATATAAGATTTAATGAATAGTTAAACCTTTTTGTTATGAGGTGCAATAATTGAAAACTAGGCCGGTCATTCCGGGAGAAGATGACAGCTTTTTATTTGATTTGTTCGCCAGTACCAAAAGGGATGAAATGTCCAATTGGGGCTGGAATGAAAAAGAACAGTTTGAGTTTTTGCAAATGCAGTTTCACTGTCAGAGGCAGTCCTATCAAATTCAGTATCCTGGTTTGAAAAGAAGGATTATACTATCCGGTGATGTTAAAGCCGGCGTAATCTCAATTGCAATAACAGAGGCTGGAATAGATCTGGTCGATATTGCACTGCTTCCGGAGTTCAGGGGCAGGGGAGCAGGGTCCGGTGTCATCAAAGAGCTCCTGGGAGAGGCAGCAGATTCCGGTTTGCCGGTGAGACTCAGCGTACTTCGGGGAAACCCTGCCATGAGGCTGTACGATAGGCTTGGCTTCACGGCAGTTGGCGGCAATGATCTGTATATCATAATGAAATGGGACAGCGAGGTGAGAAATGGTTGAAAAGTATTACCTATGCCCAATTTTCAGAACAGCTGAATACCTCCTTTGATGTTTCCTCCCCGAATTTGCTCCATCCGGTGCAATTAAAGCTGGTGCAGGCACATCTTAAAGAATCGGGCCCTGTGCAGGTGCAATTTTCTCTGTTATTTCAGGGACCGGACCAACCTTTATTGGCGCAGGGCATCTATCTCTTTAATCACCAGCAACTGGAGGCGCTGGAGATATTTATAGTGCCTGTGGGCAGGGATAAGGACGGCATCAGGTATGAAGCGGTCTTTAATCAGTTGATTAATAAAGACATGTAAGTTCTAAATAACAAAGGATAAGGAGGGATATCACTATGGACCAGTACATAGGGGAAATTAGAATGTTTGCCGGAAACTTTCCGCCCCAGGGGTGGGCATTTTGTAACGGCCAGCTGCTGTCTATTTCGGAAAATGATGTTCTTTTTGCCTTAATAGGAACGACCTATGGGGGTGATGGACAAACCACCTTCGCGCTGCCTGATTTAAGGGGAAGAATTCCACTTCACAGGGGAACCAACCCCAGTAACCAGATGGGACAAAAGGGGGGCGTTGAAACCGTAACTCTGGCGGCAACCGAACTTCCTGCGCACACTCACACTGTTTTAGCGTCATCTGCCACCGGAGAAGCTTCCAGCCCCGAAAACAATCTATGGGCAAAAAACTATAGTCAGTTTTCCACGGGTAATCCGGATGGGGTGATGAATCCTGCGATAATCCAAGGGACCGGGGGATCTATACCCCATGACAATATGATGCCCTTTATCGCCATTAACTTTATTATAGCGCTGGAGGGCTTATGGCCTAACCAAAACTGATAACGGGAAATACGTAAAAAGGGAGGGAATACCTTGGCTGAGCCGTTTATAGGCGAGATTAGACTGTTTTCCTTTGGTCATGCTCCCCAGGGATGGGCCTGCTGTGATGGGCAGCTGCTGCTGATTAACCAGAACCAGGCGCTGTATTCATTGTTGGGCACCCAATACGGGGGGGACGGCCAAACAACCTTTGCGCTGCCGGATTTAAGAGGGCGTGTGCCGGTCCACTTTGGAAACGGTATTGACCTGGGCAAATCTGGTGGGGAGGAGAAGCATAGACTCACCATAGCGGAAACACCCCTGCACACCCACCAGATCCATGGAAATTCGGGGGCGGCTACGGTGAAAACGGCTGCCGGCAACACCTGGGCATGTTTCGGCACTGAGGAAGGCGCACCAAAGCCATACTCGACAGCCGCCACTTGCCAGATGAGCTCTGCAGCTCTCGGTGCCGGTGGCGGGGGAGTGCCCCATAACAATATGCAGCCTCACAACGTGGTTAATTTCTGTATAGCCCTGCAGGGTATTTACCCTTCCAGAAATTAGTGGAGGAGATGAATAATGGATCCGTTTATTGGAGAGATTCGTATATTCGCTGGAAATTTCGCGCCGTATGGATGGGCTTTTTGCAATGGGCAGATAATGCAAATCGTCCAAAATACCGCTCTTTTCTCCTTGATAGGTAATGTCTATGGAGGGGATGGCAAAACCACCTTTGCACTGCCTAACCTGTCCGGAAGGGCGCCGATGCACCAGGGGGCCGGGCCGGGCTTAACTCCCAGGGTACTGGGAGAGACAGGAGGGTACACCAGTGTCACTTTACTCCAGAATGAAATGCCTGTCCATAGTCATGCGGTAAATTGCCAGGCCACTGCAAACACCAATGATCCGGCCGGGGCAGTATGGGCAAATACGGCAGGGAGAGGGAGTCCCACTCCTTACGGCACACCGCCCAATGTTGCCATGAGCCAACAGGCGGTGCAACCTGCCGGGGGAAGTATGCCCCACAATAATATGCAGCCCTATTTAGGCCTAAATTTTATCATTGCTTTGCAGGGGATTTTCCCGCCCCGCAGCTAGTGAGGGGCTATAATAATGGTTATAAATAAAAGCGCCAGGGGCGCTTTTATTTTTGGAAATCATGCTCTGTGGATAACTTAAAAGCTACTATAGGGCAAGGCTTAGAATAACAGCCCAGATGAATGTCTTTTGAAAGCCAAAGTAAAGGGTCGCCCGTAGGACGAATTTATTTTTATCCGGATGGGGACATCTCCGGCAGGGAACTTTTTGCACCTTCAGGAATCTTAATAGTTACAGGCTGGCTGGCAGAAGGTTGACAATTTACCGGGAAAAGTCCACTGCGGGCTTGAAAAAAATAAACGGATAATTATTTTAGTTCCGGTTTGGATATAGGGGTGGAATCCTTACAATGTCCAATTTAACTCACTATTTGCGAAGTATAAAACTTTTAAGGGATAAAGTAGAGTCTTTTTCCCGATACCCCTTTTCACTGCCTGCGGTGCGTAACCTTGAGGTACTGGACTTGCACCCGGGGGTTACGTTTATTGTAGGTGAAAACGGCACGGGAAAGTCAACTCTGCTGGAGGCCATTGCCGTGGCCTGGGGCTTTAACCCCGAGGGCGGAACAAGGAACTTTAATTTTTCCACCAGGGCATCTCATTCAGATTTGTTCAAGTATATACGTTTGGTCAGGTCTCCTAAAAAGCCCAAAGACGGATTTTTTCTAAGGGCGGAGAGCTTTTACAATCTGGCCACAAATATTGAGGAGCTTGACAGGGAAGCTTCTAACGACAGGCATAGGATTATTGATTCCTATGGAGGCCGCTCACTGCATGATCAGTCCCACGGGGAATCCTTTTTTGCCACATTTATGAACCGCTTTGGAGGGAAGGGGCTATACATTTTGGACGAGCCTGAGGCAGCTTTATCACCTTTACGCCAGATGTCCCTGATTTCCAGAATACATGATTTGGTCCAACAGGACTCCCAGTTTATTATCGCCACCCACTCTCCTATTATTATGGCCTATCCCGAAGCAGCCATATTGCAGTTAACGGATAAAGGATTCGGTATGGTTGGCTATGAGGAGACCGAACATTATATAGTAACAAAGGAATTCATAAATAACAGAAAGAAAATGCTTCGTGTGCTTATGGAGTCATAAAATTACTGGGGGAGGTTGCCCATGTTGGGAAAAGCCAGGGCGTATCTTGAAAGAAACTTCGGCTACCATGATTTCCGGCCGGGGCAGGAGACAATAATCAGCAGCTTGCTAAATGGACGGGATACCGTGGGAATTATGCCCACGGGCGGCGGCAAGTCGGTTTGCTACCAGATCCCGGCTTTAATGCATTCAGGCACCGTTCTTGTCATATCACCCCTTATTTCTCTTATGAAGGACCAGGTGGACGCCCTGAACAGCCTTGGTATACCGGCGGCCTATATTAACAGCTCACTGGACAGCCGGGAGGTTGCTGAGCGTACAAAAGAAGCGGCCAGAGGTGGATACAGGCTGCTGTACATAGCCCCGGAGCGGCTTGAGTCGGAGGCTTTCAGAGGATATCTCAGCCGCCTCAATGTTTCCCTTGTGGCGGTGGATGAGGCCCACTGCATTTCCCAGTGGGGGCACGATTTTAGGCCCAGCTATCTTTCCATTGCAGGTTTTGTGGAAGGGTTCGCGGTCCGCCCGCCGGTGGCCGCCTTTACTGCCACAGCCACCGCAGAGGTAATTCAGGATATTATAAGGCATCTGGCGCTGCAAAACCCCTTGGTACACGTAAGCGGCTTTGATCGCCCCAACCTTTCTTATGAGGTGGTCAGGGGCGAAAATAAAAAAAATTTCCTGACAGCTTTTTTAGGCCGCAGTAAAGGGCTGCCGGGTATTATCTATGCCGCCACCCGCAGGGAAGTGGACGGTCTTCATGATTTACTGCTGTCCAAGGGTTTTGCCACAGGAAGATACCATGCAGGGCTGTCGGAAGACGAGCGCAGCAAGACCCAGGAGGCCTTTATAAACGACGATATCCAGGTGATGGTGGCCACCAACGCCTTTGGTATGGGCATAGATAAATCAAATGTAAGGTTTGTAGTGCACTACAACATGCCCAAAAACATGGAGGCCTATTACCAGGAGGCCGGGCGTGCCGGGCGGGACGGCGAGCCCGGCCAGTGCGTTCTGCTTTTCAGCCCCCAGGACATAGTGACACAAAAGCATCTTATTGAGCTTAAAGATGCCGGGCCGGAGCATAAGGCAGGAGACTACCGCAAGCTGCAGGACATGGTGGACTACTGCCATACTTCCTCCTGCCTGCGCCGGTATATTCTGTCCTATTTTGGGGAGGAGAATGCTGCCGGTTTTTGCGGCAACTGCGGAAATTGCAGGGATGATACCGATCTTATAGACATCACTACCGAGGCGCAAAAAATATTCTCGTGTATATGGCGAATGCAGGAGCGGTACGGAATAAACCTGGTAGCCGATGTTTTAAAGGGTTCGCGCAACAAAAAGGTGCAGCAGCTCGGGTTTCAGCGGCTGTCAACCTATGGGCTGCTAAGTAACTATACCGCCGTGGAAATAAAGGATATTATTAATATACTTATAGCCGAAGGATATATTTTAGTAACTGAAGGTGAATACCCGGTGCTAAAGCTTTTGGAAAAGGCCCACCCGGTACTTAAAGGGCAGGGTCTTGTTTACCGGAAGGTGCGCCGGGAAAAGCAGCAAAAGCCCAATGACGAGCTCTTCGATCGCTTGCGCCGGCTGCGCAAGGAGATTGCCCGGCAGGCGGGACTGCCTCCTTACATGGTTTTTTCTGATGTTACCCTGCGGGAAATGAGCCAGGCTTGTCCCACCGACGAGTATGCCCTTCGGGCAATTACAGGGGTGGGAGAAATAAAGCTGGAGCGGTACGGGAAGCAATTCCTGGTGGAAATCCGCAGTTACACTGAGAATTGAAATTTCGGCAGCAGCACATTATAAAATCAATAGAAAAACCCGTTGGGGCTGAAGAAAATGGCTGCTTATAATTTTCCAGTGGGATACCACTCTCTTCACAGGGTAAAGATAATAGACTTTCAGCTTAACAGGTGGTATTCTTTTGGCTTTGCCCGCCTGGAGGACATGGTGGAGGCCGCTGAAAGGATCAAGTCAATAGATGACTGGAAAGATGAAATGATAAGGCAGGCTGAAAAGGCCCTTGCCGAGAAAAGAATGATAAATGCCGCTTTTTATTACAGGGCGGCTGAATTTTTTACTTTTCCCTCGGATCCGGATAAGCGGGTGCTTTATGACAGGTTTATTGATCTTTTTTACCGCACGGTGCTGGCGGATGATAGGATAGAAAGATTCAAATTTGCATATGAAAATGCCTTTCTGCCTGCAATTCGTGTAAGCTCCTGCAAAGCTGAAAAAAAAGGCACCATTGTCATGCACGGGGGATTTGACTCCTATATAGAAGAGTTTTACTATATGGCTCTCTACTTTTCGGACTGTGGTTACGAGGTTATTATGTTTGAAGGCCCGGGGCAGGGGGCCGCCCTTAAAAAGTATGACCTTCCCCTGACTTACCGGTGGGAAAAACCTGCCAAGGCAGTTTTAGACTTTTTTAAGCTTAACGATGTCACCTGGCTGGGGATATCCATGGGGGGATGGCTGTGTTTCAGGGCAGCAGCCTTTGAGCCGAGGATTAAAAGGGTCATCGCGTCCAGCATAGCCTTTGACTATATGCAAATACCTCCTGCCCCCATCCGAATGATTGCCCAGGGTCTTTTTTATCTTCCCCGTATAATGAACTACCTGTCGGATATAAAAATAAAAAGAATGCCCCAGGAAAAATGGGGGATATACAATCTCATGTACATTACAAAAACAGGCACCCCCTTTGAGGCCGGCCAAAAAATACTGGAGTTTAACGAGAGCAATCTCCACTCCGGGCTGGTAAAACAGGATGTTCTTATTCTTACCGGCGCGGAGGATCACTTTATCCCCCTTAAAATGCACTATAAGCAGGTGGCTGCGCTTAAAAACGCCAGATCCATTACCGAACGTATTTTCACCAGGGCCGAGCACGGGCAAAACCACTGCCAGGTGGGTAATATAGGACTTGCCCTGGAGGTTATGTCTGGGTGGATAGAAGATAACAGCCTGCGATAAATCAGCACATGGGGCTGCTATTCCCCGCCCCGATGAATGTCGTTTGAAAGCATAACTATAGTGTCGACTGGAGAGCGGATTTGTTCTAAACAGAAGCTGCTTGGAAGCCTTGACCAGAAAAGGACCCCAGGTGACATTCATGGAGGCAGGGAATACCAGCCCCGCCCTTAAGTTGCCCCATAGTAGGTTAATATCCCAGAACTTTGTTAAAAATCTGTCGGGCCAATGGCCCGCTTTTTACACCAGATTATTTTTAAGGTTTACCAGGAAATCCTGAACGTTGGTTACTATGGTTGTTACCTCCAGCGTTCCCCGGTCTCTTAGCTTGTTGAGGACAAACTCCGCCGTATCCACACAGTATATGTAGACAGGCCGTATCCTGCCGTTTTTCTGGGTGAAAGAAGGGGTCATATTGCCGGTGGCGATGGTGTGCAGCTGGGTCGCCAGGCAAATGATTGTGGTGGCCTTCCTGGTGTGACTCCTCATTTCATCCTGGGCCTTGTAGGCGTCGCCTATAACAGGGGGCAGGGGGCCGTCGTCCCTGATGGATCCGGCCAGGACCATGGGGATATTGCACTTAACCGCGGAGTATATTACTCCGTCCTTTATGTGTTCTCTTTTAATCAGCTCTTCAAAGGACCCCGCATCCCTGGCCCTGTTGATAAGGTCAAGGTGGTGGTAGTGCCCGTTGGGGGCCGACTCCTGGGTGTATATGTTTTGGCCCAGGGCGGTTCCCAAAAAGCCGGCCTCAAGGTCGTGGGTGGCCATGGCGTTTCCGGCCAGAATGGCGTGGGCATATCCGTTTTCTATAAGGGAGGAGAGGGCGTTTCTGGAGTCAAAGTCAAATACCACGGCGGGCCCAAGCACCCAGACAATGTAGCCCTGCTCCTTTTCATGCCTAAGTAGTTCATACAGGTTGTTGTAGTCCTTTGAATAGGCAGTTTCCCTGGACCTGCCGTAGCGAAAGGCAAAAATCTCGGTATGGGACTCACCGGACCGGAAGCCGGTCGCATAAACATATATTCCCTCGCTGCCGTCCTCTGTTCTTCCTGCCACAACTCTGTCCCCGACCCTCAGGTTTCTGAACTCCACGGCCTGCACAGTTCCGTCACCGGCCACCACAGGCACGCAGTCCATGCGGCTTTCGCTTACCAGAACCCACCTGCCGGCCAATTTAAAGTATTCGGGGTAAATGGAAAGAGCATGATAGTTGTCCGGGGCCACCCCGTCTTTGAGCACTGCGGCAGTTACCGCGTCAGGCGCTGAAAGGAAGGGTTCCTTTTCAAAATCAGGGTGAATGTACTCAGGCAACTGAAAACCCATTTAGTTCCCCTCCATAAAAGAATTTTATTCATAAGCATATTTCGTCTCAAAAGGCTTTACACCTGCGTCAAAAAATTTAATTGGGAATTAAGACTATATGCCGGAATATTCAAGGAATCCGGTGTTTTAGATAATACTGTGATTTATGTCATACCTTTGGTGTTAACAACATCATAAAGCAGCTGTTGAGTAGATCATAACCGGCAGGGGTGTCCTTCCTATAAACTTCAATACAGAAAGTTTTTGAGGGAGGAATGTAAAAATGTCTAACTGTTCCGCATGCTCGGGATGCAGCACTGTT
Organism: Bacillota bacterium; assembly: GCA_049323755.1. GTDB lineage: Bacteria > Bacillota > Desulfotomaculia > Desulfotomaculales > Desulfocucumaceae > BRHc4a. Next base: position 42,561 of record JBMOPE010000022.1, read on the forward strand.
TCAGTATCATGCCACAAATCAACCAATGAGATGTATGCCAGGACGAAGGAGATGAACATTTCCACCATCTTTGACCGCTATAAAGACCAGCAGCCCCAGTGCGGGTTCGGCATGCAGGGGGTATGCTGTCAGCTGTGCAGCCACGGCCCCTGCAGGATCACCCCAAAGTCCCCCAGGGCTATATGCGGAGCCACCGCCGACACAATCGTGGCCAGGAATCTTTTAAGGCTTGAAGTGCACGGGGCAGCCGCCTACTCGCACCACCTGGAGGAAGTGGTGGAAACCCTTAAAGCCACCGCCCAGGGAAAAACCCCTTTCAAAATTTCCGATGAGGCAAAGCTCAGGGCAGTAGCAGGAGCCCTGGGTATGGACGACAAAAAGGACGCCAACCAGCTGGCAATTGAGCTGGCAGACGCTGTGCTGGCCGAACTCCGCAAGAGTTCTAAGGAGCCGCTGGCCTTACTGGAGGCCTTCGCGCCGGAGTCCAGGAAAGAAGCCTGGAAAAAGCTTGGCATAATTCCCGGAGGAGTACACTCTGAAATCCGTGACGCATTGACCAAAACAATGAGCAACATAGACACCGACCCGGTGGACCTTCTGCTGACCACACTGAGGCTTGCCATTGCAACAGGGTACATGGGGCTGGTGGGTACCGTTACCATGCAGGACATTTTGCTGGGATCCCCGCAGATAAGCACCACCGAGGCCGACCTGGGCGCCATCGACCCCACCAAGGTCAATATTCTGGCCCACGGGCACGTTCCCCTTATGGCCACCGCGGTGCTGCAGGCCGCCCAGTCGGAAGAAATGTTAAAGCTGGCCAAAGAGGCCGGGGCCACCGGAATAGAAATCCACGGGTCCATGTGCACCGGGCAGGAGCTTATGCAGAGGCAGACTACTTCAGCCCAGGGCTTTAAGTCACAGACCGGAAACTGGCTGCACCAGGAGTACACTGTAGCTACCGGAGCAATCGACCTGGTGATGATGGATATGAACTGCTCCATCCCGGGACTTAAAGAAGTGGCAGACCGGTTCCACACCAGGCTTGTTTCTGTTGACCGGATACTGAGAATGGCCGGGGTGGAGGAATGTGTTGACTTTGAGCCGGAAAAAGCCGCCGAGCAGGCCAGGGATCTTGTCAAAATGGCCATTGAGACCTACAAGAAGCGCGGTAACAACGTTTTCCTCCCACAATACAAGTCAAAGGTTGTTACAGGCTTTGGCGTGGAGTCAATATTGGGCGCCCTCGGAGGCAGCCTGGACCCGCTTCTTGACGCTGTGAAGAGCGGGGCCATAAAGGGGATAGTAGCTGTTGTGGGCTGCACCAATAACCGTAACGGGCATGACAGCGTGGGTGTAACTCTAATGAAGGAACTGATTAAGAAAGATATACTGGTAATCAACGCCGGGTGTATGAGCAGCGCTGCCCAGATAGAGTCCCTGATGACTCCCGAGGCGGCGGATCTGGCCGGGGAAGGCCTCAGAGGAGTCTGTAAGGCCCTTGGAATCCCACCCTGCCTGAATTTCGGCTCCTGTGTCGATATCGGCAGGATCGGTGTTGTGGTAACTGCCATAGCCGGGGCCCTGGGTGTAGATCCCAGCCAGCTTCCCGTTGCGGCCTCCGCTCCCGAGTACCTTGAGCAAAAAGCTGTTGCCGACGGTGTGTTTGCGGTGGCCTTCGGCCTCTTAACCCACCTTGGCCCGGTTCCTCCTGTAACCGGAAGCCCCCTGGTTACCAAGATCCTTACCGAGGATATTGAGTCCCTTACAGGCGGCAAGGTTATGGTGGAACAGGACCCGGTGAAGGCTGCGGATATAATTGAGGAGCACATTCTGTCCAAGAGAAGAGGCCTTGGCATATAAAAAATAATCATCCGGAGCCATGAAAAATAACGGAACCCGCTTAGGGATCATTAAACCCGGCGGGTTCCCCTCAAATAACCCGGAATGGGAGGAAGCTGTATGAAACGTTACGTTATTTACCCCGAGCGCTGCAACGGCTGTCTGACCTGCACCCTGGCATGCTCTGCCGCACATTCATTTTCCGGAGATATTGTCGGGGCCATGCTGGAAAAGGTGCCTTCAAGGATTAAAATTGTGGCGGTGGACGGTCATCCTGTGCCTGTGAAGTGCGGGCACTGCGAGGAGCCCGCCTGTGTGGACGCCTGCATGGCCGGGGCTATGCGAAAGGACCCTGAAACAGGCATAGTCACCAATGAGGGCAACGAACAAAGCTGTGTGGGCTGCTGGATGTGTATAATGTCCTGCCCCTACGGGGTCATAAGCCAGAGCAGGGGAGAGCCCAGGGTGGCGGTAAAGTGTGATGGCTGCCGGGGCCGGCAGAGTGGTCCGGCATGTGTTGAAGCATGTCCCAACGGGGCACTGGTGCTGGAGGATGAGGAGTTTATCGGAACTGACAGGCAGGTCAGGGCCGCACTTAAAGCCAGAACGGCAAGTTAGGCCAGGGAAGGAGGGAACCAGTAATGAGACATGTTATCATAGGCAACAGCGCCGCCGGTGTTTCTGCCGCCGAAACCATCAGGAGGCTGGACCCCGATTGTTCCATCACGGTTATCTCCGATGAAATTTTTCCCGCCTATTCCCGGTGTCTGCTGCCTGACTACCTTGCCGGTGACATAGAAGAAAAAAGGTTGAGTATAAGGGGAAAAAATTTCTATGTTGATAACAGAATAGAAACCAGGCTTGGCAAAAGGGTGGTTTCCATAGACAGCAAATTAAAAAGAGTGGTATTGCAGGACCGGGAAACAGTCCCCTATGACAGGCTTTTAATTGCCACCGGCAGCGTTACCACCTTTCCTCCTCTGGAGGGGATGGAGCTTCCGGGGGTATTCGGGCTAAGAACACTGGGTGATGCCCAAAGAATACTGGAGGAGGCCGGGCCGGCACGCAGGGCCGTTGTTATTGGCGCAGGGCTGGTGGGGCTTGAGGCGGCCTACGCGCTATACCGGAGAGGGCTTGAAGTTACAGTGGTGGAAAAGGCAGCACAGATAATCCCTCTTCACTTTGACGAAACTGCCTCAGAGGTCTTGAAAAAGGACATGGAGGCAGAGGGAATCCGCCTTATACTGGGCACTGGAATACAGAAAATACTGGGGCCGTCGCTGTGGGAAAAGATTTTCAGAAGGAAAGGAAAGGGCGTTGTACTGGAGGACGGCAGAAGGATTAAGTGCGAGCTTGTTGTTGTGGCCACCGGAGCGCGCCCGAACACGGATATAGTCAGGGATACCGGCATAAGGGTAAACCGGGGGATAGTGGTGGATCATTTTATGCAGACCAGTGTTCCGGGCATCTACGCTGCAGGGGATGTGGCTGAGACCGTAGACGTGGTTACAGGAGAACAGGCAATAACCCCAATTTGGCCAAATGCCGTGGTTCAGGGAAGGTATGCCGGCTATAACATGGCTGGCCGTGAGCGCAGGTACGGCGGTATGATAGGCATGCAGAACACTGTTGAGTTCAGGGAGGTGCCTGCCATAGCGGTGGGCGACACCCGGGGCAGGCAGGAAGGCTGCGAAGTAATGATGGTTTACCATCCGGAAGAAAATATATACTGGAAACTCATAATTAAAGACAACGTTATAAAGGGAATGATTTTGGTGGGGGACATTTCAAGGGCAGGAATCTACAGCGCTCTCATCAGGGCAAACACCGATATTTCCGGAATTAAGGAGCGGCTTCTCAGGGACGATTTTGACTATGGGCACTTTCTGAAAAAGGCCGTCAGCGGTTTCAGGGCATCCTGAATATTGTCCGCCAAACCCATATTAAAAAGGAGCATTTAAAGTGCTCCTTTTTCTTAAGAGTATTTCTTTCATTAACAATCAAATACTTTTTAATATTTTATCCTATAATATAAATACTTAAAGGTTGCTATGGATTTTTATTAAATTATGGTTTTATGTGTAAAAGTTGTGGATAATGTTGAAAAATATGTGGAAGATCCATTAATTTTATAATGTTAATACTTAAAAGGAATTTAATAAGGGGGATAACCCGTGAATGACAAAAAAGTTACTCTTAAAGTGCAGGGAATGGAGTGCGCGGCCTGTGCTGCAAGGGTTGAGCGGGCTCTTAAAAAAATAGAGGGGGTAAGTGAGGCTGCGGTTAACTTTGCCGTTGAGAATGTAACAGTTAATTATGACCCCGGCAGGATAGGTGTGGATGAACTGATAAAAACTATAACTGATCAGGGGTACAGAGTCCCCACAGACAGGGTGGAGCTAAAAATAAGCGGAATGACCTGCGCGGCCTGTGCCGCAAGAGTGGAAAGAGCTCTTGGGGGGCTGGAGGGTGTTTTAAGGGCCAATGTAAACTTTGCCATGGAAAGGGCCACAGTGGAATACGACCCTGGCCGGATAAGTCCCGCCGATCTAAAAAAGGCAGTGTCAGAGGCCGGGTATGCAGCGGAGGATGGAGAGAAGAGGTTTGATGTTGACCGGGAAAAGATTGAGCGGGAAAAGGAAAAAAGGCGGCAGCTTACCTTCTTTACTTTATCGGCAGTGCTTTCGGTTCCCCTTCTGGCCATGATGTTTGCGGAGCTCCTGGACATGCACCTTCCGGACATATTACATAACAAGGTATTCCAGTTTGCGCTGGCCACACCGGTGCAGTTTATTGCAGGCTTTCAGTTCTACCGGGGCGCGTATAACTCACTAAGGCATGGAAGCGCCAATATGGATGTGCTGGTGGCCATGGGAACTTCGGCTGCCTATTTTTACAGCGTGGCCACAACCTTCTTTTTTGACGGTCATGTGTACTATGAAACCGGAGCTATTATTATAACCCTTATTATTCTGGGACGTATGCTGGAGGCCATAGCAAAAGGCCGCACCTCGGAGGCAATTAAAAAATTAATGGGCCTGCAGGCAAGAACCGCCCGGGTAATACGGGGCGGGCAGGAAATGGACATACCTGTGGAAGATGTTAAGGCAGGGGACCTGGTGCTGGTGCGGCCCGGAGAAAAAATACCGGTGGATGGGACAATAAAGGAAGGCTATTCCAGTGTTGACGAGTCCATGCTTACCGGGGAGAGCATGCCCGCTGACAAAAAGTCCGGGGATGAGGTTATAGGCGGTACTATAAACAAGCACGGCACATTTAAGTTTGAGGCCACCAGGGTCGGCTCAGAAACCGCTCTGGCTCAGATTATCAGAATAGTTGAGGAGGCCCAGGGGTCAAAGGCACCCATTCAGAGGCTGGCCGATGTTATATCAGCCTACTTTGTCCCTGCTGTGGTGGGGATTGCCATTGTAACATTTTTATCGTGGTATTTTCTGGCGGACCCCGGTAATTTCACTCGGGCGCTCATCAATTTCACCGCCGTCCTGGTGATAGCCTGTCCCTGCGCCCTGGGGCTGGCCACTCCCACGTCCATAATGGTGGGTACCGGGCGGGGTGCTGAAAACGGCATTTTAATAAAGGGAGGGGAGCACCTGGAAAAAGCCCACTCCCTAAATACCGTGGTACTTGATAAAACAGGCACCATTACCAGGGGGGAGCCTTCCCTCACCGATGTGATAGCAACCGGGACTATTGAAGAAAAGGAACTGCTGCACCTGGTGGCCTCGGCGGAAAACAGATCTGAGCACCCGCTGGCTGAGGCTATTGTAAGGGGGGCTGCTAAAAAAGGTATTGAGCTGGCCGAGCCCCAGGGGTTTGAGGCTATACCCGGCCATGGAATATCCGCAAAGGTGAGCGACAGGGACCTGTTAGTAGGGAACAGGCGGCTTATGGCTGCCAGGGGGATAGATATTTCAGGCCTGGAAAAACACGCCGACAGCCTGGAGAAAGAGGGGAAAACCGCCATGCTGGTTGCCGTGAGCGGAATTGCGGCTGGAGCTGTGGCTGTGGCCGACACCGTTAAGGACACATCGGCTGAAGCAATACAGGCCCTTCGGGATATGGGTATACAGACAATAATGATAACCGGCGACAATAGGAGAACCGCGGTGTCCATTGCCCGGCAGGTGGGTATACCTGAGGAAAACATACTTGCCGAGGTGCTTCCCCAGGACAAGGCCCGGGAAGTAAGCAGGCTGAAAGAAGAGGGGCGAGTGGTTGGAATGGTGGGTGACGGAATAAATGACGCCCCGGCCCTGGCCACGGCAGATGTTGGCTTTGCCATAGGCACCGGCACAGATGTGGCCATGGAGGCGGCTGATATAACCCTTATAAAGGGTGACCTCAGGGGAGTGGCTGCCAGTATAAAGCTAAGCCGGGGCACCATGAGGAACATAAAGCAAAACTTATTCTGGGCGCTGGTTTATAACACACTGGGAATTCCGGTGGCAGCTCTTGGCTTTCTTTCACCGGTTCTGGCCGGAGCCGCTATGGCCTTCAGCTCGGTCTCAGTGGTTACCAATGCCTTAAGATTAAAGCGTTTTGACCCGTATAAAGGTTTCAGAAAAAAAAGGGGTGGTCATTACGGCCTAGTGCCGGAACCTGCCCGTAGTCCCAGGTAAAAAAACTAAGACAGGGGGCTTTGAGGGTGGAGTTTTTGGAGGATATCTTATTGGGTGTGGCCCTGTTGGCCGGGGTATTCTTTGCCTGGTGGGCTTTGACCGGCAGGAAGAACAGGTTATGAGACTGCTTATTCTGAGATTCTAATTCGGCCAGAACTCAGAACTCAGAATTCAGGAGGTTTGAGGCAATCCTGATAAGTTGATAAAACAGCAGTAAACTGAAGGGTAAGGGGTTATTTGAGATGTGGGAGGTGAGAGGTAAGAGGTGAGATTTTATTATTCCACTTCTTACTTCTCACACCCCACTTCTCATTTTGTGGAATTAATGAACCTTAAAAAAAGGAGATAGGGCTTCAGGGAATACTTCAAAACATTCTGGATTCTGTACTGGAAATGATGAATGTCTTTTTATAAGCCACAGAGGGCACAGAGATCACAGAGAATATTCCCTCAAGCATTACTCTCGGGTCTAAGGACGAAGTGTAAAATCAGATAAAGTAATAAAAATCTTAAAATAAATTTTATAAGTATTAAGGAAGGCTAAAAAATCTCTGTGTCCTCTGTGTTCTCTGTGGCTTTTTAGGACATGCATCACAACATGCAAATGTATTTTTCATTCCTCTGTGGTGCCTTTTGTAAGGCATGCATGTCTGACTTCTGAATTCCCTGCCGCTGGAACAGCGGCAACGCCCGCAGGGCGTTTTTTATTTACTTTTCAGAGCATCCAGCTGGGGAACAACTTTATCTGCCAGCGACTGGGGGGCGATGTCTTTGAGAGCCTGGTATACATGGTCTTCTGTCAAAGTAGAAATGTTCTTTTTTTCAACCCATGCTTCTATTTGCTTCTTTGCCAGTCCCCTCATCAGCATGGGAATGTTTTCGAGAACCACATCATACATTTTTTTGCTGTTTCCTTCAAAGTTCACATTCATCAATATTACCTCACTTTTTTATTTTTTAAAAGAGAAACAAGCCACCAAAGCCCCTCTCCCTGGCTTTCATAAAACCGGCAACTATTTCTAAATAATATAATTTATTGTTGAATATTTTTTTGTATAAAAATTTTAAATGTTAAAATTCTACTGCCAGTTTTAAATTCCTGCCAAATTGTTTATATAACTATATTTTATAATCTTTTTTTATTTTCTTTGTTTTAGAGGATTGTGGTCATTAGTGTAGAACTGGGTGAATAATCGTTTTATAAGCCAATTCCGGAATATTGATATAAATAGAAGGTTTTTTGGATAATATATGGAAATATGAACTACAGGCATGGTTAAAATAAGTAACTGGCTTTTTTTATTTGCGAGAAAACGTAATCAGGCAGGACCGGTTTGCCCAGATTTTTTACGGGGAGGAAATACAGAGTAATGGAAGGACAGCCCGCTTCATATGCAAATTTTATCCAGGATATAATTACTGAAGACCTCAAAATGAAAAAAAATGACGGAAGGGTCCACACGAGATTTCCTCCGGAGCCTAACGGGTACCTTCATATAGGCCACGCCAAGTCAATATGCCTTAATTTCGGAATAGCGGCCAGAAACGGCGGCCTTTGCAACCTGAGATTTGATGACACCAACCCCAGCAAAGAGGAAGTGGAGTATGTTGAATCCATACAGGAAGATGTAAAGTGGCTGGGGTTTGACTGGGACGACCGCATGTTTTACGCTTCAGACTATTTTGAAGAGATGTACCAGTATGCCATACAGCTCATAAGGGACGGAAAGGCCTATGTGTGCGACCTTAGCCCGGATCAGATACGGGAATACCGCGGTACTCTCACCCAGCCCGGAAAGGAAAGTCCCTGCCGGAGACGTTCGGTGGAGGAAAATCTGAATCTGTTTGAGCGGATGAGGGCCGGTGAATTTAAGGACGGCCAGTGTGTTTTAAGGGCAAAGATAGACATGGCTTCCCCCAACCTGAATATGAGGGACCCTGTCATATACCGCATTCAGAGATCAAGCCACCACAGGACAGGGGACAAGTGGTGCATTTATCCGATGTATGACTATGCTCATCCCATTTCAGACGCTATTGAGGGAATAACTCACTCAATTTGCACCCTGGAGTTTGAAGACCACCGCCCTCTGTATGACTGGGTAATAAACAACCTTGATGTGAAATGTCAGCCCCAGCAGATTGAATTTGCCAGGCTGAACCTCACTTATACTGTTATGAGTAAAAGGAAGCTGAGGCTGCTGGTTGAGAAGAACTATGTAAGCGGGTGGGATGACCCCAGGATGCCTACCATATCAGGTCTCAGAAGAAGGGGTTATACCCCGGAGGCAATCCGGGACTTTTGCGACCGGATAGGGATTGCCAAGGCTAACAGCCTGGTGGACATTGCCATGCTGGAGCACTGCATAAGGGAAGATTTGAACAGCCGTGCGCCCCGCGTTATGACTGTGCTGCGCCCGCTAAAGCTTATTATAGATAACTACCCGGAAAATAGGGTTGAGGAGCTTGAGGCTGAAATTAACCCTGAAAACCCGGAAATGGGTACAAGGAAGATTCCATTTTCCAGAGAGGTTTATATTGAGCGGGATGACTTCATGGAAGACCCGCCGAAGAAATTTTTCCGCCTGTCACCCGGACGGGAGGTCCGTCTGAAACATGCTTACATCATCAAGTGCGAGAGTGTGGTAAGGGACGAAAAGACAGGAGAGATTACCGAAATACATTGCACTTATGACCCTGAAACAAAAAGCGGTATGTCCCAGGATGTCAGGAAGGTAAAGGGAACCCTTCACTGGGTATCAGCGGCCCACGCCACAAAAGCCGAGGTTCGCCTTTACAATCACCTTTTCACCAGGGAAAATCCTGAGGATGTTGAAGAGGGGGACTTTACCTCAGGCATTAATCCGAACTCTCTGGAGGTGCTTGATTCCTGCCTTGTGGAGCCGGGCCTCGCAGGTGCCAAACCCGGGGACCGCTACCAGTTCCTCAGGCATGGCTATTTTATTGTTGATCGTGACTCTGCAGGCGGGTCACTGGTGTTCAACAGGATAGTATCCTTAAAGGACTCTTGGGCCAAAATACAGCAGGCAGGAAAGGCATAGCATAATTTTTGACAGTTAAACCCCCCGAAAGTTTTTCGGGAGGTTTAACTTTTCATAGCCCCTCGGAATTGGGAATTGGGAATTAGGAATTGGGGTTGGGGACTGTATAGCCCAGTTTCCATGTTAAATAATTCCAGTTTCTCTGCCGGCCTTTTCAAAGGCATCAAGAGCTTCATCAAGATCATCCGTGGAGTGGGAGGCCATGACCGTCACCCTTATTCTGCAGGTCCCCGGAGGCACTGTGGGAGGACGGATGGCGGGGGCGAAAACTCCTTTATCCAGCAGACTCATTCCCAGTTGCAGCGTTCTGCTCTCATCACGTGTCAATATGGGTATGATGGGGGTCTCGTCTGAAAGAACGCTGTAACCGAGATTTTTAAGTCCTGCTCTTAAATAATCTGCGTTGGCCCAAAGTTTCTTAATTATTTCAGGATGTCTTTCCAGTATTTTGACAGCCGCTATGGAAGCTCCAACAACTGCAGGGGGGAGGGATGTCGAAAAGATAAAACTTCTGGCCTTGTTTCTAAGATAATCTATCAGTTCAGGATTTCCGGCCACATAGGCTCCACAGTTTCCCAGCGCTTTGCTTAAAGTGCCCATTTGAACTGCAATTTTGCCCTCCAGTCCAAAGTATTCGGCGGTTCCCGAACCACGATGGCCAAGAACCCCGGTGGCATGGGCATCATCAACCATGACGAGAGCGTTAAATTCCCCGGCAAGAGCGACAATCTCGGGCAAAGGGGCGATGTCTCCGTCCATGCTGAAGACTCCGTCGGTTATTATTAGCCTCCTCCTGTATCCCCGGGAACAACGCAATATATCTTTCAGGTGGGCCATGTCCTTGTGCCTGTATACCCTGATTTCCGATCCGCTCAGCCGGCAGCCGTCTATTATGCTGGCATGGTTGAGCTGGTCGCTTATGACAATGTCTCCTTTTTCCGCAAGGGCAGTGATTACCCCTATATTGGCCATGTAACCCGTGTTGAAGACTATGGCGGATTCAGTTCTTTTAAACCGGGCGATTTCCTTTTCCAGTTCCATGTGGGGCCGGAGATTTCCCGAAATGAGGCGCGACGCCCCGGAACCGGCTCCCCATTTTTTTACGGCCTCAATAAATGCTTTTTTAATTTCGGGATGTTCTGTGAGTCCGAGATAATTGTTGGATGAAAGCAAAATACAATTTCGTCCGTCGACAATTGTGCGGGAAGTAGAAGGCCCGTCGATTGTTTTCATTATGCGGTATAGATTTTTTTCTTTAAGGATTAAAAGTTCTTCATGCAAAAAATCCATTTAAATAGAGGCTCCTTCTTTGGCGGATTGCAAAAAACCCAGGTCTGACAGCATCCGGAGATCATTTTGCAAATCCTCGCCTTTTGTGGTCAGGTAATTGCCAATCATAACCCCATCGGCTCCTGCCATAAAGGCAAGGGGCTGAAGACTTCTCAGGTTTGACCTGCCCCCGCAGAGGCGAATTTGCGCCTTAGGAAGGACCAGTCTGAAAATCGCCAGGGTATGCAGCAATTCCAGGGGAGGGAGGGGTGATTTGTTCTCAAGGGGCGTTCCGCGAATAGGGGTTAGAAAATTGACCGGGACCGAATCCACACCTAAATCCCTTATTTCAAAGGCCAGGTCAATTCTCTGTCTGAGGGTTTCACCGAGCCCGGCAATACCTCCGGAGCAAACCCTTAAGCCTGCCTTTTTTGCGGAACTGATGGTCTTTATCCGGTCATCGTAGGTGTGGGTTGAACAGATTTGTGGAAAAAACTGCCTGGGGGTTTCCAGGTTATGGTGGTACATCGTCACCCCGGCTTTTTTTAGGGCAAGAGCTTTATTATCGTCTATTATTCCGAAGGAGGCACAAAGTCTGAGGCCTGTCTCCCTCTTTAGAAGAGCGAAAATGACGAGGGCCTTTTCAAAATCCCTATCGGATATACCCCGGCCGCTGGTGACCAGTGAAAACCTTTTTGCGCCTGCTCTTTCCATTGCTGCTGCATGCTTTAATGCCTTACCGGGCGATATCATCGGATAGCTGTCCGACCCGGTGGCGAAACGGGAAGACTGGGCGCAAAAACTGCAGTCCTCGCTGCAGCTGCCGGACCTGGCGTTAATTATAGAACAGAGCTCCATTTCAGCGCCCCGGAATTGACGTGTAACACGGTTGCTTATCGAAATAAGCTCCAATACTTCCATACCTTTCAGATTGCTCAAACCCTCGGCCATATCCCTGGTAATATTTTCGCCGGCCAGCAGCCTTTGCTCGATTTGTTTAAGCATAATTGTCCTCCGGAATATCAAAAAATCAATTTTCCGTTACCGTTTTGATGGAATTATAGGTGATGCGCAGTACCTCCTCCAATTCTTGCAAACTCATGGACAGCACCGGCATAAGCACTATGACATTTCCCAGGGGCCTGATAATAAGTCCTTCTTGCCGGGCCTTAAGAATGACCTGGTGACCGATGTTGGCGCCGGGAGGATAAGGCTTTTTGCTTTCACGGTCTTCTACCAGCTCTATTCCGGCCATCATGCCTTTTTGACGTATGTCGCCCACATGCTTCAGGGTATGGAATTCCTTTAGCCATTCTGAAAAAAAGGATATTTTTTGCTGCAGGCCTTCAATTAAGTTGTTTTTTTCCATCAGCTCTAAATTGGCCAGGGCTGCAGAGCAGGCCAGTGGATTGCCGGTGTAGGTATGGCCGTGGTAGAAAGTTTTAAACTCATCAATTTCACCAAGAAAGGCTTCAAAGATTTCATCAGTTGTCAGGGTGGCGGCAAGAGGCAGGTAGCCTCCTGTTATGCCTTTCGCCAGGCACATGATGTCGGGAGTTATTTCCTCATGCTCACAGGCAAAAAGTCTGCCTGTCCGCCCGAAGCCCACAGCTACCTCGTCGGCGATGAGCAGAACGTTGTATCTCTTACACATTCGGCTTATTTCGGACAGAAACCCGTCAGGGGCCACAATCATTCCGGCAGCGCCCTGGACAACTGGCTCAACAACGATTCCGGCCACTTCAAGATGGTGGCGCTCAAAAATTTCTTTCAGTTTTTTAAGACATTCCATTTCACATGTATCCCTGCTCTTTTCCAGGGAGCAGCGGTAGCAATAAGGCGCCGGGGAATGTATTGTTTCGAAAAGAAGTGGCTTGAATTTCCGGTGAAACAAATCTATTCCGCCAACGCTTACCGAGCCGATGGTATCGCCATGGTAGGCCTCTGCCAGTGAAATGAACCTGCGCTTTGCCCGGTATTTTTCCTGCCCTTGCTGCTGCCAGTACTGGTAGGCCATTTTAAGAGCTATTTCAACCGAGGTTGCGCCGCTGTCGGAGTAAAAAACCTTGTTTAATCCCGAAGGAGTGATTTCAGCCAGCTTTTTTGCCAGCATTATTGTAGGTATGTTGGCAAGACCGAGAAGGGTGGTGTGGGCAACCCTGCCAAGCTGGTCCTTGATGGCCGAATTGATTTCTTCATTGTTATGTCCATGGACCGTTACCCACAGGGAGGATGTGCCGTCCAGATATCTTTTCCCTTCGGTGTCAAAAAGGTAGCTACCTTTTCCACTGGCAATAATCAGGGGCTTTTCCTTGCGGTATAGTTTCATCTGGGTAAAGGGATGCCAGACATATTCCTTATCCCATTCTTCCAGAAAAAAGAGTGTGGAATCCATCAGACAAGTCCTCCTATTTTTCTCCAGGATAAATATGTTAGTGCCGCTTCAGCCAGACTTCCGGAAACTCCCCTCTCAACATCAATATCATCAAGGTAGGGCAGAGAACCCAGTTGGGGAACTCCGGTCAATGCCGTAATGACTTTGGCATTGTCACTTTCCTCGAAAAACTCTTTTCCCTCAATATTATTGAAGATAAAGCCCGCTACCTCCAATTCGGCCGACTGGGCGTATTTTATTGTCAAAACAGTATGGTTGATGGTTCCAAGGCCGGGCTTTGCAACAATTATTACAGGAAAGCCAAGTTCTTTGGCCAGGTCGGACACCATGTATCCTGACCTGGTTATTGGCACACATATTCCTCCGGCTCCCTCAACCAGTACGATATCGTGTCTGGCCTGAAGACTTCTGCATTTTGATAAAATTAATTCAGGATTTATTGTTACTCCGCATAATTCTGCGGCCAGGTGGGGAGAAAGGGGAGGCTCAAAGCAGTACGGGTTGTAATTGCACCAACTTCCTTCCATTTTGGAAGCGGCCAGATAAAAAGCTGCATCCGGTGATACCAGGCCATCTTCCTTTTTCAGAGCTCCACTCTGAACAGGCTTAACCGCAATAGCATTTATACCGGATTTTCTGAAGGCAGCCAGAAGGCCTGCGGTTACAACTGTTTTGCCTGCGCCGGTGTCTGTTCCTGTTATAAAGATTCCCTGCCTCACTATTTTTCACTTCCCTTTACGGCCCTGAGGAGAGCCCTAATTGTAAACAAGTGTTATATTAATGGTTAACAATTAATATATATATCCTTCCTTAATCTGTCAATAATAAATTAACCGCCCTTTTCAGAGAGAGGGCGGTTCTTAAAGGCTTAATGCCCTTCTCAAGATGCAGGGCGGCTTATTCATTTATAATTGGGGCAGTATTTGGCCAGGGCGTCGCTGAACAGTCTGAGGTGGTGCTCTTCGTCCTGTATTATCCTCCCCAGCAGCTCTTTTATGTAAGGGTCGTCAATCAGGTGCTGGTGCAGCCTGTAGTTTTGTATAGCGGCTTTTTCGGCAGCGATATCTGCCGCCAGCCTGTCACATACATCGCTTCCGTAGTATACGTAGGAAGCGTCCCAGAATATAACCCGGTTGTTGGTTAATGTCCTGTACTCAGGCGGCACTCCCAGCAGCCGGATGGTTTCTCCCAGCAGTTCAAGGTGGTACATCTCAATTATGGATACGCACTCCTCCAATTCGGCAATGTCATAGTACTTTTCTTCAAAAGTCAGGTAATGGTAGAAGTACTGGTTGATAGCTGTCATTTCGCTTACCGTGCCGGCATAGTCCTCCAGAAGAAGCATTGCGTAGTAGCGGTTCTGCCGGACCACCCTCGGCTCGGGATACGGGTAGGGCAGGGCACACCACCTGTTAAGGTGGGGCTCGGCGTTGTTTCTTTTGCCCGTGTTATTATCAACAGCCAACTAATAACACCTCCTATTCTTTTTTATTTTGATAATTCGGTTTGATACGCTACATATACCTTACTAATTAGCCGGCCTTGATAGAACAGCCAAAAGGTGCCTTTTAATCTTATTTCTATTAAGAATGCTGACAACATATCATTCCATAGTATGATTTTACCGGCTCGAACAAAGGAGATCTCACCTTTTAATAGAACTTGAACATATAAAAGTATAATCATAAGGAGTGTTTTTATGGGTGCCCATGAAATAGACTATAAGGTTTACGGAGAAGAAATGCAGTTTGTGGAAATCGAGCTTGACCCTGGGGAAAGTGTCATTGCAGAAGCCGGAAGCTTCATGATGATGGACAGGGAAATAGAAATGGAAACCATCTTTGGTGATGGAAGCGAAAGCAACAGGGGCTTTGCCTCAAAGCTTCTTGGGGCCGGCAAAAGGCTTTTAACAGGTGAAAGCCTTTTCATGACGGTATTTACAAATGAGGGATCAGGCAAAAAGCATGTCTCCTTTGCCTCTCCATATCCGGGAAAGATAGTTCCGCTTGACCTTACGCAGTATGGCGGGAAGGTAGTCTGTCAGAAGGACGCCTTTCTCTGTGCGGCCAAAGGCGTGTCGGTGGGAATAGAGTTTCAGAGAAAGCTTGGAGTCGGTTTCTTCGGTGGAGAAGGCTTCATAATGCAAAAGCTGGAAGGGGACGGAATGGCCTTTGTGCATGCAGGGGGAACTATTTTTGAGAAAACCCTTAAGCCCGGAGAGGTAATAAAACTGGACACAGGGTGCCTTGTGGCGCTGACAAAGGATGTAGATTATGATATTGAGTTTGTAAAGGGAATAAAGACCTTCCTTTTCGGTGGTGAAGGGCTCTTTTTCGCAACACTGAGGGGGCCCGGGAAGGTGTGGGTGCAGTCACTTCCCTTCAGCAGGCTGGCCTCCCGGGTTATTGCCTCGGCTCCGCAGATTGGGGGCAAGGCCAAGGGTGAGGGTAGTGTATTGGGAGCCTTGGGGAATATTCTTGACGGAGATTAAGATGTAAAAACCAGGGGGAATGGCAAATGGCTTCAAACTGTGAAAAGTGTAAATGGCGCGCAAAGGCAGAGAAAAATCCTGACTCGTTTTCCGCCAGGCTGTGGCGGTGGCATACCAAGTGGTGCCCGGGCTGGAAGGCCTACCAGAGAGAATTGGCCGGGCAGAAAAAACAATAAAAGCGAGATGTAACAGATAAGGGCTTCCGGAGTTACCGGAAGTCTTTTCTATACAAACCATTTCCTAATTCCCAATTCCCAATTCCGGACCCATAAATAATACTTAACGCAAATAACATTATAGCTTTGGGGCGTATCGGATAAACCCCCGCACTCACGATAGGATCCTCCGGCTGTAACTGGCTCTAGGCTTGTCACCAACTGACAGACGACCGTCCTCAACGGCACGTCCTTGCGCCGGTTCGGACTGCCTCCAACGTCCTGTTGGAGACCCGTCTGGCATTAGGCTCCTTCGCCGAGAGCCAGATAACAACCTCCGGTAAATCGCTCGATTGGGGCTGTTGACAAATTGTTTTAAAGGCAAGATTTTCTATTGTCCGTGTAGAAAGTAATACTACACGGTTTTT
>JBMOPE010000023.1:0-50469 GCA_049323755.1 Bacillota bacterium
GCATAGCAAAAAAACAGGTTGCTTGTAACCCGTAAAAATTCTTCCTTGGATAGTGCTTTAACAAATTTTAAACAAAGTGGTTGGAATTCAGAATGCCAACCACTTTGTCAACAGCCCCGATTGGGGGTTTCTCCTTTACAGATACAATAGGCAATGCTTCGTACTATAGAAAAGAAAAAAGGGCCGGAAAATGCCCAAACCAATTCCTAATTCCCAATTCCCAATTCCGGACCCATAAATAATGCTTAACAATGCCGCTGGTGAAGCGGCAACGGGCCGCAGGCCCGTTTTTTTAATCTACCAGGGTAATAAAACAAGATTTTTAAAATAAGTTAAGGTCAGGATGCTGACATTAGTGTTCAGGTTTAGTTAAGCCCTCTGCAACATGATCGATAATTACGTCCATAATTTTAGGGAACAAATCGGCGCCTATCTTTTCTTTAAGAAGGCGGAGCATCAATATGGCACGAAGGACTCCGTTAATAACTTCCGGGTCCTGTTCTCTCAGCACGCCTCGCTGAATTAAGGATTTGACGAAAATTATCCCCTTTTCATCATGATCCTGTGAAAAATCTTCAATGAGATGCTTGGGTAATTTGCGGATTATACGCTCAGATTCCCCATCTTTAAACCACTGCTGTAAAAGGGGGTTTTCATCGGCTAATTTATAGGCCAGGTGAAAGAAGGAAGAAATGAGCTCCTTGGGAGGGAGATTTTCCTGCAGGTGTTCTACTATTAACCGGTTTCTTACCTCCTCCTGGCTATTTATAATGACATAAAACAGCTCTTCTTTTGAGGAAAAAAATTTATAAAAGGTGCCCTTGCCAATCCCACAGGCCTGTACAAGGTCATCTATGCTGGTTTTAGAGAGGCCATATTGAATAAAAAGCTCCTTACCTTTGGTTAAGAGGCACTGCCGTATTCTTTCCTTTTCGCCTTCAGTAAATTTTGACATCCCAGGGCTCCTTTAAAATTATTTGGTGAATACCTGTTGACATTTAGTCACCAAGTCTTTACAATAATTATATCAGCCAGATTTAGAATTGTAAACTTCAGGCTGCTTTAGCGAGCAGCCCTTTCTTTAATCATTGTATGACTAAGAAAACATATATGGTCACAAAGTATTTAGCGCCATATGTACCTCAATCAGGACCTCAGCAGCAATTTTTTGATGATACAACTGACCAGATAGATATCATAGAGGTTATCAATACTGCTCAGGAAGAAATTGCGCGAAAGAAAAGAGAGTATCTGGAGAAATCAAATATTAAGGAAAAGAGAAATTAAAGTAATTGAGGAGGATATAAAATGCCAAGTCTGCAGGCACGTCTTATATGTTTTTTGCTGAGAAGCAGGCAGCGCCTGAGAAGGGAGACCATTGACTGGAATACGTATGAAGCAGTACTCCGTTTCCGCCGGGAGGTAGAAAATGGAGCTGGATTTTTCGGCAAGCTGCCGGGCGGGATCGAAGTGTCGCCTGTGACCATCGGTGGTTTCACTGCCGAATGGATTCTTCCTTCCACGGTGAAAGACAGGGTAATGCTGTATTTTCATGGTGGCGGATATGTATCCGGTACATGCCGGGCTCACCGGCCGATTGTCTCCAAGTTTGTTAATGGCAGTGGGGTAGGGGCGCTGCTGTTTGAGTACCGCCTGGCCCCCGAACATCGTTTCCCCGCCGCGCTGGAGGATTCTGTGGCGGCGTATCGCTGGCTGCTGGCCGAAGGTGTATCGCCTTCTAAAATTGTTTTTGTTGGGGATTCCGCTGGCGGAGGTTTATGTCTGGCCACCTTGCTTGCTCTCCGGGATCAGGGTATGCCGCTTCCTGCAGCCGCGGCGGCTTATTCTCCCGTGACCGATTATAAGTGTACGGGGGAGTCTTACCGGACCAATGCCAAGTTATGCCTGGCGCCTGAGGGAACAGCGCAGGCATTTGCAAAACATTACGCCGGAGAAAGTGACCCGGGCTTGCCGTACATATCCCCTCTTTATGGGGATCTGCACGGACTTCCGCCAATACTTATCCATGTCGGGGGACATGAAACCCTTCGTGATGACTCGATACGGTTTGCAGAAAAGGCGAAAGCTGCAGGTGTAGACGTCACATTGAGGGTCGGGGAGGGGCTGTTTCACTGCTATCCCGCATGCTCCCCCCTCTTTCCGGAGGCAAGGCAGGCAATGGATGAAATTTGTACATTTATAAACAAGCACACCGGCGGGCAGATATAAAGCCATACCTATCCAGATTATCTTTATGGCAAGACACAGCTAAGCAAAATTACACCGTTTCCCTCTTCTTATTAGCAAGAATAGGGGTTATTTAAGTGAAGCCTCTCCCGCCTACGCTTCGATAAGAGGCGGGAGCTTCCTGGTTCATCGACCGCAGCCTCAAAGGTCTTACGCAATCTCCACAGGCGTGAGTTCGGGTGCTACCAGCCCTACTTAAAACTAAAACCTATGACGCTCTTTGTAGTATCAACATTGCCGAAACCACGTCCCTGTCTGCAACTAATCCACATTCAGGGCACTTATGCATCCGGATGCTCAGGTCTTTCGGCACATGAGCGCCGCATAAGCAGGTCTGGGACGTTCCACCGGGCGGGACTTTTACGAACACCTTGCCATTTTTCAGACATTTGTATTCCAGGTAGTCCACGAACTTACCCCAGCCGGCGTCGGCAATGCTCTTGCTTAAGTGATGATTTTTAATCATGTTCCTAACTGACAAGTATTCCACAGCTATCAAGTCGTATTTTTGTACGATGCTGTAAGAAGCCTTGTGTAGGAAATCTCTGCGTTGATTGGAAATCTTATCATGCAGCCTGGTAACTTTGGTTTTGGCTTTCCTCCGGTTGTTTGAACCTTTTTCCTTGCGGGAAAGCCGCCTCTGCAACCTGGCCAGTTTCTTCTCGGACTTACGAAAATACTTAGGATTACTTATCTTGGTGCCGTTGGAAAGCGCCGCAAATGTTAAAAGCCCAACGTCAATGCCGACTTTATTTACAATTTCTACTACCCCGGCTTCTTGGATTTCTGAGGTAAGGTTGACGTACCATTTGCCGTTGTGGTACTTAACATTAATCCGGCTAACTTTTGAAGGGTCGAACTCAAAATGAGCCTTCATTTTAACGTTGCCTATCTTCGGCAGGTAAACATAGCCGGGCCGTTTGAAATGGTCCTGCTTGTCCGCC
The DNA here is from genome assembly GCA_049323755.1 of Bacillota bacterium. Lineage (GTDB taxonomy): Bacteria > Bacillota > Desulfotomaculia > Desulfotomaculales > Desulfocucumaceae > BRHc4a. Next base: position 3,192 of record JBMOPE010000023.1, read on the forward strand.
TGGGGGTAGGTGAAAGAGCGGTAATGATCGCGGCCTTTGTAGTGCGGGTACCCGGCCAGGCCGTTAAAAAACCTCTGGAATGCGTCATCCAGCCTCTGCAGGCAGTCCTGCAGGACTTGGGCGTTGACCTGCTTGTACTCGGGCAATTCCTTTTTCAATGTCGGGAGTTCGTTCTTTTGTGAATTACAGGAAGGAGATCTTCCTCTTTGCCGATAACAAATTTCCCTCTGTTCGAGAGCGGCATTATATAAGCGGCGGCAAAGGGTGATCGTCTCAAATAATTTTTGCTCCTGCTCTTTGGTTGGCTCAATGTGAAACCGGTGGACAATAATCATTTTTTCTCACCCTGAGACTCGATGTATTTTTTAATCACTTCAATCGGTGCCCCCCCGGTAGTCAAAAGGCAAAAACTCTTGGACCAGAAAAACTCTTTCCAGAGATATTTCTTAGTTTCAGGGAATTCCTTTTTAACCAACCTTGACGAGGCGCTTTTGAAAGCGTTGATATATTTGGACAGTGCGCTTTTGGGATGGGCGCTGAAAAGTATATGTACATGGTCGCGGTCGTAATTATATTCAAGGAACGTGATGTTGTAGTGTGGCGCTATATATTCACCTATTTCCCTAATACGTGTAGCAACCTGGTCGTTAATCACTTTTCGGCGGTACTTGATCACCAGGACAAGGTGATATGTGAGTTTGAATACTGAATGATAATTGCTGTCAAGTTTCATACTCCACCAAGGCTTTCATTAAGTAGTTACTGATTATATATTACAGCAAATTTTGGTAAGTTACAAACAAAATTGCCGGGCATTCGCCCGGTCGCCCATTCACCACCCGCCTATAGAGGCGGGAGTCCTCTGGGCGGATGTTGATAGAAATTATGGGTTGAAGTTTAGCCGGCACTGGTTTGCTTCATATTGAAATAAACCCCCAGAATAATTAAAAGGCTGCCCATAATGAAGCTAATATGTAATTGCTCATTTAGAAAAAACCAGCCAAGCAGGGTTCCTACCACTGGCTGAAAGAAGAAAAACACTCCGGCCTGGTGCGCCGGCAAAAGGGCTAAGCCTTTATTCCAGCTAAAAAATGCCACGGCAGTTGAAATAATTCCTATGTAAAGGATACTCAGTATAATGGGCATCCGGGTTAACACCTGTGGCGCCCAGTTACCCCACTCAAAAAAGATACAGGGAAAAGTCAGCCCTGTGGCCAGGACAATTCCCCAGGTTGTAATTTGCAAGGGGGAATAAAATGAAGAAATTTTTCTGGAAATAACCGAATAATAACCCCAAAAGAGGGCGGCAGCCATTAGAAATAAACTGCCCACCAGGCTCCCGCCCTCCCCCTGGGAACCCGGAATGCCCACCACCACCAGTACACCGGCAAAGGCAACAGCAATGGAAATGACCTGTTTCCTGGTTATCTTTTCATGTAACAGAAAGATGGCAAAGGCTGATAGGAAGACCGGGGATAACGTGGTAATAACGGCTCCCATATGTGCAGAGGAATACTTTGTGCCAATAAATTGTGCCGCGATAGAAAGAAAGTAGCCAACAAAGCCAATCTGGAACACCCATTTTTTATGTTCCCGGGGCACAAGCCCCACCTTGCTTTTCCAGCAGAGGAAACCCAAAACCAGTGATGCTATTAGGTAGCGGAAAAACAGCAGGGTAAAGGGCGGGATGGTATCCAGGGTATATTTGCTTACAACATACATACCCCCCCATATGCTGGAGGCTGCCGACAGATAAAGTGCCCCTCTTAAAAGTCCATTCATAATAATCCTCCTGGTAATAATGTATCTTCATTTTAAAAAAAAAGGAAGGGCGACCTTTGCCCTTCCTTCGCTTAATTTTTATCGTATTTACGGAATTTTTTACGGTAATCGGTGGGTGAGATGGACTCTTTATGTTTAAATAGCCTGGTAAGTGAAGATTGCTGTTCATAACCTACCTCATGTGAAATCTGAAGCAGGCTTAAGTCGGTATTCAGCAGGAGGTTCTTGGCTTTTTCCAATCTAAGTTTTTGTATGTAGGCCATGGGAGAAAGTCCGGTCTTTTTTTGAAACCACTCACAATAATATGAAGTATTATAATGTTCAAGTGCTGCCAGCTTATCAAGGCTAATGCTTTCCTGAAAGTGATTATGTATATAAGTTACAGAGGCTGGAAGTTCTTCTGGCTTTATCAGCAGCCGGGACGCATATCTGAATAAATCGTTAAGGGAATGGCTTAATTCACTGTTTTTTCCGATCTCATAAAGAAATAAGGTGCGCAGGGCCTGCCACTGTTGGTCCAGCTCTAAATATAAGCCGCCGGTCAAATGACCGAAGTCCTGGCTGGGGAAAAAAGTTGAAGGTATGTCCAGAACAAGAAATTCGTTCCTTTCCCCGGAGTAAAAGGTATGTTCATCCCCGGGTGGCAAAAAGAAAAGGTGATTCTGTTCAATGCTTACCTGGTGCAGGCGGGTTTTTATAAAAAGCGATCCCTCCAGGGGTAAAAGCAGCTGGGCATAGGGGTGTGAATGGGTGTAGCTGACATGTGTATATACTCTTCTTTCACAGAATATGTTCCTTAAATTATCCACGGCAATACCTCTCCCAGTTACTTCTTCACTACCCAACTATTTTACCACTTATAGTTTAACTGAGACAGAATAAAACAGCCGGTTAATGAACCGGCCTAAATAAGAAATTAGTCTCTTTTAAACCCGGGTAATCATAACTTGGCTGCTATTTCCTCCAGGACCTCTGAGAGGCTTAACATCTCTTCAACCTGTGCGGTGATTTCCTGTATGGCCGCTGCCTGCTCCCGGCTGGCGTCAAGGGTAACCGCAGCCTTTTCTGTAGCCTGAGATATGGTTTCTTCAATTTTTTTGGTTAGTCCCCTTATTAAATCAGCGGTCTGTTTAGAATTGTCGGATAGTTTTCTTATCTCCACAGCAACCACACCGAATCCACGGCCGGCATCACCCGCACGGGCGGCCTCTATGGCTGCATTTAATCCTAACATCTTGGTTTGTGAGGCAATATGGGTTATTGCGTCAAGCACTTTATTGATTTCGCCGGATAAATGACCTATGCCCAATATTTCTTCCTGCAGCCCGGAATTATTGGCATTAATTTCACTTGCTGCGGTGGCGGTATGTACGGTGGCCTGACTGACTTCCGTCAGGCCCACTTTAAAGTTGCCCACTGCCTCTCTTAAGGCGAACGCGTGGTCCCGGGTTACTGCCATCCCATAGGTTCCCACCACCTTGTCCGGCTCATCATCATCAAAAACCGGAAAGCAGGACACCTTTAAAGGAACTCCGTACAGGGAGGCCGGCAGCTCCATATTAAGGGGCTGCTTACTCTTAATTACCCTGTAGGCTGCGCCCTTCTCGTTAAATTCCATCCCCGGCTTGGCAAAGGGCACCTCTGTATTGTGCTCATATACCATCAGGAATTTTGTTAAGTCTGTAGTATAAAATCCCATTTTTTCTTCGACGAATAACCTGGCGACTTGTGGAGCTACAGAGGCGAAGGTATCAAGGAATTTGCTGCTCATTCTAATTCCTCCTTTTGGTAATAGATAGAGGCTGTATTGCCAATCCGGCTGCTACCATTAGCGTAGAATATTTTATAAATGAGTTAATTTTTAGACTATTTTCTACAAAAATTGTTAAAATCCTGCTGAATCTTTATGTAAAAAGACCGCAGTGGAGCAGCTTAAAAATATCTGATCAACTTATTATAGTTAAAATAACTTTTTTCCGATCCTTGCCCCCCCCAAAAAAAAAAACTTATCCGAAGTATAATTACAAAGCCTGAAGTATTGGGAAGGCTCCTGTTTGCGAGTACTCTACATGGCCTTGCAGCACATTACCGGGGGGAGGCTGTATAATGCTTCAAAAAAATGTTTTAATTATTGATAATGATACAATAATGCGAAACAGCTTGAGTTCGTTATTCCGGGATATGGGATGTAAAGTGTTTGAATATGACAACATTGTTATGGCTGAATCGGTAATCAAAACCTTTAAGCCTGCAATAGTATTCATTTCCCTGGTATTTGACAAGATTTCACCGGGTCTTGTGAACAAAATTAAGGAAATGTACCGCTGCACTGTTATTGTTTTTTCTGATGTGATTACAAAGAGAGATATAGCAAGGTACTGCTCTGCTGATGAAATACTGGTGAACCCTTGCTCACAGACTGACCGGCTTAAGCTGTATTTTGATAAGCCTGTTTCAGAAGTAAGGAAAAGTTTTACCGATGGATGCAATCAAGCTGTATTTGTGGTATAAATCATTTATATTGTGGTAAATGTGTCGAAATATTATGATTTACTATATTATAGGGAGGATATTAGGATATTTTACCGAAACCATGCTTTAGGGCATGGTTTCGTTTTTAGGGGGCGATAATCATTCTTTTCATATTAGTTGAGGCCAGAATAGAAACAAACATTCTGGTTGCAGAGGCCCAGTCCGGGGACACTGGCGCAAGGGAAAAACTTATTTCAGAAAACCTGATTTTTGTTAAAAAGATAGTATCAAAAAATACAACCGGCTACGAAGATATAGATAGCAGGGATGAATACAGTGTGGGGCTGATGGCTTTTAACGAGGCCATAGACAGCTACAAGCATGGACTCAGGTCTTTTAAGTCCTTTGCAGCGGATGTCATCAGGAAAAGAATAATTGATTACCACAGGTCCCGGAGCAGTTATCTGGCACGAAACACTTACATTTTGGATACTGAGAGTTTTTATGAGATCCGGGAGGCGGGCAGCCCTATCGAACAGGTTCACATCAGGATGGAGATGGAACTGTTCGCAAGAAAGCTGTCTGAATACAATATAGGGCTCAGGGATTTGATTAACGAAACACCCAAACACTCAGACTCCAGGCTTTTGTGTGTGCAAATTGCCAAAATAATTACCGGTGAGCCGGACCTGTGCAATCATTTTTGCAAATACAGAACTATCCCGATAAAAATGCTTTTGCAGAAAATATATATAAACAGAAAAACAGTGGAGCGGCACAGGAGATATATAATCGCCATCTGCCTTGTGCTGATTAGTGACCTTGATACAATGAAGGAATATGTGGAAAATTTATACAAAGGTGGTGATGATCTTGGCAGACAGAGGAACAGTAATTAGTTCGTCAGGGAACAGGGCGTTCATTATGAATGAGCGGTGCGAGTTTCTGGAAATCAAAACTGCAGCCCCGTTACAGCCTGGTGACAGTATAGAGTATTCGCCCCGTGATGTTCTCAGACCAGGGCGCCTCCCTGTCAGGGCGCTTGCGGTGGCGGCGTCGTTTATAATTGTCTGCCTGGTAGCCTTCACCGCCTTTCAGCACATGCTGACAGGAAAGGTGTACGCCTATATCGGAATGGAGATAAACCCCGGAATTGAGATGGGAATTAACAGCGAAAATAAAGTGGTCCAACTGAGAGGGTTTAACGATGAAGGAAAAAGGTTAATCGAAGGCCGGAACCTTTTAAATAACGATATTAAGGAAGTGTTAAAAGTCATTATCCGGGACTGCCGGGAGAGCAATTACCTGGGAGGCGATAATAACAATGACGTGGCGGTGTCCATTCACATTCTGGATGGCACTGACGAACAGGGCCTTATGAAGCAGGTAAACGTAAATTTAAATGAGTCTCTTGTGGAAAACGGACTTAGCGCCAGGATGTTTTTTTTCAACATAGATAAAAGCACCATGGAACAGGCCAGGAAGCAGGATGTTTCCCCCCTGAAATATATGCTGTGGGAAGAGGCACGCAGGATGGGGTATATAACCCCGCTGAAGTCTGTTTCTCTGAAGGACCCACGGATAAAAGAGATTGCCGGGGAGAAAGAACAAAAAATTACTGGCGAAAGTGTGACCCCGGTTAGCAAGGCGCCGCCTTCAGGAGAACCGGAGGCTCCAGTAACGGCGAAAGAAAACCGGGAGGGCTGGAAAGACGGAGGAAAGGTGAGCACTCAGAAAAAACAGCAGGAGCAACAGCCTGCAAGGAAGGTTACTCCTGTAAAAACGGTTGAAACCGGAAATAAAGAGGTTAACCGGGCAGAAAAAACTTCGGGGAAGCCTGATGTTGAAGAGGGGACTATAAAAAACACGCCTGGGGGCCACAGGGAAGATAAGGGGCAGATTGATGGTGTGGAGGGAAAAAAACCTGAAGATAAGGGACTTGGTAACCCATCGGCAGAAAAGGAAGTCAAGCCGGCTGAAAAGGATAACTTAACCGCTGAGAAAACCGGTTCCGTGGATAGTAAAGCATCTGTTTCCGAAGAATCCAAAACCGGTGCGGATGGACTAGAAACCGGCGGCAGTTATAGCGGTGAGGGAAATTCAGGCGGAAGTATTTCCGGCAGTGGGGGAGGGTCCGGAGGAAAAAGTTCAGGCAGTGGAGGAGGATCCGGTGGAGGAGGTTCCGGTGGTGGAGGGGGATCCGGCAAAAAATAAAAGAGAATAACTCCATATACCCCCTAAAAATTATAAAGTTGACGAAGTATAGATTAAACACTCCAGCGATCAGGATCGGTGGATGATAAATTAGAGGGAGGTTTATAAATGAAAAGGCGCATTCTTGTAGTAATTGTCTGCTTTTTGTTTACGCTTGGAATATGTTCCGTGGCTTACGCCAAGGGTGGGGGCGGCTCCGGAGGAAAGGGCGGCGGAGGATCCGCCGGTAACGGCGGTGGCAAAGCCTCTATATCACAGAGTTCATCATCGGTCAGCGGAAACAGTGCTTCTGGTGAAAGTGCGGAAGGACAAGCCCAGGAAGATGCTAAAGATACCGGTAGCACCACTGCCGAAGGAAAGGGTAGTGTAAAGAAGCAGGAGAAAAAGCAGGCCGTTAAAGCTCTTGAGACCGGGGAAAATGAGGAGACTGCCGGTGAAGAGGCCACCAACGAGGAGACCACAGGCGGCAAAGGGCCTAAAGTACGGGCAAATGGAAAAAACATTAAGTTCGACGTCCCGCCGGTTATAAAGGAAGGCCGTACCCTTATACCCGTAAGGGCAATTATGAACGGGCTTGGGGCGGAAGTTGCCTGGGATGAGGCTGCAAAAACAGTTACCATAACCAGGGGCGACGTAACAGTGGTAGTTACTCTTGACAGCAGGGTAATTACTGTAAACGGCCAGGAACAGGCCATGGATGTGCCGGCCCAGTTGATTAGCAACAGGACCTTCGTTCCCATACGGTTCATTGCCCAGGCTCTCAACATGAATGTGGACTGGGACGAAGACAGCGGCACCGTTGACATCGGGGATGACACAGACAACTCAGGGACAGATACCTCAGGAGATACCGGTGACGGAACTGAGGAGCCGGGAGATAGCGATACAACCACTGACGAAACATCCGGTACTGGCGGAGCCGAAGAAACTTCCGGCGGGACTGAATGAGGGCGATAGTATAGTTATTACCACTCCGCTGCTGGTTGGCGGATAATAAAAGTTACAATAGGCAAAATTATATCGGGGTTAGGGATTGGGGGTTGGGAACGCACGCAGGGCGTTTATTGTAACCACCCGCTTTGGACGAGTAGTCCGGGGCGGGTGGTTATCTCTTTGTTAGTGGATATTCTTAATACTCTGATGAAAATATTTTTAATTTGCGGTTCATAATAACAAATAAGAATAAATGTTGAGAGAGGAGTATTATAAACAATAATTAGGAATAATAGTACTTCACAAATTTTTATGGAGGTGTGTTAATTTTTGAATCCTTTCATTGAGGTTTTTATCAGGTCTGTGGGTGCTTTCTTTGTAGTATTAATAATTACCAGAATAATAGGTAAAACCCAGATAGCACAGCTTAATGTTACCGATTTTGTCAATGCTATAGTTTTGGGTTCCATTGCTGGCGTGATGGCCACTAATACCGCTGAAAATGCCTGGTATTATGCCTTTGGCTTACTTGTTTTCGGGTCGCTGACATTTGGGACAGAATATCTGTCCTTAAAATACCGTCCAGCCAGAAAATTACTGGAAGGGGAGCCGACAGTTGTTATTCACAATGGAAAAGTTTTAGAAAACAATATGAGGAAAATGACATATAATATGGATGATCTGACTATGCAATTAAGGGGAAAAAATATATTTAATATATCCGATGTTGAATTCGCTGTATTGGAGACCAATGGCGATTTAAGCGTTCTTCCCAAAAGCCCTAAACAGCCGGTTACTCTGGAGGATATGAACTTACCGGGAAAATACCAGACCATAGCATCGGAGCTTATCGTGGACGGGGAAGTCATCAGGCAGAATCTTATACAAAACAATCTCAGCGAAGAATGGCTGTATCAGCAGTTAGAAAACCAAAACATAAAAGATATAGGCAGTGTTCTGTTTGCAAGCCTGGACTCACAGGGAAACCTGTATGTTGATCTCAAGAAGGACAACCTGCAGTCACCAAGAGATATCACAGACTAGGAGGGATTTTTATGTCATTTCTTAATGTAAAAGGCTATTTTACCGGAAGGCGAAATACTGCGGCCTCCAATACTATGCCATTGCTGGCTGCCGGGGCACTGGGGATTTGGCTGGGGGTACATGCTTTCAGGTCTTTGGTTTCAATGGTGGTATGGAATGTGGCGGAGGACTTGCCGTCCAGCCAAATGGCTCTCATAGCCCTTTCGGTATATTCACTGGGACTGGCGGCCTGGATCCCGGCCCGTTTATTTGGCGGCCCGCGGCCGGTATGGCGTTTTGGTATTCTTCTGGCCGTCCTGACCATCGCCCGGCAGGCTCTGCCGGGTGAAATCTTAAGCCCTGTGCTCTCCTTTGCCACCGGTGTCGTGTGGCTGTGGTGGCTCCCGGCTTTTATTAAGGAGCTGGCTAACAGGGACGCCCTTGGGCTTGCGGTTCCTGCAGTACTGATAGGCCTGGCTTGGCAGGCTGCCGGTCAGGCTGCCTTACATGGCCTGGACCTCCACATGATTAGTGGGACATGGTCGGTATTGGGAGCAGTGGCCCTGGCCGGTGCATTTGTTGGAGCTAGTTGGCTGGCCAGCATGAGTCAAGCGTTGTCTCCGCCGGCAGAAGGTTTGGAGGCGGGGGCATCATGGGGCGCCCTTGCGCTTGGGCCCTTCCTCTTTTTGCAATTAACGCTGCTGACCAACCTGGGCCGTGTAGAAACAATTAGCGGCCGTGGGGCCACGGGGGCGGTGGCCATTATACTGCTATCGCTGCTGGCAGCACTGTCTTTACTGGGCTTTCGACCTTCCCGCCGGATCAGGATTGGATTGGGGGCTCTGGCACTGATCCTGACTATACCCGGCCTGTGGCCGCATCAGGTCAACTTTTGGGCCCTCGTTCCGCTGCAGGCAATCCTGGCCCTTGAGTTAGCTGCTGCCTTCGCGCCAGCCAAACCCCCGGCCAGGGGGCATACTTATGGTGCTGTAGCGGTCGGCGCGCTCCTGCTTTTTATGTTGATGTTTGCTTACTATTCCCGGTACGGATGGCCCCTTCTGTGGTTCGTGACAACGGCCATGGTGGTGTTGGCGGGCCTTCGGCCTGAAGAATCTGTTTCTTTTAAAAACCGTACCGGTTTGGCGTTAATCACCCTGTCAGTAATCGGGTTAGGCCTGGGCCTAGCGCCTTACTCCCGGGCTGTCCCCATCAATATCCCCGCTCCGGCTGAGCTCAAAATTTATAATTATAACATCCACAATGGATTTGATACCTGGAGTGTTCCCTCCATTCAGGGGATCGTAGGTGACATTGAAGCATCCGGCGCAGATATAGTCTCCCTGCAGGAAGTAAATAGAGGCTGGAACCTTAGCGGCGGCGTTGATATTGTTTCTTATCTGCGCTGGCGCTTTCCTGAGTATTTCATAATATACGGGCCTATGAACGGCGATTTGTGGGGAAATATAATTATGAGCAGGTACCCGGTGGCGGAATGGGGAACTGAGCACTTTACCCCCGGCAGGAGTGACTTTCCGCGAGGTTTTGTCTGGGCAAAAATATCCACCAGGGCAGGTGAGATGTTTTTTATGACTACACACTTCTCTGCCTATGAGGGATATGATGAGGACCGCATCTCCCAGTCGGCAGAGCTGCTGGACTTTTGGAAAAAAAGGCCCAGGACCGTCATTGCAGGTGACTTTAACGCCAGGCCGGATGATGAGGCAATTAAAAAGCTGGTGGCCGGAGGCCTCAAGGATGTCCCGGCAGGTCACGGCCTGCGGGAAGCCTTCACATACTCTGCTGCGGAGCCCGATCAACGGATTGATTATATATTCAGCAGTCCGGATGTCACCTCAATTTCGGCGCAGATTCCCCGCACCGTAAATTCCGATCACCTTCCGGTGGCGGCAACAGTAAGCCTGCGTTAAAGGTTGCGAATGTCTGGCACAGTTATTTAGGTGCTTTTTATTGCCGGAAGGTAAAGCTTTTGATTTATGTTGAATAATTAAAAAAAACAGTCAACATGATAGATGTTATATATTATTTTAAAAAGGGTGCTTGAAGTGAAGGTTGAAATAATAGGGGTACCTATGGATTTGGGGGCAAACAGAAGGGGAACAGACATGGGGCCAAGCGCCATCCGCTATGCCGGGTTAGTCCAGACACTATTGCAAATGGGTCTTGATGTCACAGATAGCGGAAATATTAATGTTCCTGTTGCGGAAAGTATTAAAGCTGCCAAGGCGGGGCTAATTTTCCTCAATGAAATAGCAGGGGCATGCAAAAAACTGGGGGATATGGTGTGCGCTGCGTTGAGAAGGGGTAATTTCCCCCTGGTTTTGGGAGGCGATCACAGTATCGCCATGGGTACTCTGTCGGGAATTTCCAAATCAACTCACAATATGGGGCTGATCTGGTTTGATGCCCACGGTGACTTTAATACCTTTGAAACAAGTAAATCGGGAAATATCCACGGCATGTCCCTTGCTGCGGCAACAGGCCGCGGAAATAAAAAGCTGACCCTGCTGGGAGGCGTCAGCCCCTGGATAAGAGAAGAGAAAACAGTATTAATAGGTGTAAGAAGCTTGGATGATCAGGAAAAAAACCTGTTAAAGGAATCAGGTATAAAGGTTTACAGCATAAAAAAAATAGATGAAATGGGTATAGCCGGAGTAATCAATGAGGCTCTTTCAATTGCCGGGCGGGATGTTGACGGCATACACGTAAGCTTTGACATGGATGTGGTAGACCCGGCCACCGCCCCGGGTGTGGGAACTCCGGTACCGGGTGGATTAAGCTACCGGGAAGCCCACCTGGCACTGGAAAAAATAGCCGAGTCAAAATTGCTTAAGTCACTGGAAATTTGTGAAGTCAACCCTATAGAAGACACCAGGGGCCGAACGGCCGGACTGGCCGTGGAACTGATAGCCTCCGCCCTGGGAAAAAGCATATTTGATTAACCGGCCTTCCCCAATTCCCAATTCCCAATTCCTGCTTTTCAGGTTAGAAGCTCCAGTAATTCCAAGGGCTTTTTAATCAGGATTTTCGCTCCGCATGCCACGAGCTCTTCTGCCGTCCGGAACCCCCAGAGTACCCCCACCGGGTACATTCCAGCGGCGTTGGCTGTTTTCATGTCGGTGCCGGTGTCCCCCAGGTAAAGGAATTCCCCAGGCGATAGGGAAAGCTGTGTCGCAATCTCCAGGGCACCTGCGGGATCAGGCTTTTTAGGAACAGAGGGCCTTGCTCCCAGCACCGGCTCAAAATTCCACCGGCTCAGCAGACCCGCTACCATTATTTTGGTGAATTCGTCCGGTTTATTAGACAGCACGGAAATTTTAATGCCACGGGCAGCAAGGGCGTCAAGCAGTTCCGGCACCCCCACATAAGGGCGGGTATTTTTCTGCCACCTCGCTGCGTATTCCCTGCGCATGGCTGACACAAAGCCGGAAACTGTTTCAGGGTCCCGGCTGCCTTCGGGAAGAACACGGCGCGCGAGTTCCTCCACACCGTCACCTACGAAATATTTATAGGCCTCTACGTGGTGTAAGGGGAAATTGTAATACCCCAACACCTCGTTCATTGATTCGGCAATGTCCTGAATGGTGTCCAGAAGGGTTCCATCCAGGTCGAATAATACAGCTTTATACTTCACGTGCAGTACCACTCCCCCGTATGTTAATCAATATTTCCTCTATACTCCTCAACCTTTTCATTCAATTCCAACCAGGGCCAAATTATAATAATCAGCCAGTCTGCAACAATTTTATCGATAAATATAAAAGGGGTCAATTGGTACCAAATTTTTTTCGATTTGACTCCCCGTACAGCTGCATTTTTGTTATATGAAAGTAAGAACGAAATAAACAGCCGTCGTTTATAAAATTAAGTATTGTTGTTTTGCTGTAAGGTGTCCTATAATTAAATTTAACATTATAAATATTTTAAAGATTAACACATATTTCGGGGCGCAGGTGGAGCAAGGCCTGTATTTGTTTTATTGCAGGCTGGAGAGTTAATATATTTAGTTAAATGGGGGGATAGACTTGGAATTTACACTAACTGATGAGCAGAAGATATTGCAGAGCATGGCTTACAAGTTTGCTCAAAAGGAATTTGAGCCCATTGCCAAGGAGTGCGACAGGCAGGAAAAGTATTCAAGAGAAGTGTGGCAGAAGGCCTGTGAGGCAGGACTGGTGGGAGTATTCATCCCTGAGCAGTACGGTGGGCCGGGAGCGGGATTTTTTGAGCTGGCCCTGATAACCGAACAGCTCTCCCGTGTAGACCTGGGCTTGGGGCTGACTGTGGTGGCCTCCACCTTCGGGGCGGAAAATATACTATTTTTCGGGTCCGAAGAGCAAAAGAAAAAGTACCTGCCGCTCCTGGTGGACGGGAAGGCCGTTTGCGCCGGGGCATTTACCGAGCCCAATGCGGGAACCGATGTGGCCAGTGCCAAAACCCGCGCCGTCAAAGATGGAAACGATTACATAATCAATGGCAGCAAGATGTTTATCACAAACGGCACCATTTGCGATTTCATGGTGGTATTTTGTGAAACCAGCCCGGACGAGGAAGTAAGACACAAAAGGCACAGCATGATACTGGTGGAGGCCGACCGGAACGGAATCACCAAATCAAAGATAACCGGAAAAATGGGTGTCAGGGCATCCGATACGGCGGAATTAACCTTCGAGGACGTAAGGGTACCCAGGGAAAATCTGATTGGAGTTGAGGGTAAGGGCTTTCACCAGCTGATGCACTTTTTTGACTGCACCAGGACCATGGTGTCCGCACAGGGGGTTGGACTGGCCCAGGGGGCCCTTGACAAAACCTTAAAGTACGTGCAGGAAAGACATGTTTTTGGAAAGCCCCTGGCAGTTAACCAGTCGGTGCAGTTTCAACTGGCCGAAATGGCCACAAGAATTGAGCTGGCCCGGAATATTACCTACAAGGCGGCCTGGAATGTTGACCGGGGCCAGATTGACCCTGCGCTTAATGCCATGGCCAAATATTATTCAGGGGAGACGGCGGTCTGGGTGGCTGATAAAGCACTGCAGCTGCACGGCGGCTATGGGTATATAGACGAATACGATGTTCAGAGATTCTACCGGGACGCCAAAATACTGGAAATATACGAGGGCGCAAAAGAGGCTGAAAAACTAACCATTGCCAGAAGGATTCTGAAATAAGTGGGGATTAGGAATTGGGATATTGGGAATTGGGAATTGGGAATTGGGAATTGGGAATTGGGGGCTGTACTGATTCCCATTTCCCAATTCCGGACCCGCAAATATTGCTTAGGAGAAAACCATTCTGTCCTGAAAACAACCCAGGTCTTTATTAGCCACAGAGGGCACAGAGAACACAGAGAATAATTGTAAGGCACTACTCTGTAGCAAAAGTAGGCACTTCGGGAATAATTATCAAACATCTTCACTTAATTTAAAAGATCTTTTAACATTCAGGCAGGTCTAAAAACCTCAGTGTCCTCAGTGTCCTCTGTGTGCTGTGGCTTTAAAAGGACCCAACTTTCATTTTCCTTGGTGGCTGCTTTGGCAGCCAGGGAGTCCAATTCCCAATTCCCAATTCCGGACCCGTGAATACTGCTTTTATACATAAGTATCCAGGTAATATGAAAAATCCGGATGGCCGGAGGACCCTTTATTTGCGGGCCGGATAGGCAGGTAGATGTTGCCGGGCTGTTTTTTTTCAAAATTGTAAGCGCTCATGAGATCCCATGTTTTCATGCGCCCCACTGTGTAATTATTATAACCCCGGTGTAAAAGATAGTTTTGCATAGTTGAAACCTGGATAGGAAACATAATACTTCCTCCTGTACAAACCTGTCTATATATAAATACTGACGAAGTTGTCGGTTTGTGGAGGTGAAAAAAGTTTTTTTGTAAGGAATCCGGGTTAATTCCGCAGCACAAGGCCCTCTCCGGTCTGCTCAATCTTATTTTCCTTCATTAGCCTGCCCACCGCCCTTTTGAAGGCCGACTTGCTCATGTTTAAGCGGACTTTAACTTCGGTGGGGCTGCTCTTGTCATTCAGGGGGAGGAAGCCTCCCTGTGCTTTTATTTTTTCCAATATTAATTCGGAGTCACCTTCCATCTGCTGATAGGACAGTTTTCTGGGGGAGAGGTCCAGTTTACCGTCCTCCCTGACCCTGGTAATCCTTGCCTCCACTGTCTCGCCAGGCTTAATGTCGAGGTATTGCTCGCTTTGGGGTATAAGGCCGTAGTACTGGTTATCCACGGCCACCAGGATTCCTATATCCTTCCTTATCGCGTAAACCGTACCCGTAACCTGATCATTTTTCTGATAGTGGTCTGCCGCTTTAAGGTATTTATAAATATCGGTGGTGGCCATAAGCCTGCCGTTTTTACCCACAGAAACCGCAACCAGGTAACTTTTCCCTTTCTGTACCCTGTATTTTTGCTCACTCAACGGCAAAAAAAGGTCGAAGTCCAGCCCCCAGTCAAGATAGGCTCCCGCCTCAGTGATTTCCACTACCCTAAGACAGGCCAGTTCCCCCACCTGGGCAGCAGGCTTTTTAACGGTGGCTGTAAGCCTGTCCTCGGAAGTCCTGTAGACAAAAACCTCCAGCTCATCACCCTCTTTTACGTCCTTAGGCAGTTGGTTCGAGGGAAGAAATATGTTGTCTCCCGGTCTGTTATCCCCGCCGTCCAGATATGCTCCGGAATGCCTTATTTTGGATATTTTTAGCTTTTGAAATTTCCCTGTCATATTCGAAATCACCTTATTCTCCTGAAATTATTTCCGGTTTTTATATGATAAATATAATAACACATAAGAATAAAAGCAGCAGCTGGAGTTATGCAGTCACTGACGCTCCAAAGGTGTAAAAGGCTAATAAGGTGCGGGGGGTTATAGCTTATTATTCATGAGGACCAAGACGGGACCATTCATCTTTTTAGCACTCTCTTTGGTATGTTTTACAACCTTAATAACTTTAGAATATGCCTGCTGCACTCCCATTAACAGCAGTGGCACTCCTATAGAGTCTATCCCTAGCCCCCTTGAGAGAAATCCGCCGACAGTCATGGGAAAAGATACGGTAGGAGTCATATTGGAAAATATGACCTTTTCATTAAAGCCATACTCCCTGTTAAGAATGGTGATAAGGTTTTTCATGCAAGGCACCACCACCTTTGAGGTGCCCCTTCCCACGCTGAATACCTTGTTTCCTTCTTCGTCAGTGCCCCTAAATATTATTCTCCCCATATCTTTATAAGTCAGCTTATTAAACTGGTCGGTATTTAATATCTCTTTCCATGTGGGTATTCTATCCTCCGGAAGCTTTTTTAAATGTACCGCTGATGCCAGGGAGGACGAGTGTGTTCCTCCAAAGCAGTTATATATAAAAATCATAATATCACCTAAAAAAATATTATTTGAAATTTTAAGATATTTATTATCACTATTTTTCAGCGGCCCCGCACTTATCTGGGGAAGTCATCCTGTATGCTATCAGCAAGGCACCTCCATTTCCTCTATCAAATCATAAAGCCAGTACGATGCCGCTAATATCATATCCGTAGCGAACGGCAGGAATAATTTGATCTATTTGCATCTTGGCTTTCTAAACAGAACTTCATGATTTCACCTCGTTAGCTGATAAGGTTAAGCAGCCTCATCTTGCACTGCTCATAGCTGAAAAGTTCAATTTGAGACTGGGCGCAGGAAACTGCTTCCTCATAAAATCCGGCATCACCAGTTTTTTCACCAGGGCCACCACTCCATCAATATCGTAGTGGGGCACACATAAGCGGGGAAACAGTATCTTTTGCGTGTATAAAGAAGTCTAATTTCCTTGCTGGCCTCATTTTTAATAACGGGCTGTATGTGAGAACAGCCCATTAACCTTAAAATTTTATTAACCAGTTCAATAACTGTTATCTGCAGCTAGTTACTAAAATTAAAGGCTTCCCCATATATCGGCATGCGTCGAAGGTGGACAGGGGGTTTTTGTTGGCGGTACCCACTATGGTTTGGGCCGCCAGGTGGAAGACCGTGTCTATCTCATACTCATTAATGGCTCTTTCCAGGAGACCGTAATTAAACATTTTTGTTTCTCCAGTAATTCATTTTGCTGCCCCTTCTTTTTTTTAAAAGAACAAGGTTTAAAAAACTCCAGGTTAATCTTCTGTAAAGCATTCGTCTACTTTTATCTTCAGGAGACTTCCAGCCTTCTCTCCTACATTGTTAGTGGCAATTACCGTCATAACATGTAATCCTTTATCCTCCGCTCCCGGTGTACCTGAGATACGTGCGACGGCATCAGGTGAGGGCAGCTCGGTAATACTTTCCAATTTTGCCCACTGAGGAATATCTTCAAACTCAATCCCGGTAATTATTCCACCTGGATCAGAGGTAACAATATCAATACTGAAAGGTATTCCGACAGTTGTGATCTGAACCTCCTCCGGTGATGCGCACACGGGCGGCTCTCCTGAGCCTTTAATAATCTGAAAAATGTCTTTCTTCTCCATAGTATCCTCCTATAAACTGTTATAATTTGGCGCTCATATATACTATTTAGCCTTACCAGTTTTTGCTACTAAGGAAAGTGCCAAGACAATCGGAAAATCAATTAATACGCCCTATCCACAGTGGCTCTATATGTATATAAAGAGTTGAAAAGTAAAAGCTGGGGTGGTGAATATCATTAGGGTTTCCGGGGTAAAAGAAGGTAAGGCTTCAATACAATTTAAGGGAGGAGTAGATTGATGAAAAAAACGGCAGTCCTTTTGGTATTAATAATAGCAATGGTGCTGGGACTAACCCAGGCGGGCTTTGCCGGCTGGGGTGCCTGTAAAATGGGTGATCCTCCGCCACAATTAACTGCGGACAAATTGCAAAACCAGGCGGCTTTACTGGGACTGACAGATGAGCAGTCCAAAAGGATACTGACAATCAGGCAGGACCACTTCAATAATACCAGGGATCTAAGTGCCAGGCTGCAGAAGGCTATGTTCGAGATTAGGCAGATGAGCTGGGACAAAAAATCCGATCCCGGTAAGCTTAATGAAAAAATAAACGAAGTTAACAGACTGCGAGGTGAGTTATACAAGCAGTCACAAAAATGTTTTGAGCAGGTGAACTCAGTGCTTACCGAAGAGCAAAGGACAAAATATGCTCAGCAGAGGCCGGGCCATAGGGGAAAGGGCTTTGGAGCATGGGGTGGGATGTGATACTAAATAAATATTGATTATAGAAAAAACCTGGGCCGTACCGACAGGGCAATAAGATTAGCAATTGGAATATTCCTTTTGGCTTTGCCTTTCACAGGGGTGATTACCGGCTGGTGGGCGGCGGCAGCGGTGGTTCTTGCCTTGTTCCAGTTTGTTGAAGCAGCCCTGGCATACTGAATTGTTTATGACCTGATGGGTTGGTCAACCCTGAAACGGAAGGTAAATGGCGAATGAGGGGATTAGGAATTAGGGATTGGGGACTAATCCCAATTCCCAATTCCCAATTCCCAATTCCGGACCCACGAAAAATGCTTAATAACTGCCGCTGTTCCAGCGGCAACGCCCGCAGGGCGTTTATTTAAATCCAGCTTAGAAAAGCTCCAAAGATTATCAGGGCTGTTACATTAATGGCCAGCAAAGTTCCGATAAAAAGCTTCTGTGTTTCGGGCTGCCAGTCGTGGCAGTAGCAGGCTGCCGCGAAGAATGGGATATAAACTGTGAGGAAGACCGGGAAAGCCCCCCACCAGGGGTAGACCCAAACGAAGGCTGGGGTTTTTACCAGGAAAATTTCAATAATGGCGGCCAGCGCAGCATTGCCGACGGAATAAAAAAGGCGGTTGTTTATGCCAAGTATTTTCTGCCCCGGGTCCCTGGGCATCATTTTGCAGGCAACTATGCCGGCCACCGAAAACATCAGGCTGATTTCGATACCGACACCCACCATGATAGAGAAGGCGGTGCCGGTGGGCACTGTCCAGAGAGCGTGACCGGAGAAATACTGTATCAGGCCATTTATTATTTCCACCAGCCAGTGCACCATGTAAAGGGCCAGGCCGCCGGCAATGGCCCGGTAGTTGCCTTTTTCATACTCGTTGGCGTATATGTAGAGAACAAACATAAACATTGGAATCACATACCACTGGAAGTGATCGCCGGACCTCAGAATACTGAGGGCGTCCTGGGTTGCCTGGGGGTTGTTCAGAGTCGTGGCTAACTCCTCCTTTCATTTTTTTATTTGAAATATTTACTATTTATAGCTCCAATGAATAATTCCTGTTTTTATAAATTTAAAATGGTTAATACAAAGATGCTTAGCTTAGCTTCCCGAAGTACGCATGTTTTCCTTGATTTATTAATAAATCAGAGAAATAATGTATTAAGATGTCCTTAAAAAAAACAAAAGGAACTAATATGGTAACAATTGGCACACGTGTTATTAAAACAGGTATTGCGGTCACTATTACAATGTTTTTCTGCAATTTTTTTAAATTGGAGCCTGCGGTTTTTGGCGTAGTATCGGCTGTAGTAAATATTCAGCCGTCGGTTTATCTTACCTTTAAGACAGCATGGGAGCAGTTAGCCGTTCATATCCTTGGTGTTTGTATCGGCCTTGCCTTTGGCTACCTTTGGGGAGGCAATCCCTTGACAGTGGGAGTTGCCACGGTATTGATCATTCTTATTTACACCAGGTTAAAATTAAAAAGCGGAATTCTGATGGGTATCGTGGCGGCTATATTTATATTAACTTCCTCATCAGACCAGTTCTTGGATCATGCGTTTAGCAGAAGCCTTGTTATTTTTACCGGGCTCCTTGTTGCCATGGCGGTTAATGTTTTGCTGTGGCCTCCCCGGTACGGCGGGCTTTTCTACGAAAAATTAAAAGATTGCAATCAGCGGTCGGTGGAGTACTTTTGCAAGGCCGTAAATGATTTTATCAGCCTTGTTGATAAAGAGTGCCTGGTTCCAGGGGCGATAAGAGAGAATGCGGTGAGCCTGGCAAGAGAATCCCGTGATATTGCAATACATTACCGGAACGAGAGAAAAAGCTACGGTGAAAATTACGATTTTGTTGATCCCAACGACTGGTTTACAGTGGCGGAGAAGTTTATGAACTATAATGAGTCAATGATAGATAAGGCTGATCAGATTTATGATTTTTTGTCAGCCAGGTATGAGCGGCGGATAAGCAGTGAGGCTGGACCTATAAGCCCTGAATTTCAGGCCATACTTGATATGTTGGGTAGTGGCTGCACCACCGTCGGGCGTGTTAATGAGAAATTGAGAAGAATTATCTGTGAAAAAGTCCCTGTTAGATCCGAAGAAATCAGTGAAACATACTGGGAGGAGCTGACGGAGGCTATAGAAAAATGGCAGCCAAGGCTGATAGGCAGCTATTACCTGCACGCTTTAATCGAGGTGGCGGTGGTGGCCGGTGAATTGCGCTGGGTGGCCAGGGAGGGCAAAAAACTGTTAATGCTGGCAGTGGAGAAGGAGAGAGGGGTATTATCAGTCAAGCAGGCTGGTTAGTAAAAAAACTAGCATCATGTCAAAGGAAACTGTATACTATCCATTATGTATGGTAATATATGGTTTTTATGGGAAAGTAAAAGCCGGAATTCTATGGGTTTAGAATCCGGCTTTTTTATGCCAAAAAACTTAGCTTTGATTAGCAGATGGCAAAAATACTTACGAGCAGTGGTCGTTTATATACCCTTGATTTGAGAATGTCCAATGGTGCTCCTTAGACCCCTTAAACGTTGCTGCGAGGCTCCATGTCAAGAGCCGCCACGGATTCTTTTCGAAAAAGCTTACTATTATATAAAAAGGGAGAATCCCGCCATTTGCTATGTTTATTCTACCTGGGCAAGTTCACTTCTCCATTGAGAATAGATACTTTCAAGAGCTTTCTTAGTTAGCCCGGCTTCCTTAATAGCACAACAAAATTCTCCCTTTAATAAGTACGCCAAACAAGCATTACACGAAAAGCAGTCGGCGTCCTCTTTTCCAATTCCCGCCAACCAACGATTTGGCAGATCTGGTTCAGATATAAATGGCCGGCATAAAGAAAGAAAATCAACTTTTCCCTCCTTTAATAATTTTTCCATCCGTTCTATATTTCGATGACCACCAACAAGTATTAAAGGTAGATCCAAATCTATGTTTTTGACATAATCATAATAATAGGATTGTTTTTCTGGGGTATTAATCCTTGTCCGAGATTCAGGTATTGGAATTGGGAAAAAACCTAATTCTTCTTCAGAACGTGTGAGACAATCCCACATGCCACCACTTACTTCAATTGCATCAATACCAGTGGTCTCTATTTCCTTTGCAAATTCAGTAAAATTATCTTTAGAAATGCCGCCTTCAACAAAATCATCACAGTTAATTTTTATTAAGATAGGAAAACTTCCAACTTTTTTTCTTGCCATAGAAACTATATCGCTTATTATGCCTACCCGATTCTTAACTGAACCTCCATATTTATCTGTTCGCCTATTGGTATATGGAGAAAGAAAAGAGCTCAACAAAAAACCATGAGCAGCATGAAGCTGTACGCCATCAAACCCTGCTTTTTTTACTCTAATAATTGAATCTGCAAAAGATTCTATCACTGTCTGAACTTCATTTATGGAAAGCTCCCTATCCTTTTTCATCTTATTAGGGGACTCTAACGACGATGGCCCAACACACTCAGCAAGGTCATGAAGAATCTGCCTTCCAGCGTGATTGAGCTGGGCTATGATTACACACTTATTATCCGTTTGGTGGACAATGTCGGCAATTTTAGCTATTTCTTCAATGTATTCATCACTGTAAATACATGGTTGTCTGTCAATGCTCTTATTCTCTGGTGTCACATACATTACGCCGGTTATAATCATTCCAACCCCGCCCGCCGCAATATCTTTATAAATTTTCAGTACGGCATCAGTTGTTTTTCCGTCCGCCGTCATTTTATTGTCGCCAGTTGCAGACCTTATAAGTCGATTTTTCAGGACCAGATTTACAATTCTTCCTTCAGAAAAGACTTTATAATTATTCCTGCTCATTTAATATCATCCTCCTCTCAATTTATAGCTATATGATAAACCGGATGGAGAATGAAATCTTGAGGTTTCCTACAGTAATTAATTTAGAGTACAGATATATCCTGGAATCAAATCCAGGGCTTTTAAAAATCTGTGGGAACAAGGAACACCATTGAAATTGCGTATAAGTAAACCTCGCAAATACATAAATAGAGTGTTTATCTCTAACAGAGGATTATGACGCTGTAAAGGTGTAATTGTTCTGCTGCGCAAAAAAAGAACTGGCGGACAATGGAAAAAACGTGCAATTATTGCTTTGAGTTATTCTTGTAGCTTTGCGTTTCTTCCGATTTTTGTGTCGGGGAAGGGGGAAATTTTCTTGCCAAATGTATTTCAGTCATTAAAATACCTATTGCTACCAAAATGAACAAAACAAACAAAGCAATTGGGAATTTCAATTGAAGTACCCAGTATGCAGAAGATAGTAAACTGAAAGAAATCACAATACAAACTTTTCCAAAATATAAGTGTGCCTCTTTCCAAGCTTCGGGGCTTTGCATTGATCTATTTGTTCTATATCCTATAAAATCATTTATCAGGGATTCTGCTATCATTTTTCTACCAAACCCAAAAATTAAAAGGACAGCATTTATTAAGATATATGGTATAGTTTGCCCCAAAAATTGAGGTAATTGTTGTTCATTCACAATTATGCCTCCTAGAATCAAAATACCATATTTTTACCTAGTGCAGCAGAATGATTGAATTCTGTACTAATGGTGTGTGTCTTTGTTATAACAGCAACACCTATCTGCTAGGTAACATACTCCTGAATTCCTGTTTTGTATATAAATAGGTATTGTAATAATTTCAGTAGGGTGAAAAATTATCCTCTTTTTGTCTATGAGGTTTGGAATTCCTGGGGAGCAAAAGGGTAGGCAAAAGCCTACCCTGGTTCTTTTTCATGCTTTTTAAATGAACTGATAAATGAAAATCAGCTTTTACTTTTAGAAAAAAATCTCTGCACTCTCTTTTTGGGCTCATCAGAGGCAAAGCAGCGCCCCCAAAGCTCGTTTTCCAGGGCCAGTCCGGCCTCTGAGACATAGCGGGCACCCTGGGATACCGCCTTTTTGGCGTAGCGGATGTTGTCGGGACCGTTTCTGACTATTTTTTTGGCCAGTTCATAAACCCTGTCCATAAATTCGGCCTGCGGGTATACGCCGCTTACCAGACCAATCCTATATGCTTCGGCCGCGTTTATCGGCTCTCCGGTGAGTATCATCTTCATGGCGTCCGAGCGCCCCACCAGCCCGGGAAGCCGCTGGGAACCACCCCACCCCGGGAAGTTGCCCCATAATACTTCCTGCTGGCCAAACATGGCATTTTCAGAGGCCAGGCGGATATCACAGGCTAGGGCAAACTCATTGCCGCCGCCATAGGCAAAGCCGTTTACTGCAGCTATCACCGGAACACTGCAGTACGCAATCTTGTCACATACTACCTGGCCCATCTTAGAGCCTTTCTGAGCGGTGGGCTGGTCAAGTGTCATGAAAATACTGATGTCTGCACCTGCTATAAACGCCTTGTCTCCTGCCCCGGTCAGTATGGCCACTACCACTGAGGGGTCTTTCTCTATCTCGTCAAAAGCCTGACCAATTTCCTGAAGAATGTCCAAGTTAAGCGCATTCAAGGCCTCCGGACGATTAATGGTTACCGTTGCTATTCCATCCTCAATCTTTAAAAGTACATGACCCATCTCTCTACCTCCCTAATATCCAATAATAGCTAATTCTACACTATTCAATAATAAACTTAATGACTATTCATATCAAGTGGAGAAACAACTTATATATAATGAATACGTCAGCGATAGAATTTTATGAAAATTGACTTTAATGTGAAGGTTTTTACTTATCTTGTATAGAATTATCAGCTTACCAACAAGTTGAGGAGGTTAAGGTTTTGCATAGAAAAGTACTTATTCCGATAGATGGATCGGAAGGATCAATAAAGGCCCTGGAATACTGCATTAAAATGCTGGAGGATGAGGTGCCGGAAAAAGTTGTGCTATTTCACTCGGTGAGCTATCCAAGCCAGTTAGAGTCATATTCGGGAAAAATGCGTGGGACAATGAACAAGGTAAAGGAGCAGTTGGAGGAACACGGGCAAAGGCTGCTGAAGGAAGCAAAAGACTTGATTGAGGGTAAAAATAATAACGTTAGTGTGGATACAAAGCTGAGCTGGGGTGACCCCAAGTACGAGATAGTTGAGGAAGCGGACGGGGGGAATTACGATCTGTTGATTATAGGCAGCAGGGGACTTAGCGGCATAAAAAGTTTCCTTTTGGGGAGCGTCGGCAGCCATGTGGCTCAAAATGTTAAATGTACTGTAATACTGGTGAAACAATAAATTGTTGTGATGAGGGGCAACGGGCGGTGGGGAAAGTATACCACCGCTATATTATTTTGTGTTTATTTTATATTTCATTGCTTTAGCTTTATATAGCAAAAGTAAGCATATAAATAAATAATGGTTAACATATTTATTTTATATACTTATCTGTCTTAACATTAATTTAATTTTATTTTAAAGAAGTGGTTAATTATTTAATATATAATATGAGTCAGGTATGGAAAATTGTATCAAGTATTGGCCTTGAAAGTTGTATTTATAAATAATATAATTTTTTAACCGGTATCCGATAATATTATGAACAGCAGTGGAGTGAATGACAATGAAGAAATTAGCTGGGTTGCCCGGAAGAAAAAGTTTCAAATCCGGCATCAGAGTCAAATTGACCGAAGAATGTTTAAAAAATTTACCTTTAGATGTAAACGGCGGCGGAGAAGCACTTGTGGTAGCCGGTGAGGAAGGCTACCGGATTATACCTTTAAAGTCCGATATCAAAAAGCTTTATATCGAGCCAACCACTCTGTGCAACTTCCAGTGCATAACTTGTATAAGGAGCTCATGGGGTGACGATCTCACACATATGAGCCAGGGTACTTTTAATAGAATAGCTGAATCGCTGTCATCATTTCCCAATCTGGAGTGGGTTCACTTCGGCGGGTTTGGAGAGCCTTTTACCCACCCGGAGATTTTCGAGATGATCCGGGTGGTTAAAGAAGCAGGCTTAAAGGCAGAGATTATTACAAACGGATCTTTCCTTACAAATGAGACAGTTGACCGGCTCATTGATTTAAAGGTAGATATGATTTATGTGTCACTTGACGCTCCGGATAAAGAAGAGTATGACCGCATCAGGCAGGGAGCCAACTTTTCTTCAGTACTACAGAATGTGACTGCACTGGTTGAAAGGAGAGAAAGTCTTAAATCAGCTTTTCCTCAGCTGGGTGTGGAATTTGTGGCGATGAAAAGCAACTACCACAGGATTCCGGAATTGATTAGGCTTTCCCGCAGCCTGAAAGCGAAAAAGGTAATAATAACCAACCTGCTTCCTTACCACGAGTCAATGCAGGATCAGGTGCTTTACGATATGGATGATACCATTAACCTCTTCGGCAATGACTCGCCCCTGTCAATGATGATAGCCCAGTTCCCTTATATGAAACTTCGCACCGACAGGTATTGCAAATTTGTTGAAGATAAGGCTGTTTGTATTAATCACAAGGGTAATGTCAGCCCTTGCTATGCACTTATGCATTCATACAGCTGTTACGTTTACGGCAGGAAAAAAGATATTACTCACTACAGTCTTGGAAATGTGAATGATAAGCCTCTTGAGGAAATCTGGACAGGTCTCGAGTATGTAAATTTCAGGTTAGCAGTAAAAAATTTTAAATTTCCTTCCTGCCCCGATTGTAAATACCTGGAAGGCTGCTCAATGACCGAGTCAAATGAAATGGACTGCTGGGGAAACAGTCCGTCCTGCGCAGAGTGCCTCTGGTCTAGGCAGTTAATTGCATGTCCGTAGGAAATTAAACAATCTTTCTATACTGTTTTTTAAGGCTGTCATTTTCGTTTATGTAATTAATGCAGGTCAGTGTAAGATTCGACACAATATTTTCGACACCGTGATTATAAAGGTCAATCTCCATGGAGCGGGCAGTTTTTTGCATGGCGGCTGAGTGAAAACAATCCATTTTGCTTTTTCGTAAGCACGTTTCACAGGGAGCGGTGATTATTCCTGATCGTTTTTTCATGGGATCACCCTCTTTGTTTTGTTTATATTAAGTGTATTAAAAACCTGATCATAATGCAATATATTGTATACAAGATACAACGAATACTTTTTATAAATTTTATAAATAAAATGGTGAGAAGAATGACAAGAAAAAGAAATCAGGCTCCTCCTTGAGAAAACCTGATTTCTTTATTCACGTATTATGTCTCTAAGCCGTTAGCCGGTTCTTTCTTCTCTTTCCTTTGCTTCATTAACTGTGATAATTCTTCCATTGAGATCTTTGCCGTTAAGAGCTTCAATAATTTGTGCCGCATCTCCTTCTTCCACTTCAACAAATCCAAAACCTCGTGACCGGCCTGTCTCCCGGTCTGTAATAACACGCGCGCCGGTTACTTGTCCATATCTTGAGAATACTTCTTTTAAGTCCTCAGCCCTGGTTGCCCAGGGAAGATTTCCCACGTATAAAGTGGTCAAGGGCTTCACCTCTTTTTGATTCTGTTTCAAATATTATTTGCAAATTTGAAAAGATGATGTAACTTTTTTAATGCCAATTAAAATTCGTTAGAACATTACCTGCCCATTTTCTAGAATTGATTGATTATAATGTGATTCTTTATTTAATTGTAACTTTGTTCCTACCCGATCTCTTGCTCTCAAACATAAGCATATCGGCCCTTTTTACCAGGGTGTCAGGGGTGTCGTTCATATCTGCAAGGGTAGCCCCTATTGACATTGTGACAGAAATATTCTCTTTTCCGGTGTTAAAAGCGGACTGGCCGATTAACAGTCGCAGCCTTTCAGCTATAGAATAGAGTTTATTATTACTATCGGCGCTGATGACTGCCATGAACTCTTCCCCACCCCACCGGCAAACAATCCCGCTTCCGTTAATTCCCTTTTTTAATGTCATGGAAACCATTTTTAGGACTTCATCACCAACATGATGACCGAAGGTATCATTAACATTCTTAAAATGATCGATGTCCAAAAAAAGCACTCCGAAAAAAGATCGTCCGTATTTATTCATTTCGTTAATCCTGCCTTGCAGGTATATTTCTGCGTAGCGCCTGTTAATAAGACCTGTTAGAGAATCCATCAGGGACAGCGTGCGGAATTGCTCCAATTGGTCCAGAAGGGAGGCGGAGGAAGAAAAGTCATTGAATATCTGGACACCCCCGAATATTTTTCCGGAAGTATCCCGTAAAGGGGAGACACGTACTGAAACCGGAACCCTGTATCCGTTCTTGTGCCGAAGATAAACTTCTTCCTCACGGGTCTCTCCATCTTTTATGGTTTTGGCCATGGGGCATTTTCCCAGGCAGAGGCAGCAGCCTTTACAGTCCACGTGTACCAGTATATTGTCGGAACAGGCTGAACCCAATACCTCGGAGCTTTCAAAGCCGGTGATTTTCTCAGCACCTCTGTTCCAGAATGTAATTTTTCCCTGCAGATCTACAAAATAAACACCGTCATATATACTATTTAATATTTCCATGCAGCTGATATCAACCAAATTAGTCACCATCTTTATGTAAATTATTAGTTAAAAATTGGTAATACATATTATGAAGTTATTTAAATGGTAGTTCCTAAAATTTCTCGGATACTAAAAAAATTCCATTAATTTCCTTGGTGCATGCTAATATGTGTCACCTGTACATTCATGGGGAGTCATTGATTAAATCTTGCTTAAAGAGTTCTTTGATGCCCGTCGAATGTTTTTGGGTTATAATTAAATATCGAACTTATGTTGTCTTTTTCTAATAACATGGACAAGCGGGGCGGGATTATCATTGAGAACCGGGTCGTTTTTTCTTGTAATAGCGGTTTTTTTCCTCTTATACGGCCTCATTAATTTCTGGGTGGGACTGAGGGGCTGGCAGCTGCTGGGGAGGTTTATACCATACCTTAGTGTTGGTCTCTACTGGGTTTTCTTTTGGCTAATGGCCATATCCTATTTGGCCGGAAGGCTTGGAGGTAATTATCTTCCTGTAAAGTTAAGCAGATTTCTTACAATTTTAGGATCATACTGGCTTGCTGTGCTGTTCTACCTGATATTGGCCATGGCTCTGGTGGAGATTGTCAGGCTTTTGGTTAAAATCACCGGGATTATTCCGGGGGGGCTTGCCGGTAATGATAAGGCTTCTCTTGCGGTTGGGATAGTAGTGTTTCTGGGGGTTGGTTGTACTGTTCTATACGGCTGGTGGAATGCACTGCAGCCCCGTGTAGTTCAATACCAGGTTAATATTCCAAAGCAGGCAGGGACATTCAAAGAGCTGCACGTGGTGGCGGTTTCGGACCTGCACCTGGGAATTATCGTTAATAACGGGCGCCTGCTTCGAATGGTGAATATGATTGAGGAATTACAGCCGGACCTTATTCTTATGCCCGGCGATATTATAGATGAGAATCCCGGCCCCTTTGTGGAGCAGGATATGATTTCAAGCTTCAGGCGGCTGGCGCCGAAGTACGGGATGTATGCGGTCCCGGGAAATCATGAGTACATTGGCCGGGAGTCGGAAATAATAGCCAGCCACCTTAATGAGGCCGGTATAAATGTTCTCCGGGACAATTATGTAAAGGTAAACGACAGCTTTTTCCTGGTAGGCAGGGACGACCTTTCCAGGGGGCGACTTGAGGGGGATGGGCGAAAGGACCTGGGTGAGGTCATGAAGGGTGTAGACCGATCCCTGCCTGTTATTCTCATGGACCACCAGCCTGTCCGCCTGGATGAGGCGATGTTGCAGGGCGCGGACCTGTTGCTTTCCGGCCACACTCACCTTGGCCAGATGTTCCCCAATAACCTGATCACCAGGAGAATATACGAGGTGGACTGGGGTTATCTTCGCAAAGAAAGCTTACAGGTTATAGTGTCATGCGGCTTTGGCACCTGGGGGCCACCCATCCGGGTGGGTAACAGGCCGGAAATAGTTGATATAATAATTAGCTTTGGAACGGAATAAAACAGGCCGATGATTTGGGGACTGTATTTTACAGTCCCTCTACATCGCTCAGGGTTTGATATACGCATATCCCCCGCCCTGTTTAACGGTTATTTCAGTTATACCGGCCGGAATCACCGTCACGAATGGGGGGAGGGTGCTTTCATCCATTGAATTCATTTTTAGGGCATTGCGGCAGGCGGTAAAACTTATGCCCATCCCGGCAAGCCTTTTCATTTCCTCAAGCAATTTGCCTTCGGGTTTTCCACAAACGGCCGAATCCTTCCCCGAACAGCCACACTCTAACCTGTCCTGAGCGGCATAGCCAACAACAGCCCCACCATTGGCCACAACCTCAACATCCACGTTATCCTGCCCGGCGTCATTAATGAAATTAGTAATGTTTGTAAGCACCCTTTGCCACCTTTCCGGCTCATTTATATGGAAAAGCACCTTTAATTTTCCCATCTGCAATACCTCCTCAATATTGTTCTTCTTTATTTACTTATACTTCGTCAATAAAGGGAAGTGTCCCTTCATATTCTAACTGCTAGCAAATTCACAATAAAGTCAGGCGGAAAATTCAGAAAAAACTGTCAAAGGGAAGGAATTTTATAGTTTTCATTGAATCTTTACTATAAATACAATTAGAAAGGATGTAATTAAAATGTAATAACATAAAACCCCTGGAAATTATTAAATGATTGGAGCATAAAAAATGAGCAGAATGAAAATAGGTCTGATTATCAAGCTTTTAACGGGTTTCCTTATTATAATCGTTTTTTTTCTGATCTCAGCAATAATAAATAATATTTTTATCAGGACAATAGATGATTTATCTGCACAACAGCTTAAAAGAGCAGAAGATGAAAGAATGGCAGTTGAATTGGAAAAATACCTGGGGATTTTATACAATAATCAAGCTGACTTAATAATTAATGGTGACATGGATGTAATTGCCAAATACGATACAAATAAAAAAGAACTGTTTAGGCTCCTGGTTGGCGTAACTGAAAAGGTTGACACGGATAATGAAAAACGCCTTGCCGAGGAGCTAAAATTATTATGTGAGGAATATACAAACCAGTTTGAAAAAGTAGTTATAGTCTTTAACAGCCGGAATAGTATTTCCCCTGACCAGCTAAGCCAGGAATATGGCAAAATAGACGCCCGGACCGATGAAATAAGGGAAGAAGCCGTAATTGTTATAAATGGAATTATTGATTCCTATAAAGGAGAAGCCATTGAAGCGCAGGCAGATTTTAAAAAAGGGATAGAAAAAGCAATATATGTTTCATATCTCTCGTTAGGGCTTTGCATTACAGTTGGATTAATTCTGGCAATATATCAATCTAAAAAGATAACAGGTCCTGTTAATGAAATGCTGGCAGGTGCAAATGCTATAGCCGGAGGTGATTTGACGAGGAGCATCACTGTGCAGTCCGGGGATGAAATAGGCGATTTGGCAGGAGCCTTTAATAACATGACAAAACAAATGAGGATACTTGTGGAACGTATCAGGGAAAAGTCTATAATAGTATCAGAATCGGCAAAGACATTAAATTTCAATTCGAAGCAAACAGCGTCGGCTGTCTCAGAAACATCCGCTACCATGGGAGAAATTTCGGTAACGGTGGAAACTGTATCGGAAAACGTTAAGACCGCGGCAGTTGCCGTAACCAGCGCCAGTGGGGCGGCAGACAACGGATTTACTGTGCTTAATAAAGTCAAAGAGCAAGTAATGGTGGTGAATCAAGAGGCCTCAAGAGTTTCTGAAGTTGTGGATGAACTTGGCAGAAATTCAGAAGAAATAGGCAAAATAGTGGATGTAATAAAAAATATTGCCGACCAGACAAATCTTCTGGCATTGAATGCTGCTATTGAGGCAGCCCGGGCCGGTGACCAGGGCAGGGGCTTTGCAGTGGTAGCCGAGGAAGTGCGAATACTGGCTGAACAGTCAGCCCAGGCGACAAAGGAAATCTACCAATTAATCAATAAAATACAGTTAAGGAGTCACGAAGCAAATACTGCAATGAAGGCCAGTAAGGTAGAGGTAGAGCACAGTATATCGGTGGTTGATGAAACCCAGGCCGTCTTTAATGAAATTTTAATTGAGGTAAAAAATGTAACTGGAAAAATGCAGGCTATTGCTGACTCAGCAGTAGAGGTTAATGCAGGTGTGCAAGATGTCGCAGCTTCCACTCAAGAGCAGACAGCAGCCATGGAAGAGGTTTCCCTCTCAGCCGAGGCTCTAACCAATTTATCTGTTGAATTAAACGGCTTAGTAGGAAACTTTAGAGTTTAAGTTATTTATTGCAATAACTAGAATTCTGCAGATTTTTTTTCCTTCCTGAAATACAGGATAATAACGCTGCCGGCAATAATCAGCACAACCCCGGTTAAAAAGGTCAGTGTTATCCGCTCGTGCAGGAAAACTGCCGCATACAGCATTGCAGATAGAGCCTCAAAATATGAAAGAATACTGGCATGCTGGGCTTTGGCCCGTTTTAAGCCAAGCATGTACAGTGTTGTACCTCCTACCTGTACGAAAATACCCAAAACAACAAGCAGCAGAAGGAAACAAAAACAACCGTTTTCAAGGTATACAGAAAACGGTTGTTTTAATGACTGGGCCGGTTATCCCTTTATCTCCCTGATGCCTTGCTTTTTTATTTCCTCAATTATTGCCGGTATCATTTTGAAAAGGTCCTCAACGACGCAAAAGTCAGCATAATTAAATATGGGTGCATCAGGGTCCTTGTTGATAGCGATAATGCATTCAGAAGAGCTCATTCCCGCAAGGTGCTGCATTGCCCCTGAGATTCCGCAGGCTACATAAAGCTTGGGTGAGACTACTTTGCCTGTTTGGCCGACCTGGTCAGAGTAGGGCCTCCAGCCTTCGTCCACAGCGGTTCTTGATGCGCCTACAGCGCCTCCCAAAAGGTCTGCGAGGTTTTCCAGCAGGCTGAAGTCGGAGCCGCCCATTCCCCGCCCGCCTGAGAGAACCACATTGGCCTCAGTAAGCTCTGCTTTGTCGCTGTTTTTAAGCTTTTTCTCTATAACCCGTGTTTTGGACTCTGCGATCTGAGGCTCAACCATTACCTGTTCTGCTTTTCTGACATCCTCGGCGATTGGGAATACGTTCGAGCGGATACAGGCAATTTGGGGGGTCCCTTCAATAGTCACCTTTGCCGTCAGCTTGCCGCCATATAGTGGGCGGGTAGCAACAAGACGCTTACCGTCCAGTGTAAATTCAAGGCATTCGGTTGCCGCACCTGTGTCCAGCCGTGCAGCCAGGCGGGCGGCCATATCTTTTTCGTTATATGAAGACCCCAACAGTAGAATTCGGGGTTCGTATTGCTTAACAATATCCGTAAGAATTGATGTGTATCGGTCCCCATCAAAATCTTCCAAAGCCGGACTGTCACAGGTCAGGATACAATCTGCCCCGTATTGGGCCAGCTCCATGGCTGTATCTTTGGTTCCGGACCCGATTACTACCGCCGTTAGAATTCCATTCAGCCGGTCAGCAAGACGCCTTCCTTCACTTACCACCTCAAGGGTTGATTTCTTGAAGCCGGCACTGGCATACCCGGCAAAAACCATTACGTTGTTAGACATTTTTTACCTCCTGTTTTTAACCGGCTATAAAATACCAGCTTTGTCACGCAGCAGATTCAACAGCCGGGCTGCCTTTTCTTCAGCCGAGGCGCCTTCAACGATAACCTTCTCAGCACTTCTCTTTGGAGGATACGCCAATGATACTATTTTTGTTTTCAGAGAAATTTGTCCTGAAGACAATCCGATGTCCGCCAGCGTTTTGGTCACTATGGGCTTCTTCTTTGCTTTCATGATATTGGCAAGTGAAGGGTAGCGGGGCTCATTGAGTCCCCTCTGGGTGGTAATAATGGCGGGCAGATTTGCTTCCACCACGATTAACCCCTCATGGACGGTTTGCTCACACTGTATTTTTCCATTACTGACTTCCTGCCGGACGACTGTGGACAGCAGGGGAATACCAAGGTATTCAGATATGGCCGCAGGAACGTAAGAGCTGTCGTCATCCACTGCCCGGGGTCCTGCTACGATAAGATCAAATTTTACATTCTTCAGAGCAGCAGCAATAACTTTTGCAGTTGTCTGAGGGTCGGTATTCTCCAAGGCCGGGTCGCATATGAGGATTCCCTCGTCGGCGCCCATAGCCAGAGCTGTACGTATGGTTGCTAAGGCGGAATCGGTGCCGACGGTAAGGATAGTTACCTTACCGCCGCCCTGTTTTTCCTTTATACGAATAGCCTCTTCCACCGCCAGCTCATCGTAGGGATTAATTACCCACTTAACATCTTCAGTCTTTATACTTATATTGTCTTCGCTTATTTGAATCAGAGCTGCCGTGTCGGGAACCTGCTTCATTAGAACTACAATGTCCATAGCCATGTCCTCCTGGTTTACCCTTTTTACATTTTGGTGCGCTCGCCTTTGGGATCATAGGGAGCCCGAAGGTGTACCTTAGCGGGGTACAGTTTCCCTTCCACCATGATTTCATACTTGCCGGACAGTATCCAGTCATTGGTGATGCCCTCCGGGTTCTTCAGGTATCCCATCGCCACCGAGCATCCAAGAGTGTAGCCGTATGCGCCCGAAGTGGTCTGGGAAATGGGCACACCGTTCCTGTATATGGGCTCATTCTTGTAAAGCATGGGCTCGTGATCTTCAAGGGTGAACACCACAAGTTTCCGGGTGATTCCCTTTTCTTTCTGTTTAATAAGAGCATCACGGCCGTCAAAATCACCCTTGTCCAGCTTGACACAGAAGCCAAGACCTGCCTCGTAGGGTGTATCGTCGGGGGTTATGTCCGACTCCCAGTGGCGGTAGCCGCACTCCATGCGCAGGGAGTTCACAGCCTGCATTCCCACCAGGCGGAGATTAAACTCCCTGCCTGCTTCCATAATGGCGTCAAAAACTCCTGTTGCGAAGCACGATGGGATGTATAGCTCCCACCCAAGCTCACCTACGTAGGAAATCCTTAAGGCCCACACCCGGGCATAGCCAAGGTCTATTTCTTTGGCGATCCTGAAGGGGAAAGCCTCGTTGGAAAGATCTTCATCAGTCAGTTTAGACAAAACCTTTCTTGCATCAGGGCCCATTAATGCCAGCATGGTGTAGCCGTGCGTCACATCGGTAATAAAGGCTTTGGCATCCAGCGGTATGCGGCGCTTGATATAGTCAAAGTCACGAACGCCGGTTCCTACGGCGGTAACGATAAAGAAGGTGTCTTCGGAAATGCGGGTTACGGTAAAGTCGGTTTCGAACCCGCCTCTTTCGTTGAGTATTGGCGTATATACAATTGTCCCCACCGGAACGGCCATATCACCGGCACACAGTTTTTGAAGCACTGCCTCTGCATCGGGGCCCTGCACTAAATACTTGTGCATGGAGGTTAAATCGTACATGCCGACACCCTCACGAATCGCCCTGTGCTCTTCTCCCTGGTACTCGAACCAGTTGGCCCGGCCCCAGCTGTACTTATGAACCGGCTCCACTCCTTTTGGCGCAAACCAGTCGGCGCGCTCCCAGCCGGCAACCATGCTGAAGCAGGCGCCGTTTTGGGCCAGCCGGTCGTGCACCGGAGAGCATATAACCGGCCTTGCGGTAGTCCTCTGGCGATTGGGGTAGTGGTGCTCATAAAGTATTCCAACTGACTCGATTACACGGTCATGAAGGTATTTGCTGTTCTGCTGCCAGGAGAAGTAGCGGCGCACATCCACCGGCCACAGCTGTTCTTCGGGGTATCCCTGGCTAATCCACTGGGCTATTGCCCGTCCGGCCCCTGCAGCGCTGGCAATGCCAACTGAGTTCATTCCGCAGGCGACAAACAGGTTCCTGACGCCGGGGGCCTCGCCTACCAGAAAGGCGTTGTCGGGGGTAAAGCTTTCCGCACAGTATGACATATGCCTGATTTCTGCGGTTTCCAGGGCAGGGAATCTCTCAAGCCCGCACTCCATGAACACTTCAAACAGGTCCATGTCTTCGGGAAGCTCTGTGAATTTAAAGTTATCCGGAATGCCTTTCATTCCCCAGGGCTTGGCTATCTCCTCAAATCCTCCGAACAGTATGGCGCTGTTATCTGCTTTGAAATAGGTCCTGCCGTCAAAGTCACGAACGCAGGGGAATATTTTTTTCAGGCCTTCAATGGGCTTGGTAATGGCGTGCATATGTACCGCTGCGTACAGGGGAATGCTCACACCGGCCATTTTGCCGATTTCACGTCCCCACATGCCTGCACAGTTAATCACATAGTCACAGGAGATGTCCCCGTGTTCGGTGCTGACACCACAGACTCCGCCATTTTTAAGGTTAATGCCGGTCACCTTTGTATTTTCGAAAACCTTGGCGCCCCTCATCCTGGCACCCTTTATGAGGGCCTGGGCAGTTTCCAGGGGATTGGTCTGCCCGTCGTTTGGCAGGTAAAAGGCGCTGACCAGTCCCTTGGTGCTCATGCCGGGAA
This sequence comes from Bacillota bacterium, assembly GCA_049323755.1. Lineage (GTDB taxonomy): Bacteria > Bacillota > Desulfotomaculia > Desulfotomaculales > Desulfocucumaceae > BRHc4a. The sequence continues at coordinate 38,237 of JBMOPE010000023.1, forward strand.
CCAGTTCTTCGGCTTCTTTGAGGCTTACCTCGTACATTTCGACACCAAAGGCGGCAGCCATGGCTGCTCCACGAAGCCACTCCCGCCTGCGGTCCTCTGTCTGGCACACTCCCAGTGCCCCGGTGGTAACATAGCTGGTGGCGACCCCGGTTTCTTCCTCCAGTTTGGGGTAAAGTTCGGTGGCGTATTTTGCAAGGTTGGTCATTTCCTGGTTTTGGCGGAGCTGTGCCACCAGGCCGGCTGCGGCCCAGGTTGTTCCCGAGCCCAGCTCTTTACGCTCGAGCAGCACAACGTCTGTGTAACCCATTTTGGTCAGGTGATAGGCTGTACTGCAGCCCACAATACCTCCACCGATGATAACGATTTGTGCGTACGATGGCAATTGTTGATTCATGTAGGCCTCCTGTCAGATTATTATTGTTATGTTCTGGATTAACTGAAATCTGAAATCTGAAATTTGAGTGAAATATATCATATCCAAATATGCTTGTCAAACAGATAATTAGAAAAAATGTACATGTTAAACCGGTAAGTAAATTGCGACTTGGAATAAGCCTGGCCAGACTTATTAAAGAATATGTCGGAGCCAAAATGTGGGTATTCTTAAAACTGCAAAAAGTACTGCCGGGCCAAAAAAAAGTGTATATAAAGGCTTTTTTTTTTAGTTATTTATATTGGCATAAAAGTTGCGTTGTGCCCGTCTTATGAACATGACGCCGCGCCGTAGGGGGAGACTATATGACAGGGCTGACGAAACATGACCTGGTAGGGCTTGACCAGGCCATTGAGCGCTATGACATTGAGCGCTATGACCATGAAATAAAGAGGAAAACCGGGGCCTCTCTGAGCCAGATTGCATGTTTTGCAGCGGGGATTTCCGAAGAAAAGCTTGTCAGGGCTGCGGACACTAATAAAGTGTTTATAATACCGGTTACTGCAGGTAAAGGTATTATCCCGGGCTTTGCCCGGTCTGTACGCAGTATTGTTGAATATCTTGGCTTTCAGGCCCATGTGACCGGTGAGCAGGGTGTTTCCGGTTTCGCCGAGGCAGTAAGCGGCGGAGTAAACATTGTATTTATGGCTGATGACGCAAGATTCGTGGCAATAAACTTTTCAACCGGCAACGTTATAGATAATGCGGAAGCTACGGCCAGAGGATACGTATCAGCTCTGTACGTCCTGTGTAAAGGACTTAGAGACCGCGATGTTATGGTTATCGGCGCGGGCCGGGTAGGTTCCGGAGCTATTCTGCACTTGCAGGAACTGGGAGCCAGGGTTACGGTATTTGAGCTAAACTCTAAAAAGCTGCGATGGTGGAAGCAGTCAGGCATAAAAATAGAGAAAAATCTTTTCAGGGCTTTGCCGGAGTTTGAATATATAATAGATGCTTGCCCGGAGCCAGATTTTATAGACCTTGAACATTTACACCCTCATGCGGCAATAGCTGCTCCGGGAGTCCCCCTTGGGCTAACCGCCAAAGCCTATGAGTCATTTAGAGACAGGGTGATCCATGACCCTTTGCAGCTTGGCGTAGCTGCGATGCTGGCCATGGCAGCTCGTGAGAGGAGGTGTTAACCGGATATAACGGCTTTTCTGTTTAGTAATGCACAATATGGAGGGATAATTAATTTGAGGAGCAAAGTTCTGGCAGGTGTTGCAAAAATAGAGGGCATGGGGCTGAACATGTTCTCCGATGAAGAACTCCAGGCTATTCACTATGCCACCATGGAGGTGCTTCAGCACACCGGGGTAAAAGTTCCGTCCCGGGAGGCCCGGGAAATCTTTGAAAGCGGCGGCGCCAGGGTTGACCACGATGCCTGTATAGTCAAAATACCCCAGTATATCGTGGAAGATGCAATACGTACTGCGCCCAGCACAGTCTATCTTGCGGGAAGAGACCCCAAACATGATTTTGTGCTGGAAGGCAAAAGGGTGGGCTTTATAAACTTTGGTGAGGGCATCAAAATAATTGATCCTTATACCAAAGAGCTCCGGCAGACTACAAAGAAGGATGTTGAGAATATTGTCCGGTTCTGCGACGCCATGGCTGAGATGGACGTTGTGTTAAGGCCGGTTGCGCCTCATGATGTAGATTCTGAGGTAGCTGCAATTCATAACGCCGAAGCTATTTTTAACAATACCTCAAAGCATATATTCATCGGGGCTGATGGCGGGAGAAATTTCAAAAAAATTGCCGCAATGGCAGCCGTCATTGTTGGCGGAATGGACAAGTTAAGGGACAGACCTATATTCTCCTGCAATGTTTGCCCAACCAGCCCGCTGGAGCTGGTGGATAAGTGTACCGAGGTAATTATAGAAGGGGCCAGGACGGGTATCCCCGTCAACCTGCTTTCTATGGCCATGTCCGGGGCCACAGCACCCATTACCCTGGCGGGCACACTGGTAACGCACAATGCGGAAGTTTTGGCGGGTATTACACTGAGCCAGCTTACATTAAAAGGGGCCCCCGTGTTATACGGCAGCTCAACTACCATTATGGACTTGAGATTTACCACTGCCGCCATCGGTTCTCCCGAACTGGCGATGATCAATGCCGGAGTAGCCAGGCTGGCCCAATTCTATTTGCTGCCCAGCTGGGTCGCCGGTGGGTAGGTGGACAGTAAAACACCTGATGCCCAGGCCGCTCACGAGTTCACGCTGACCGCCTTATTGCCGGCGTTGGCAGGTGCTAACCTGATTTATGGCGCGGGGATGCTTGACCTCGGCATAACCTTTGACTATGCAATAATGGTTATGGAAAATGAGATGGTCTCAATGATTAAAAGATCAGTGCAGGGGATTAGTGTTTCCGATGAGACATTGGCTGTGGATGTTATTAAGGAGGTAGGAACCGCCGGTAACTTCATAACCCATGATCACACATTTGAAAACATGAAAACACAATCCCGGAGCAGGTTGATTGACCGGAGAATGCGGACAGGCTGGGAGGAATTGGGCTCAACTGATATTACCGAAAGGGCGTACGCCAAGGCAATTGAAATTCTGGAAAACTATAAGCCCGACCCTCTGCCGGAGGAAGTGGCTGCCAGGCTGCGGTCAATTGTTGAAGAAGCAGAAATAGAGTATAGTGTCAAAAAGTAAAGGGACATTTGCATAATCCTGTGACCGGCGTGCCTGGTATTTTTCAGGGTAAAAATGCCGGGACCCTGGTGCAGGGTGAAGTATTTGTTTTCCGGAATAACTTGTACATAGGATTGTTAGCAGCCGGCCCGGACGGCTCTAACAATCCTAATTTTTTAACGTACACCAGGAAAAATTATTTTCGGGAGTTGTGGATAACTTGAATGGAAACTATAGGGTCTTTGTTCCATGAAGCATGCCAATTCCCAATTCCTGATTCCCAATTCCGGACCCCAGAATAATGCTGAAAAGGCGCATTTAATTAAATTGAAATTAATTTCAGAATTTAAAAAAAAATTTGCGCCCAGGGTGCCACCCCTTGACGCAAGGAGGTTTAAAAATACCAAGGCTTTAGCTCTTGGTAAGCTTTGCTTTTATTCTATAATTATATAGCAAGTTCCGTGCCACAATAAAAAAATAGTGGGCTCTTCAGCGGCAAAGCCTCATAATAAGCATATTGGTAAGAAAAATTTGCAGCTTACCTGGAGAAAATCATCCCAATATAAAAGTTAAAAGATGTCATCAAAGACTTTTTGTAAGTTATATATGACTCAAATATCCTTTAAGGGGCAAACAGTTTAGAATTGATATAGTGAAAAAACAAGAAACCCCTGAAGTTCTATAATTCAGGGGTTTGTACATCAATAACGGGCTTTTGGGGTGAGCTGTTTCACTGCTCTTCTCCGGGATTGGTGTCGTTATGATACCTCCTTATCAGCCTGCTGGCCCTGCTCTGGCTGATATTCAAGGCTTTTGCTACTTTATATGAGCTGCCCAGCTGCTTATAGGCTTTGGAAATGAGCTTTTTTTCAATCAGCTCAAAGGCTAAATCGAGTGGGACCAGGCCAATAAAAGGTATGTCGAATTGTTCATCCATGTTTTTATGAAATGAGCCTGGTAAATGTTCGGGCTTAATCATATCATCTTCAACGGTTATAACCAGACGCTCTACTATGTGCTCAAGTTCCCGGACATTACCCGGCCACGGGTGTTGAACCAACATATCCAGACTTTCCTGTGAAAACTGGTGAACGGTTTTATATTTCTTGTCGAACTTATTTAAAAACATATATATAAGGGGTATGATATCTTCTATCCTTTCTCTTAGCGGAGGAATCTCCAATTCTATTACTTTCAGGCGGTAATACAGATCCTCTCTGAAACTCCCGTCTTTAACCGATTTCTCTAAATTGCGATTGGTAGCCGCTATTATCCTGCAGTCCATTTTTTTAACTTCTCTTCCGCCAAGGGAAGTATACTGATGTTCCTGTATAACATGTAATATTTTTGCCTGAAGTCTGACAGGCATTTCAGCAATTTCGTCCAGAAACAGAGTTCCGCCGTTAGCTAATTCTACGAGCCCTATTTTCCCATTTTTATCTGCTCCGGTAAAAGCGCCGGGGTCATATCCAAACAGCTCTGACTCCAACAATTCATCTGGAATTGCGGCACAATTTATAGTAATAAAGGGGCCGTCTTTACGTTTGCTCATTTTGTGAATATGCCTTGCCATTACACCTTTTCCGGTTCCTGATTCCCCCAGTATAAATATATTTGAATCCACAGCAGCCACTTTTTGAGCCAGTTCAAGCACCTCTTTCATATGCTTGCTGTGGCACACAATATTATCTGTGCTTAATTGACTCTTTCTTAATTCCTGTATTTCCTGTTTATATTTCAGTACTAATTGGCTTGTTTGCTCCAGGTTTTTCTTTATTTCCTCTATTTGGGTTATATCACGGCAGTTTTGTACTACAAGCTCAATCTCTCCCTTTTCATCAAAAACAGGTGTTGCAGTTACAACCAGTTTTCTCCCTATATTGGTCACCTGCTCAAGAGTAACCCTTTTTTTATCACGGAGAATAAATGGAGTAAGGGAGGGGTTCCAGTACCCCTCATCTGATAATTGCGCGGCTGATTTTCCTATTACATCAGCTGGTTTAAGTCCATAGTGTCTCTCACAGGCACTGTTTACATATATTACTATACCGTTTTTGTCGGTGACATATATTTCATCATAAGAGTTATCTATTATTTTTCTGAGGGTTACACTGTCCAGATCAGGTGTGTTGCAGGCCGCACTTTCCAGTGGAGATTTATTCCCGGACATAAGTTATTACCTCCAAATTTTGATGGAATTTTTATATATAATGGTACAAATATTAAAGCGTTCTCCTCAATGCACTGCACTGTTGAAAACGCCTTTTCATTGTTCTGCCGGGTAGCACTGCATAACAGAGGTGGTTATTCCGGGCATTCAGACAAGCTGTTATTAAGCTCATAGAAACGGAGGAAGTAGGGTTCATGGACCTTCAATCCCCAGTGTTCATCCTTGAGAACCCTTGCGGCACCCTCGCTGTCGCCGTCTTCTATACACTGTATAAGTTTTCGGTGCTCCTCTAAGTTTACCAACTCCCACTCTTTCCAGTACCGCCGTCTGGGAAAATCGTAAAGTCTTTGCTTAAAGGGCATAATAAATTTACGTAAAGTCATATTGGGGGAAAGTTTTAAAAAAACATCATGAAAGTCCAGGTTTAATTGATAGTACCTGTCCAGCTCATTCCCCTCCAAAGCTTTATAGAGCTCCTCGTTTAAACGCTTCATTTCGGCAATATGATCACCGGTAATCTTATCAAATACCCAAAGGACAACTGAAGACTCCAGAGAACCCAATATTTCATAGTAGTCCTTAATATGCTGATGAGTCAGTTCTTTTACGATAATCCCGCGCCTGGGGAGAATTTCCACAAAGCCTTCGCTTTCCAGCTTGATAAATGCTTCTTTGAGCGGGGTCTTGCTTATATTCAGCTCCTTGGTTAATCTTTCCAGCCTAACCGAGGAGCCGGGGCGCAATTTGCCTTCCTGAATTTGATTTCGAAGATACTCATATACCTGCTCGCGAAGGGATTGAACATTCAGCATTTTCTTGCATCTCTTTTCGTCATAATTTGGCATACCCTAGTTAAGTTAAATTATACATTTAGTAATTTTACTAATCAACCATTTGCCTGTCAATAGTAAGTCATGGATGACTTACACTCCAACCACTGTATTTATTGGGGTTGCCGTTTTTATTAGTATTTACGGGAGAACTGGAAAATGTTTCAGTGGTCTGAATAGACTTAATTGTCGTAATATTGTTGACAGCCTGACAATAGGTTTAATACAATCAGAAATAAACTGGTGCGGACATGATGATGTCATATGGTTTTAGGTGCGACGGTAGGGGTAATTGACAGGCATGATTAAGGCATGCTATTCTTTTTAGGAAATTTCAGATTTCAGATACCAGATATCTGATTAATTGGTATTTACATAAATGATTTGGGGGGATACATATGCCATTAGTATCAAAAATACAAGTGCTTTCAAAGGCCGAGCTGGGCAGAGTACATGAAGCTTCAGTCAAAATACTGGAGGAAACAGGAGTAGTATTTCAATCTGATGATGTGTTGGAGCTATTTAGAAAGAATGGAATTAAAATTGATGGACAAGTTGCCTTTTTACCAAGAAAAGTCATAGAGAAAAGCCTCGAAACGTGTCCCCAGAGCTTTAAATGGTGGGCAAGAAATGAAGAGAATTCACTTGTTATAGGCGCCGGGCAAGGCCGTATGGCTATATCGCCCAACCAGGGTAATGTATATATTCAGGACCTGGACAACGGCCGCAGACCTGGTAAGATAGAAGACTATGCAAACATAATTAAGCTGTGCCAAGCCAGCAGCGTTGTAAACACAGTAGGTGCCATCCCTATAGAGCCCGGTGATATTAAAGAGAAAGAAAAACACCTTCACTTAGCTTACAATTTGTTGAAAAACACAGATAAACCCCTTATTGGCTTTATAAGGACAATGGAGGAGCAGCGCCAGGTATTTGATATGGTTGAACTGGCAATGGGTCAGAAAGACTACCTTTTAAATCACCCGTCTATAGCTGTCAGTATAAACCCTATAAGTCCGCTCCGCTTCGGGTCAGAAACGCTGGAGTCCGCGATGGCCTATGCATCTCATGGCCAGCCGGTCTTTATACTGCCATGCATAATAGCCGGAGTAACCGGGCCTATAAGCCTGTTTGGGACTACCATATTGCAGAATGCCGAGATACTGGCAGGTATTGTACTGACACAGCTTATTAATCCCGGCAACCCTGTTGTGTATTCTCCCGCTTCGTCTGTGGCGAATATGAAAAAGGGTAATTATATTACCGGTTCGCCGGAAGCAAATCTTATGAATATTGCGTGTATACAAATGGCTATAGAGCTTTATAACCTTCCCACAAGGTCAATGGCCGGCTTAACTGACTCGAAGGTTGTTGACTGCCAGGCCGGCTATGAGACTATGCAAAACATTTTTATGCTGGCGCTGTCAGGCGTCAATATCATTAATGAGAGCCTGGGTGTATTGGATTCCATTATGACCACATCCTATGAAAAGTTTGTAATTGATGAGGAAATCTTAAGCAGGGTAATTCGCATTCAGGAAGGCATAGACACTTCGGATGAAAGGGAATCTGTAGAATTAATTCAGGAAATTGCTCATACAGGGTCATATTTGGAGCATTCCAACACATTTGACCGCTGTAGGGAAAGATGGCAGCCGGCGGTTGCAAACTGGGACTCATACGAAGATTGGAAGGAAGGCGGCGCTGAAGATGTCGTGGTCAGGGCTAACAGAAGGTATAAGGAAATTCTGAACAATTCAGCAGATTCACTGATTGATCCCGAATTGGATAAAAATTTGCGGGCATATATGAAGCGGTATCTGGGGAGTTAGCTGCGATGCGCCATAAGAAAAGGAAAGGAGCTGGTTAGTCAATAAACATAGGACAACTTAATTATTCCGAAAAGACTTAAGGAGGTAAAAATGTGAACAATGGACTTAAGACCAGTATTGCAAAAATTAATCCCGTTGTTTTCTGGGGCAGCGTAATTGTATGCTTGATATTTTACACCCCTATGGTCATATATCAAAAAGGGGCACAGGAAATTATCAATAAAATGATGCATGCAATCACCTACAGCCTTGACTGGCTATGGTTAAGTATATGCTTTGCAGCTCTTGGTTTCCTGTTCTGGCTGGCTTTTAGCAGCTATGGTAACATAAAACTGGGCAATAGCACTGATAAGCCTGATTTTTCTTATTTTACCTGGGTATCAATGATATTTTTTGGTGGCGTAGGCTCTTCAATTGTGTACTGGGCCTCTTTGGAGCCCATATATTACCTTCAGGCCCCTCCTTTTGGTTTGGAGCCCTTTTCTGCGGAGGCTGCCGGTTTTTCACTGGCATACGGCATTTTTCACTGGGGCTTAACACCGTGGGCACTTTTTGCGCTTCCGGCCATTGCTTTCTCATATATCTATCATGTAAGAAAGAAACCGTATTTATATCCCAGCTATGCCTGCCGCGGCGTTTTGGGAAAATCAGTTGATGGCTGGCTGGGTAAAGCTATCGACATTTTTGTAATAGTCGGCCTGGTGGGGGGCGTGGGAACGGCTCTGGGAGTAAACATACCGATGTATTCCGCAATTACGGCAGACTATTTAAATATTGAAGATACGTTGATGCTAAAAATTGCTTTAACAACAGCTATAACTGCCGTTTTTGGATACAGCGCATATAAGGGCCTTTACAGCGGGATAGCCAAATTGTCAGAGTTTTGCGCACGAGGTATCATGGCGCTTGTAGTTTTTGTCTTATTGGCAGGGCCAACATTTTTCATGCTTTCGCTGTATACCGAAAATATTGGAAATATGTTAAATAACTTTTTCCGCATGAATTTGTATACCGATCCCATTGGAAAATCAGGGTTTCCACAGGACTGGACTGTTTTCTACTGGGCCTGGTGGGCAGCATGGGCAATTTACATCGGCCTTTTTGTTACCAGGATATCTAAAGGACGAACTATAAAGCAGGTTATCCTGACTATGCTGCTGGCGGGTACTGCTGGATGTTCAGTTTTCTACCTTACCTTTGGATCATATGTGGTTGATATGACCCTTAATCAGGGAATACAAATGGCTCAAATATTGAAAGAACAAGGTGGACCGGCCATAGTTGTCAGCTTGCTTAATACGCTGCCCCTTAGTATTTTGATAATTCCTGTATTCCTTATGCTCATGATTATTTTCCAGGCTACCAGCTTTGACTCGAACGCATACACCATGGCTATGATTGGCTGCAATAAGATTAAAGATGCAGAAGAGCCTCCCAAATGGTCAAGGTTCTGGTGGGCAGGCATGCTGTTCTTTGTAGCGGTTGCGCTGATGCTTGTAGGCGGTCTGAAGGTTGTGCAGCTATCCTCTGTATTAACAAGTGTTCCAATTCTGTTCATAATGATAATACTGACTATATCCCTGATGAAATGGCTGAAGGAGGATTTCGGTGATATAGCCAGCCGGCAGCTGCTTGTAATAGACTATGAAGATACAGAAAAATAATTTGATAATGTTATGAAGAACGGCAGAGGCTGAGGCCTCTGCCTTAATCTTTGATTACACTAACTTTAGTTCTTGCTGATTAATTCTGATTGTTATCTAAGTCATGATGGACTTGTACCAATCACTCCCTGAGTAAATGCATAAGGCCGGCATTCAATAATATTGCCGGAAAGTGGGAAATATTTCAACAGTCAGAAAAGACTTGTTAATCTATATTTTTATTGACAGCCAGACGACAATTTTTATATAATCAATTAACAAACTGGTACGTACGTTATAACGTTATGATGTTGTGAGGAGTTTATCGTGGAATTAAATATCAGCAGCCCGCTGCCGCTGCACGTACAACTTAAGGACATGCTCAGAAGAGAGATACTGCAGGGGGAGCTTAATGACAGGATTCCCAGCGAGCGGGAACTCATGGACAGGTTCAACGTAAGCAGATCTACAGTCAGGAAAGCTATATCGGACCTGGTTCGGGAGGGAGTTCTGGAAAAAATACACGGCAAGGGCACCTTTATATCCCACCGGCCTGTAGAGGAGTGGCTGGGCAATTTAAGCACCTACAACGAAATCATCCAGGAAATGGGCATGAAGCCGTTTACCAGGCTTTTGCATCACGGACGGGAAAATTCACCGCGTGAGATAGCAGACGCCCTGGGTATCGAGGAATTCTATGTCATTGAGAGGCTCAGGTATGCCGACAATGTGCCAATAGCGATTGAAAAGCAGTACTACCCGGTGGAAATAGGACTGCAGCTGGCAAAATTTGATTTGAACACGGCTGTTTTATATGACCTTTTGGAGCTGTCGCTGGGTATAAAGCTTTGGGAGGCCGAGCAGATAATAAGCAGCACCCCGCCAGCGAAAGAAGAGTGCAGCCTGCTGGAAATACCCGATTCCGCCAGTGTTCTGGTTTTTGAGAGAATCACCTGCGACCCGGAGGGCAGCCCGGTGGAATTTCTAAGAGGTGTTTTTCGCTCGGACATGTACTCGTTCCGTATTAAGCTTGCCAGAAGAAAAGGATAACTATATTACCAGAGGGTTTCAGGGCATTAATGCCAGGGCCTGTGATTAACTTCACAAGCATAATTTGAGACTGGAAATATGAAATGGGATAAGGGAGGTTATATGGGTGGTCGACAGGGACGGTAACGAAGATCTTGTTAAACTGGACCGGGAGCATGTGTGGCACCACATTATACAGCACAGTATTTTTGATAATCAGGACCCCATGATTGTTGTAGAGGCGAAGGGCTGTATTTTTAAGGATATTAGGGGCAGGGAATTTCTGGACGCCGTTTCAGGTGGCGTGTGGTGCGTAAACCTTGGCTACGCCCAGAATTCCATAGCGGACGCAGTCTACAGGCAGATGATGGAAATGCCTTATTATGCCATGACAGGCGGTAATATCCCTGCTATATTGCTGGCCGAAAAACTTACCTCCCTGCTGCCCGAACTGCAAAAGGTTTTTTTCTCAAACAGCGGCTCTGAAGCCAATGAAGCAGCTTTCAAGATAAGCAGGCAGTACTTTCGCCTTAAATACCCGGATAAAGACAAACATAAGATTATTTACCGCCAGCGTGATTATCACGGCACCACACTGGCGGCTTTAAGCGCCACCGGACAGCCTGAAAGAAGAATGGGCTATGAGCCTCTTGTTCCCGGTTTTTTGGGAATTCCGGCAGCTTACTGCTACCGCTGTGAATTTAATAAAACATATCCCGGCTGTGACCTTGAGTGTGCCAGGGCCTTTGAAAAGTTGATACTCACTGAAGGGCCGGACACTGTGGCCGCAGTCATACTTGAGCCCATAACCGCCGGCGGTGGAATTATTATCCCACCCGACGGGTACTACGACATTATCCAGGAAGCCTGCCGCAAGTACGAGGTCCTTCTTATAATGGACGAGGTTGTCAACGGATTCGGAAGGACCGGCAAGATGTTCGGCCACCAGCACTGGGATATCAACCCCGACATGATTACTACAGCCAAGGGCATCGCCAACTCGTACATGCCTCTTTCGGTTACTATGGCCAGAAAGGAAATATTTGAAGCGTTTCTTAACGACCCGGCAGACAAAATGAAATATTTCAGACACATCAGTACTTATGGAGGTAATGCCGCTGCCTGTGCCGCAGGGCTGGAGAGCCTGAGGATCGTTAAAGAGCAGAACATGTGCCGGAGAAGTGCCGAAATGGGTAAATACCTGCTGGACAGCCTGCGGGAACAGCTTTATAGCCACCCCATGGTGGGAGACATCCGGGGCCGGGGGCTCTTTGCGGGTATTGAGCTGGTGGAGGACAAGGACTCGAAGGCCCCGGTAAGCGAGCAGGTTATTGGCAAGGTGGTTGCCGATGTGGCTGCCCAGGGGGTTATTGTAGGGAAGACCAACAGGAGCATTCCAAACGGAAACAACATTATTAACCTGGCTCCGGCCTTTGTGGTAACCAAAGAGCAGATTGACCAAATAGTTGCAGCCATCAAAAATGCCGTTGAAAAGTTAAAGTAGCGTCCAAGTATAAATGATTGGAGGTTTTAGGCAGATGTCAAAGGTCAAAATGACACCCAGTGAGGCAATAGTAGAAACACTGCTGGCAGAGGGAGTTGATCACGTAACCGGAATAGTGGGCTCAGCATTCATGGACATGCTGGA
>JBMOPE010000024.1:0-4429 GCA_049323755.1 Bacillota bacterium
GCATAGCAAAAAAACAGGTTGCTTGTAACCCGTAAAAATTCTTCCTTGGATAGTGCTTTAACAAATTTTAAACAAAGTGGTTGGAATTCAGAATGCCAACCACTTTGTCAACAGCCCCGATTGGGGGCTTCTCCTTTACAGATACAATAGGCAATGCTTCGTACTATAGAAAAGAAAAAAGGGCCGGGAAATGCCCAAACCAATTCCTAATTCCCAATTCCCAATTCCGGACCCATAAATGATGCATTAACAATGCCGCTGTTCCAGCGGCAACGCCCGCCGGGCGTTTATTATTTTCTGGTTGACTAAAATAATATAATAAACTATACTAATTTTAACGCAACTGGTACGTACGTCATTACAACCGGACAACCATAGAATATAATCAAAAAGTTAAGGAAGTGCTTTTATTTTTGAAGGTCCTGGTGTTGAATTGCGGCAGCTCCACTGTAAAATACAAGCTGTTTAATATGAAAGAAAACAGTGTGCTGGCAAAGGGGCTGGCAGAACGTATCGGTTCTCCCGGCTCAAAAATATTGCACAGTGCTGAGGGGCGGGAAGAATATATACTCCAAAAGGAAATACCAGGTCATGGTGACGCGCTGGAAGCAATTCTTCGCATTCTTACAGGCTGGGAATACGGTGTGATAAGCGAAGCCAGTGAGATAAAGGCCGTAGGGCACAGGGTTGTGCACGGAGGAAATTACTTTAATAAACCTGTTGTTATAAATGATGAAGTTATAAGTTTGCTGGAGGAGTGCAGCCGCCTTGCCCCGCTGCACAATCCTCCAAACATTGCAGGCATAAAGGCATGTGTAAAGATGATGCCCGGTGCTGTGCAGGTTGCGGTCCTTGATACCGCCTTTCACCAGACCATGCCCGAATTCGCCTATAAATACGCCATTCCATACGATATGTGCGATAAGCACCTTATACGAAAGTATGGCTTCCACGGCATATCACATCAATATGTGGCAGGTGCTGCAGCTGAAATGCTTGGCGCCAGGCTGGAAGACCTTAATATTATAACATGTCATTTGGGTAACGGGGCCAGCCTTTGTGCTGTCGGCGGGGGAAAATCGATTGATACCACCATGGGCTTTACACCCCTGGCGGGCTTAATAATGGGGACCAGGTCCGGTGACATTGACCCGGCAATAATACAGTACCTGGCCGAAAAAGAGAATATCAGCGTGGATGGGGTCATGGAGGTGCTTAACAAAAAAAGCGGGGTTCTCGGGATTAGCGGGATATCCAGTGATTTCAGGGACGTTGAGAAGGCTGCCCTGGGCGGGCACAGAAGGTCAGAGCTGGCCCTTGACATGTTCTCCTACAGTGTATCCAGGGGCATAAGCTCCCTGGTGCCTGCCATAGGCGGGATCGATGCGCTTGTATTTACAGCTGGCATAGGTGAGAACTCACCCCAAATTCGTCATAGGGTATGTTCCAGGCTGGGGTATATGGGGATTCAGCTAAATGAACAAAAAAACCAGGTAAAGGGAGAGAAAGCTGAAATATCCGACCCGCCCTCCAGGGTAAGGGTTCTGGTGATACCTACAGACGAGGAAAGAATGATAGCAGAGGAAACCAGGCTGCTGGTGGAAAAAGTTAAATAGCTTATTGAATAAAGGTTAAAAAAAGCTGTTGAAAAAGCAACAGCCAATTTTTTAATATTTTAACTGGTACGGATGTCCTGATATCGTGTTAACTAATTGCTGAAACGGAGGTTTGTTAAAATGATTATTGGTGTGCCCAGGGAGATTAAGAACAGTGAAAACAGGGTGGCGCTGACACCGGCCGGAGTAACGGCCCTGATGCAGGAAGGTCACAGGGTAGTGATTGAAAAGTCGGCAGGGATGGGCAGCGGCTTCAGTGATGAGAGCTATATTGCGGCTGGAGCTCAGATACTTGATACAAATAAGGAAGTTTTTGACGCCGCAGACATGATTGTAAAAGTTAAAGAGCCTCTCAAGCCTGAATATGATCTTTTCAAAGAGGGCCAGATACTTTTTACCTATCTCCACCTTGCCCCGGAGTATGAGCTTACCAAGGCTCTCCTGGAAAAGAAGGTTATTGGTATTGCATACGAAACGGTTGAGCTTCCCAACAAATCTCTGCCCCTGCTGGCCCCTATGAGCGAGATTGCCGGCAGGATGTCTGTTCAGGTAGGTGCTCAGTTCCTGGCGAAGCGGTACGGCGGCAAGGGAGTTCTCCTTTCAGGAGTTCCCGGCGTTCCCCCTGCAAGGGTTGCCATAGTTGGCGGCGGTGTGGTTGGGACCAACGCGGCCAAGATAGCCCTGGGAATGGGCGCCGATGTAACTATATTGGAAAAAAGCCCCGAGCGTTTGAGAATGCTGGATGACCTTTTCGGCTTCCGGGTAAAAACAGTCATGTCAAATCAATATAACCTTTACAATGCTGTCAAAGAGGCTGATTTATTAATAGGGGGAGTTTTGCTTCCCGGGGCCAAGGCTCCCAAGCTGGTCACCGAGGAAATGGTCAGGCAGATGTCAGAGGGATCTGTCATCGTGGATGTGGCCATTGACCAGGGTGGCTGCGTGGAAACCATTGACAGGATAACCACCCATGAAGATCCCGTCTATATCAAGCACGGAGTAGTCCATTACAGCGTTGCCAACATGCCGGGGGCGGTGGCCAGAACTTCCACCCTGGCCCTGACAAATTCCACACTGCCGTATGTATTGAAAATAGCCGGTATGGGCTGCAAAAACTCCATTCTCAATGACCAGGCGCTGTTTAAGGGTGTCAATGTATATAACGGAATGTTAACTTACAAGGGAGTCGCTGATTCACTGGGCCTTGAGTATACTCCTCTTACCCAGTTGCTCAACTGATATCCGGTCGGTTTTTACCTCCTGAGTTTAAGAAAGAAAGGGGCGCAATTTATGGCGGACCAAATTAAAAACGCCGAAGAACTGATTAAGCTGGACCGTGAGTGCATGTGGCACCACATTACACCCCACAAAATATTTGAAACCCAGGCGCCAACCATCATGGTGGAGGGCAAGGGCTGTATGGTCAAGGATATCCATGGCCGTGAGTACCTTGACGGAGTTTCCGGTGGTGTCTGGTGCGTCAATGTGGGCTACGGTCAGGATTCCATTGCGGAGGCTGTTTGTGAGCAGCTTAAAAAGCTCCCTTACTACGCCGGAAGCGCCGGGAATCCGCCGGCCATCCTTTTTGCCAAAAAGCTGACTGACATGCTTCCTTATTTACAGAGGGTTTTTATATCCAACAGCGGTTCCGAGGCCAACGAGAAGGCCTTTAAAATATCGAGGCAGTACAACCGCCTTAAGTACCCCAATAAGGACAAGTACAAGATAATATACCGCGAGCGCGACTATCACGGGACTACCCTTGCGGCACTTAGCGCCACAGGCCAGCCTGAAAGAAAAATGGGCTATGAGCCCCTGGTTCCGGGCTTTCTTGGTATCCCGCCTGTATACTGCTACAGGTGCAGCCTTGGCAAAACATACCCCGCCTGTGATATCGCCTGCGCCCGAGCCCTGGAAGATTTAATACTGGCCGAGGGCCCCGATACCGTTGGCTCGGTGATTCTTGAGCCCATCACCGCAGGCGGAGGTATTATATTGCCTGTCAGCGAATATTTTAGCATAATTCAGGATATTTGCCGTAAGTACGAGGTTCTTCTGATAGTGGATGAGGTTGTGAACGGTTTTGGAAGGACTGGGAAGATGTTTGGGCATGAGCACTTTGGTGTGAAACCGGATATGCTTACCACCGCCAAGGGGATAGCCAGCTCCTATATGCCGCTGTCCGTAACCATGGCCACACAGGAAATTTTTAATGTGTTCCTTAATGACCCCGGTGATAAAATGGCCTACTTCAGGGATATAAGCACCTACGGCGGAAGTGCCGCCGCCTGCACTGCAGCCCTTGAGAATATTAGAATTATAGAGGACCAGAAGCTTTGCGAAAACAGTGAGAAAATGGGCAGCTACCTTCTGGAGGGCTTAAAAGAGCTTGAAAGCTTCCCCGTTGTGGGCGATGTGCGCGGGAAAGGTCTTTTTGCCGGTGTAGAGCTTGTCGAGGACAAGGTTTCGAAAGTTCCTGTAAACGAGCAGTTTGTGGCCAGGGTAGTGGGCAAGGTGGCCGAGCAGGGCGTTCTTATAGGCAAAATGACAAGGAGCGTCCCCGGCCTGAACAACGTCATCACAATGGCTCCACCGCTTATTATCAACAAAGAGGAAGTTGACAGGATAGTTAAATCCATTAAGAATGCCCTTGAGCAGGTTAAGCTGGGGTAACTAGTAAAAATATTTGGAGGTTTTAGGCAGATGTCAAAGGTCAAAATGACACCCAGTGAGGCAATAGTAGAAACACTGCTGGCAGAGGGAGTTGATCACGTAACCGGAATAGTGGGCTCAGCATTCATGGACATGCTGGA
>JBMOPE010000025.1:0-190432 GCA_049323755.1 Bacillota bacterium
GATGCTTTCTGGAAAAAGGGTGATTTGCTGGCGGTCTTCGCCTTTAATATAGCCCATTTCGAACACCTCGCAATCACCTATATTATACCATATATGCCTATCTTTCGCGGCGTTTTCACACAGTCTGCCGTCCCCTTGTCTAATTGTACTAAAGGGAGTAAGGAGGATATTAATAATTCGATAAGCATACCGTACGATAACTTCTACTTCTATTACCTTATAACTCCCAAAGAAATTGCCAAATATGATGAATCAAGAAAAATATTACGAGGCATATTGTATTAGGGTTATGTGGTACCGAGTACATAAGGTACCTATGTGCCAGAGTTATTACCATCTGACGCACGATGTTAGACCGATGCAGCTCCCGACGTATAAAAGTCTTGTGGTATAAGTAAGTTAGGTTCCCGGTACCGCTAGAACCCAACCCCCAAACACCATCTTTTTCCATTAACATATTCATGAGTTATTATTAACGTCCAATCATAGCTTTTATCAAAAATATAAATATCTTCTGGTAAATAATTTAAGTTATTCAGCAATACCTTATACTCTAAACTTAATACACTATCTTTACCAAACATCCAATAATTCTCAATAAAAATTCGATCTTTGGTGTGTATATCCCATAACACAAAAACTTTGTCTAATTTATCAACTTTCTCCCCTATATATTGAAAGTCTATTACAATAGGATTCTTTAGGCAATCCCACAAATAACCAATGTAGCAAAGTCCATCAGAATACTCGTTTAATACTTCAATATATTTTTTGTAATGTTCTAATTCAGTGTTAACAAATTTTTTGATATACTTACTTCGTAATTCATAGGCTTTATCCCCTAACAAAACAGTTACTTGATTTCTAAACTCTTCAATACCCACCTTATCACACCTTTGCTATTCTTGGATTCTTATTGTTCCCTTTTTTCCATTCGGTGTTGTGTAATTAATGTGAGGATAACTATGCGGATTTGGAGCCATATGTGGTCCTTCAATTCTATCTATTATCCCCCCTGCTTCAATAATCAAATCTTTGGCTTCCTGCTGTGTAGGAACGTTACCATTAATACTTTCAATTGTTCCTCCACTCTTTACACTATTTACAGCGTTTTTCCAAACTTTGTCTCCTCTCCACCCTTTTCCACCAATACCCCTTAAAGGTTTAGTTAACCCCTTAACCCCTTTAATTGCTTCTTTTCCAGTACTTTTTACAGCACCACCGGGAGTAAAAGGACAATCTAACCAGGCATTAGCCCATGATTTTGCTTCATTACTTATAGAATTGAAAATAGAAAAAACACTAATTGACACTGGGTCATAGATATTTCCTTGAGGATTTGGATCTTCATATTCATATGTAAAGTTGCTTGCAATAAGCGGAAAAACTAAAGTGCTTGCTAACGACACACTACCAGGAATTCGCTCTCCACCTGATCCTCCCGACCCTCCAAAATAGTATCCCATTGATTCCATATAATTGTGTATATTACCAATTGCCATAGAGATAGCTAATCCGATCCCTGGAGGCAAACCAACTCCAATACCAATAATACCTGAATTCCCAGATGAACTGCTTCCTTGATTATTAGTACCAAGTAAAGCCCAACCGTTATAATTCGAACCATTCCTTTTAGCTGCATCATTGTTCTTCGCATCATAAGCCGCCTGTTGTTGTGCAAGTACAGCCCACCCATTGTAATTCGGGTCATGCCCACTCGGATCCACCAAATTAACCGGATCATACCCACAATAAGCATAAACATGCTGCCCCCACCCGGGACTCTTAGCATAACTATCCTCAGAAATAAACCGCTGTATCTCCGGATCATAATACCTGGCCCTGAGATAATAGAACCCCGTCTCCTGATCCAAATACTCCCCTGCATACCGGAACGGATTGTCGAGTTTTTCGATCTCCGCCCTCCACAAGCTCATAGTGGGCTTGCCGAAGTTTAGCGGGAGCTGGTCCTCCAGCTCCTTGCCGAAGGGGTCGTAGCGATAGTCCTTTACTATCTCCCCACCCTCGTCAGTCAATTGAACAACGTCACCGTGGCCGTTGAAGAGGTAGTAGTATACATCCTCGGCGGTGTGGCGAGAGACCAGGTTTAAGCCGAAGAAGTTTCTAGCCTTTGGCAGTCCTTCTCCATCCGTCTCCAGTATAATATTGCCACCGTCGTATGTAAAGCCGGTGTAGTCGCCGTCTATGTCCTTGCCTGTGCGCAGGCCGTCCCCGCTGTAGCTGTACTGGACAAGCTTTCCGTCAGGCGTTTCTGTTTCCCTGAGCTGGTTTAAGTCATCGAAGCGGAAGCTGGTTTCTTCGGAGTAGACGAGCCTGTCCTCCCGGTAGAAAAGCCTGCTCTTTTCCACCTGGTTGCCGTTGTTGTCATAGCCAAATATGTTTTTGGTAACCTCGTCGCCCTGTCTTTCCTCCTGGAGCAGCAATCTGCTGTTGCGGTCGTAGGTATAGGAGGTGTCCTTTATGTGGCTTTCCCCTATTTCCACTAATCCTGTGAGGTTACCTAAATTGTCATAGATATAGCTCTGGGTAAGGTTGTTGGGCAGAACTGCTGCCTTTAGCCGGGACATGGAGTCATAGTAGTAGCGGGTGACCCCGTCCTGGTCCACCTTTTTGGTCTGGTTGCCCCTGCGGTCGTACTCGTACTGGAAGCTGGAGAGTATCTCGCTGTCTCTCTGGTTTACCATGTTTACCAATAGCCCGCCGGGGTTGTAGCGGTAGCTGGTTTTTATGCCGGTGACGCCGTTTATGGAGGCAACGGGGCGGTTTGTTTTGTCGTACTCATAATGTACGGACCTGCCCTGCTCCCGCACCTGGGTGAGGAGCCCCAGCTCGTTGTAGGTGTAGCCTATGTCCATGAGGACATCCCTGTTTTGCTGCAAGGTCATGGACACCCTGCGGTCCAGTATGTCATAGGCGTAGTTTAAGTTGATGCCGTTGTCCTGGCGTATTCCTGTAAGGCGGCTCAGGCTGTCATACTCATAGGTGGTGGCTCCCCGGGTGTCTGTCATGCGGGTGCGGTTGCCCAGAAGGTCGTAGCTGTACTCCACTGTTTCCAGCCGGCCGTTAAAGGCTATCTGCTTTTTCACCAGCCTGTCCAGCCCGTCATAGGCGTACTTCACTCTTTTTCCATTGCGGTCAAAGGAGGTGATAAGGTTTCCGTTATTGTCATACCTGTATAGCTCGCTTTTTCCCGAGGGGTCGGTAAAGGAGACTATCCTTCCCAGGGAGTCGTACTGGTATTTTGTAATGGCCCTGGCTGTGTCCGAAAGGGAGCTAAGGCCTTTGTGCACCCCGGTCCTGTTGCCCACGGAGTCGTAGGAGTACCTGACAAAGTTGGACTCCCCGGAGCCCAGCTCCTTTTCCACCACGCTGACCAGGTTTCTCTGGTTGTATTGGAACCGGGTTACGCCGCCCTCGGGGTCAATTGTTTTGACGGTGTTCCCGGCATTGTCGTAATAGTATTTGGATATGCTTTCCCTGCCTATTTCAAAGGGGGCTATCCTTTTGGTTACCCGGCCCAGGGAGTCGTACCGGGCCCTGGTGATATTGCCAAGCTCGTCTATTGCGGCCACCTGGTTTCCCATGTAGTCGTACTCATATTTCCTGCTGTTGCCCAGGGGGTTGGTTTTCTGGATTAATCTTCCCAGCCCGTCGTAGCTGTAGCTGGTTTGGTTTCCTTTTAAGTCTGTCTTTTGGGTGCAGCTGCCCAGGTAGTCATAGGTAAAGCGAGCGAAATATTCATCGCCGTCCTGGACGCGGCCCTGCTTTACCAGCCTGTCGTGAAGGTCGAAGTAGTAGTTGGTGATAAGGTCATTTTTGCCGGGGCCTGTCTTTTTAATGGCGGTGATTTTTTGAAGTGTGCCGGATTGATCTTTTACCGCCTCGTTGTATTCCACCGCTGTTTCGGCAAGGCTCTGGCCCGAGCTGTCCCGGTGCCCCACACTGATAAGGCGTCCGGCCTGGTCGTAGGTGTATTCCTTGTAGCTGCCGTTGGGGTTGGTCTCCTGCAGCACGTTGTACTGGTCGTCGTATTTAAGGCTGACCAGGGTAATGCCCTGCTGCTCTTCCTGTACCGTTGAAAGCCTGCCCAGTCCGTCGAAGAAGTAGCCAGCCCTGTTTTGGTTTTCGTCGGTGACATGGGCGATGTTCTTGGTGTCGTCGTACTCATAGGTCTTTACGGTGCCGTCGGGGTTGGCGCTTTCCAGCAGCCTGTCCAGGAGATCGTATTTAAACAGAGTGACATTGCCGTTACCATCTGCCTGGCTTGTGATGTTGCCGGTGGCAAAGTCATAGCCGGTGCGGCTGGTGACGGTGGTCTCGCCCCCGTCGGCGTCCTTAACCTGTGCGCTTTTGGCGGTGAGGTAGGCATGGCCGTACTCCGGGCTGTACTCAAGGTTTATGGTTACATCTTCATCCCCGGTTTTCTTTGCCGTGGTGGAGATTAAATTTCCAAATTCATCATACCGGTAGCTCTCCCGTCCCATAAGAGTGTCGTTGGCAAAGGACTCCATCAAGGCCGCTTCCCTGCCGTCGGGGGTAAGGGAGTACTTTACCTCCACGGTGGTGTCCTTATCCTTTTTGTACCTCTTGCTGACCAGGAGGTTGTACCTGGAGTCGTATTTGTAATGTATCTTTCTCTCTGATGAGGTAAACTCGCTCTGTTTTGTGGGGTGGTTTTCGGATATGAGGTTGCCCCTGGAGTCATAGTCATAGAAGCTGACCCTCTCCAGGTAGTCTTTGGAGCTGTTAAAGAGCCTTTCTCTAACCTGGACAGGCAGCTTGTACCTGCCGTGGTAGGAGGTGTAGGCCTCGGACATTACCCTGTCCCCGGCCACCTGCCTGAATATGGGCAGGTGCCGCCCGTCGAAGACGTAGCGGGTGGTGAGGCCCTTGCTGTTTCTTACGCTGGTGTTATACCGGTAATTGTCCGGCAGCTGGGAGGAGTCCTTATATGCCGGGTAGCCGTCGGGCTCGTTGGAATAGCGGTAGTCCAGAAGGTTTGATATTTTTTCCCCGTCCCGGTCATGGCGATTACTTACCTTGAAGTATTCCATGCTGCCGCTGGTACCCAGGTTTTTCTGGCCCCGGGTGTAGCTGTATTGGGTTTTGGCCCCGGTGGGGTAGCGTATTTCCACCAGGTTGGCATAGGTGTTAACCGCAGGGGCTTTGCCCACGGAGTCAAAGTTGGCGGTGTCAAAGGTGTACTGGTAGCGGGTTTCCCTTCCCGCGGGATCAGTGAAGCCAGCCAGGTAGTACTTGTTGGTCTGGCCGGGGATGAGCCGCTTCATCAGGGTTACTCTCTTTTTGCCCGAGCTTATGATGGTGGCGGTGTCGTTGTAGCCTATATTTACCACCCGCCCCACGGTGTCCTCTATTTTGGTCAATACCTTAAAGCCGGACACCTCCTGGTAGTAATAGCGGATGGTGTTGTGATATTTGTCCCTCTGCCCTATTAAAAAGCCGTCCGGGGAGAAGAAGAATTCGTCCCCGTTTTTGAAGTGCAGGCGGTAGGCCGAGGTTTCTGTTCCGCAGCCGAAACTGGTGTTCTTGTCAAAGAGAAGGTCCTTTAGCTCGTACTTTTCAAGGCCGCTGCCGCTGTTAAAGTCGGCCTTGTAGGTGGTGCCGTCGTGGAGGTGGACAAATACGCTGTCCCCGTCCACATCCAAAAAGGGCATGTCAAAGGCCCAGCCTGTACCCAGCAGGTAGCGGGCGTTTATGGCCTTGCTCTGCTCCTGGGTGGCGTTGGCTATGCTGCCGGAGGTAAAAAGAGAGCCTCCGGACTGGTAGGTGAGGTAGCCGTTGAATACCCACTTTTCCTCACCATTTTGCCACTCACCCAGGATGGTTTGATGATCGGTGGTGTAAACAAGGCCCATTTGCTTTAGCCAGTACCCGTCCTTGTCGAACACGTCATAGTGGGCCACCACTGTGGAGCCGTAGGTATTGGTTATGGCCCCGCTGCGGGTGGCCTCATCAAAGAGCTTGGCGTCCCGGCTGCGGTACTTGGCTTTCAGCACCAGGTCCATGCCGTTCCGGCCAGGGAGGTCCAGTAGGGTCTGGCGGAGGCTCAGTTCCCCGGTCTCGGTGCTTATGTCCTCGTTTATGCCGCTTTTTTCCTTGCTGAAGGGGGCGTTTAAATTAACGTCATAGACTGCCTTTTGCTTTTCCTCTTTAAGGACGTTCATTAAATTGGATACTGTGGTGCTGTCGGGTATTTCGGTCTGAACGGGTTCAGCCAGGGCCATCAGCACATTCATGGCCAGAAGAAGCGCCGCCAGCGCCAGAAGCGGGAGGGCGCGGGCTGATTTTTTGTATAGCATCACGCTTTCCTCCTACTTCTTGGGGTAGGCCGCCAGTATTTCTTCCCAGCTCTGGCCCGACCTTTTCTTATTCAGTATTTCCTCTACGCCCACCCCGTTGGCACGGGAAAGCCTGTAGGCGTTTTTAACCTCCCAGGGGTTAAGCCCCTGGGAGAGGTAAACTTCCATCTGTTTATCTGTAAGCCCCAGATCGGCCTTAACCTTTTCCCTGGCCTCCTGCCGGCTTTCCCCGGCCCTTTGGCTGCCAGCCGAAAGGAGGGCAGAGGGGCTGTCCACCTCACCAATTTGGGGGACTGAAAGCTTCATATTGCGCCGGGACTCTTTTTTTGCGCCCACCGAGGCAACCACATCGTCCCAGGTGTTTTCAGTGGTTTTTAATTTAAGCATGTTCTGCAGGGTAAGGTCCCTGGCCCTGGCAATGCTGTCTGCCCTCACTATGTCTTCGGGAAGGAGGCCCTGGGCCAGGAGCCCCCGGATCTCGTCTTCCTGCAGAACCCGGTAGTTTTTGTACTCCGGGGTGATGCCGCACCGGGCCAGTATGATGTCCCAGTCCTCGCCCTTTGCCCTCTTGTCCAGGACCTCGGTGATCCTGTTAACGGGAAGGCTGTTGCCCATAAAGTAGTCAAAGGCCACGTAGAGGTCTTTCGCCTCGTAATTGGGGATTAGCTGGTAGAATTTCTTTTCCGCCGGTGTCCCCTCCACCAGGGAGAGAATTCCCTCGTATACCACTATGTTTTTGGTAAGCAGGTCCCAGTCGCCCGCCGCTTTGTAGAGGCGCAGGATGGTGCCGGTGTCCAGCCGGGTTATTTGGGTTAGCTGCTTTGCTTTTTGCACCTCGGCACGGTAATTTTTTGCGTATACAAGGCCTGTTCCGGCCAGGGCTATGATTAATACAGCCACCGCCAGAATGAGCCTGGTTTTGTACTTTTTCATGAAAGGTTACCTCCATCCGGCCTCTAAGAAAGGGCGCTACTGCATTTCTTCCACGCTTACAAACTGGACCAGGTAGTAGTTTATGTAGTCATTTACCTGGGTGACCCCCGGGGTGGGGCTCCCTGTAACGACCTTTCTGAAGATGGGCCCCTTGTTGTACTGGCGCTTGGAAAGCCAGCTCATAAAGTCCTCCACCTCGGCCTTGGTAAGGTTTGGGTAGGACTTCACGGTGCCGTCGGTAAAGGTTATCTTTAATACCAGGTTGGCGCTTACAAACTCCGTGGCGGTGTAGTCTATGCTTACCTGGCTGGTATAGCCCTCGGTGGTTTCGTCCTGAACCTTCTGCACGTACACTACCGAAAAGGTGTCCGCCGGAAGGAGCGAGCTTAAGAATGCTTCAGGGATGGCCCTCAGCTCCGAGGCAGTCATGCCCTGCTGGGTGATGTCTATCCACTTTTTATCAAGGTCGGGGTCAGCCAACAGCGCCGGGTCAACAGTTACCCACTGCCTGTTCTTGTAGGACTTAAAGATTGCCCCGTCGGTGGTGATGAAGTAATAGGTTTCTGCGTCCCTGGGGTACAGCTCCACGGAGTATATCCTCTTTATCTGCCGCCAGCCCGAGGCGTTGAAGTCCTGCTGCTTTTTGGCATGGAGCATGCTGGCCAGGGGGGTTTCCGCCAGGTCCCCGGCGGTGAGGCCGCCCTTCATCAATACGGTAATGCCCTTTAGTGAAGGGGTGGTGTAGGGGTCCACTGAGGCAAAGTATATGGCTACGTCAAGGCTGTATATCTCCCTGCCGTCCCTGTAAAGGTCTTCAAAGTCCCCTGATTTTAAGGCGTTTACCTGATCAATGGTCATGCCGCTCTTTAACAGGTCGTCCACGGTGGGGACGGAGCCGCTCTTAACAATTTCCCACTTGCCTGTTTTACGGGTGTACCAGTTCCCGTCATCATTAAAGGAGATGAGGTAGCGCTCGGGCCTTTGGGATACTCCCTGGCTGGCGGTGGCAAGGCTGGACCCGGCAATGTAAGCCACCCTGCCGCCGGTGGTGTCAACGTCGAATACCGCGCCGGAGGCGTCGGCGGGCCTTATGTCGGTTACGGCGTCGGTGTCGGGGTCGTAAAGGCTGAATTCGTTGTTTACGCCCAGAACTGCCAGCCTGTTGTCGCCGGTGACCCTGACCACGCTGCTGGCGGTGAGGTCAAGCTTTCTGACCGACTTGGTGGTTAGCTGGTAGGAGAACCAGCCGTCGGCGGTTTTGTAGAAGGCAAGGCTGCCGTCACTAATTGCCCACAGTCCGTCTATGTTCTTGGCGGCGGTGGTGAGCTTGTTTGATTTCCAGCCTGCCGGGGTATTGTTAAGGCTATACAGGTCGGCGGCGCTGCTGAAGAAGCCCTGGCTTCCGGTTTTTGCCATGGCGAGGTAGCTGGCTGACTGGCTCAAAATGTTGGCTCCGGTTGAATCTCCCGGCGCGCGGCGGCAGATGGAGCCGTTGTGGTAGAAAAGGGTGCCGTCGTTTTGAATGTCGAAGGCTCCCACCGATGAGGAGACGGAAGTAACTCCGTTTGATGCCCTGTCGTACAAATGTAGAGTGTTGCCCGAGTCCTTAAAGGCTGCTTTTGAGCCGCTGTAGTTTACCTTTATGGCAGACGGTGAGGCGCTGCCTGCAAGGGTGTTGGCACCGGTAAGCAGGTCAAGGAGATAGAGTTTCCCCGCATCCTGTGGGTTTTTATATATCAGGGTGTTGCCGTCACCGGACATTCCCAGAACAGCAGGCGATATCCCGGCCAGATGGACCCTCTGGGAGGGCAGGGCGCTGACAGGCCCTGCGGCGGACACATAGGAGGAGTTTATGCTGATGCCGCTTATTTTGCCCTTGGGCAAAAGCACGGGGTCATTGTTTCCGGTAACGTTGATAAAAAGGCTTATGTCGTTAAGGTACGGGGTTATGGTTACGTCGCTGGTATTCATGGTAACTTTGTATTTCAGTTTGGCGGCGCTTAAATTGGTCTCCGGTGTAATGCCGGGAATAGACCCGCCGCTGGTTGCTATTTGCCAGGGGCTATAGTTGTTTCCGCTGTCCGTGGAAAGACAGGTTTCCACCTGGACAGAGCCCACAACCGAGCCGCCAATAACGGCGTCCTGCTTGTTCCAGCTGATGGAGGAGCCATCTGCCGATCCCGCCGAGGAAATGTCCAGATCGGGGGATTCATATATGCCTGAGGTGACGTAATTTCCGTTGTTAACTATTTTAACCTCGTCAAGGCTGGGGGTCACCGATGTATCACTGGTTTCAAGGGTTGCCTTCCACTTGATCAAATAGTTACTGAGATTGGTGCCGTTAGGAACGATAACGGCGCCGTTATCGCTAACGGGCTTCCACTCGGCGATCCAGGTGTTTCCGCCATCGGTGGAGGTAGTGTACTCCAGGGTGACTGAAGTGTTTGGAGGTGTGGTTTTTGTGTAGCTGATGGTTAAATTGTTTGCCGTCCCTGCACTGCTGAGGTCCTGGGTGTGGGTGTAGGTGCCTAACGTCTGATAGTTACAAACGTTGTATTGTGATGCAGGAGGTGTAAAAGTGTCTATCCAGCGGGCAGTACCTTTTGAAATTCGGAGTTCATCTACATAACCATTAAAATAATAATCGCTTAAATCTCCATGTCTGCCAATTGCTAACGGTTTTGTTGAATTAATTAAAGCAACTTCTGAAACGCTATTGGTGCTAACCTTTACTCCGTCAACAAAAAGCAGCAATACATTGCCATTACGGACTAATGCAATGTGGTGCCAGTTAGTATCTGCAAAGGTTGTCGTAGATTCAACATAATAATAAGTAGTTGCTCCTGAAAAAACGGCTGCTTTTATAGTATTGGAATTAGTATATTGTAGCCAAAAAGAGGACTCAGCATTAGCCCCACTACCTTGCCCAATAACCATTTCCTGTATACTACTTCTATTTCTTTTAGCCCAAAAGTCTACTGTGAAATCACCTGAACCAAAATTCCAATCTTCGCTATCTGTCAATGACAAATAATCGCCATTCCCATCAAAATAAGCACTGGCCCCACCAAATTTACTCTCTACAGTTTTCACCTTTACGTCACCATTTGCGGTGACTGTCTTACCAGTTCCGGAATCGGGGAACGTTGTTGAGCCATCTGTTCCATCACAGTGCAAAAGCAATTTGGTATATGGATCATCAGTGGTCCAGGTTGCTCCGTATATAGTACCATCATGATTATTGGCGGTACTGTCATTTATTATGGTACCAGTGCCTTCGTCCATTTTCCAGCAAGCAACAAGTCCTGGTGTTGCCGGGTTAATATCCACACCAATATTTGCTTGGATTTCCGCCTGGGTCCGTGCTACATTCCATATGCGCGCCTCTGAAAACATGCCTTTTAAAAAGCTACCCAGCGTACCGTTAATATCAACAGCTCCCATGTATAGTGAATATGAATTATTTAAATTTGCAATATTATTGTTTATGCCAGCCCCATCTTGAACGCCGTTTAAATATACATATACATTACTCCCATTTCTTACACAAGCAACATGATAAGAAGTATCAGGGGACAAAACTGTATTTCCTGTTGCATCTACAGAATAGGTACTTGATGTTCCTTCAATGTGTAAATTTAACTTATTTGATGAATTAATTCTAAAATCATAAACTGGATAATAGGTAACGCCATATCCAGCCCTGCCCTTTGATATTAATGTATGGTTCTTATTGAGTTGACTTAGCTTAACATTGCCCTCAATTGTAAAATTTCCTATACCGAAATTTAAACCTGAATGGTCTGGCACGGATGAATAATCATTTACGCCATCAAAATGGAGCACCGGTCTTGACGATATTTTTGCCAGTTTAACCGAGTCACTGACCGCCTCTGTTCTATTCCTCTCACCGTTAAAGTCGGCGGTGGAGGTGAGGATATTTGAATAATCGCTATTGGAATTGCTTATGGTAACGTAATCAAGGCTGGGAGTGATCGACGTATCTGTGGTGGAAAGGTGTGCCCGCCACTGTACACGGCAATTGCTAAGATTAGTGCCGTTAGGTACTATTATGTCACCTTTGTTCTTTTCAGCCCAACTGCTCCATGTCGAACCGCCGTCCGAAGAAGTGGCAACCTCCACTTCAAGTGTGGTATTAGGTGGAGTAATTTTGTTATAGTCAATGGTTAAATTGTTTGCCGTCCCTGCGCCGCTGAGGTCATGTATAGTATGGGTGTATGTGCCGGAGGTGCTGTATCCGACGGTTCCCTCATACATCTCGATTTCATCAACTTTCCAGACATTGCCTGAAGCAACCCCCGAATTAGCAAGGAGCCTTATTCCCCTTGCTGTAATCGGATTATTTATTATTATTTCTTGTTGAGAACCATCCTGAGTTACACTAGAAGTCTGTAAATTGGTCCAGGTACTCCCATCTGATGTTGTTTGTATTTTTATACTGGAAACGCAATTATTAACACCAGGCCCTTGTTGAAATTTAATTCTCTTTATTGTCTTGTTGTTTCCGTTCCCCCAGTCTTGCCCTATATAGGCGTTACCATTTACTGCTGTATCAAATTGAGATGAACACCACGCACCGCTACCATCCCAAATATTATCAAAGGCGTTACCTTTTACTGCTGTCGAGTAATCTCCTCCACTTATTGCTTTGGTCCGATCTGTTATGTCGGATGATGCGCCATATGGAGATGATGGAGCTGTGAAAGTAGATGTCCAACGATCACTTCCTTTTGAAATACGAAGTTCATCTACGTAGCCATTAAATACAGTTGTTGACCAATACTTACCTAAAGATAAATTGCTTGATACAGTTGGTATAGTTGCTGTATAGGAAGTGGTACTAGTTAGTTGACCATTTTTAAATGTGTAAATATTATTACCGCTACGAACGACAGCCCAGTGAGTCCATGTGTTAAGAGTTACTGCACCCATATTTATTGTTGCATCCCAACTTGTTCCAGTAGAAGAAAGGTAGGCATATACATTTCCACTATAGCAGTATCCAAACATCCAGGGGGTATAGTTAATATTTTCTCCTCTATTAATAGCAACTCCGCCATCTGTTAGAGAGGTTCTATATTCCCACCAATCAACTGTGAAATTTCCA
Organism: Bacillota bacterium; assembly: GCA_049323755.1. Taxonomy (GTDB): domain Bacteria; phylum Bacillota; class Desulfotomaculia; order Desulfotomaculales; family Desulfocucumaceae; genus BRHc4a. The sequence goes on from JBMOPE010000025.1 coordinate 12,403, forward strand.
CTACCAAAATCAAAGTCAGCACTGTTAGAAATATCTACCCGCGAACCCGATGGAATATAAATTGAAGAACCGCCGAATTTACTCTGTGCTGTAGAAGTTACCGGAGATCCAGCACCCACAGACACGGTTTTGTTTGTTCCTGAACTATCAATAAAAGCTGTGGAACCATTTGTCCCATCACCGTGCAATAGCAATTTGGTATATAAATCCACACTGCTTCCTGCCAATTGAATGGAGTCATTAACAGCCTGGGTACTGGCATGAGTCCCTTTTTCAAATTCTGTAGTAGTAGTTGCAGTATCAGAGTAGCTGCTTCTTTTCTGCAACTCCAACGATCCGCTTTCACTGGCCACCACACCATTTTTAGCCCCCTGAAAATCCGCCTGGCTGCTGTGGGTCAGGTCAAAATTGGATTGCCTCTGTGTTGTCAGCACCGTGGGGGTAGTGTCGTAGGTGTTGGCACCGGTGCCCGGCTTGAACTGAAGCTCGCCGTTTACCAGCTGGGTTTTTGAGTTTACCATCTTGGACAGGTCCAGCTTAAAGGCCGGTGAGTACACCGAGGTGATCTCGTCAAAGCTCCAGGTGGAGGTGTCATTGAAGCGGACCCACAGGTTTTGGGCCTGTACCAGGGAAGGGCTGGAGGTTTTGGTGAGGTCCAGGGTGACCTGGTTCCACTTGCCGCTGATAAGGTCAGACCCGACACGGAATTTGCCGTCTCCGTCCTGGTCGCTTTTAATAAGGCAGTCTGTACTGCCGGTGACGTCCCTGGTATAGAACTCCACCCACTTTGCCCCGGCCTGGGGCTTTACCCAGAGCTTTACCTGGTTGTACTGGGATATTTCAAAGGGATCTGAACTGGTAAGATTGCAGTAGACCCAGTCTGAGACGGTGCTGTCACCGGCATTAAGCTGGACGGCGTATTTGCCGCCCTTTTTATCCTGGGTCAGGGTTACTGTTCCCGGTGAGAGCCCGGTGATGTTGGCTGTGCTCTCCAGGGAGTCCTTGAGTGGGAGGTTTTGCTTTGCATCCTGGCCGGTCTGGGGAGGGCCGAAGGCCTGGATCTCCACCCAGCGGCTTTCACTGTCTTTATCGGATCCGCCTGCCCAGTCCCTTATGTAGCGGGCTTTTGTGGGGTTAAAGGTGATGAGCCTTCCCTGCTCGCTTTCCTTGTACTCTCCGGAATATACCGAATCGGAGACGGTGGTCCAGCTTGTGCCATCCTCGGAAACCTCGGTTTTGGTGTTGTGGAAGGTCCTTCCGTCGGCCCAGTAGTGCCACACCCTTATCTCATGCAGAGTGTAGGTGCTTTTCAGGTCTACGGTGAGGGAAACGGGAGCGCCACCCCCTGCGCCATTGTCTGTTATGTATGAGGTAGAGTACTTGTTGCCGTCGGTAACAATGGTGCCCGCATTGCCAAAGCTGGCCTGGGAGGCTGTTGATACGGTATAGGGCTTGCCCAGGGCATAGTTTGTTTCGACCGGAGCCGCCAATAGCGGCGGGCACATTGAAACCAGCAGCACAACGGTGAGAATAATGCTTAAAAGTCTTTTGGCCATTAGAAGGACCCTCCTTTGAAAATCTGAGGCGCTAGAAAGCGACAGTAAATAATCTAATACGTCAATATACACCATCTTCCTTCAATTAACAGTTCAACATAATTTGTCCATTTAGATCTTATTCTTTAAAATTACGTCATATACCTACAAAAAAAAGAAAGCTCCACTTATGCGAAGCTTTTAGATTCCTGAAACGGAAATATTTAACTTTGTAGTATTTTGTAAATAATTTTTGTTGCCGGAGACGGCTGCCCCACCATTTTGCTGGAGGGAAATGAATACCAGGTGGATGAGGCAGCCTATGCAGCTCTTCGAAAGCTGGTCGAGGCTAATGGGCTGTCACTGGTGCCGGATCACCAGCAGCCCTAATCACACCTTTTCTGCAAAGGCCTCTCCGAAGGCCTCACAGGATTTTAGGTCCCCCGGCTCAGGGTCGTACTGCATTTTAATGCCGTCAAGGACGATTTCTATTCCTGCATTTTTGAGCTTTTCTTCTATGTCTCTTACCGACTCGCCGCTCCAGCCGTAGGACCCGAAGGCGGCCCCTATCTTTTTCTTGAACTGCAGCCCTTTTATCATTTCCAGTATTGCGGCGGTGGAGCTTAAAACCCCCCTGTTAATTGTGGAGCTCCCCACTATAACACCTTTTGACCTGAATACCTCGGTAATTATGTCGCTTTTATCCCGCCTGGCCACATTAATTACCCTGGCACCCACACCCCTGCGCTCAATTCCCCGGGCTATGGAAAGGGCCATTTTTTTGGTGGCCCCCCACATGGAGTCAAACAAAACGGCCACTGTTCCCTCATTGTAGTCACTGGCCCACTCCTCGTATTTATGTACTATCTGAAGGGGGTTCTCTCTCCATATTACTCCGTGGCTGGGGGCTATCATCTCAATGCTTAGATTCATCTCAAGCACTTCTTTTATCTTTCCTTTAACCTGCCTGCTGTAGGGGGTTAAAATATTGGCAAAATACTTCATGGCCTCCTGGTACAGCTCCCCCTGGTCCACCAGGTCGTTAAACATGTGCGGGGCGGCATAGTGCTGCCCGAAGGCGTCGTTTGAAAGCAGCACATTGGCCCCGGAAACAAAGGTGGCCATGTTGTCAGGCCAGTGAAGCATGGCCATTTCCACAAAGACCAGCCTGCTGTCCCCAATCTCGACACTGTCCCCGGTTTTAACAATATTTACATTCCAGTCCCTGTGGAAATGCTTTTTTATCATCATAGCCCCGTTTTTTGTGCAGAATATAGGCGTGTCCGGTATTTTTTCCATGAGGTAGGACAGGCTCCCCGCATGATCCTGCTCGGTGTGGTTGACCACAATAAGGCCGATATTTTTGAGGCCTATTTCCTGTTCAAGATCCTTCACAAAACCCTCGTGAAAGGGTGTCCATACAGTGTCCACCAGGGCAACTTTCTTATCCTTTATGAGGTAGGAGTTATATGAGGAGCCCCGGTGGGTGGACAGCTCGTCCCCGTGAAACTTCTTTAGCTCCCAGTCCCTTACCCCCACCCAGTAAACATTGTCCTTTATTTTAATCATAAAAAACCCCCGCTTCAATTCATCTGCTTAAAACAGTGTCTCCCGGAGAAAAAAAAATATCCGGCAATTATGGCGGAGATGCTTTATGATATACTTTAAGAAGACTCTTTTACTATTATTCTGTTATTCGGAGGTTTAAAAAGTGAAATACCAAAAGGGAAGTGTCGGCCGGGCGTTTGTGGCCCGGGTTGAGCACGGGGACAACCTTATTGAGGAGCTTAAAAAGCTTGCCGCGGAAGAAAAGATTGAAGCGGGGATATTGTATGTAATTGGCGCCCTAAAAGATGCCTCCTTTGTTGTAGGGCCGGAAGAATGTGTTCTGCCGCCTGTCCCCATGTGGAGAAAATTTGATGATGGAAGAGAAGTTGTGGGTATGGGCACCCTGTTCCGGGATAGGGATGGCGACCCTGCCCTTCACCTGCACGGGGTATTCGGCAAGGGCGACCAGGCTCTAATGGGCTGCGTAAGAGAGCTGTCGGAGGTTTATCTTGTAGCCGAGGTAATAATTCTCGAGCTTACCGGCACCGGCGCCTTTAAGGAGTTTGAAAAAGAATCGGGGCTTAAGATGCTAAACTTTGCTTAAGAGTACGAATTCAGGTCAGAATACAGGAGACAGGAGTCAGGAGACAGAAGCTTTGCATGTCTGTGCTTTTAGGTTGGTAAAAATGACATACTTCTTTCTCTCTTCTGCCTGAAAACGCTGAATGTCTTATTTTTAAGAGCCACAGAGGACACAGAGATCACAGAGATTGGCTCACAGGCACTACTCTTAAGCAAAAGGCCAACAATTGAAACCCTCTATTAGCCGTCTATATTTGATATAACAAAACTCTTCTTGCATTCAGGCAGGGTTAAAAAACCTCTGTGTCCTCTGTGTTCTCTGTGGCTTTAAAAGGGCCCGAAATTTCATTCTCATGACAACTGCCCTGTATAAATTTATTTTTCAGGCCTTATCATTTTATTAGAGAAGGGAATTCAGGTGAGCCAAACCACCCGGCAAGGCCGGCCAGGGTTCCGGACCAGTCCACGTTGTACTCCCTGTCATTTGCATTAATTATGTAATCCGTTACCAGTGCTGTTTTCATTCCAATAGAGGCAGCTACCAGGTCTTCCTCCACATCATTTCCCACCATGATGCACTCTTCGGGCTTTAGCCCCAGGCGGCCCGCAATCTCCCTGTAGTAGTCCTGGCTGGGCTTGCAAAAATGCATTTCCTCGTAATTGCCAATAAAGTCCCAAGGCAGGTCTTCAACTCCTGCCCAGGACATGCGCTCCCGAATAGCGGAAAGGGGAAATACTGGCTGTGTGGCCAGTGCTATGCGCAGGCCCCTGCCGACTGCTGACTGAACCGCCTGCCTGGAATATATAACCGGCCTGGCAACCCTGGACAGCGTTTTGAACCTTTTCTCATAGAATTCCTCTACCAGGGGCTTTACCTTACCGATACAGTCCTTCAAGCGGCTGTTAAAATCAGCCCAGAAAACTTCAGAATTTGTTGCCCCGGGGCCCCTGTTGGCAATCATGGCCGATGAACTGGCCATCAGCGCCAGTGTAAATCGTGCCGGGTCAATTACAGGCGCCACCGTGGCAGAAATTTCTTTAAGATACTCAGCCATAAACTCCCCGGTGTTTACTTGTAACAGAGTCCCGTCAAGGTCAAACAAAACTGCTTTCAGCACTTACCCACATCCTTAAAAATGTATTATAATGCCATTTCGCTATGGCACTGCCTTTTCCTGCAACAGCAGGCCGTTAAAACATAATATAGCTTGTGTGGGTTGAATTCTACAGCCGCCAGAGCATATGCCTTAAAATTATTTTCAAAAAGTTTAAAGGAAACGCAGCCTCCTGCAGTAAATTAATATTATTGCAAACAGTCACCATCACCATAATATTACCGGGAAAAGAAAGGCATAACAGCAATGATCTTATCAGGGCATCTGAAAGGCTTTTTATTCATACTTATGGCGGATATCATGTGGGGTCTCTCGGCAACCGCCGCCAAATATCTTTTCAACCGCCAGGTCAGCCCCTTCGACCTGGTGCAGGTAAGGCTCATTCTTTCTTTTGTTTTATTGACGGCATATCTTCTTATATTCAACAGAAGTCTTCTAAGGATAAATCGCAGTGACATTCCGTACATGATCATTTTAGGTATATTCGGGGTTGCCATAGTACAGTTTACATACTACTTCACCATCAGCCAGACAAATGTCGCCACCGCGGTTTTTCTTGAATACCTTGCCCCGGTATTTATTCTCCTGTATGGCCTTTTGGCAGGAAAGGAAAAAGCAAGCGCCGTAAAGCTCCTGGCCCTGGTTGGGGCTATATTGGGGGGTTTTTTAATGGTTAAGGGGACCACCGGGTCCGGCATGGCGGTAACCGTCCCTGGTCTTATAAGCGGACTGGCATCCGCCATTTCCTTCGCCTTTTATACCGTATACGGAAAATACGGGCTGGAAAAATACTCCCCCTGGACGCTCCTCACCTGGGGAATGGGGGTAGGGGGAGCAGTGTGGGCCCTATACAACCCACCCTGGATAACATTTTCATCATACGGCACCTACGGAGACTGGCTGTTCTTTGTATATATAGCCGTATTCGCCACAATACTTCCCTTCGGCTTCTTCTTTAAGGGCCTGAAATATCTTTCCCCGGTTGTGGCCGGCATAACCAGCACCATGGAGCCGGTGCTGGCGGGAATACTATCATTCATCCTGCTGGGTGAGGTTCTCACCTTCATGCAGATTACAGGGTGCGCTCTCATCCTCTCAGCGGTCATAATGCTTCAGGTGAAAGCGGAAAAACAAGCATAATTTACGGGTACGGAATTGGGAATTGGGAATTGGGAATTGGGAATTAGGAATTGGTTATAGAATTTAATTTCCGCATTTATTTATACAATACCAACCACCAATTTTTAATTTCTATCAGTATAGGATACGCCCGAATCGAACTCCTCTTTGCGAATTCCCAATCCCCAATTCCTAATTCCCAATTCCTTCTGTTATTATTTCCCTTACCCTCTCGATCCCCAGCCTCTCCACCATGTTGGCAAAGCGCTCGCCATCGCGGCCCTTTTCCATGTACAGCCTAATTGCCCTCTCGAACACCCGGACGAGCTGTTCTTTATTTGCGGCCTCCAGCACAACTTCGGCCAGGCGAGGGTGACGGCCCAGCTTGCCTCCGGCCAGAAGGCGGTATCCCGACCACTCTTCCGCTATTGCGCCCGAGGGGCAGGCCCTTATGCAGCCGCCGCAGCTAAGGCACCGGCCGTAATCAAATTCCGGCCCTTCCCCGGTGATTATTACCGCCCCTTCCCGGCATGTGCTTACACACCCCCCGCATTCGGTGCACGGGCCTTCTCCCCTGGCGGGGCGGGACTGCCCGATTACTCCGAAATCGGCTATCTGAGGCTGCGAACAGGCATTGGGGCAGCCGGAAACAGCCACCCTGAATTTATGGTGAAATAGTGCAGGCCCTTTAACCCTTCCTGAAATATAACTCTCCAGCCCTGAGCCATCCAATATTCCGGCCAATTCGAGGGATAAGGCCCTTCCGTCGATAAGAGCGTTTGGACAGCCTGATGCCCCGCCGCATGCCTTTATCTCCCTGAAACGTGTTTTAAGCCCGTCTATTTCTACACCTTTTTCAACCACTTTTTCTATGAATTCAATTTCTTTATTGGTAAGGGCACCTTCCCTCTTACGAGATTTATTATTGTCGCTCTGCCCGGTATCCCCCATAAGGGCCCTGCGGGCTTCGGTGACATCCCGGCTGGATACAGATTTCCGTCCCATGTCTAAGGAATATTCCTCCACCTGCTTTTTTACCATTCCACGTATAAAAAAGGGCACCCTTCCAAGCCTTTCAAGGGCTTCCCGCTCCCAATCCATTATATGTCCCCCCGTTTTTGTTTCAGTATACTTTTTGTTTATAAAATTAACAATGACATAGATCACAGAAATTTGCGCCTTGCAGGCGCTGCCGCTGTTCCAGCGGCAGTATCAAGCATTTTTCGTGGGTCCGGAATTGGGAATTAGGAATTGGGAATTGGATGATCTCTATTTGAGCAATTGGATGTTTTTATTATATTAATTATATCTTATAATACCTTTAATGGATGGCATAATTATAAATTGGAGGGCTTCCAGTGCATATAAATATAGAATTGGACCGCCAAAGCAAGGTACCCCTTTATCTTCAAATATCCAGCCAGATAATTGACAGAATTAACTCGGGGGTGCTTAAAACAGGCACCCGCCTTCCCGCTGAGCGAAAAATGGCTGCTCTGCTTGAAGTTAACAGGAGCACCGTGGTAAACGCATACAGCGAGCTGGAGGCGGGAGGATACGTTTCTTCCCATGTAGGCAGGGGCACGGAGGTAGCAGGTAAGCAGTGCGGGGACAGTGCCGAAATGTTTTGCTGGACCGAAATTCTCAGCGGACAGGGCGAGAGCATGTTAAACCCCTATAGCATTGCCATGTCGGAGCTATTGCGCCAGAGAGACTTGATACTTATGGACTCAGGCATAGCCGACCCCGTATTATATCCGGGCAAAGATTTTGGAGCTATCTGCAAGGAAATATTGTCAGCCGATGAGACAATACTGCAGCACAACTGCCCCCAGGGTGTGAAGTCCTTTAGACAGAGCCTTGTCTCGCTTATGAAAATGAGGGGTCTTCACACATCCCCGGAAAATATAATTGTGCTAAACGGGTCCCAGCAGGGCATTGACTTGATCGGAAGACTTCTTTTGGAGCCCGGTGACGCAGTTATAACAGAGCAGCCTGCCTTTTTAGGAGCTATAGACGTATTCAGGGCATACGGGGTAAAGCTTATAGGTATACCCGTGGACGGTGAGGGAATGATTATCGAAAGGCTGGAAAGGGTTCTTTCCAGGGTAAGGCCCAAGCTGATATATACCATCCCCACATTCCAGAACCCCACCGGAGTGACAATGAGCGTACCAAGGCGAAAACAGCTGGTGGATTTAGCAACAAGGCACCATATACCGATACTGGAAGACGACGCCTACGGACTGATGTATTACGGGAGCCCGCCTCCCCCACCCCTGGCGTCTATGGACACCAGCGGTGTAGTTATTTACCTCAGTACTCTGTCAAAGATTCTTTGCCCTGGGCTGAGACTGGGCTGGATGGCGGTCCCACCCGACCTTGCAAGGCTGGTTTCAGCAGCCAAGCAGCTCTCCGACCTGCATACAAACAACCTTATGCAAAGGATGACAGATTTGTATATACGGAGAGGGCTTTTTGAAAAACACCTGGCAAAAGTGAAAAAGAACTACATTATAAAAAGGGATACTATGCTGGGTGCCCTGGATGAGTTCGCCCCCCGGGGAGTTTCCTGGAACAGGCCGGATGGGGGCTTCTACATATGGGCATCACTGCCTGAAGGCCTGTCAGCGGTGGGACTGCTTCAGGAAGCGGTTAAAAGAAAGGTTTCCTTTGTGGCCGGCCCGGTATTTTTCCCCAACGGGGAAGGGGCAAACAAGCTGAGGCTAAATTTTACATACGCACAGCCCGGGTCAATAAGGGAAGGTATCAAAACACTGTGCGGAGTCATTAGGGATATGCAGGCAGGCAGCCGCGATAAGGGTATTTATCCAGGCAGGGAGCTAATCCCCATTGTTTAAGAGGAGGTGCCGTTAATGAGAGACCAGGATAGAATAGAGATGTATTACAGGTTTGGAACCAAAGACTGGCGCAGCGAGAAGGAGAAGGCCAGCCGCCCGGGAGGACTGCTTAACGGGGGAATAAGATATCTAAGACTTGCCACCCTTTTATGGTCATCTATACTTAAGAACCTGTCGGCAGACAATAAAAATAAAAATTAGTTCACTTGGCGTATACCCCAAAATAAACGGCATACAAAAGCCAGATATAACAAATATGCAGCCCCGGACAGAATGTTGCCAAACTCCAGCCAGGGTACTGCCGTCAGGTAGCCCGCCGCGCCCCCTGCCCCCAAAACACCGCTTACTATAAGGGCCGCACCGGCTGCGCGGTCAAGGTAGAGCAGGGCTTTACCCAAAATCAGTGACGCCAGGGCAAGCATCAGGTAACCCAGTTGGTCTGCGGCGTATATAAATGTGTGCTGCATAAAAGAACCCACCAGAAAATAATGCTGCTCAATTGAATTTTTCAACAAAGCATCAGCAGCATTCACATACAATTCGGGAAAGCGTATTACCATTACATACTGCAGCCAGTAGGCCAGAGAGCTGTAGGTCACATAAACCAATCCAGCCAGGCTGCCTGCAAGTGCCGCCACCGGGGCCACCGGCCTGATGAGAATAAACACTCCAGCAAAAACGGGCAACTGAAGGACGCTTAGTATAAAGGCATTTAAAAACGGGACCCCGGCCATTAATCCCCTGTTATACAGGAACACCAACTGCTCCTCCGGGGTCCCCTCAGGCGCCTGAAAAACTATCATACTCACTATCCATATAACAACAGCAACCACTGAAAAAAGTGCGGACCACGCTGATATAAAAAAAATTTTCCTGACTTCAAACTCTTTCACTAACTCATACCCCCAAGCCCATATATATCGCTTGCTGTATAACTATTTCAACTTTTCCAGTTCATTCATTTCACTTTCAGTAAAGGGGCCGACCTTTGTTTTTACAACCTCTCCCTTTTCATTTAAGATAAAGCTGGCAGGAATACCTCTAATGCTGTAAAGAGCAGCAATGGCCCCTTTTTGATCCAGCAGGACCGGAAAGGTGTAATTATTTGCGCTGACATATTGCTGTACAACGGCAACACTTTTTTCGGTGCTGGTTATGTTTACTGTCAGCACCTGCCAGTCCTTTCCCCCGGCCTTTTCATGAAATTCCTGCAAAAGTGGCATCTCCTGCCGGCAAGGGGTGCACCAGGTGGCCCAGAAATTAACAAGAACCTTTTTTCCCCTGAAATCGCTCAGCCGCACTTCTTTTCCGTTCAGATCCACAAGGGTAAAGTCCGGAGCCGGAGAGGCGGAAATCTTCTCTTTTCCCATTAAATTACCGGCACTGTCATCCCAAAAGTAAAAGTATGCCGCAGTAAAAACTGCTGCAATGGCCAAAATACCGGCTATTACCTTTCTTGCACTCATTATTGCGCCTCCTGCTTCTAAAAATAAAGGTATGCCGAAAACAAGCCGAGCTTATTGAAAAACATCAGAATTCCAAGCAAAATCAACAAATAGCCGGACATCTTCAGACTTGCGCCGGAGTATTTCGACAGCGTGTATTGAAGGCGGGGAATACGGTCCAATACAAGGGAAACGGCCAGAAAAGGCACAGCCATTCCCAGTGAATATACTGACAGCAACAGGGCTCCCTGAACAGAAGAAGACGATACCGCCGCCAAAGTCAATATTGAGGCAAGGACCGGACCTACGCACGGCGTCCAGCCAAGAGCAAACACAGCCCCGAGAAAAAATGCCCCCGGCCAGTTCCTTTGACTGGTGGCTTTCAAGGGCACCCAATGCCTTGCAAGCGCAGATACCCTTAGTATTCCCGCCATACTTAGACCCATAAAGATAACGAATAAACCTCCTACCTTGAGCAAAACATCCATATTCCGGGTAAGAAACCTTCCCGCCGCACCCGCAGCCCCCCCCAGAATGACGAATACCACTGTAAAGCCCGCAACAAAAATTAAAAGCCGAATGAAAACACTCATACTAAGCTTCCCGGTTTGTTCGGGCTTGGAAAGGCCTGCCGCCAATTGCGATATGTATACAGGCAGCAATGGTATTACACAGGGAGAAAAAAAGGAAAGTACACCTGCAGTAAAGGCCACCCACAAAGAAACATTTACATCTATAATCATCACCGGCCTTGTATTTTTTAGAGAATATCCTCCCTGAAGTCACCCTCGTCTTTATTATACTTCTTGCAAAGCTTTTAGTCAGCATAATCCGTGGCTGTCTGCTTACTATTCACAAACAGCGTTCATCTTTTTCCTTTTTAGCTTGTTAATACCAATTTTAGCTTTTAGACAGATAATTGGCTTAACAAGTTAATTGCAAAACCGATATATAAGTAATATTATAATTAGTAATTCATACTGTTAATAAATTGGCTATATATGCTGCCCATCGTTAAATTGAACACAAAAATTTAATTATGGAGAAATAATGTTCGATAAGGAGGTAGAGATGTGACCCCGGTTCAAAAAGATTCCGGTCACAGAAGCCACCTGGATGTTAACCCGAAGTGGTGCAAGGGATGCAATCTATGTGTTACAGTATGCCCCAAAGGGATCCTTTCTTTGGATGAACTCGGGAAAATACGTGTTGACCGGCCTGAAGAGTGCATTGGATGCGGACTTTGCGAGGAGACTTGCCCCGATTATGCAATAAGGGTGATTAAGGATGCGTAAACCAATAGAAGTACGCCTGATGCAGGGTAATGAGGCCTGCGCCCAGGGTGCGGTAGACGCCGGAGTCCGTTTTTTCGCCGGCTACCCCATAACGCCATCAACAGAAATCGCTGAGTGGATGGCCCGGAAAATGCCGGCGCTGGGTGGAAAATTTATTCAAATGGAAGATGAAATAGCCAGTATTGCAGCAATAATAGGGGCATCCCTGGCCGGTCTTAAATCGATGACGGCCACCAGCGGACCCGGTTTTTCTCTTATGCAGGAAAATCTCGGCTACGCCTGCATGACGGAGGTACCCTGCCTGATAGTAAACGTCCAGCGCGGAGGCCCCAGTACAGGCCGCCCCACCGCCCCCTCCCAGGGTGACGTAATGCAGGCAAGATGGGGAACCCATGGAGATCACCCGGTAATAGCCCTGTGCCCATGGTCTGTTCAGGAAACCTATTCACTGACGGTAAAGGCAGTCAACCTGGCAGAAAAATACAGAACCCCGGTAATACTTCTTATGGATGAAGTTATCGCGCACCTCCGGGAAGGTGTCAGACTGCCCGACCCCCGCAAGCTTAAACTTGTTGAAAGGCCCCGGCCCCAAGGGGGTCGCGAGGACTACCGGCCCTTTGGAGGAACCGTAAGCGAGATTCCCCCCATTGCAGACTTCGGGATGGGATACCGCTGCAACTTCACCGGCCTTATCCACGATGAGGTTGGACATCCCTCAAACAGCCCGGCTTTAACCGACCGGTTAATCAGAAGGCTCGTTGGTAAGGTAGAATCCAACAGGGATGATATAATACACTGGGAAGAAATTCAGATGACGGACGCCGAGATAGCCATTTTTGCCTATGGATGCTCTGCCCGGTCCTCGGCAAGCGCACTAAAGGCTGCCAGGGAGGAAGGTCTGAAGGTAGGCATGATAAGGCCCACCACCCTCTGGCCTTTCCCGGAAAAGGCAGTTGAAGCCGCTGCTTCCCGGGGTATTCCCATACTTGTGCCGGAAATGAACCTGGGACAGGTGGTTTTTGAGGTGCAGAGGGCTGCTGCCGGCCGGATAAAAGTCCGGTCACTGTCCCGTGTAGACGGGGAGCTTTTTAACCCCCGCGAAATTCTGTTGGCCCTGAAGGAGGGATTCTAGATGCCCTTCGATGTTACACGGTATTTCCGTCAGGAAATGCTCCCACATATCTGGTGCCCGGGCTGCGGCAACGGAATAGTGCTCCGTGACTTTGCAGTGGCACTGGAAAAACTGAACTTTTCCCGTGAAGAGGTGGTAATTGTATCAGGCATAGGGTGCTCCTCAAGGGCGGCCGGATACCTGGACTTTGACACCGTTCACACCACCCATGGCAGAGCTCTCCCTTTTGCCACCGGTATAAAATTCGCCAATCCTGAGCTTAAGGTTTTTGTAATAATGGGCGACGGGGACGCCTCATCCATAGGCGGAAACCACCTAATACACGCCTGCCGCCGAAATATTGACATCACTGCCATCATATTCAACAACCACATTTACGGAATGACCGGGGGGCAGTTTTCACCACTTACACCCAGGAATAAAAAAGCTACTACCGCTCCCTACGGAATGATAGAGCAGTCTTTTGACATCTGCCGCCTTGCCGAGGCGGCCGGCGCTTCATACGTTGGCAGGGCCACCACCTATCATAACCAGCTTCTTACCAAACTGATAGTTGAGGGCTCAAAAAACAAAGGCTTTTCACTTATTGAAGCAGTAACCCACTGCCCTACCTCCTACGGAAGGCGCAATTCTCTGGCGACACCTACCGACATGGTGCGCTGGCAAAAGGAAAATTCGGTGTGGATAGACAAAATAAGGGCAGGCACGGCAACTCTGAAGGAAGGCCAGTTCGCCATAGGTCTCCTTCACCAGCACGACGCCCCGGAGTTCACAGCGGAGTACCTGGAGGTGATCAAGCGTGCCCGCAAGCAATAAAAAAAGCCGGAAGTGGCCGGACCCTGTACAAATTCAACTTACCGGATCAGGAGGACAGGGGCTCATACTGGCCGGAATAATATTAGCGTCAGCAGCCCTAAAGGACGGCTATCATGTGGCACAAACCCAGGCATACGGGCCCGAGGCCCGTGGGGGAGCCTCCAGGGCCGAGGTCATTATAGGAAGCAGCCCGGTAGACTATCCTCATGTGGAGAGGCCCGACATACTTCTGGCACTTACCCAGGAGGCCTGTGACAAGTATATCCCGGAAGCCCAAGAGAATACTGTTGTCATTGTGGACTCACTGCTGGTCCCCACAATTCCCCCAACGAAGGCGAAGGTTGTAAAGCTCCCGGTTATACTTACCGCCAGGCGGGACATAGGCAGGGAAGTGGTTTCCAATATAGTAGCGCTGGGAGCTCTTAACAGCGTAACAGAACTTGTCTCCTGGCCCTCATTGGAAGATGCGGTACTGGAAAGGGCTCCGGCCGGAACAGCTGACATAAATAAAAAAGCTCTAACCACAGGCCGGGACCTTCCGGCAAGAGATCCCAGATAAAAGCAGGAGGAGGTAATACCCTTGAAAGAAATGATAATAAAATACAGCGGGCATTTCGTTACTCCTCAGAAGCCCGTGCAGAATAACGGGATGTATTCCTCGGTCCAGGAACAGGTTTACGAAAAACTCAGGGACTCAATACTTACCGGTGTACTGGAGCCCGACCAGCGCCTGCTTATAGATGAGCTGGCAGCCGGGATGGGAGTTGACCGGGTACATATCCGGGAGGCCCTTCTCCGCCTGGAGGCCGAAAGCCTGGTCATCTACCACAACTACAAGGGATTCACCGTTTCCTCCTTTTCACTGGATGACCTCAGGGAAATATACTTTTTGAGAAGCCTCTTGGAGGGAGAGGCCTGCGCGCTGGCGGCCAACAACCTTACAGATGAGGAGCTTAGCCAGCTTGAGGTCCTGTGCGCCAGAATGGAAGAATGCCTGGCAAAGGACAATCTAAATGAGCTGCCCAAGTACAATACCATCTTCCATGAAACCATATATATGGCAGCCAAGTCTCCGCGACTATTTAAAATGATAGTCCGCCTGTGGAACGGCTTCCCAAAATCAAGCTTAGGCTTTCTTACCCTGAGGGCCCCCATTATGGTAAAGGAACACAGGGCCATGTACGAGGCTCTTAAGGACCGCAATCCCGGGGAGGCCAAACTCCGAATTCAGGAGCATATGGCCAGCGTTTTAAACGATCTTCTGGACTACTGGGGCCAGCGGCTTACCTCCTCGGAAGAATAGATATAAAATTTTTCATTCAACCGCCCATGGTGTGATTACACCGGAGGCGGATTTTTTATTAATTATATTGGGCTTATTCACGGGTCCGGAATTAGGAATTGGTGTTTAAAAATTCAATACTGCATTTCTCCCAAACACCCCCTAATCCCATCACTAATCCCCAACCCTCAATCCCTAATCCCTATTCCCCTAATTCCTAATTCCTAATTCCCAATTCCCACCCTTCGGGAAACTGTGATAAACTTGAATCAGAGACATCCGGAGGTATATGCAATGAAAATTATTAAAGGCTTTCAGCATAAAACAGGCTTTCACTGCGGGTCCACCGCCCTGGCCAACGCAGCTGGCTACCACGGCCACGGGCTTAGCGAGTCAATGTGCTTCGGGCTGGGTGAAGGTCCCGACTTTTATTTTGTTAAAAGTGATCAGTCCCCCAGCAGGGCTTTTAACGGCAGGAGCCCATTTATGGAAAAGCTTTTTTTTGAGAATATAGGACTGGACTTTGAATGGAGGCAGGGAGATACTTTCCCCTGGGAGGCCTTAAAGGAGTGGATTGACCGGGATGTGCCGGTAATAATGCTGACCGACCTGTATTACCTTGACTATTACCAGACCAGCAGCCACTTCAGCGGACATGTGGTGCTTCTGGCCGGCTACGACCCTGAAAGCGGTGAGGCGCTTCTGTCCGACACCGAGAGGGAGGGGCTGCAGCGGACCTCCCTGGATTCTCTGGCCAGAGCCATGAAGTCGAAGGCTCTTCCCTTCCAGGTGCGAAACAACTGGCGGGAGATCCCCTATTTCCCCCTGGGCGACCTGACTCCTGCCATTAGCAGGTCCCTGGCAAAAAAAGCCCGGGCCATGCTGAGCCCCAACCACCCCCGCCTGGGACTGCAGTCCATGGAATCATTCAGCCGGGACCTGGCCTCCTGGGGCAGCTTACCCGACTGGAGCTGGTGCGCCAGGTTTGCCTACCAG
Organism: Bacillota bacterium; assembly: GCA_049323755.1. GTDB lineage: Bacteria > Bacillota > Desulfotomaculia > Desulfotomaculales > Desulfocucumaceae > BRHc4a. The sequence continues at coordinate 28,129 of JBMOPE010000025.1, forward strand.
GTAATCGAGAGGCGGGGCACCGGGGGCTCCAACTTTAGAATTTTATATCTAAATTTTTTGAAAGAGGCAGAAGAGCACCTGCCATCTCTAAAAAACATTAAAGCCGTTTCAAGAATGAGCACCATCGCTGAAAAATGGACCGAATTGGCCATGGTGCTGAAAGAAATCAGCGAGACCAATCCTGACCTTTTCCCGAGGGCCGCGGAAACAGCCAGAGAAATCGCCGCACTGGAAAAGGCCTTCTTCACCAATGTTCTGGATAATATATCATTAGTATCACCATAAAATAATTAACGAGGTGATTGTATGGAAAGCAAAATTGCAAAGGCAGTTGGAATGAAGTACTCCGCTGTCTTTACACTTTTCCTTCAAAGGTAACTATAAAAGTTGTCCCTTTTTCACTAGTCTCTATTTTGATCATCGCCATATTTCTCTCCGCTATGCTGTAACACGTGGCCAATCCCAAACCGGTTCCGTCATTTTTAGTGGTAAAAAATGGGGTGCCTATTTTATCCAGTACTTCCTTCTCTATTCCTGGCCCCTGGTCTCCAACGGCTAAAACTGTAGCCCCACCCTCTTCAAATACACTTATGGAAAGATTTCCCCCGCCTTTTTGATCCATAGCCTCCAGTCCGTTACGCACAAGATTCAAAAGCAGCTGCCTTATTTCTTTTTCATCCACCAGCACCTGCGAGGTTTCCTGTATATCTACAGTCAGGTTTTTATTGCACCTTATCGCTTCGGCGTTTATAAGCGGCAATAAGATTCCCACGATTTCACCTATGCTCCTGGGTACCAGTGAAACCGGCTTGTTTTTGGCCAGTGATAAAAACTCGGTGATAATGGAGTTGGCCCTGTCCAGCTCTTCTATCATCAGGTCAAAATAGTTTTTGTAGTTGTAATATTCCGGTTTATCACCCAGCAGCTGAAGAAATCCCCTTACCGTGGTCATGGGGTTCCTGACTTCATGGCCGATGGCGGCAGCCATTTCCCCCACCAGGTGGAGGCGTTCCAGGCGAAGCATTTCCAGTTCCATTTGTTTGCGCTCGGTTATATCTTCTGACACCTTCAAAACATGGGTAATGATATCATCGCTATTTTTAAAGGGAAGCAAAATAACATGATCCCAGTAGACTTCATTATTCTTCTTTTTATTCCTAAGCTCTCCCTTCCATTCGAAGCCCTTGCTTACCCTTTCCCACGCTTTCCCGAAACTTCCATTATCATCAACAATAATATCAAACACCGTTTTTTTTAAAACCTCACCATCGGTATAGCCTGCCACCCTGTTAAACTTATTGTTGGCATACTCAATTTTTCCGTTTGAGTCAGTAATTATTACTATGCTTGGGCTTTGCTCCACCGCCCTGGTTAATTTCCTTAATTCCTCTTCTACGATCTTTCTCCTGGCTATTTCATCCTCCATTACCGATATGTTTTCCTTTAATTGATTTCGATATCTCCTGTCCAGCTCAATTACATTCCCAATAAACCATCCTTCCACAAAAAGGATGGATATAAAAACAAGGTTTGATTCCAACAATAATAGTAAAGGTTCCCCAGGGCGAACTAATATTTGATTTGCCAGAATTATTCCGGAACAAATAACAGCCATTACAACACCGGCTTTTTTTCCCATGGATGAGGCGGCAAACAGAACGGGAAGCAAAAGGGTGGCCCATATATAATTACTGCTATCGTTTGTGTAAAATATTATTACTGCTGTAATGGAAAGAAGAAAAGATATATATATTAAATTTATTTTAAGGTATCCACCGGAAACATAGCTTTTACCGGATATTTTTGAAGAATAAAAGCTTATTATGGCTAAACCCATAAAAACACTAGCCAGAAAAACCCTTAATTCAGTGGCCGGATAAATACCACCGGACGATGGATTATTTAAAATAAATCCCAGGACCAACAGAAAAACACCATAATAATGGGTTAGCTTTAACAGCTCATGGTATTCTTTTTCTAACTTTATCTTAATATCCGGGTCCTTCAAATGACCCTGCCCTCCCTTAATTTACAAAGGAGCGGGAATTAACCCCGCCCCTCCTTTACTTCCTAAGCATTTCAGGCACTTCAGTCTGGTATTGCGACACAGCACAGGCCGATGCCGATACCACGCTGGCAAACAAGGTCAGCGCACTGACAGCCAGCAGAAAAAGTCTGGACCGCAATCTACCCACTTTCCTTCACCTCCTATTCAGTTAAAAACCCTATCAATGAAGTCAAGTGACTTGTGCCCAATCGCGCTTAACAAGAAACACTCCCACAGTACCCCAAGGGTTAAACAGACTTTTATTATAGCCGCATTGTCCAAAGAAGAATATGTCAATTTATATTGGGTAACTGCAATTGCAAGCAGCACACATAAAGCCAGCACTTTAAGAATGTATTTTCTTTTCTTGGATTTTATAGGGGCAGCTGCAGAGCCTACCGGTGCCAGCAAACTGATAATCATAAACCCTAACAACAATGATCCCAAACAAAACATGTTAATGTGATCATAGTTCATATATTTAACCATTTGCGACCCCAAAAGAGCCATAAAGGGAAACACTGCAACAGTTACCACGGCACACCGCCAGGGTGAATTGCTATGGGCTCCCCCTGCAGTATGCCTGAAGAAAGCCACTGTTACCAGGCAGACAATTGTTTCCGTGAATACTCCCAGCACAAAGCCAAGGATCAGGGTAGCCAATACATTGGCAAGATTTATAACCAGTACTTCAACAGCATACGAAAGAATCAGTTCTGTCTCTCTTGAACCATTTGTTTTCTTAGTTAAAAAACCGGCAATGGTTGTACTAAATCTGAGGTAACCCATCCTTCGGATCACTGTCCTTAGCTCTTATTTTGCTCACCGCAAGAGCCAGTGCAATCATCAAAACAGCCTGGGGCAGTCCAATTATTTTCCATATAAAAGTGTTTTTTGCGACCTCTTTATCAAGTGCAAATACATTAAATATTACTTGCGTGCAAGCATACTCCAAAACCGCTATGGCAAAAAAGCCACAGGCACTCAGAATAAATCCCCTTGAAAAACTCATACCAGTTGTCTTAACCAATATCAACCCAAGTGTAATTATTCCTATTGCTGAATGAATTCCGAAGCTGATTTGAAAACTGCGAATTATATATATGACCAATGCCATTAATATCCCAATGCCTATTGCTTTCCTCCAGTTAAGGACCCCGGCCAGAGCCAGGCAAAAGGCGGCAACCCCGGTCATTTCAGGGATGCCCTGCATCAAGTAAAAAAGAAAGTCACGCATCGTTATGCTTCTCCTCAATATAGTAAAATAGAAAAATGGCAATTTGAAGGATTTTAAAGGAATTTAAAGCAAAAACTCTTTGTTATAATTTTTCATATTAAATTTTAGAAAATTTAATAAACTTTTATAACCACCTCCCCTTTTGGTAAAAGTTTTTAGTTTATGTAAAAACCATAATACAATTAATCATTTTCAAAGTAAAGTTAATTTTTGTCATTATTTCTATATTATTACTACACATTACCTATTTACCAACGTAATAAAGTAAAAATACAGGGAATTGCTTTAAAAAAATGCATGACAAACTAAATACATTTATATGTTATACACCAAATAAAACATTGGCATTAACCTAAAGACTAAAAATTTATCTTAGACTAATATAGTTTTTCCCCGTTAAAGCAGTAATAAATGTTCTTATTCCTATAGATTCAAGTTGTCCTGATTAAAAAAGCACCTTCGGACTAATCTGTCCAGAAGGTGTTTTCATTGACATATGCTTTATCCGCTGACCGCCTTTTTATCGCTATATAAACAGATTCACATTTGCCTCGTCGGCCTCTCCAAGATAAGTGGCCACGCCGGCAAAGTCAACGCCGTCAATGAGCTCCTCTCTGGCTATGCCCATAACGTCCATCGACATGGTGCAGGCCACCATTTTTATGCCCTGTTCCTGGGCTGTTTTTATCATATCCGGCAGAGAGTCCACCCTTGCCTGCTTCATGACTATTTTCATCATTTTTGAGCCCATCCCGCCAAAGTTCATCTTAGAAAGTCCCAGTTTATCGGCGCCCCTGGGCATCATCTTGCCGAACATGGCCTGTAAAAAGCTTTTCTTTACACTAACACTTTCAGGCCTGCGGAGGGCGTTAAGCCCCCAGAAGGTAAAAAACATTACCACATCGTCACCCATTGCCGCCGCTCCGTTTGCAATGACAAAGGCGGCCAGAACCTTGTCGAGATCTCCGCTAAATACTATAATAGTTTTTTTCAAAACCCGTCCCTCCCATTAAAACTAATTCTGAAAGAAGAATTTCAGTATAAGCTATTACTACGGTAAATACGCCTTCACAAAATGGCTGGAAATGTCTTCGACCATAAGGCCGGTCCCGGCAGCCTTTTGGAGATTGACATAACAAATGGGACAAAGGGTAACACAGCGGGAGCCTGCCTTTATAATCTGTTCCACCCTTTTTACTGCATACTGAACAGCCTTTTTGGGGAAAAGAGATTCGGCGGGGCCACCACAGCAGAGGGTAAATTTCCCTGTATCACGGGGTTCCTTTATAGTTACCCCTGCCTTTGCCAGCAGTGCTCTCTGCTCATTGAGCATGTTCTCATAGCGGGCGTACACACAGGAATCGTGTATAACCACCTCACCGCCGATATTCCTGACAGGATCAATATTCTTTTCAAAGAGGACCTCCATGTAGCTTTTTACGTTAAGGTCAAAGTCCTTAATTATTCTGGGATACACCGACCTGAGCATGTTGGTGGTGTGGGGGTCCACCGTTATTACATTTCGAACATTATTTTTCTTAAACGAGCCGTACACCTTATGGGCATGTTCCTCAAACACTTCGTCCCCACCCAGGTCATAAACAAGGGCCCCAGAATACAGCTCATCCCCGTAAAGGTAGCCAAACTCAACTCCCGCCTGCTTTAAAAGCAGAGCTATATCCGCCAGTATTTTGTTGTAAGACTCCTTTATGGACCCGGTGGGCATGGCCATGAAGGCCGATATATTGATTACCCTGTTTACATACCTTCCCAGATTTACAAAGTCGGCAAGCCGGGAGTCCTCAACCTTTCCCTGGGCCTTGCTCATGGCGGCTATATAGGGTATAAGCTGGTACATAAGTCCCGTGTAAATTACCGTTTCACCGCCCCGGGGGAGACCCAGCCCTCTTGCCCATCTGGTGGCGCTGTCCACAGAGATGGGCAATACCGAGTTTCGCAGCCTGAGGTTGTCAGACAGTATTCCTATTGTTGCTCCGGTAGGCATTGGCATAATTCCATTCCCCTTAAATCTTGTATACATTTTTATTAATATAGTTCCTGAGAGTCCTTACATTTTCCGAGATATGGACCCCCGCCGGGCAGTTGGCCTCACACATCCTGCAAAGGAGGCAGGAGTAAATGGTTTCGGAGTTGGTTATAACCTTATCCTTGAATCCCAGCAAAACGTACCTAAACAGCTTTCTGGGGAGAAGATCTATGCCTAGGGGGCATACCGCGCTGCATACCCCGCAATTCATGCAGGCGGAAGCATTGAACTCCTCAGTCTTCTTTACCTCGTCAACGAAACCGGGATTTACAAGCGCCATTAGCTCCCCTCCCTTACTACCGCCTTATACCTGTGGTAACCTTCATCCGTCACTTCGCCGGCTTCAGAAATATATCCGTATTTACGCATCCCCATGACCCAGCACATGACTTCGTAGGAAGGGTACCCGAGGACTTGCGCAATTTCCGGGAGGGTTTTGGGGCCATTTCTAAGGATTTCCATAATCCTGTCCCTCATCAGCATTTCATCCCTTATAACTTCCCTTAAATCTCTTACCTCGCCATTCATTTCAAGAAATCTCCTTTATTGGTGAGTCTCCATTCCCCCGACCAGGCCATCCCGATCGGGGACATTCCTGTCTCCAGGGAATACCCTGGCTTCAGCAGGTGTGTCCCCATTCCACTTATGGTGTGTCCCCATTCCTTATCAGCCCGTCTATCATTGACCTGATTTGGGCATCGGTGTATCCTTTTAGATCAATGGCATCCCTGGGACAGACCGGGACACATCCTCCGCAGCCCTTGCAGCTGGCCTTGTTTATCCTCGCTACTTCCTTACCCTGCTCCTCGCTCTTTTCGATTGCCGAGTACGGGCAGATCTTTTCACACTCGCCGCACCACTGGCAAAGTTCCGGGATGACCACAGCCATCAGCGGATCGAGCTCGACATATCCCTTCTTGAGGATAGACGCGCTTTGGGTAACCGCCGCCAAGGCCGAGGCAACAGTTTCCGAAGAGTTTTTCGGTCCCTGGCAGGTGCCGCAAATAAATACGCCGTCCACTACCGTTTCCACGGGACGCAGCTTCGGGTGGATCTCGTTGTAGAACCGGTCTCTACCTACAGGCAGTTTCAGTGCGCTAACCAGTTCGTCGTTCTTTTTGGGGACCATGCCCGCTACCAGAACAACAACGTCGGCCCTGAGTTCCACCTCTTCCCCAAAGGTAAGCAAATCTTTAACAGTAATCTTTACCTTCCCGTCGGAGCACTTTTCAACTACAGGAAGATCGTCATCACCAAATCTGAGATAAGTGGAGCCTGTTTCCCTTGACTGACTATAAAGCAATTCATACTTGCCGTAAGTCCTTATGTCCCTGAAAAGGTGAAACTGGTGGGTTTTTGGATTCCTTTCGGCAACCATATTGGAGGAGTGAACCGCCGCATTGCAGCAGTAACGGGAACAGTAACGGTTCGAGTTTTCCAGGTCCTCCGGCTGCCGGCTGCCTACACAGTAGATATAAACGATGTCTTTTATCTCTTTCCCGTTACGGGTCGGAACACCTTTGGAACTGTCAAGCAGCTCCTTGAATTCCGGAAGGGTAACAACTCCGTCCACGCCGTATCCGTACTCAAGTTCCCCGGGCTGATACGTGTCAAAACCCGTGGCAATGATGATTGAGCCAACGTTGGCGGTAATGATATCTATTTTATTGCCCTGGCCGCTTACCCTAATCTTTACATTGAAGTTGCCTATACTGCCGGACTTTTCGATTAGTTCCGCATTGGTGAACAGAGTGATGTTTTTTCTTGTTTTCATTTCGTTAATCAATTTTGCAATCAGTTGCTTGCCGTTTTTATTGTGAGGGTACATCTCTCCAAGCTGGTTGACTCTTCCGCCCACAGCCGGTGATTTTTCAACCAGGAAAACGGATATACCGATATCAGCCAACCCTATGGCTGCTCTCAGGCCTGCAATCCCGCCGCCGACCACCAGCGCCTGCGGAACGGTATCTATTCTAATGGGTTCAAGGGGCTCGGTTAAACCTGTCCGGGCAATCCCGGCCCTGATCAGCCGGAGGGCCTTTTGGGTCGCCCCTTCGTAATCGTCCGTGTGGGTCCAGGAACACTGCTCCCTCACATTCACCTGTGTATACTGGTACGGGTTCAGCCCCGCCCGCCTGGCCACACCCCTGAAAGTGAACGTGTGCAGTTTTGGGGAACAGGAGGCTACCACCAGGCCGTCAAGATTTTGCTCCTTGATGTCCTGGATCATCTGCTGCTGGGAATCGTCGGAACACGCGGACACTACCGTCTTGGCCACAACGACACCCGGCTCGTTTACAATAGTTTGCCTGACCCTCTCCACATCCACGTAGTCGGAAATATTTCCGCCGCAGTGGCACATGTAAACGCCTATTCTCCTGTTGCTCATTTGCTTTTCCTCGTCCTTTCAACGTGAGCTGCCGCCTGGGCCGCAGCCGCGCCCGCGTGCAATATGGAATCAGGTATATCTTTGGCGCCGGATACCGTTCCCGCCACGAAAACACCATCTATACTTGTTTTCCCCGGGTTGAGATCCTCGTCTGTTTCCTTTACGTATAAGAAGTCGTCTGCTTCCAATTCCTCCCCGGCAAACAAGTTCATGTATTCGGTATTGGGGAGGAGTCCAACCGACAAAACCACCATGTCGTGTTCCGCCTTACTCAGATTTCCGCCGTTATCGATGTCTTCGTAATATAGGATAAGGTTGCCGTCTTCTTTCTCTTCTATCCGGGAAACCCTGCCCTTAACAAAATTAGTGCCCATTCCCCTGGCCTGCTGGTAAAATTCTTCGTATCCCTTGCTAAAGGCCCGAATATCGATATAATAAACGGTCACGTCCGCCAGGGGAAGGGCGCCCATAATGAGCTGGTTATGCTTTATAGAGTACATGCAGCATACCCTGGAGCACAGCTGGTTGTTCACCGTCTGGTCACGTGAGCCGGTGCAGAGGATGAAGGCTATGTTTTCCGGCACCTTGCCGTCGCCAGGCCGCAAAATGGTATTGTAGGGCCTTGTGGGGGCGAGGAGTCGGTCCATCTGCATTCCTGAAATGACATTCTTATATTTCCCGTACCCATACTGGGGTTTTGCATCCGCAGGGAAAAGCTTGAAGCCGGTGGAGACAATAACCGAACTGACCTCAGCTTCTATCGTCTCCTCTTTCATGCCCATGTCAATGGCGTTTGCCGGACAGATGGCAACACACTGCTGGCATTGCGAGCATACCCCGCAGTCCAGGCATCTTCCGGCACTATACCGTACCTCCTCTTCAGTCAGAGGGAGTTCAACTTCGGTAAAATCAACGGGCTTTTCCTTTACAATCTCCTTCTTTTCAACAGGGGTAAGGGTCGTATAACTCTGCTGCCTGGCCAAGACCTGTTCCTTATCCACAACCGGCAGCCTGTAATCAAACTCCGCCCCCTCCAGGGATTCCCCCCTCAGGTAGCGGTCAATAAAGAAAGCGGCTTTCCTGCCCTGTCCCGCTGCTTTTACGATCAGGGAAGGGCCGGTCACCAAGTCACCGCCGGCAAACACACCGGGCACCTGTGTGGCAAGGGTATCCGGATCCACTACCAAACGGCCGCCAGGGCCCGTTAGCTGTGTGAGGCTGCCGGTAAAGTTCAGCTCCGCCCTTTGCCCGATTGATACAATGACACTATCTATTGCCGCCTCTTCCTCTGTGCCGTCAATATAGGTGGGATTAAACCGCTTGTTGTCATCAAAGATGGATTTTACAGCTATGATTACCAGGCCGGTTACGGAACCATTTTTACCTTTAAACATCCGGATACCTTTAGCATGGTGAATTTGAACGCCCTCATGCAGAGCTCCTTCCACTTCTTCTGGAGTGGCGAGCATTTCGTTCTCTTTTTCCAGGCAATACACGTGTACTTCCCGGGCGCCCAGCCGTAGCGCGGAGCGAGCAGTATCCATGGCCACATTGCCGCCGCCAATCACTGCCACCCTTTGCCCCAGGGAAGCAGCCTCGCCCAGGTTCACTTTCCTTAAAAAATCCACACCGTAAAGCACCCCGGCCAGATCCTCACCCGGCACTCCCATTTTGGCAGCCCCCTGACAGCCAGCGGCGACAAAAACGGCCTCAAAGCCCTGGTTTTTGAGATCCTCGAGGTTTTTCACCATTACCCCCGTTTCTATCTCGACCCCCAGTGACGTTACATTTTTAATATCTCTGTCCACAACATCCTTTGGAAGCCTGTAGGACGGTATGCCAAGCCTGATCATTCCGCCGGGCTGTGCCGCAGCCTCAAAAATTTTGACCTTATACCCTTTTTTAGCAAGGTGGAATGCGGCAGTGAGGCCCGCCGGACCGGAGCCGACAACGGCCACTTTTTTGCCGTTCAGCTCTTCCGGGGCTTTGTGATCCGGTTCAGAATACCTGCGGTAATAACGGTCTGCCAGGAACCGTTTAATTGTTCTAATGGAAACAGGTCCTTCCAGGCTGCCCCTGGTACACTCTCCCTCGCACAGCGCGAAACATGCTCTCCCCAGACTTCCGACCAGAGGCGTGTCATCGAGAACAAGGTTAAAAGCCTCATCATATTTTCCGGTTCTGGTGAGGGCAACGTAGCCGTGAGCTTTTACACCTGCGGGGCAGATATGTAAACATGGGGAAGAGCCCTGTCTTTCAATAACAGCCTTTTTGGGGACCGCCTGGGGAAATGCGATATGGGCTGCTCGCCGGGCTACCAGATCGAAATTGTACTCATCGGGAACAGCGACGTTACAGTTCATTTCACACTGCCGGCAGCCGGTGCAGGCGCTCGGCTTTACAAAGGTCGGTTTCTTACGGACACTGACCTTAAACACGCCGCCCTTGCCCCTTTGGATTTTCTCCACCTCGGAGTAAATCATCACATCGATATTGGGGTGATGGATGGTACCCGCCATCTTGGGCGTCGAAATGCAGCTGGCACAGTCAAGGGTGGGAAACACTTTGCTTAATAAAATCATTTTGCCCCCAACACTTGGATTCTTTTCCACCAGCAGAACCTTGTAACCCATGTCACCGAGTTTCAGGGAGGATTCCATCCCCCCTATTCCACTACCTACAACAAGAATATCGTAGTTCATATTCTATCCCTTCCTGGCAGGCCCAAGTTTTTTCAGCAGCTCTGAGAATTCCTTCATATGGTTTGTGAACGGCTCGGCGCAGACCGAGCAGATGCCTGACATTCTCACCCTCTGGGGTTCGTACCCTTTTTGCCTGAGCATTTCCTGGGCGGTTGCCGCGATATGTGACGTCCTTTCCGCACAATCCGGAAGGTAAGCGCATTCTTCCCCGTCGGTGGCCAGAAATACCCCGTCAAAACCCTTTTCCACGGCGTATAAAATCCACTGGGGCTTAATGCCGCTTGAACATGGCATACTGGTTACCATCACCGTGGGCGGGTAGTGCATGTGTGAGCTCCCGGCAAGATCAATGCCCGGGTCCGAAATGTTGTGTGTAGAAAAGACAAGGATCTTTGGAGAAAAATCCTTGTCTTCTTTCGCACGCTTGGCCATGCTACTTCATCCTCTTGACATAAAGTTTGAAGGTGCCGGCATCCTCAATTACACCCAGATACTCATGTCCCATCTTTTTCGCCCAGGCTGGAATATCTTTTTGTGTGCCGGAGTCTGTGGCAAGAATCTCCATAATTTCTCCTGTCTTTACGTCAACGATTCCCTTTTTGGCCGCAAGAATGGGACCGGGACACGATGTACCCCTTGCGTCAACCACCTTGTTGGCTTTAATGTTCTTCAGTTCCTCTGGAGACATAAACCTTCCCCCTTGTCTTCTTTTATAATTTTGTTATTAACCAAATAGCTATTCAATACCACGAATAGGTATATATGGTATGCCACTTAAAACCCGTGCATTTGCCGCGCTTTTATTACACCACCATACCCATACCCGTAGCGGTTTATATGGTATAAAACTATCATACCCCCCATCGTATTGTCAATCCCCATTTTTAAGGGGTATTTGTTGACATATGTACGCTTTGGACTATAATAATAACATACCATACCTGGTATGTTATTGTAGGGTTGTCCAAAAGGAGGTTAAAACCAAGTGAAGAAAAAAAGCAATCAAGCGCAACAAAACCCCGGCTGCGAAGCCATTGCAGGAGAGGACCGCACCGGGGAGGCCAGCGCCAATAAAAGATTTTTCCAGGGTGAAATGCTCAGCAGGCTAAAAAAGATAGAGGGACAGGTCCGGGGGGTACATAAAATGATCCAGGAGGGCCGCAATTGTGGTGACATAGTAATCCAGTTAGCCGCAATAAAGGCCGCCGTCAACCGGGTGGGTACAACCGTTCTAGCCTGCCACCTGGCCGATCAGATGGAAGAGGCTCTACGGGAGGACAAGGATTTAAGGGAGTCCCTGGAGGAGTTTATGACTATATTTAAAAAGTTCTCATAAAGCGGGTCTGCGACCCGACCTTTATTTCAAAAGGGGCTGCCGCCCCTCGGGACTACAGCGTCCCTCACCCCGATATAAGGAAAGGGGACACACCTCTATTTGGAGTATTGCTGCCGGGGTCAGAGGAATGTCCCCAAATAAACCGGCGGCAGGAGACAGGAGACAGAATACAGGAGACAGGAGTTTGCATACTATGCCTTGGGGCTAAAACTCGCGATCTCTGTGTTTTATATAATAATCCGTATCCCTATCAGTAGTATAGCATATTAATGAACATATCAGGAGCACCCTGGAAATTCGGCCTCTTGTCTACTGTCTACTGTCTACTGTCTCCTGTCTACTGACCCCAAAACCATACCTGTTAGGAAAACACCGGGCGCATGAAGCTTCTCTCAAAGCTCAGTATGCACCTGCTCTTCTCTGCCAGATCAAAGGCCTTCCGGCACTCGGGATCAGTTTTTATAACCTCTCTATATTCCTCGTATGCCGCCAGGCTGGGAAAGCTGAAAAGCGCCAATGCTATGTTGTTACCATTTAGCATGCTTTTCACAATTCAGAAACAACAGGTTTTACCCTGGATTCTGCAATACTAAAACCTATCTCCTTAATGCAGCAGATTTTTATATACCCCCAAGGGGAATAAAGGCAAAATACCGTGGCAGACCGGGCTACCATATTATAACATGGCAGTATAACACAGACTTGATAACATCAGCAAAAATGACCCGAATAAATGGCTTTTCCTACTGGAAACCTAAGTGACGCGTACTATTTTAAAGGAGATAATAACATGGCATTCTGGCTATTAAAAACAGAACCGGAGGAATACAGCTATTTTGACCTGGAGCAAAGCCGGGGAGATACCTGGGAAGGGGTAAAGAATTTTGCAGCACAGAGAAACCTGAAAAATATGCAGCCCGGTGACCTGGCCTTTATTTACCACACCGGCAGGGAGAAATCAATTACAGGGGTGGCGGAAATTGTCACCCCGCCATATCCTGACCCTGAAAATAACAAGCTGTATGTTGTGGAGGTAGCTCCCCGCTACAGGCTTAACCTGCCGGTTTCCCTTCATGAGATCAAACAGGATCCCGGTTTTTCAGGCTGGGAGCTTGTCCGGCTGCCCCGCCTTTCTGTAATGCCTGTATCTGAAGAACACTGGCTCTCTGTTCACAAAATGGCCGGTGAAGAGAACAGGGTAACCTGACCCTTTTCGGAATCCCGCTTTGTATCAAGAAAGAAAAGGAATTATACGACCCAGTAAAGAAATTTTAATTAGGTATTGAAATCAGTACAGCTGTCAGGTTAAATTAATATTTAAGATGTTCCTGGCCCCGTTACTTAAAATTACCTGCAAAGGAGGATAAGTCTTCTTTGAGATTAAGTAACATAATAGCAGTGTTAGTCGGTCTAATACTTTTGGTTGTCCTGATGGGGCAAAACTTCACTGTTCCCCTTTCAGCACCCGATCATGCCATCGTTTATGTGGACGCCCAGAAAAAGATATACTATGCCCCTTCATATATAGACATAGCCAAACCTCCATCGGTGGATGTGAAAAAGCTGACCAGACTGACCCTGACAGAGGCTAAGGCTCAGAATTATGCAGCTAATGAGACCAGTGTTGAGAAGGGTTACTTCCGGCAGGAATACAGGCCGCTGACAACATTTATCCTTGAAAAGGTTGGGCTCGCCAAGCCACTTCCGGTGAGATGGAACAAGGACGGCTCCTGGAACTGGTAACATTACTATAGGAATACATTCTCATTCTGAAATTCTAATTCGGTCGGAATTCAGAATTCAGAATCCAAACAACCGGGCCGCATAAAACGGCCACCTATGAGGATGAAAATTAGGGTCCTTTTAAAACCACAGAGAACACAGAGGGCACAGAGATTTTTAAGCCCTGCTTTAAAGCTTTAAGAGATTTTTTATAAAAAGGGTACACTTCTCTAAAATCCACTTTGGTTTCAGAACTGCTAGTAATACCTGAGAGCAAATTCTCTGTGATCTCTGTGGCCTCTGTGGTTTATAAAAAGATAGTCAGTATTTTCATGGAAGAATGATTGGGTATTCCTTACAAGTTGCAAGCTAAAAGATAAGGGGTTACCGACTTCTGAATTCCGACCGAAAAATAGTACCTATACGTGGTTATCTGAAAGCTTATACTTCACCTCATCCACCCACTGCCTGTCCATCTTAATAAGCCTGTTCTTTTTGAGGTTCTCCCTTATTATCCACCTTATATCCTTATCACTGCTTTCCGCCCATTTTTCAATTAGTTCTTTCCCTTTTTCCGGATACTCAACGGCAGCAACGCTCCAGCAGTATGCCAACCCCTTTTTAAGCACTGCAAAAGAATCTCTTTTCCTGTCTGTAATGCTTTCCACGCCCTTTGTAACATGGTCCAGTATTTCCAAAACCCTGGCGGCCCTTTCCCGGATTTTAAGAAGGCGGGGCTCGCACAGCGCAGCTATCAGCGCCCTTTGCTCAAGTAAATTGCCCTGCTTCCAGCTCTCCACATTTTTGAATAAAGAGTCCCAATCCCTATCCCCGGCATACTGAAGGGCAATTGCCACAGCCTCTCGTATTCTCCACCTGGAGTCGGCTGCGTACCGTCCCAGCACAGCGTAGTAGCGCTCCTTACCTTCTGCAGCAAGCTTTCCAAGGCCAGCAACCCCGCACACTGACAGAAACTCCTCCGGCGAGCTGACAGGGGCCGCACTTTCATCATATTTAATATACCTGTTAAACAATTCTTCGGTTCCCAGATCACAAACCGCCTGAAGCAGCTCAAGGTTAGCCCTTGGACCCGGAAGCCCTGAGTTCTGTTTTAAATACAGATCCCACTCACTAAGATTTTTTAACTCTTTTGTATAAAACTCAGCTTTAGTCAATAAACCTCTTCCCCTCCCCCGGCTTCACTGACAGATCAGTCAAACAAACTGAGCTGATACCCGGCCATGCCCGGATTATAAGTTCTCACCTTTCTCATGTCACAGACTAAACCAATACTATTGCACAAACTGTAGAGATATTTTGAGAGATCTCCTGCATTTTTGACACCACAGCTATAGCTTGATGAGTATTCCCTTTCATATATCCGTCGCAACCCGGGAAAATGTTCATCCAGCTTGCTGTAATAATACTCCCTCTGCCTGTCCCTCAGCGACATGCCCAGCCATGGAATAATAAATCTCGCCCCATTTTCATTTGACTTTTTGACTACCATTGCTATATTATCCGCTGTGTCCTCTATGAAAGGCAAAATTGGCATCATTAAAACACCGGTGTATATGCCTGACTCCGACAGCTCCCTCATAGCCTTTAGCCTGGCCGAGGGCCTCGGGGCCCCCGGCTCAATAACCGAAGCCAGAGTGTCATCGGCTGTTGTAATGGTAAAGGCAATGGAGGCAAAGACCCTGCTTATGGATTTAATAACATCCATATCCCGCAATATCAGGTCGCTTTTGGTTACAATATGAACCGGAAAGCCATAGTTTTCAATAACCTCCAAAGCCTTCCCGGTTAAGCCGTATATATTTTCAGACGGTGTATAGGGGTCACTCATGGCGCCTGTTCCTATTGTGGCCACCTTTCTTTTGCCCAAAAGCTCTTTTCGCAGCAGCTCAATGGAATTCACCTTTACGGTGACATCATCAAAATTATCAATTCCATAGCACTGGCTTCGCGAGTCACAGTAAATGCAGCCGTGCTCACAACCCCGGTAAATATTCATATTGTAATAAACCCCAAACCAGCTTTCAGGGCTTTTACACCTAATCAGCAGTTGCTTTGCTTCAATTTCCCTGATCATCACGGCAATTTATCAAACCTTTACAGTATATTATAAAATATATTATAAGAAAAAAACATGACACCAGCATGTCATGTTTTCATTATTTCCCTGTTATCCCCTTGCCTTTTCAAGCCTTTCCCTTGCCCCGGGGTCATGTTTGAATATTTCGGACAGCTTTTCACAGCCAAAGGACTCGCAATCTGAACAATTGTTATACCTCTTTTCAATGCAGCAGGCCCTTATTTGGCACATGCCGCAATAAGCTAACCTTTTTTCAGAATTGCACCCAAGACAGTTTATATGTTCGGCCTTGATGTCCGCTCCATATGCCTTGCTCCACTCCTCTGCGATCTTTTGCCTCTGTGCGTCGTCATTATTTACCGTTGCCTTGTAAGCATCGCACCCACTGCAGATCAGCCCGCAGTATGCCATCATTTTATCCATGGCTTTATCTCCTTTCAGGTATAGATTCTATATAAATTATAAAAACAAAACATGACAGCAGTGTGTCATGTTTCCAAATGTTAGTTTATATATATTTCACTCATAAGCCTCAACTTTTCTTTAATTGTATTTCGGAGGTGTTCAGGCTCAATAACTTCAACGTATTCGCCGTAGCTTAGAATCATGCTGTAAAGCCACTCGTCTTCCGGGCAGCTGAATCTCACCCGAACGTACCCCTTACTGTCTATACTGATTTTTGTGGCATCAAACCTTTCTTCTATAATAACCCTTAACTCTGGAGGAAAGCACAAAACCACATTAGTAATCTTACTATTTTCCGTCCAATCCTTTTCCCACGGAAATTCTTCAATATCTAAATTCCTTTTTGAAAACTTTATATCCATTACAGCAAGATCTTTCATCCTCGACAATCTGAATATCCTGAAGGCGTTTCTTATCCTGCAGAATCCGTAAAGATACCATGTATGCATTTTTAGCACAAGTGATACAGGCTCAACTTCCCGTTTTAATTTATTTCCTTTTGAGCAAGTGTATTCAAAGAAGACTACCGTGCTGCTTTCAATAGCATTCTTTAAAAGGGTTATTTTTTCTTTTTGAGCATCATTGCCTCCCCATGGAGTCAGGTCAATAATTATCCGGCTGCTTTTCTCCCTGTATTCACTGCTTTTAAAATCCGGTATCAGTCCCTTTATCTTTTCTATAGTTCCGGTAAGCCTGGAGTCATCAAGAGTAGTATTTAATCCTTTTAGTGCGCTTAGTATGGCAGCAATATCATCCAGGGAAAGGACATTCCGGTCAATCCTGTAGTTCTCCGCAATCCCAAGTCCCCCGCTGGCTCCCTGGTATGAGACCACGGGAATGCCCGCCTGGTTGATGGCATCAATATCCCTGTATATAGTCCTGACCGATACATCAAATATGTCTGCAAGCTCCCTGGCCTGGATTCTTTTCCGGTTAACCAGCAGCATAACTATTGACAGCAGCCTGTCCAGCCTCATTTAAACCACTCTTTCAATATTACCGGTATATAGTTAGACATTCAAACGACGTTCATCGAGGCGGGGAATAGCAGCCCCATTTGCTGATTTTTCGAAGGCTGCTATCAGGCTCTAAGCCCATTATTTTTTCCAGGTTAAATAAAACGGACAAGTCCGCCACCTGACCTGCCCGTAATTTTCACATTAATTACAGCTCAAACTTCTTGCACAGATCCCTGTGCTTAAAAGTCCTGACACGGCTGGCGTAGTCCTCGACAACATGGCCGCTTCCTATAAGCTTATACTTATATATAACGAGACCATCAAGTCCCACTGGGCCCCTGGAGTGAATCTTGCTGGTGCTGATTCCCACCTCGGCCCCAAAACCGTAGCGGAAGCCGTCGCTAAAGCGTGTGGAGCAGTTCCATAAAACATTACCCGAGTCAACATAATCCATGAAGCGGGCGGCCTTTCCCCTGTTTCCGGTTATAATGCTGTCGGTGTGGCCGGACCCGTACGTGTTTATGTGATCAATGGCCTCATCAAGGCCGGAAACCACCTTCACAGAGAGTTTATAATCCAGGTACTCGGTTTTCCAGTCTTCCTCCGAGGCCGGCGCGGCTGGAATAACAGCCAGGGTTTTGGGACATCCCACCAACTCCACCCTTTTGCTGTCCAGCGCTTTCTTTAACTGCGGCAAAAATTCCGGGGCAATCTTTTCATGCACCAGCAGGGTCTCGGTGGCATTGCATACCGCCACATACTGCGTTTTAGAGTCCACAACAATTTTTTTCGCCATGGCCAGGTCGGCGTCTTCATCCACGTAGCAGTGGCATATGCCGTCTGCGTGGCCCATAACGGGAATTCTTGAATTATCCATAATATAGCGGACAAACTCATTGGAACCCCGGGGGATTATAAGGTCAATATACCGGTCCATCTTTAACATCTCGTTAACATCAGACCGTGTCTCCAGCAGAGCCGCCCATTTTGACGGAATTCCAGCCTCTTCTGCCGCCTTTATAATAACCTCTGCCAGTATCCGGTTTGTCTCCCTGGCTTCGGAGCCTCCTTTTAGCAGCACCCCGTTACCGCTTTTCAGGCAAAGGGTGGATATCTGCACCAGGGCATCAGGCCTTGACTCAAAAATGACGCCTATTACTCCAATGGGGCAGGACACCCTGTACAGCTCCAGGCCTTCGTCAAGCTCGGTGGAAAGTATTGTTTTCCCCACCGGGTCCTCCAGCTTTACAAGGCTGTATATCCCGTCAACCACATCAGCAATTTTGGCTTCATCGAATTTAAGCCTTTTTAGCAGCGGCGCCGAAAGATTCTCCTTCTGGCTTCTATCAAGATCCTCCCGGTTGGCCTTTATTATTTCTTCTTTTCTTTTATTTAAAGCCTCGGCTATATTGGCCAGCGCCTTATTTTTTAAATCCGTGCCGGCAGCAGCCAGCCTGGTGGAAGCCTCCTTCACTTGACGGGCCAGTTCTTCCATGTTCATACAAATCCCCCCTCAGGATATAATAACACACTTTAATCCGTTATGTCTCCATCTGCCTTGATATCCCTATACCTTTGAGATCACCTCATTGTCCTTAATTCATTCATTTGCCGGAAAGGTTCACCTATTATTGAATGAATACATGGGTTTACTAGTTCCTGAAAACACTGATCCATCTGCAATGGAGTATATGACATCTTATTATCAACCCACCACTTGAGCAGGCAAATTAAAGTACTTGAAATATGGTTTGCCAAAATAGCTATGGGAATCTTCGGTTCCTTGCCTTCAGACAGCTTCGCACAAAGATATTCTTCTATTTTATTGTTCCAGTAGGCCTGTACTTTTTCAAGGAACAAATCAGCACTTTTTGATTTAATCAATCCTTTCATTAAGCGGCTATTCTCTTTTATATGCTCAAAAAGTTCGAGTACCGGTATTAACCTGGGGCTATCCTCTTCACTTTTTAAATGGCTAATAACATATTCATTAAGCGTTTTCAGCATATGCTCTATACTGTTTAACAACAATTCATCCTTGGTGGCAAAGTGCGAATAAAAAGTCGAACGGCCGATATTGGCGCGGTCAATAATATCCTTAATGGTAATTCTATTGTATTGCTTTTCCTGCATAAGAGAAAACAGAGCCTTATGGATTGCCTGATGTGTTTTTATTGTTCTTCTGTCCTGTTGATTATTTTTCATTACATTCCCTCATTTCCGGACAGTTTAAACAAAATGTTTCATAACGTACATTCCAACAGCATTGTTTGTTTACTTGCCTGCCTAAAATCTATTACAGTAAAACCATACAAAATGTTCAGTTATGAATATATTATACACTAATTATTTAAAACAGGAGTGAAAGTAGATGCCTGGAGGATCCAAGGAGCAAACATTAATAAACTTGCATGACGTAAGAAAAACCTTCATAACATCCGGAGGTACTTTCGAAGCCCTCAAAGGGATAACCCTGACCATTAATAAGGGCGACTTTGTATCTGTCATAGGGAAATCAGGAAGCGGAAAGTCAACGTTGTTGAATATGATTGCAGGGATAGACAAACCGACCTCCGGAGAAATATTTGTCGGAGAAAAAGCTATCCATTCCATGAATGAAAATCAGCTATCAAAATGGCGCGGTATAAATGTAGGAGTTGTATTTCAGTTTTTTCAGCTTCTCCCAACCTTGTCCGTGATTGAGAATGTGATGCTCCCGATGGATTTCTGCAATACCTGCCACCCATCCCTGCGAAAGGAACGCGCATTCAGCCTGTTAAAGCAGGTTGGTATAGAAGATCAGGCATACAAATTGCCGGCCTCACTTTCGGGAGGACAACAGCAGAGGGCTGCAATAGCAAGGGCTTTGGCTAACGACCCTTCTATTATCCTGGCCGATGAGCCTACCGGAAATCTTGATTCCACCACGGCAAATGATGTATTCAGTATCTTCTATGATTTGGTCCGCACCGGTAAGACTTTAATCATTGTAACCCATGACCGGGATTTTGCAGGCCGTTGTTCCCGCACATTAAAATTAACAGATGGCCGGATAGTTTAAAAGGAGGTCCCAACATGCTTACTTCAAGATGGCGCAAGTTAATTGGAGACCTTTCCATTAATAAAATGCGCACGGTCTTTGCAATAGTAGCCATATGCATTGGAGTTTTCGGAATTTCAGTGGTCGCAAATTCCTATTCCATTCTGCTGCGGGAAATGGATAAAAACTATATGAATACAAATCCAGCGTCAGCAACTTTATGGACCGAACCGTTAAGTGATTCTTATATT
This sequence comes from Bacillota bacterium, assembly GCA_049323755.1. Taxonomy (GTDB): domain Bacteria; phylum Bacillota; class Desulfotomaculia; order Desulfotomaculales; family Desulfocucumaceae; genus BRHc4a. Next base: position 48,422 of record JBMOPE010000025.1, read on the forward strand.
CAAAAAATAATAGCTTTGCCATATATAAAGGATGCAGAAAAAAGAGAAAAAGTAATCGGGCGTGTACAAGTCGGAAGCAATGAATGGAAAGATATCTGGCTTTTTGTCATCAATGATTTCAACAATGTCCGACTGGATACCTTTACCACCGAAAAAGGAAAAATGGTTCCGGACACAGGTGAAATTCTGCTTGAGCGCAAAGCGCTGTCAATAGCTAAAGCGGACATCGGCCAATCCTTAAACATCAAAATACCTGACGGAAAAATAACCGCCTTAGAGCTGACCGGAACAGTACATGCACCCGGACTTGCTCCTGCATGGATGGAAGGCTTTGCTTACGGCTTTATTACTCCCGGCACATTGAAGCTTCTTGGGGGAGCATCTAAGAATACCGAGTTAAAAATCATTGTTGCTGAAGATGCAATGAATAAGAAGCATATTCGCGATGATGCCTATCTGCTAAAGGAGTATCTGGAGAAAGATGGCTTCCGGGTTACTCGCATTGATATACCAAGACCGGGCAAGCACCCTCACTATGACCAGATGGCCACCCTCCTGTTTCTGATGGAAATATTCGGTTTCCTTGCGCTTATATTAAGTGGAGTTTTAGTTGCAAATATGATTACTGCCATTCTCGAGCAGCAAACCCGTCAGATTGGCATTATGAAAACAATAGGCGCCAGCTCGCTACAAATAGCAGGCCTATATCAGGGCATGGTTCTGGCTCTTGCTTTTACAGCCATGCTCGTAAGCATACCTGCCGGTATTTTAGCAGGCCGCGGCTATGCATGGATAGCCGCCGAAATATTGAATTTCAACATTTATAGTTATAGCATTCCAATATATGTTTTTATACTTGAATTCACTGTAGGTCTGCTTGTACCGACACTTACATCCTTTTATCCTATTGTAAAAGGCAGCAGGGTCACAGTACGTGAAGCAATCACTGATTACGGCATCAGCCAGGAAAAATACGGGGGCAACACAACGGATATAGTCCCCCAAATACTCAGTTTTCTTCCCCGTCCGTTTTTATTGTCTATCCGCAATACTTTCAGGCGCAAAGGACGTTTGATATTCACACTTCTGGTCATGGCCGCAGGGGGAACCGGCTTCATTGTTGCGATGAATATATACGCCTCCATGTATAATACGGTTGATGAAAAAATAAATTCAATCTCCTATGACATTCAGGTTACTTTCGACCACCCACAGCCGTTGAAGAACATAGAAGATTCCATAAATGAAATCCCCGGTGTGGCAAAAGTAGAAGCCTGGGGCGGCACAAGCGCTTCCCGTATATACGACGACAGAACCTCCGGAAATAGCTTTAGCATCGTCGCGCCCCCATCTTCCACCGGACTTATGTCGGCCCCTCCACTTTATAGCGGCAGATGGCTTGAGCCTGATGATAAGAATGTGCTGGTTATCAACCAGAGATTGTTATCTAATGAACCGGATATTAGGGTAGGTGATGAAATCGTTCTTAGAATTAACCAATCGGATACCAAATGGAAGGTTGTCGGTATTTCAAAAGAAATGATAGGCATGCCTGCAGCTTATGCTGATTCGGAATACCTGGCAAAAATAACGCAAAAAGAAGGGTTTGCCAGGAATGCAGTGATTGTTACCGACATTAGCAGCTCTTCATCACAGTCGGATATCGCAAAGCTGCTTGAACAAAATATGGCAGACAGGGGCATGCATGTCAGTTCTCTCATAAAAATGGCAGATTACCGCAAAGCCATTGAAGACCATCTGCTTATCATAGCCACCTTCCTGATCATCATGTCTGTGCTGGTAATTATTGTAGGGGGGTTGGGACTGGCAACAACCATAAGCGTCAATGTACTTGAGAGGACAAGGGAAATCGGAATTATGCGCGCAATAGGCGCATCAACTCATTCTCTGACAGGTGTAATCGTGACCGAGGGCATAATTATAGGTGTATTAAGCTGGTTTATTTCGATGGCACTGTCCTGGCCCCTTAGCAGATTTGTCAGCTATAATTTCGGCATGATATTTTTTGAAGCGCCGCTGGAATTTGCTGCATCCATCTCAGGCTTTGTGATCTGGCTTGTGATTGTCATCCTCTTTGCTGCAATGGCTAGCTTCTATCCCTCGCGGAAGGCTTCTCAGATGCCGGTAAGAGATGCTCTCTCATATGAGTAAAGAAAAGTCATAATACGCACAAATCATAACCGCTTTATTGAAGAATAACTCAACATATTACTTATGGGATGGCTGCATAAACATTTACATTTTACTGCACAACACTAATTTTAAAAATTAATTAGTTTTCTTTTTTATAACATGATAGAATGACATCGCAATTTAGAGAATTCGAATTCCTAACAGAGCAAATATATATATGGAGAAATAAAATTATTATGAAAGATTTATATGACATGATTTTCAAAAGAAAATCCATGAGAAAGTTTGACGTAACATTGGCTTTGACAGAAGATGAACTGAGAGAAGTTAAACAAGAAACGGAAAAGCTCATTCCTCTTGTCAATGAGTTTAACAGAACGCTAATTACGCAGGAAAATTCCAGCCTAGAACTTCTAGAAATTGCGGCATACTCTATAAAATAACATTGCTCATATGCAGAGATGCAGTATATATGATTATAATGGGAAGCAGAATTGCCTGCTCTAAAAAGGGCATTGGCGATCAAGCCAAATTTGTTGCTCACATGCTATGCTGTTTACAAGGAGGTGCTTAAAATATGCACGCATGGGAACAAATACAGATAACCGTGGACTATATTGAGGAACATATCTCTGAGGAAATAAAAATTGAAAATCTGGCTAAGCTTGCTTCACTATCGCAGTTTTATTATCAGAGACTTTTCAGCCGATTGGTTAAAAAGCCTGTAAACGAGTATATTAAGCTGCGTCGTCTAGCAAAAGCATCCGATGCTTTACTGGACAAAAGCAAAAGAATCCTGGATATCGCTTTGGATTTTGGATTTTCCTCTCACGAGACTTTTACACGAGCATTTAAGGATGCGTTTGGAAAGACACCAGAGGAATATCGTGCCAATCCTGTTAGGCTGAATAACTATGTAAAGCCGCAGCTACTGTTGAATTACACATTGGTCGATGAAAATGTACCTTTGATTGCTGATGGGATCGTTCTCGAAATTACACGGCGGCAAGTTTCTTCACCCCAATTTTTCATAGGACTTACAGCAGAAGAACCCATTAGCCAGATGCCCGGCGGTGGTGAAACCGGTGTAGACGCACTCGGTAAATTGTGGGATGCTTTCCATAAAAACAAATCTTCTATTCCGGATTTAAAAGCGGATGGCGATGAACTTGGGGTTGCCTATACCGGAACAATGGAAGGCTATTACCGATATTTTGCAGGCGCCGAAGCCGTGGCATACAAACCGTCCGAAGGCTACACTTTCTGGGAATTACCCAAAGGCGAATATATCATCTGCTCTTTCGAAGCGGAGGATTTTGAGCATCTTATTATGGATGCGGTGTATAAGGCCCACAGATACCTGTTTGAAACATGGCTTCCTAATCATAAACTTCGTGTCAGGCCCTTTGCAGCAGAGCGCTATGCCAGTCATAGCCCCGATACAACTTACATGGAGGTATGGGTATTGCCTGAGGTCATGGAATAAAAAATATAAAGCTCTTCTGCGGAGGCGAAACTCATATTAAATGGATACACTTTACTATCAAAACAGTCCTCCCACCTTGGACGATGTCTGAAAATATGTGGGCAGTGAGCTTCTGGATGATGTAATCAGTTTGGTTCAAATAAGAACAAAGTCAAAATAACATGCGGCTAAGCGCTGGAGAGTAGAAAAAGAAGCAAGACAAGTCTGCTTCTTTTCTTATGTCCAAAAAGCTGTTTGGTTTATCACTATATATTGTGGTCTTTACCTCTTTCCATTAAAGTACATCAGAACCACTGCCTCAACACGCCTTGAGGATACAAAAAAGATGCCGCTTAAAGCTGGTGAAGCCTTGGCGGCAAGGTGCATTTTCAAAAGTATTATCACTTTATAAACTTGGTCACTTAGCCAAATCCAACTTTTCTACTGCTTGATCCAAATTGCCTACAAAGAAAATATCATTACCTTTGTTACACTCATAAATAAAACCATGCAAAGGCTTGCTTGTGTACTCGGAAAAGTCACCGGTAATAGCCAACTTAGTGTGGTAATTTATAAATTTTTGCAGAATTTCACCGGCAATACCGCTGCTAAGTCTGAAAAACTCTTCACTTATGGCCTTTTTGTCTAATATAATTCTACTGCAGTCTTTCTCATATTTTATTGTCATCATAAGGTCGAGAGCAGATTGCGAGTCAGTTATTAAAATATCTTCACTCTCAATACATACAATGGAATCGTTTTTTCCTAAAAAAGTGTAGTTCATTATTTAAGTACCTCATTCTCACTTTATTTGTTCAAATATTGTATCAGTAAGATTTATTATACTGTGCCCTCCTTCAGGCAAAATATTGATTCTAGCATTTGGAATAAGTTTTTTCATTCGGTCAGCAGTCTCCATAGAATGCAGCATTATATCTTTTGCCCCAACAAATAAGAACACCGGCATAGTCAGGCGTCTCAACTCTTCATCACTAAAAATCGGAATAGGTTCTCGCCTGATATTGAAATTTTTCACAATTAATATTTGAAATTTTAATATTATTTCAGGCATATCAACATTACCGTTAATAATTTTGAACAACTTTCTTATACCCTTTTCACCAAGAAGCATATGAAACATCGCTGTAAATATAACTTTTTTATTTTGAGTGCCTATGCCAGCTGGACATAATAAAACTAATTTATCTATTTTGTCCGGATACCTAATAGTAAATTTAGCCGCCAGCCAAGCACCTAAAGATGCTCCTATCACAACTGCCTTGCTTATTGACAGCCCGTTAAATACGTCATATAGCCAGTCATCCAAATCCGATGTGGTAAATGGAAGCTGTCTCTCATCACTTCTCCCTGCTTCACCGGGTATATCAAGCGCATACACTCGATATTTTTGATAATACTTTAAAATATCACTTACCCACATACATAAATTCATACTAGTTCCATGAACCAAAACCATCGGCGGTGCGGAAATATCCCCGGCAGCTATACAAAATGTGTTGCCATGGCGAGTGTTTATATTTAACCGTTCATATGGTATTGTAAGTTTTTCAAGAAGCATATCAGAATATCTAAGTACTTCATCCTTGCCTTGCTGTGTTTTGAATGCTTTATTATTTTTCATTTAAAATCCCTTCTGCTTTAGGCTTAAGAACCATTTTTCTGCATCTCCAATATTTGCAAATAATCTAAGAACATCGTGTTTGCCGCTTTCGGCAATTGAATCTCGAAATTCACTTTTCAAGCTATTCATATCTTTGATAACAATTGCAGATTTAATATGATACATCGTAAATTTTTGAAGCAAAGTTACAACCAATCCTTTTTTTAGTTCAAGAAAATCCTTGGAAAGTGTTTCACTGTCAAGCAAAACAAACTGCGTATTGTTTTCTGCTAATGCAGTAATTATGTCTAAAATATTTCTTTCTGTTTCAAGTTTAGTTTCTGAATCATTAAAATGAACATAACTTATTTCATCATTGCTGCTTAAGGTATACTTCATTATTCCATTGCTTTTTTCTTGCTGACTGGTTACTTTTATATTCATATTTTCAATTGCGTCATTCTCATTAGGAATATTGACTATAGCTTTTCGCAGGTCTTGAATCCATCTCAGTTCATTTTCAAATGTTCTTGGAATATTATCGTTGATCAAGCTCCATATTGTTGTTTCTAGAGTAGTTCCCTCAGGTAAAAAAGTTTTATCCTGTTTATTACTTTGAGACATTAACAACTGCATTTTAACTTGACTTTCATATCCATCAATTAATACATTCAATTCACTGGTATTGAGTTGCTTGGACCATGCAAGCTGAACAAGGAAAGGCTTTTTTATTTCACTGGGCTCAGTTGGAGAAAGAACCCATTCTTTTAAAGCAGCTAGTCCTTCACTGGTTATTGTATAGATCTTTTTTGTCGGAGAGCTTTCTTGATGCTTGACCACATTAGTTACTAAACCTTTATCAAGTAGTTCTGTTAGGGATTTGTATATTTGATTATTATTTCCTGACCAATGCATAAAAGCAGAGTCTTGAATAATCTTTTTTATATCATATCCTGTCATTGGCCTGTAGCTTAGTATTCCTAAAATTGCATAATTGATTGACATATTATAACCTCTTCCCATTAGTATCATATGTTAACATTAACATATGATACTAATGGTGTCAATAAGCTGAAATTATTATGTGCTTAAAATGATAATATTTTTAAATAAATGTACTTTTATAGAAAAAGCGGCTGAGGCAATAAATTACCCCAACCGGCTAATCGTTTCCCATTATTCTCCAGGCTGCGCATTTGCGCCAGTCCAAATGTGCTGACCCGGCAATAGGCGGCAATTCTGAGCTTTTTATTTTCTTTAGGTAAAACAGGTATAATCCTGACCTTTTTCATTTGCATTCCTTCATCATCTATGTAAAATGGGCAAGCCCATTTATATTTTTCAAAAAAATAGACGTGAAAGTCATCCTCTCACGTCAAAGCATGTTTCCATCTATAATCCTGCAAACTCGCTATTTATTAAGTGTTCCGTCTTTGCAACAGGATTATGGATTCTATATGGTGAGTCCACGGGAACATGTCCACCGGCTGGACCTCCTCCACACAGTACCCTCTTCCTGATAAATGCCCCAGATCTCTTGCAAGGGTCCCGGGATCGCAGGAAACATAAACAAGTGTTGGGGTGCCCATTTCGGCCACAGCATCCAAAACCTCTGGCCGGCAGCCCTTCCTGGGCGGGTCCAGCACAACCACGTCAGGGCGGAGACCCCTCGCCGCCATGGAGGGAAGGAGCTTTTCCACCTCGCCGAAATGAAACTCAACATTGTCTATTTTGTTCAGCTCCGCGTTTCTTCCGGCGTCTTTCACGGCCTCCCTGACCACCTCAAGGCCGTATACCTTTTTGGCGTGCCTGGCCATAAAAAGCGCAATGGTGCCCACACCGCTGTATGCGTCCACCACAGTAAGCCCTTTTCTGACTTCCAGCCCCGAGTACTCCAGGGCCTTCCGGTAAAGAACCAGTGTCTGGGAGGAATTAATCTGGTAAAAGGAAGAGGGTGAAATGATAAATTTAAGGTCCTCCAGCTGATCGGTGATATAGCCCCGTCCTGTGAGGACCCGGCTCTCACTCCCCATAATTATCCCCCGGGGGCCGTCATTAATATTTCGAATAACAGAAGTAATCCCGGGCTCCCTTGAACTCAACTGCTCGACAAAAGCCCTCTGGCCGGGCCAGTCACCGCTGCCGGTAACCAGCACTGCCATTATCTCACCGGTGAGATAGCCTTTTCTCAGCACAACATGGCGGAAAAACTTCCTTCCCGGGCTTCTGTACAAATCCCTGCCGTGCCTGTTGAGCAAATCTTCCACTGCCGAGGCCACCCGGTTCAGATCCCTATCCACCAGCAGGCAGCCGGAATTGCCCTCTCCCCGGAAAAAAGCGGACAGATTATGGGTCCCTTCCTCATAAAAGCCCAGAGAGCAGCCATTGGCCCCCTCCTCAACCTGGAAGTGGGCTTTATTGCGGTAGTGCCAGGGACAGTCCATAACCAGGGTTTCTCTGACGGGAACATCTTCCAGCCCTGCAATGCGGGTGAGGCTGTCCCTGACAAGAGCTGTTTTAAGCCTTAGCTGCTCCCGGTAGTTCACATTCAGAAGACGGCAGCCCCCACAGGAGGAAAAAAATTCACAATCAGTCTCCCTGCGGACTTTGGACTTCTCCAAAACCTCCACCAGGCGGCCTATGGCGTAACCTTTTTTTAATTGAACTACTAGAGCCTCAATACTATCCCCGGGCACCGATCCGGGTACAAACACCGCAAGGCCGCAGTATCTTCCCACCCCGTCCCCGTTGTGGGTAAGCCCATCTATGTCAAGCTTTACTCTTTCTCCCTTTTTAACCGGTAAAACCTTCTTCGCCAAAGCCGCCACCCTAAATCCTTTTCTACAAAAGATTCAGCATTTCACCTATTAATGCCTTTTTTATCCACAGTTCAGCTTATAATGTATACGGTCTCCTGTCTCCTGTCTCCTGTCTCCTGTCTCCTGTCATATTGTACACCCCGGACATTCATAAAACAAATCCCCCCTCCAATAATCCGGTCCAGTTTAAAATTGGCCGTTGATTTCGTATGCAGGTCTGGTAAAATAAACTGTATTTGGTATTGGAGGCGCATTGCTTTGGGCAACAAAAGACTTCTTCAGGTACTGGCAATTACCCTGACAGCCATAATTTGGGGTTTATCCTTTCTAAGCATAAAGGTATCGGTGGCGGTTATCCCGCCAATGACTCTTGCCCTGCTGAGGTTCTTAATGGCATCGGTTATACTTGTGGCAATGCTTAAAATAATGGAGCCCCAAGCCAGGCTTAAAAAAGAAGATATCCCGTCCCTCCTTATAGCCGGGTTAATCGGTATCACCCTTTACTTCTTTTTCGAAAACAACGGGGTGAAGCTCACCACCGCCTCGGTGGCCTCTATGATAATAGCACTCATACCCATATTAACCATTCTGGCCGACTATATATTTTTCAAAAGCCCCATGCCGCCCTATAAAATTGCATGTGTCCTTATATCGGTAGTTGGGGTATACCTTGTGGTGGGGGCCAACATAACCGGCCCAAACGGCCAGGGTAACATTATAGGCAATCTTCTCATGATGGGGGCTGCTCTGTCCTGGGTAATTTACAATGTTGTTACAAAGCCCATAGGGAAAAAGCGATCACAGCTCTATATAGTAACCTATCAGACCATATTCGGCACATTAAGCCTCATCCCATTTTCCCTTCTGGAGATGGGAAGCTGGCAGGCGGTTTCCCTTTCAATAATTCTGAACGTAGCTTTCCTGGGAATCTTTTGCTCCGCCCTTGGCTACTACCTTTACGTCTACGCCATGAAAGGACTGGGTATGGGAGTGGTATCGTATTTTATCAACCTTGTTCCCGTAGTTACCGTGATAAGCAGTTACCTGATTCTGAAAGAAACCGTCACCCCGGCGCAAATGGCCGGCGGGCTTCTTATAGTTGCCTCGGTCTACCTGGCCAGCTGGAAGCAGACATCAACAGCCGGAGCCGATACAGGCCAAAAGGCGGTATAGCATATCCGAAGGCAGTCCGAAAGACCCTTTGCCCCTCAGTTTACCGCTGTTATGTAAGAAATACCTCAACCTTCTATCCTGAAAATACTGAATGTCTTTTTATGAACCACAGAGGCCACAGAGATCACAGAGAATTTGCTCTCATGCATTACTTTGAGGTCTGAAACCGAAGTAGATTATAAAGAAGTGTAACTTTTTAAATAAAAAATCTCTTAAAGCTTGCAAGCAGGGCTAAAACACCCTCTGTGTGCTCTGTGTTCTCTGTGGTTTTAAAGGACCCTAATTTTCATCCTCATTGGTGGCCGTTTTATACGGCCCGGTTGGCTTCTGAATTCTGAATTCTGAATTCCGAGTAGTGTCCTACAGGATTAGCTCTTAACCCATTCCACCCTGTAGCCCTCACTTTGTAACGTTTCCTTCAGGTCATCGGCCCGAATATTGTAAGGCTCGTACCTAACCCTTATTTCCGTCCCGTTCCTGTTTATATCCACTTCCAAAACCCCGGAATACTTGTAAAGGGCATTGGTCACCTCCAAATGGTGATCCGAAGGAATCATTTCCTTAACTCCCAATACTATTTCTGCCAATTCCAGGTCCCCCTGTTTTAAAATAGTTTTCTGGGTATTAATATTTCCGGGAAACCGAAAAAACTCTCCTTGTAAATAAACGTTACCTGCTAAAGGACCCACAAATCGATATTGCGCATATTGACAAAAAAGGTTATAATTCTACAAAATGTATAGTATCGATGAAGATACACCAAGACACAGCAGTCCTTGCCGCAGAGCGGCAGGGACTTTTTTTTGGGGGAGGAGACAATCATGTTCTTTAATAGGAATAAGTCCTTACTTATAGTGTCCATTACTGCAATAACCGGTTCACTTATTCTTTCCGCCCTGGTAAGCTGGGGTCTGCCTTCTTTTATTGCCCTGGCTGTCAACGCTGCGATTGCCGGAATTACTGTTGCCGCCCTCTTAAACAGGGACATCAGGCATGATGTTAACTGCCTTGGCAGCGAGGCCGAGAAGCTTGCCAGAGGGAAAGTGGGGTCCATCAATAAGAAAAAGACTTATCGAAAGGAATTTGAAGGTTTGGCCAGTGTGCTGGGCGACCTCGCTTCACTTTTGAAAGATATAACTATTAAGGTGCAAACAGCCTCTGGACAGGTATTTGCCGCGGTTGAGCAGTTAAGCCTGACAACAGATGCCTCGCGCCAGGCGGCAGCTAATTTTTCACGGGTGGAAGAGGTGGCGGGAACACTGGCTGACCTGTCCGGAGAACTTAAGAGGGAGTCAGAGGAAAACGAGAGAGCACTGACAGCCTGCAGCAAGGACATGGATAACGCACGCCGGGCAATTGAGCAGTTAAGGAATGAATCCATGCAGGTGGCCAATCATGTCTCCATTCTTTCAGAATCAGTAGGCCGGGTAGACACAATACTGGACACCATCGTGAAGATCTCGGACCAAACAAGACTTTTGGCACTGAACGCAGCCATAGAAGCAGCTCGGTCAGGCCAGGAGGGCAGAGGCTTTGCCGTGGTGGCCCAGGAGGTTAAAAAGCTCTCGGAAAACACCTACGCGGCTACCCATGAAATCACGGAAATCATTACTTCTATCCGCAGGGAAGTAAAATTAGTTGAAGAAAAAGTCTCCTCCGCAAAGGAAAGCGTGGTGGAAGGAGTCAGCAGTACACTCAACGCCCAGTCGGGCTTAGAAAGCATTGCCGCCGCAGTAGAGGCCATTTCCTCCACCGTTCAAAAGTCAAGCGGGGAAGTAAGTGAATACCTGCATCATGTAAATATTGCAGCCATGTCTCAAAAGGATAACTTTGATAAAATAATTGAGCTTGGCGAGATTTTGCAAAGGGCGGCAGCCATGATGGAGGAAACCGGCAGGAAAATACAGATAGGGGAGTCGGGCATAAAGGAAAGCGAAAAGTTTCTTAAAAGGGCAGACAGCCTGCTGGCTGAATTGCAAAAATTATCCTCGATCCCCCGGTTCGGTGAAATGAACCCAATTGAACACGAAAAGGTTCTTACAGAGTTTTTAAAAAGCCAGTCCGACCTGGAAGCAATTTGGTCAAACCGGATGGATGGAACCTTTGTCTACTCCAACCCACCTGCAGGGCTGGCCAATGCAAGGGCCCGGGAGTGGTGGAAGCAGGCGGCCCAGGGAAAGGAATACATATCCGAAATATATGTGTCCGCCATAACCCAAAACCCCTGCGTTACCCTTTCTGTACCTGTAATAGACGACATGGGTAATACTATAGGGGTGACAGGTGCCGACCTGCACCTGTAAACTTATGTAATATCAACCCCAGGTGACATTCATCGAGGCAGGGAATACCAGCCCCGTTGCCAAATATTGCGTAGGATGTTATCGGGTTTTGACGTAGAAGGCTACGGATTGCCGACCCGTCTGCCGGATGCAGACGGGAACCCGAGAGGAGCAGGACGCGACTTTCGAGGGTGGTTGGCAGGCCGTTGCCTTCAAGTCTTAAAGCCGGTTCCCTTATCGGGGACATTCCTGTCCACAAAGGAATGCCCCACTTTCAGCAGGTGTGTCCCCTTTCCTTACTAGCACCAGTTGGCAATGGGGTTGGTATTCCAGGCCCGCCCGTAAGTGGCTCCTTGGTAGGACATTTAACAATCTCTGGACTTCATATCTCTCCAATATATGCCTTTGCCAGAAGTTCAACAGGATGGCTGGCTAAAATTCCTGTGCCGTTATATATCTGCAGGCGGCACATGCCGCACTCGGTAACTAAATTACTAAGTCCCGAAAGATTTATGGCACTGAATAAATCCAGCCCAATTGCCATACTTACCGGGTATTTTTCCTTCTTAAAGCCGTAGCTTCCTGCCAGGCCGCAGCACCCGGCATCCAGGTCTATTATCTTGCAGCCCGGAATAAAACTCAATAATTCCCTTGAAGGGGATCCCATTCCCGCTGCCTTGAGGTGGCATGGCAGATGATACCCCGCCCTGAGCGGAAAGCTTTTGAAGCCGGTGTCAAAATAACCCTTTTCATTAAGCATCAGAAGGTATTCAAATATATCGAAGACCTGGGCGCCTGCCTGATCAGGGCTAAAGCCGAACAGTTCCCTGTATTCCTGCCTGATGCTAAGACTGCAGCTGGGGCAGGATGTTATCAAAGGGTGGCCCAGATCGGCATACTTCTTAATTATCTTCATATTCTTTAGAGCATGCGCCCGCACATCGTCAAGCATCCCGCCGGAAATCATGGGCAGGCCGCAGCAGCCGAACTCTCCGGGAATAACCTCTATCCCGTTCCGGTTAAGGACACTGACCAGAGCCAGCCCCACTTTTGGATTCGTATAATTTACATAGCAGCCGGGAAAGTAAATTACTTTTCTTTCACTGCGAAGTTGTTCACCCGAATTCAACATATCCCGGAATGTCTTTGGTGAAAAACCGGGCATGGGCATCCGGGAGCTGACACCAAGAAACTTCTCTCCCAGCCACCGAACTACTTTATTGTTCACTGCCAGGTTGGCCAGTGCGGGAGAAATACGTGAAAGTCTGCCCATAACTTCCACCCCGGAAAGCATACGGTCTCTTATGCTTACCCCCTGTGCCGACACATACTCAGCCTTAGCCCTGCAGTTCATTGCCGATATATTAACCCCGGAAGGGCAGGCAATTACACAGTTCTTACAATTGGTACAGTACTCAATGGAAGGGTTTACCACCGCTCCCTGCAGCCTGAATCGCTCCAGGTCGGGGCCATTTTGCTTGGGACCGGCAAATCTGTCGCTGACACGGGCGACGGGACAGTAGGATGTGCATATTGAGCATTTTATGCAAGAATCGAGAGCATTCAGTTCTGCAAAACCCATGGGCGCACCTCCCCTGCCAGCTTACCTGCCATATAGCCCGTTGCCACTGCCACACCGCTTCCACACTTCTCAATTGGATAGTTGCACCCGGCCAGGTTGGACCCGGCCACCACAAGGTTGTCAACCATAGTATTCCCCCGGCTGTCCAGGGCCTGAAGGCGATAGTTCACAGAAATCCCCAGCTTGCTAAAGGGATGGCCTTCTTTATCTAGGAAATCCTTTTTACAAAACTCCCCCTGCAGAGATGATACCGGCAAATTGAAAACAGTTTCCCTTATGCCTCCAAAGTTGGCCTCAAGGCCCCCTCCCACAAAAGAGCCTGTGGCCAGAACATAGGAGGAAGCTGTTATTTTATATAAACCAACACCTCCGGAAACGATTACGCTATTACACCTGTTACCGGCAACGTTCACCCCCGTAACTTTACTGCCCAGAATAACCTCCACACCTCTTCTTTTCAAATAAAGCATAAGAGCATTTTGCAGTCTCTGCCCCGGAACCGAAGGAGGCACCCCGGCAACTTCAAAAACAGGACATCCCAGACCACCCGAAAGGAGCCTCAAGGTTTGTGAGCCTCCCCGCTCACCAAGAACCGCAGGAAAAAATAGGACTGTCCCATCTGCAATATAAGATTTAACCTGTCTAACTACACCGCTAATAATTTCCGGACTTTCCAGCCTGCGGGCAAGCGCTATGGGAGATACTTCCCCGCCTCCGGCGTCCACCCATACAGGCTCAATAACGCAGTCACAGGCTAAATCTGCATTAAGCCTCAGGTTCGCTGCAATAACCCCCGGATAAAAATCTTTAAGCTCCCGAAAGCCCGCTATTACTATCTTTTTATAGTTTTTCAGAGGTCCCACCGCCATGCTTGCGGGGGCCAGAAAGGTGGGGCGCAGCGTTCCCAGCGCTGTGGGAATCAGCCAGTTCTTTCCCTGGTTCTCCACATAAATACAGCCGCTTTCCGAGCAGGCCCTTTGAAAAAAATCCAGGCTTTCAGCGAGCAAAAACTTGACCCTGGCGTAGGGGTGTCCGGTATTTATCTCCACCAGCCGCTTTATATCACCAACCGGGTCCCGGCTGACCTCTCCCGGGTGATTTAGGCTGTAGCCCCAAAGGTCAATACAGCCTGATGTCAGCCCCAGAACCCCAACGCCACTGGCCACAACAACAACTTTTTTACCCTGATCAGCGGCCACAGCAGCAGCCGTCAATCCGGAAAGTCCCGCACCTATAACAAGCATTTCGGTATTTTTATTCATCATTTCATTCTCTCCATCCCGAACAGCGCACAGTAAATGCCCTGTGAAAGCTGAACCTCCCTTAGCTGCTGTCCCCAAAGAACAGGCCTTATGCCTTTCCAACGTCCCTGAAGAAAATCACTCATTAATAAAAGGTAGTTTCCAGCGAGCTGTTCGTGCCCATACAGTGAGCCCAGGGTCCGAAGGCTGCAAAAAGTGCCTTGGCATGTACCCATGCCCATTCTTGTTTTGCGCCTTATGTCGGCCAGGGTAAATGTACCTTCCTGGCCGGCCACATGATCAATTTCAGCCTGGCTTACCATTTCACACTCGCAAATAATCTTTCTCTTTTCAGGAAACTGTTCCGCCTTCTTTAGTACCGCGGGGAAATGGTCTCCAAGCCTCTCCGCGGCCATTTTTGCCCCTGGAATACCAAAAACGGCCTTGCCGCGAGTCAATAATTCCTCTCTTACCGGGCTTACCAGAGGCTCTTCAGCAGTCCGGCACGTCTCTTTCACACTCAGCCATTTGGCCACCAGGTCTGATGTTTTTTCAGCCATAAGACGAAATGTGGTGAACTTACCACCAACTATTGTTACAACCCCTGACAGGCCGTCCGCCTTCCGGTGGTCCAGCAGCGCAAAATTCCTTGTCACTGCCCTTCCTTCCGCTGACAAACCCTCCTGGTAAAGGGGCCTCACCCCGGCAAAGGCCCTTAGCAGCCGGAATCTCTCTATATCAGGGATGAGATCTTTACCCATCTTAATTAACTCATAAACATCCTTTCGGCAGGGTTCGGTATCATTGGGGTTATCCACAGTTTCAGAGGTGGTGCCAAAAATTGTAATAGTGCCGTGGGGCACGAAGATATCCCCGTCTCCGGGAGGCCTCAAACGGTTTAGCACCTGGCTCACAAGCCTGTGGTTAAAGGCTATGAGCGTTCCCTTATCCTTAATGACATTAACCTTTACGCCTGCCATCCCGGCAATTCCGCCTGCCCAGGCACCGGCTGCATTAACAATGACCTGGCACTCAACACCGATCCTTTCTCCGGTTAGCCTATTTTCCAGGTCCACTCCGGTGATAGTCCCATTAGACATATGAATGGCGGACACAGTTGTATAGTTCATTATTCTTGCGCCGTAACGGCGGGCTGAATTTACATTTCCCCATATCACCCTAAACCCGTCCACCGCACAGTCGGGTATATTAAAGGCCCTGGTTATACCGGGGGAAAGAACAGGAGTGGTTTTCAGCAAATCCCCCACATCAATTTCTTCTGGGGTTATTCCCGCCTCAGCACAGGCGGTCACCCATTTTTCCGCGTATCCACAGTCATCATCGGGTAGCTGGACAAAAAGGCCCCCTGTGTCTTCCACACAGTTGGGAGCTATACGGCGAAGTATCATATTTTCCTCAAGGCACTCCCTGGCAGCCTCCCTATCCCTTAAGGCGTATCTGGCCCCACTGTGCAGCAGCCCGTGAAAGCGCGAGCTGGTACCGTGGGCAAGATCCCCCTGCTCCACCAGAAGCGCTGAAACACCTCTCATGGCAAGGTCCCTGATAACCCCGGTACCTGTAGCCCCTCCACCTATCACAACCACCTGAACACTTTCCTTTTTCATATTAAGAGTCCTCTTCCCAGTCCATGGCCTTTGTCACCGCCCGCTTCCAGCCACTGTAGAGCTTTTCTCTCCTGGCCCCTTCCATCTGGCTCTCAAACCGGCGGTCCAGATGCCACCTGCTGGCCAGGTCCTCCCTGCTCTTCCAGAATCCTGTCGCCAGTCCGGCCAGATAAGCCGCCCCCAGGGAAGTTGTCTCAATTACCCTGGGCCTTTCAACAGGCACTCCCAGTATGTCTGCCTGAAACTGCATAAGCAAATTATTGGCCACCGCGCCCCCGTCCACTTTCAAAGCCTTGAGCTGTATGCCGGAGTCCGCTTCCATGGCCCCAAGGACATCCTTGGTCTGATAGGCCAGCGATTCAAGCGCAGCCCTGATTATGTGCTCTTTGGATGTCCCCCTGGTCAGTCCCACTATTGCGCCCCGGGCCCGCATATCCCAGTACGGGGCCCCAAGTCCCACAAAGGCCGGAACCAGGTATACACCCCCTGTGTCATCTACCTTACCGGCAAAGTACTCGGAGTCCTGGGTGGCCTCAATGGCCTTAAGCCCGTCCCTAAGCCACTGTATAGCCGCTCCGGCAATAAAGATACTGCCCTCCAGAGCGTATTCCACCTTTCCGCCTATGCCCCAGGCAATGGTTGTCAGGAGCCCGTTGGCCGAATCATAAAGCCTGTCTCCTGTGTTCATAAGCATGAAGCAGCCGGTGCCATATGTGTTTTTGGCCATTCCGGGCTGGTAGCAGGCCTGACCGAACAAAGCTGCCTGCTGATCCCCGGCAGCACCTGCGATGGGAACCGAGTGCCCGAAAAAGTGATCAGGGTCGGTATACCCATACACCTGGCTGGAGGGGCGCACCTCCGGCAATATACAGGACGGAACTCCAAGTATGCTCAAAAGCTCAAGATCCCAGCAAAGGTCTCTTATGTTGTACATTAAGGTGCGGGAAGCGTTGGAGTAGTCAGTTACGTGGACCTTTCCCCCAGTCAGCTTCCATATAAGCCAGGTTTCCATGGTCCCGAAAAGGAGCTGCCCAACTTCAGCCCTACCCCTGGCCCCATTGGCCCCAATAACATTATCCAGCACCCACTTTATCTTTGTGCCGGAGAAATAGGCATCCAGCACAAGCCCCGTTTTATTGCGGAATGTTTGACTCAGGCCCTCCGCCTTTAACTCATCACAGATCCCGGCAGTCCGGCGGCACTGCCACACTATGGCGTTATAAACCGGCTTTCCGGTGTTTTTATCCCAAATTACAGTTGTTTCCCGCTGGTTAGTTATACCTATCGAGGAAATTTCACCGGGGTTAATTCCTGTCTTGGCCACTAGCTCGGCAATTACCCCATACTGTGTGCTCCAAATCTCCTCGGCATCATGTTCCACCCAGCCGGGCTTAGGGTAAATCTGTGTGAATTCCTTCTGGGCCACTCCGATAATATTGCTGTTTCCGTCGAAAAGCATTGCCCGGCAGCTTGTGGTACCCTGGTCAAGCGCCATAACATATTTTTTTTCCACGTGAATATCACCTCATCTTCGAATGCTAAATAAAAAATAAAACCCCTAAGGCAGTCGTAAAACTGCCTGAAAGGGGTTTTCTCCGTTACTCCGTCCCGTTATCAACTTTTTCAATACATATTATACCTTTATTCATCACTTTTTTCCAGATAAAATTTCATATCGAAATATTCCACAACTCCCTCAGACTTGAGGAAATCGCATCCATTCCCTTTGAAAGGGCCTCTCTTACATCGCCCTCCGTCCTTAACAGTCCTCCCCCTAAAACCGGAACGCCAAGAGCTTTTTTCATTTCATCAATAACATACCTGGGCACAGTGGCAGGTAAAATCTCCACCGCTGCGGGCATAACGCTTCCGGCAACACGGATAGCAGTTTTTATTGACTCCGAGTCCATAATAAACAATCTTTGTATAGCGCAAATACCCTCATTTCCAGCATGCTTTACCAGGTTTGATTTAGTGGTTACTATTCCTGAGACCCCCATCCTGGCAATAAGCCTGATGCCTGCGCGGTCTTTTCCTATCCCATCCATCAAATCAACATGAACCAGAATAACCTTTCCCGCACCCGTTATTTTTTTTACCACACCGGGAAGGTAGTTTATATCTCCCCCCAGTAAAAATATGGTTTTAATACAGGGATGGCGCACTGCCTCTTCCAGGTCTTCAACCCTTCGTATGGCCGCACCTATCTTTGTGCCACCCATAATAGATGCCATAAAGTCCATCCCAACACCATCCCGGTTATATTTTGAATTTACAATCTATTTATATAATTATAACAGCAGTTTAGGGAGTTTTAAGCCTTTTAACAAATAATGTTGGCAATTTTTTATTGACTGAATACTCATTCAGTTATAAATTATATGTATAGAATTTTTTTAAGGATGTGTGACAAATGCCAACCAATTTTTTATTTAACACCAGGGACCAAAAATTCATTCTCAAAGAGTGGCTCCAGCTGGACCAGGTCCTGTCCTATGATGTGTTCTCGGAAGCCTACAGCGTTGATGATGTAGACATGATTCTGGAACAGGCCCTTAAGGTATCCCGGGATGTTATCGCCCCCACAAATGAAGAGGGAGACAGGCACCCCGCCCACCTGGCGGACGGCAAGGTGGAACTCCCGGCATCATTTAAGGTAGCATACAATTTTGTGCAGGAAAACGGCTGGGGATCCAGCAACCTGGACGAGGAAAGCGGTGCTGCGCTGCCGGAAATTCTCCAGTGCGCCGTAAACGAATTGTTCTGCGCCGCAAACCCGGCATTTGTCCCCTACGTGGGCGCCACTACAGGCTCGGCCCGCCTTATACAGACCTTTGGCAACGACTATACCAAGAAGGTATTTCTGGGCAAAATGATGGAGGGTACCTGGGCCGGAACCATGTGCCTTACCGAGCCCAACGCAGGCTCCGATGTCGGAGATATCACCAGCAAGGCATTTCCCACCGACACCCCCGGACTGTACAAAATAAAGGGAACCAAGTGCTTTATTACCGCCGGGGACCACAACCTGACCGAAAACATAATTCACCTCCTGCTGGCCCGTATAGAGGGCGCAGCCCCCGGAACAAAAGGCATTTCACTTTTTGTGGTGCCCAAGTACAGGGTTACCGAAGACGGCGCAATCAACGGTTCCAACGATGTTACCACGGTGGCTGTGGAGCACAAGCTGGGATTAAGAGGATCGGCCACCTGCATGCTTAGCTTTGGAGACAACAACGACTGCTACGGCTACCTGCTGGGCAATCCCCCCGATGAAAAGGGTAAGGCCCAGGGCATGGCCCAGATGTTCCAGATGATGAACGGCGCCCGCTTTGAGACCGGCCTCATGTCTCTGTCCGCAGCGGCAGTGGCATACTTCCAGGCTGCCCAGTACGCCAGGGAAAGAGTACAGGGACGCCCACTGACCAACCCCAAGGGCGACCGGGTTCTCATTAACAAGCACGCCGATGTAAGGCGCATGCTCATGAATATAAAGGCCCATGTTGAGGCAGTAAGGGCTCTGATATACAAAACAGCCTTATTGGGAGACATAATGAACCACGACGCCGATGAGGCAAAGCGGGCCCATGCCAGCGCCACTATAGAGGTCAACATCCCACTGGTAAAGGCCTATGCCTCCGACGTGGTGTGGCCCCTGCTGGCTGAAGGCATTCAGGTATACGGCGGCTACGGCTTCACCGAGGAATACCCTCTGGCCCAGGTTGCCCGGGACTGCAAGATATATTCCATCTGGGAAGGAACCAACTACATCCAGTCCATGGACCTTCTGGGTCGCAAGTGGACCATGAAGAACGGCGAAGTCTTCAAGGCATGGATGATAGAGCTCAAGCAGCTTATAGAGTCCTTCAACACGCCGGAATTCTCCAAGGAATATGCTGTTCTAAAAGAGGCCTATGACGCATACCGCCAGATTCAGAAAATGGCTATGGGCTTCTACATGGAGCAAAAGTTCGATATGTTCCCGCTCTTCGCAACACGTATAATGCACTGTACATCCAAGCTGTACTGCGGCGCGCTGATTATGGAACAGGCCGTGCTGGCCGCCGCCAAGGCAGCCGAGGTTGGTGAGGGCCACTTTGACTATCCCTTCTACAGGGGCAAGGTGGAAGCAGCCCGCTACTATGTGCGCAACGTAGTGCCTGAAATACTGACCACAGCAAAGATAATGGCAGACGGGGATACCTCGGTGCTTGATGTCCCGGAAGATGCTTTTAGTTTCTAAACTTATATCATAAATGAAGATACAGGGGGGGAAATAACTTATTTATTTCCCCCTTTTTTTCTATACGTCCCTCCCTAAGAGTTGTGCAACCCTGTTCAGGAAGTAAGTCTCCTCCCGTATCATGTGGTTTGGCAGGAGAGGAGTGCCATTATTTTGCACGGTACAGCTCCCTATCTGCCTCTCCAGGCTGCTTAAAAGGTCAATATGAGTTTGCACAACACCCCTGGCCTCATTTACCATTCCATATAAACTGGGAAAATCAGTCCTGACGGCCCCGTACATTTCCGTTTTGCCGTAAGCCTTGATAAACAGGCTGTTAAAGGTATATTCATACTGCTGCAGCTCCATGAGAAGCCTGTATTCATGCGGGTCAAGTATTCTGTAAAGCATTGCCGAGTGACCAGCAGCATCTGAAAGCCACAGCCTGTTAAGGTGGAGAAGAAGGGCGGGGGTATCTGCCGGGGGGGCCGGCAGGCGGCCCAGTACACGCAAAAACTCCTGGGCCTCATTAATCATATGGCTTAGGTCCGAGGGCTGGAGATGAATAACAACGCTGCATTTTAAAAGAAGCATTAGCAGCTGGCTCTTGAGAGCTATTAAATTTTCAGTGGCACTTACAGCTTCCTCCCTTGTAACGCTTTGTACCCTTGTCAGCAATTCTTCAAAAACAATGCGCATCTTTTCAGCGCTCTCTACCCACTGCCTTTCGTAGGGGCCAAGGTTATCCCGTATAAATATAGCGTGGTCCCGCATAATTCCCAGCCAGAATGCCATTTCGGCAGTTGTCGTTTGCACAGGCCATCCCTCCTCAAAATGGTACTATTTGCCATGTTATTCTCTATATTATTTCTCCGGAGATGGTTATGTGCAGGCAGCCACGCCGACATCAGCATATTGCTTATTGAATTATTTTTTAATAGTGGTAATATTAGGATAAGCCATTATTTTACACTTGTTCTTAAACAATATTAAGAAAAGGAGAAATAATTTATGAAAAAAATGATAGCCTATTGTGGGCTTGTTTGCTCAAACTGTCCCACATTTCTGGCCACCCAAAATGACGATGATGTTGCCCGGGAAAAGACTGCGGCATTATATTCCAGGTTGTACGGATTTGATCTTAAGCCCGAAGATATAAACTGCGATGGATGTCTTACCGTTGGGGGAAGACTGTTAGGATATTGTAAGACCTGTGAAATAAAACAGTGCTGTAGCAAAAGAAGCCTGGAAAATTGCGCCCATTGTGATGAGCGGCAGTGCGAAAAACTTATTGGCTTTCACAATTTCTCTGAGGAAGCAAAGGCATGCTATGACGCACTGAAAAAGGAAATAGGAAAATAAAAATACCTTATACTGAAATTCTCGCCGGTCGGAATTCAGATTTCCGGGCATTCCTTATATTTTCATTCTCTGATGGTGCCGCAAAAAAAGTACGGCATGGACAACTACTCTGAAAATACTGAATGTCTTTTTTATAAACCACAGAGGGCACAGAGAACACAGAGTATTAGCTCAAAGGCACTAATATGAGGTCCTTATCAAATATTAATATAATGAGCATTCAGGAAGGCTAAAAAACCTCTGTGTCCTCTGTGTGCTCTGTGGTTATAATATGACAGCCTTAAAGCCCAATTCAAAGGCCTTTTTATTTATCTCTTTCACTTCACCTGAAAACAGCACTTCTATGGTGTCCCTGAAAAATTTGACGTCGATGGGCAGAACACCGGCTCCCGACAGCGCCCCGGTAAGAACCATGTTTGTTGCCATGGGGCTCCCTGCCTCCTTGGCCATCTCGGTGGCCTGCATAACATGGAACCGGGTTACCAGGCAGCTTACCGCCTCAATAATTTTTACCGGATACGGGTACCTGTCGTCACCCAGAAGGCAGCCTATGGGGTAATTTGGCCTGTCGTTCATTATAACCACAGTATCAGCGTGTCCGTATGCGGTAAGTATTCTGAGGGTTTCCAGGGGCTCAAAGCCCACGATAAGGTGCGCGTACCCCCTTGGGATGAGAGGCCCGCAGGTCCTGTCCCGGCTTAGCCTGACATGGCTCATAACGGACCCGCCCCGCTGGGAGGCACCGAAGGTCTCCCCTATGGATATCCTGTAGCCGGCCTCAATGGCCGCTGCGGCTATAACCTGGGAAGCCAGAACGTTTCCCTGCCCCCCAACCCCTGTTACTATAACATTCAGCGGTTCATTAATGTGACCCATCCCTTACACCATCCTTTCCACCACAATGGCTTTTCCCGGGCAGAGGGAAGCACAGACACCGCAGCCGTTGCAAACCGCCTCGTCAATTCTGGCCTTGCCCTTTTCAGCGTCCCATATATTAGCCGGACAGGCAAATACCCTGCTGCAGAACCTGGCACAGCCGCACTCATCTCCGATGCACTTCTCCTGGTCCACATACACCCTGTCCTTTTTCTTTCCCTTAACGGCAATAAGGGCGCAGGATCTTCTCAGAACAAGCGCCCTGGGGCCTGTTTCCCGAAGCAGACTGCAAACTACCCCGATAGTGCCCTCCACATCATAGGGGTCATGAACTGTAACAGGAATACCCATTCCCGACAAAAGGGACTCTATTTCAATTTTACCGGAGGCTTCACCCACAGCATTTATTCCCCTGCCCGGGTGAGGCTGGTGTCCGGTCATGGCGGTAGTTTCATTATCCAGAATAATACACAGGATTCCGGCCTGGTTATAGCGGGCGTTAATCAAAGCCTGGGGCGCCGCATGGAAAAACGTCGAGTCTCCCACTATGGAAATAACCGGCTGCCTGAAATTAAAGCGGTCCAGTTTGGAAAGGCCGCAGGCCAGGCCTACTCCCGCCCCCATGCAGTGGACAGTCTGAAGCAAGTTATAGCCGGTACGCATAAGGCCCAGGGTGTAGCAGCCTATATCCCCCAGCACCACGGCGTTACGGCCGTCAAGCTCCACCGCGGTTTTAACCGCCCAGAAGGACGCCCTGTGCGGGCACCCGGCGCAGAGAGCCAGCTCGCGGGCAGGCATGCTGTTCTCTACCAGCTTCATGGCTTCCCCTGCGTTTGGTATGGCGGGAGCATTATAGGGCACATTGAAAATCTTTCCCAGACACGCTGCAACTATGTCGGGGTCAAGCTCACCAACAAAGGGCCCACCGCTACCTGCGATATGTCCTGAATTCTTTCCATAAAATCTGACCTGGCCTACTTTTTCCCAGTTTTTCGCAGCCAGTGTCATTACCCCGTCCTCCAGGAAGGAGTCAACCTCTTCTGCAAAGGCCACCTCCCCTGCCGGAACAAGGTATTTTAAAAGCAAATTTTCAGGAAGAGGCCATGTTGTGGAAATTTTTAAGACACCCACACTTTCCGTAAGTCCAAGCATGTCTATGGCCTCAACGGCATAGGTATAGCTTGGCCCAGAGGCTATAACCAGCCTTTCGGCGTCTTGAGGCCCCACATAATAGTTGAAGGGGGAGTCTTCTGCCATTGCAGCGGCAGCTCTTATTTTATTCTTCATAATGGGAGCAAACATAACATTGGCCAGAAAACGGTGGGACCGGGTAAAATCGGCCTCCTTACTGACCGATGGCAATTCTCCTAAAACCACATCCCCGCTGGCATGACATACCCTGGTGGTACAGCGGACCACTACCGGCTGCATTAGCTTCTCTGAAATATCAAAGGCTGCCTTAATAATATCCTTGGCCTCCTGGACAGTGGAGGGCTCTATAACCGGAAAGTTTGCCGTTCTTGCCAGGAAGCGGCAGTCCTCCTCCCTGACACTGGAATGTGATCCGGGGTCGTCACCAACCATTATAACCATACCGGCCCTTATACCCTGCAGGCAAACAGCAGCTGCAAAGTCCAGGGCCACGTTAAAGCCATCGGCCTTACAAATTGTAAGAGCCCTGAGTCCGGCAAAGGATGCCGCGGCGGCAGCCTCCATGGCAACCTTTTCATTGGTGCTGAACTCGGTGTATATATTAAACCTGTTTCCCAGCTGGGCAAGTGTGGGAAGCACCTCGGAGGTGGGAGATCCCGGGTAGCATGCTGCGAAGGCTACTCCAGCCTCTATGGCCCCCCTGGCAGCGGCCTCATTTCCGGAAAGCACCACCCTCCTGCCGGGCTGGTCAAGGGCAACAGAAATAACACTCATGCTCTCAACACCTCCCACTGCTTTTTAATTTCCTCCGAATATTCTTTATCAATAGAAAGATATTCAGGTGCCGTCCGGCCTGTACCGAAGAGCACCCTTACTTTCTTATTCAGAGCCGCCCTCCTGAGCACAGGGATCCTCTCTTCGGGATAGGTTTTCAACTCAAGAATACCTTTTTCAGCGGCCTCGTCCACCAGCCTCTGGCCGGCCTCAGTCCGTACCATCAAAGTATTGTAACCGGGGTCACACTCTGTAGACCCCACCGATATGTCGGCCCACTCCGCTGTCGGGTCTATGCAGGTATTACAGGAGTCCTTTATGTACTGCCTTATCTCATCAACCGGCCAGGTGGATGTCCCCTCCGGGGTGGCTATTGTAAGGCCCTCCAGCGGTATATCCACCTTGAGTATGTCCTGTCCCCCGGCCTTCCCGGCAAGGTAATCATAAAACCCCGGAGACAAAGACCAAAAGCAGAAAATCCCCAGTGCCAGCTTCACAGAGTTACCCCGCTCACCATGGGCCCCTGTGTTACAGCCTGACTGCATTTTCCTTACCGCCTGAACCTGACAGGGCCTTCCCACAGTCCCAAGCCTCCCGGCACCATTCCTTAACGCCTGGTTAAACGCCGCCAGGGTAGGAACAGCTGTATACTTTGAGCCTGCGCAGGCTATAATTTCACTGCCACTTCCGGCAACCACCGGCTTAGGTTCCCGTGCATCACCCCCGGCCATCACCGCCCCCTCAATAATGCCGCTGTCAAGGGCGAAGGCCATCAGCCTGGAGGCCACACCCCCGTACTGGGCCCCGGGCGCCTTTCCTTCCGCGGCCCTGGCATAATATATATCCCTGTATATTCCAAGTGCGTGGTCCTTTCTGGAACCGTCAAATACGAATGAATCCATCCGGTTTACATCCAAAAAGGTTTTGGGACAGGACTCGTAGCATATCCCGTCCTCTATCCCGCAGGCATGAATTACCTTAACCCTGTCACCGATGGTTTTTATGTATGGACAAAGCCCTACGCACATGCCGCACCCGGAGCAAAGGCCCTTTTCAATTACACTGTTTTTTAAATGCTCCTGGCCTGCCATTCCTTTAACCTCCTTCAACCTTGATAACAATTCCCAACGCAGCATAATTTTTTAGTTATGAATTCGGGATAACAATACCCTTATCCTTTTAAATTGTAAAAGAATGCAAATTTGATATGTCACATACAGCTGTACGGAAATACAATGTATAGATTAAATAAACGAATAGGAGTGCAGCCGGTGGAATGGGCATTGTCGACCGGAGGTTTAAGGCAAATCAAAGGACCTTTACAGGATAATTATTTAGAAAAAATGTTCGGAAAAATACAGTTTACCCGCCTGTACTTTGGCCAGGAATTTTGTGAAAAGCTAATTCCAGCGGCTGAAGACATAACAGGGGCCCTGGAATGGTGCAGTAAACATAATATGGAGTTCACACTGGTGACCCCTTATGTTACAGAGGAAGGAATTAAAAAACTAACGCCTCTTTTTAAAGCAATCTCCCGGAACCGGTGCGAGGTGGTTGCTAACGACTGGGGTGTTTTATACCTTTTGAGAAAACAATTCCCCAGACTTGTTCCTGTGATGGGGCGGCTGTTAAACAAAGCCATCCGTGACCCCAGGATTAACCAATTCCATAAGGACTCCTCAGCAGACAGCTCTGATTTTTTTCGCCGCAGCAGCGCCTCAAGCCCCTATTTAAAAAGCCTTTTAAATATATTAAAGGTAGCCCGGGTGGAGACTGACAACCTGCCGCAGGGAATAGATGACAGCCTGGCTGGAACGGGTCTGGAGGTTTCCCTTTATATCCCCTACGGCTTTATATCCACCGGGAGGATATGTCTTTCAGGGTCCTGGGGCCTCAGGCAGGGCGCAAAGTTTTTATCTTCCGGAGCCTGCAGCCGCCTTTGCAGGCATTATTTGATTGAGATGTGCGACCGGAGCGGCCGGGTGGAAAGCCGCAACCCTGACTGGGAGGTCTTTCAAAAAGGAAATACCGTCTTTTACCGCCAGTCGGAAGCTTTTGTCTGCAGGGCATTGGAAAAAGCTAGGACCCTGGGATTCAGCAGGGTAATATACCAGCCTGAACCTCTGTAAGGGAGTGATACTGTGAAAATTTTAGCCCCTGTATGCTCAGCTGAGGAAGCGACCTCACTGATTTCCTGCGGTGCTGGAGAGCTATACTGCGGTCTGCACCCGGAAGCCTGGAAAAAGAATGACCGGAAAGAGGCCTGGGTAAACCGCCGGGGTCCCGGCCCCGCCAATATAGGCACCCTGGAGGAACTGAAGGAAATAACCGGACTTGCCCATTCCAAAGGTGTGCCGGTCTTTTTAACCATAAACCTTCCCTTTTACCCCCCCGGTCAGTATCCTGACATCATTTCACTGGCAAAGAATGCAGTGTTAAACTGTGGCATAGACGCTCTGATAATTGGGGATCCGGGAATGATCACAGCAATCAGGGACGCTGTTCCCAAAGCGGTAATCCATATCAGCAGTCTGGCTGCCGTCCTAAACAGCTCCTCTGTTTCCTTTTTCAGGGCACTGGGAGCTTCAAGAATAATTTTTCCCCGTTATTTAAGCACTAACAACCTGAAAGCAATCATATCCGAAACCGGCCCCGGAATTGAGTACGAAGTGTTTATCCTCAATGACGGGTGTGTTTACGAGGAGGGCTACTGCCATGCCAGCCATGCTTTCGGAGGGGCTTTCTGCCACCATCCCTGGCAGTACCGTCCGGTAAGGACCTGTGCCGATAAACAATCCCACCCTGCTGAGCCGTTCCGGAAACATATAGAGGACTATAATCACTGGCTCTGGTGCATAAGAAACTGCAACGGAGCAGTGGGGCCGGGGGGATTTTACCTTGGGATGTGCGGCCTGTGTGCCATCCCCGACCTCAAGACAATGGGGATAGCCTCTCTGAAAATAGTTGGCAGGGAGGCTTCTCTACATAAAAAAACAACCAGCGTAAGGCTGGTCAGAAAAGCTCTTGATTTACTGAACAGCAGAAGCTATGACAACAGCACCATTAGAAAAATGATAATGAGTATTAAAAACACTCCTGCTTTATGCACCTCCGGGCATATGTGTTATTTCAGGTAATAGAAAAGGAGTCATATGTTTAAAAGAACATACAATTAATGTGACAAAATGCCACCTCATGAAACAAAAGAGCAAGTAAATTGACAAAGGCATATTGCCTTAATATGCCGAACATTACAGTAATAGGAATGGCAAAAAGGAATGGTTGTAATGAAAAAAATTTCTTTATTAACTCTTTTCCTTACACTTTTTTTTGCGGTTACTGTTACAGTAAAACCCTCATTGGCTGCCTATACCCCCCCCTCAGCCCCTTCAGGCCTTACGGCCGCTGCAATATCAGACTCCACGGCAGGCCTCTGCTGGAAAAGCAGCTGTGGCAAGCTCAATAAAGAATGGGGTTTCCTTATATATAGAAAACCCGCGGGCGGAAGCTATTCACTGGTAGGAGCGGTTGGGCCCGGCACCACAATATACACCGACTCCGGCCTCCTGCCGGGTATGGCATATTTTTATACATTGAGGGCATGGAACGAGCGTGGGGTGTCACTGCAATCAAATGAGGCCTTTGCTTCAACCCAGCCTCCCTTTGGCCATGTGATATCGTTCCAGATTGGCAGTCAGGAAATGTACGTGAACGGCACCCCCTATAAAATAGACCCTGAAAGGTACACCACTCCGGTTACTTTAAACGAGAGTGCGTACGTTCCGGTTAAGTCAATTGTAGAGGCAACAGGCGGGACGGTAAAATGGGATGAAGGGTCTCAGTCGACGACAATCCAGGTAAAAGAAAAAACTATCGTACTTTGGATGGGAAAAAAAACCATACTTGTTGACGGAGAAAGAAAAAAAACCGATGCCCCCCCCTGGACTATTTTTGGAAGGATGATGGCACCGGCCAGGCTTTTCGCTGACTGTCTTGGAGGCGGTGTTCACTGGGACGACCCTGCCTGCAGGGTAACAATTATACTGCCACCCTGATTTTCCTCAATCAAGCTCCATTATCTTCTTTTCTATCTCTCCAATATTGGGAAACCTTCCCAGGCTTCGTTTTGAAAAAACAAGCTTATTATTTACCTTGACCTCAAAAACTCCGCCGCTGGAGGGAGTAAGTATAACCTCGGCAATATCAAACTGCTGCTTTAGCGAATCGGCCAGACCGGCCGCCTTGGGCCTGTATCCTCAGGAACTGCAGTACTCTATGCCTAATGATATTTTTTTCTGCATCTTCACCTTCCCCTTTCCGATTTTTAAATAATATTTTACATCCCAGAGAAAAATCCCTTTATTAATATTCCAATATTGGGTTACTACAATCATTTATTTACTTTATCGCTTATAATTTCTTCAGTAATAAAAAAATAAATGTCGTTAATTGTAGATAGGCATCTCAGAGTATATAATAACTGCATAAAACCCAAAATCTGAATCCGTTGAAGAAACATCCTCGGGATTCTTAAAACTCCCCGGGAGAGGATATAAAATGAAACCAGGTATAAAAAAACTGCAGCCGCTGGCACTGCCAGGAGGGTTCCTGGCACTGGCGCTATTGGTTTTACTAAATGCTGAGTCGATGTCAGCCCCCGCCCGCCAGTTGGTTAATTACTTTTCCCATGTAATGTTTGCTGCCAGCCTTGCACTGAGCTACTGGTTTAACCGAAGCCGTGTTTTTTTCATTGCCCTTCTTCTGGAGGCCGGACAGTTGTTAATATTCAGCATGGTCCCCCCCGGCGCCGGCAGAAACGAATACATGCTGGCGTCATATTCCGCCGCAAGCCTGCTACTGCCCTTAAACATTCTGGCTTTTTCTTTTTTTAAGGAAAGGGGAATTCTGTCGGGCCCCGGAAAGTTCCGGGTGGCGTTCGTTCTTGCGCAGCTTATTTTCATTTCCTGGGCGGGTCTTCCCGGAAATGACGTTGCAGTACAGGCCCTGAATGTAAGGATTATTCCAACCTCTCCGCCCGACCTTACACCTATTCCCCAGCTTTCCGTACTGTTCTTTGTAATTACTTTTACAGTTCTCCTGGCCAGGCTTTACCTCAGTCCTACTCCCATGGACGGACACTTTACCGGGATACTTATTGCGGTGGCCCTTGCCCTCCACCTGCGGGAGAACATTATGGCCTTTCAGATTTTTTACACTACATCGGGAATCATTATGCTTGCCGCTCTTATTCAGGATTCATACAGAAAAGCGTACCTGGACGAACTTACCGGCATTCCTGGCCGCCGCTCCCTAATGGAAGAACTGGCCAAGCTTGACGGAAAATATTCCATAGCCATGGTTGACATAGATTTTTTCAAGAAATTCAATGATACCTACGGGCATGATGTGGGAGACGAAGTTTTAAAATTTATTGCCGCACAGATAAATGATGTTACCGGTGGGGGTAAAGCTTTCCGCTATGGTGGAGAAGAATTTACAGTTGTATTTCCGGGAAAAAGAGTGAAAGATGTTCTGCCTCACCTTGAAAATCTGCGGGAAGCAATCGGAAAGAGGCCCTTTATCCTTCGGGGAAAGGACAGGCCTAAAGAAAAACCCGAGAAGATAACACCCTCAAAAAGCACTCGCAGGCGCCTTTTTATAACTGTAAGTATAGGAGTGGCCCAGAGCGGCTTACAGTCCAGGGAAGCCGGGGAGGTTATCAGGGAGGCGGACGGTGCCCTGTATCGGGCAAAACAGCAGGGCAGAAACCGTGTCTGCAGGTAAAATCCTGCTCATATTATAGTTTTTATACTGTCGGAATCCAGAATTCAGAAGTCAGACAACCGGGCCGTATAAAACAGCTCACAAATGAGGATGAAAATCGGGCCCTTTTAAAACCACAGAGAACACAGAGGACACAGAGGTTTTTAAGCCCTGCTTAAAAGCTTTAAGAGATTTTTTATAAAAGGGTACACTTCTATAAAATCTACTTCGGTTTCAGACCTGAGAGTAATACCTGAGAGCAAATTCTCTGTGATCTCTGTGGACTCTGTGGTTTATAAAAAGACTGTCAGTATTTCTGGAAAGAATGGGTTATTATTTAGGGAGGGCTGTATATTAATGAAAAGAGAACTTGATTTGCTATACGGGGAAATAGCCGCCTGCCAGAAATGCCCCCTGGGGCTGGAGAGGACCAACCCTGTCCGTGACACTGGCAACCCCCGGACAGCAGCAGTGGTTTTTGTCGGCGAGGCCCCCGGGGCCAACGAAGTAAAATACGGCCTGCCTTTTGCCGGTGAGGCAGGCAAAAAGCTAAACGTGTACCTAGCCATGGCCGGTCTCACAAGGGATGACGTATACATCACCAACGTGGTGAGGTGCAGGCCCACCGCCAACGGGGGAAAGAGAAACCGGACTCCCTCCAGGGAAATACCTCTGTGCGGCGGCTGGCTTAACAGGGAGTTGGAAATAATCAGGCCTAAAACTGTTGTCACCCTGGGTAACATTGCCCTGAAATGGCTGTGCGGCAAGGAGTGCTTCATAGGGGAATGCCACGGGAAGACAATAAATGCCGGGGCCTTTACGGTATACCCCATGTACCACCCGGCAGCGGCAATATATAAAAAAGAACTGGACAGCCTAATCCGTAAGGAGTTCACAGATCTGGGCAGGTACCTTGGAAGGATTGATAATTGACTATACACGGAGGTTAGCCTATTCTATGCAGAAGTTCGAATACAAATGCATACTGATACTGGGGGGAGGGAATAGAACCACAAGGCTGCTTAACGAATACGGCCGGGAGGGCTCGGAGCTTGTCTCGGTAGTATGGGCATGGCACTATTTTAAAAGGCCGGTGGGCTAAAACAGCTTGGAGTGGTGTGCGGTTTGACATATAAAATGGTGGTGCTGGACCTTGACGGAACCCTTCTGAACGATGACAAGGAGATATCCCCACTTAATATAAAAGCCCTGAAATATCTTCGCAAATTGCACATTGAGGTGGTGGTGGCCACCGGGAGAAGGTACAGGTTCGCAAAGTCATTATTCGAAAATATCGGCTTTCCGCTGACTATACTCTGCAGCAGCGGAACCATGGTCAGGAACACCGCCGATGATATTAAAATAATGTCCACCTGTCTTGAGACAGATCTTTTTCACGATATAGTGAGAACCGGAAGGCGTTATTCTCTGCGCCCCCTGCTTCACGTGGACAGGTCACAGGAGGGCTATGATTTCTTGCTTGAATTAGAAAAAGACGCCCCCTGCTACAAGTCCTATCTTTCCGGAAATATAAAAGAATACCTGGTGGTGCCTGATTTTACAGAGTACAGTGAAGGGGGCGTCCTGCTCATGTGCTTTATGGGAGAAGAGGATGTCCTGAGAAATTTCCAGGCCCGAATCAGGGAAAAGCACGGAAGTATGCTTCACTGTCACATTCTTACAACACTTAAAAGAATAGGACCCGTGCTGGAAATAATGAACCCCCTGGGCACCAAGTGGAATGCGCTTGTAAACTATGCACGGGACCTGGCTATAAGCCCCGGGGAAATAGTAGCCATGGGGGATGACGGCAATGATATAGAAATGATAAAGAATTCAGGTCTGGGCATAGCAATGAAAAACGCCACAGATGCCGTAAAGTCAGAGGCCAGGGCTATAACCCTTTATTCCAATAACGAGGATGGAGTCGCCAGGGCACTTTCAGGTGTTTTTAACATAGACCTATAATATTATTTTAAACATAGTCTTACCTTTTAACCTTTTCCGGCAGTATATAAACATATCTCTTGCCCATAAATCGGTGCAGCAAGCGGTCCGCCTTTCTGAAGGTCAGGTATAGCCGCCATATAAGGGCATCCTCCCTGTAATAGGCTTTGACCTCCCGGTATGTTATGGGGCTTAAGACCAGCCCACGGCCCTCACCGGCGAAAAATTGGTTTGCTGTGTTAATAAGTCCCGGGATAAGTCCCGGCAGCTGCTCTTTAAAAAAGTTGGCTATAAGGTCAACCGTCACCAGCCGTATATCATAGTAGCGGCTCATAATATCCTTTAAAAACAGCTTTCTTATAATCCAGACGAGAAAACACGGCGCACTCCTCAGGAAAAGCTCCGGGTCAAGCTGCTCATCACCGTTAATTTTAATCATAGGTGTACTGGTATCAATATATAAAACCCTGTAGCTGTCAACCGGCCTGGGATCGGCAGGGTCAAAACCTTCAAGGGCCCAGTTGGATATCTGGCCATCAACCGCTATCTCCAGGCTTCCCCGGTTTTTTCGGTTGAAATGCACCAGCTTTTTCAGCTCCCTAAGCACCAACAAAAACAGCCTGTTTACCTCCTCGGGGGGCAAGATGTGTATCAGGCGGCTGCCGATAGAATCCTGGGGGAGCTTATCCTGTATTATATAAAAGATTATTCTCCCGTAATCATCAGTAAAGTGTTCAGAGCCATAACCCGGCACCGGTATGCCAACATCATTTATTAAAAGACTGTTATACCGGCTATATAATGCACGATATTCATCAAGCTCCTTCTGGCTTTCAAATATAGGCATCCTTTTTAAAGCAAGTCCTTTTGCGTCCTGCAGCTCAAAAACAGTGCTTATCTCCCCGTAGCCCAATACTCTCGCCGGTATTCCGGACCTTTCAGGCCACCTGGGGTCCAGTTCCCTCTCAAAGTCTTTTAGCAGCTGACTGTCTGTCTTCAAGAGGCCCATTTAACCACCTCAATAAAGCCCCAGCAGCAGCTCAACCTCCGACAGCGCCATGTCAACCCCGAACAGTATTTCTTCAGCCACTGCCCTGTCAGTGACAAGAGGCGGAAGGAGCTGGCTTATACGGGTGTCATTATTGGCAAATATGGAAAGAATCCCATGGTTAAAACAGGCCCTGGTCATCATAGGCCCGCATATTTCATCCGACATCTCCATGCCCATCATTAGACCCATCTGCCTCAGGCCCACCATTACAGCAGGGTGGCTTTCAATAAGTTTTAAAAAGCCTCCGGTAAATACACCGGCGATATCCCTTACATTTGCCAAAAAGTCCGGGTCCGAGGAGATTTCCAGCACCTTTAAGGCTACAGGGCAGCCTGCCTCAGCCCCGCCGAAGGTGGAAACATGTATGAAAGGGTCAGCACTGAACACCGACTCGTATTTTTCCCTGAAACAGGTGGCGCTCATGGGGTAGATTCCTCCGGACATCCCCTTGCCCATTACCATTATGTCGGGAACCACTCCGAAATTATCAATTCCCCAAAGCATTCCAGTCCGTCCAAAGCCAGTCTGTATCTCATCAATAATAAGAAGGGCCCCGGTCTGGTCACAGAGGTCCCTTACCTGCCTGTAAAATCCCTCAGGAGGTACCGGCATCCCCAAAGTGGCAGGTATAGTCTCAAATATAACTGCGGCAGTATTCTTGTCTATAGATCTCTCAAGGGCACCTATATCCCCGAAGGGCACCTGCGAAAATCCGGGCGGCATAGGCCCGAAAGGGGCCCGGTATTTTTCATCTCCCGCAGCCAGGGCAAAGCCGGTATGCCCGTGATATCCCCCCTCTGCCGAGATGATTTTAAACCTCTTTGTATATGCCCTGGCAACCTTTATGGCAAGGTCCACGGCCTCACCCCCACTGACCCCGAAAACCGTGTATGTAATGTCCCCGGGGGTAAGCTCCGCCAGCTTTCTGGCCAGCAAGGCCCGCTGCTCGCTGACCAGGTGGTGGTTGCCTATATCCAGCTCCTGCAGGCTTTCCACGGCCACCCTGATGATTTCCTGGTTTCTGTGGCCCAGGTTAAATACTCCGCCGTTACAGTGGCAGTTAATGAGCCTCCTGTCGCCGGCGGCGTCCCACACATACGGCCCCTCGCGCCTCCCGAAGACAAAGTCCATTCCCAGGGAGGAGAAAAACTGAGCCTTGCCGGAAGAAACATGCTTCCCGAACAAACTCAATATTTCTTCCCTGCGGTGCTTACCAATATAATTCATGACAAGCCCCCCTTGTCTTAGTACTTAATTTGTGTGTAAATTTTTAATTTTTAGTTAATATATTTCCGAACCACCCTACAACATGAATAATTTTTCGTTACATGTAAAAATTCCTAATTTTTCTTTTTAACAAGCCTAGAATAACACCAATCGACAGCAGTCACAACGGGCATTATTTAGGTATCAATAGGAGAAAAAAAAGAATTATAGGTAAAAAATTGGATTGTGCCTCATTTCACAATAGCAGCGGTTTATTTATGTGAATGAGTTAAAATAAAAGAAAACCCTTTAGGGTGATTATATGGAAAAAGAGAAAACGGTTATATAATTATCGACTACTTACTTCAGAATAGTTGACTATGAGTTTATTCTCTGTGATCTTTGTGGTTTATAAATGTGACATTCATTATTTCAGGATAAAATGCCTCTGCACCAGAGGTATTATCCAATATCCTAGGCTACTATAGTTTAAAATAATATTTCTGGCAAGGCCGTAAGTGTTATTCAATCCGCTATGGTAAAGGAATCTACAAAGGCCTGGAGATCGGCCTTTGACTTATTAAACGCCGCCTCTTTCCGGTCAAGCTCCTCTTTTTTTATCTCACCGGCCTGGTACATTCTTTTGGCAAGCTCGTAGTCCAGCTTTTTAACCTGGTAGTCCTGGTTTTTAAGGGTTCCCCGGACATCTCCCACCCAGTTGGGGAAGCCAAGGTTCTGAGCTTCCCACCCTGTATTGCCTATTTTTTGCAGCTCCTCGCCGGTAATTTTCCCCTTACTTTTTTCGGTAAGCAGCCTGAAGCTCTTCAGGGCCTGGTCCACCTGGCTTATCCTTGTTTCAGCATTGGCCAGGGAAAACCTGTTTTCCAGCACATTCTGCTCGGGAAGCTTGCTTGTATCTATTTCACCTGAGGCCTGGGGTAAAGGCTGTGCCTGGGGGTTGGAAAAAGGCCCCATTAAACCCCTGGGCTCTCCACTGGGCCCTGCCAGCTCCTTACCCTCCACCAGTATCTTTACCTTCTTTATTTCTTCGAACTGGGTTACGGTGTTGACCACCGACCCTACAGCGATAATCTCAGCCACACTTCCGGAGAACCTGTTAAAGGCACTGTTAAAGTTGACCACCAGGCTGTCCCCCTCCCTGGTAGTACCCAGCACCTTTGCCTCCGGAGAAATGTTTGCCCTGTGGCCTTTATCAGCCGGTCCTTTAAGCAGCTCTTCAATAACCGCCCTGTACCTGTCCTCCCCTTTAAGGCAGGTTACTTTTCTTTCTTCGGTTACAAATTTCTCATTGTTGGAGTCACCATAATAGAGCTTTACCGTTTCGGTAACTGTTTCTGCCTTATCGCCACCCGGCTGCTGCTTTTCTTTGCCGACGCATCCGACCACTGCTCCGGCCGTTAAAAGTATAATTATCAGTGTGGTTACAAGCCTTTTAATAATCCTAAACAACCCCTTTTCCCGGTTTTTGTGTCTATAATACGGACTTAAGCAGAAGTCCCTTTGTTCCCTGCCAATTTTATCCATCAATTCCCAATTCCTAATTCCCGCTCAATATTCTCTCCACAAATACAAAGGACACCGGCTGTTCCCAGTGTCCTTATGTTGAGTATTAGAGCAATTTACGCGCTTTCATAGAAAATGTCCTCATCATTTACCCCGGCATCTTTCAGAACCTTCAGGCTGGCGTTAACCATGGGCCTGGGGCCGCACATATATACCTTGTAGCCCTTTAGTTCCATTTCTTTCATGGCGTCGGTGACAAAGCCCTTCCGGCCCTTCCAGCTTTTATCAGCTGCAACCACCTTAATATACTCAAATTTCTTACACCCGGACTTAAGCTTTTCAAAGTAATCGTCATATATAAACTCCTCAGGCTTGTTAACACCGTACACCAGCTTTACTTCCTTGCTGCAGCCGGCCTTTTCCACCATCTCCTTTGTCATTGAAACAAAGGGTGTGATACCTATTCCGCCAGCCACAAACAGAACCTTTTCACTGCTCTTGCCGGGAACCAGCTCGCTTCCCATGGGGCCGTCAAGCTCTACCAGGTCTCCCTCCCTGAAGGAGTCGAATATAATCCCGGTCCCATAGCCTCCGGGCATCTTTTTTACAGTTATGGAGAGCTCCGCTCCATCCCCGCTGTAGGATGATATTGAGTAAGCCCGGTACATTACGGGATTTTCCTGAATCTTAACCAGAATAAACTGGCCCGGCCTGCATTCCACCCTCTCAGGTTCAATAAGCCTGAAGGTATACTCATTAACATTACCACCCAGGTCACGCACCTTACGGATGGCAGCGGCAATTTTTCTCCTTTCCCTGTACCCGTCGTCATCAGTTTCCTGGCTAATCCTTACAGCCTCTTTTTCGTTGTTCAGTGACAGTATCCCTGCAGGGCAGTTCTTCACACAGGTGGAGCAGCGGATGCAGGCCTCGCTGTCAAACTGGTTCTTTTCTGAAAACTCCAGGTACGGGGTCAGCTGCATGGGACATACCCTGGAGCACTTTCCGCAGCTGTGGCACATGTCCTTGCTGGCCACAGTGACCTTTTCATCAGTCCTGTTATTTATCCTGAGCAACTTACCCAGCTTGTAAGTAAGAATCTCCAGGGTTCCCATGGGGCAGAAATTACACCAGGCCCGGGGGCT
Organism: Bacillota bacterium; assembly: GCA_049323755.1. Classification (GTDB taxonomy): domain Bacteria; phylum Bacillota; class Desulfotomaculia; order Desulfotomaculales; family Desulfocucumaceae; genus BRHc4a. The sequence continues at coordinate 85,406 of JBMOPE010000025.1, forward strand.
GATCAGGAAGGCCAGAACGGTTCCGATAACTGTTACCATCAGGTAGTTCATGACGAAAACGTAACCCAGTTTGTCAAGGAAGGAAACCGATCCCCAGATTGCAAAGACCTTAATCAACCGGCTGACCATAATATACATAAACCAGGTGAACATGATGGCCATGGCGGTTCTGGACTTTAGGAAAGCCGGTATTTTTCTGTTTGCGCTCAATGGCATTATAAGGCGATCAAACAGGCTGCCATGGGGGCAGAGATTTCCGCACCAGAATTTTCCCTTAAAAAGCGCAATCACTGCCAGGGCCGTCATTAAAGGTATCATTAAAAGGCCCAGCTTGGGGAGCCATAGCCCCCCGAAGGCCACAACCGGCACAAAAATAAAGGCATATTTTCTAAAGGGTGTGAAAATCCTGTTTGTTTTAATGTAAAATGAAGCCATAATAAATGCAAACCTCCCTTTTTAACTTAACCCGGTACCCCCGGGGGTATCGGCAATTCATATTATACACAAGCAATCCTCCATTGTCAAAGGGGTACCTGTACTTTTTTTACTCCTAATATGCCCCCTCAATTCAACAGCAAACCTAATGCCCAGATAAATCAAAGCCACGCCCACAACTATACCCAATGGGGTAATGGTAACAAGAAGTCTGCAAAACTCCAGGAAACACAACAATTCATAATGTTCTGTTTTTTAACAGGCCGTTCTAATTCTAACCATGCTGTCAAGGGGGGGAGTATGTCCAGCATGGACAAATGGCTGCCGCCACTGTGTCCGAATGATTAACATCCACAGCAAATAGCCCTGTCATCCCTATTTTGACACTACCCTATATAAGCACAAAGTGCATTGGTATTGACATTGCAATAGCTACAAAACAGACTGGTCTCCAATATCCCACCAGAATTTGTCGATGTCCCGCCTATGCTGTGGAAAATCAAAAGGAGGTTTAACATGAGAACAAGGGCACAGTACATTGAGAGGTTAAGTAAAATGAACCGGAACCTATACACCAACGGTGAGAAGATTGACAGGCTTGATGAGCGCCAGGAGGGCGCTATAAACGTTATGAGCCTAACCTTTGACGCTGCCTGGGATCCTGAAAGCCGGGACCTTTGCACTGCAAAGTCCCACATTACCGGGGAAACCATCAACCGCTTCAACCATATTCACCAGAACCCGGAAGACCTGCATAAGAAGCAAGATATGACACGGTATATGTGCAATAAGGTGGGTCAGTGCATCCAGAGGTGCATGGGGATTGACGCTGCCAACGCCATTAACGCTGTTTCCTTCGAGGCGCAAAAGTCTCCCCAGGCCAAAACTGCCTATCACGACAACTGGCTCAAGTGGCTGGAGCGCTTCCAGAGGGAAGACCTGGTAGCCAGCTGCGCACAGACAGACGTAAAGGGAGAGCGCCTGAAAAGGCCCTCTGAGCAAACAGACCCTGACATGTATGTGCGTGTGGTGGAAGAACGTACTGACGGTATTATCGTTAGGGGCTCAAAGGTTCACATTTCTGAGGCTTCCATTTCCGACGAGATCCTGGTAGTGCCGAACCGGGCCCTTAAAAAGGGCGAAGAGGCCTATGCGGTGTGCTTTGCTGTTCCTTCGGACTATGAGGGCATAAAGCAGGTTGTTCATTTCCACAACTCCCGGAAGCGTGACGTTTTTGAAAAGGGAAATCATTTTGGCTATACTGACTCCTATGTCATTTTTGATGACTGCTTTATTCCCTGGGACCGGGTGTTCCTGTGTGGGGAAACCCTGCACGGCGGCCTGGCAGCCCTTCTTTTCGCGCTGTTCCACCGCCACTCCTACTCTGGCTGCAAGCCTGCCATGCTGGACTATGTTATAGGTCTGGCCGGCCTGGCGGCGGAGATTAACGGCATTGAAAAGGCCCCGCATGTGCGCGAAATGCTTTCCAAGCTGATTATGACCGGTGAGCTTGGTTACGCTGCAGGCTATACGGCTTCCGCCATGGGCAAGCCCGAGGTGTACATGCCCGGCATGGGCTTTGTGCCCTACGGCCCAGGCAGTTGTATACCGCACTCCATTTACGCCAATGTAGGAAGGTGCCTGACCGGTGAGGCGGTGTTCCACGAGCAGGAAATATTGTGCAATATAGCAGGTGGCCTGCCCGCCACTTTCCCCTACGAAAAAGACCTGGCCAACCCTGAAACCAAAGCCCTGCTGGAAAAGTACCTCAACCGGAATCCCAAAATGCCCATCGAGGATCAAATCAAGTTTTGGCTGACCTTCGTTGACTTCGGACTTTCCGGCTCCGCCGGATCAATGACTTACGGCGCATATCACGGCGGCGGCTCCCCTATTATGGAGCAAATAGCCATTACCAGCCAGTATGATATAGAGTCTAAAAAGGACATCGTCCGGGGTTTGGCGGGAATGTCACCCAGGAAGAAATAATATGTTTTAATAATGTTGAAAGGAGGAACACTAATGACCCAGTCAGTTAACTCTGTGCTGGGTCCTATTGCCCCGGAAAAACTCGGAGTGACTTTAATGCATGAACACCTGGTTTTCGGTTATCCCGGCTGGCAGTATGACTCAGCCGCTCCATCCTATAATCGCGAAAAAGCTTTCGAGGTTTGTTGTGCCATGGTTGGTGAAGCCATGTCACATGGGCTGAAAACAGTGGTGGATGCAACACCCAATGATGGTCACAGGGACCCGGAATTATATAAAATGGTGGCGGACAAAACCGGAGTCAATATTATCTGCTCCACCGGGCTTTACACAGAGGAGGAGGGCGCCCCGGCCTATTTTAAGTTCCGGAGAAATCTCACCGGAGGGTCCCCGGCCATTACTAACGAAGTCTATGAAACCTTCATGAAGGATATCACCCAGGGGATAGACGGCACAGGCGTAAAAGCCGGAGTTATTAAGGTGGCCACCGGCAGGGGGGAAATCACCCCGTATGAGGAGATGGTTCTGGAAGCGGCGGCAATGGCCCAAAAAGAAACAGGTGTCCCTATTATTACCCATACCGAGGCCGGCACCATGGGCCCTCAGCAGGCAGACTTTTTAATCGGTCAGGGCGCCGATTCCAGCCGCCTGATGGTCGGGCATATGTGCGGAAATGCTGATTTAAACTACAGTATTGAAGTCCTTAAAAAGGGTGTATACGCGTCCTATGACCGGTTTGGCCTGAATATTTTCATGCCCGACACCCAGCGCACAGAAACAGTAATAGGGCTCATTAAACAGGGCTTTGAGAAGCAAATAATGCTTTCCCAGGATTTTATCTGCTTTTGGCTGGGACGTGAATTGCCGTTAATGGAGCCGCTTCTTCCGATGATAGCAAACTGGAACTTGACCAACATATTTAAAAACATAATTCCCACCCTTAAAAATGCCGGGATTACAGACGATCAGATAAACACCATTATGGCTGAGAACCCCAGGAGGCTTTTTTCAGCCTCTTAGTCATGACATTAATACCTTTAATATAATGACCATTTCATTTCGAGGGGGCCAGGTTATGTCTGAAAGCCAAAACAAGGTAAAAAGGCCTGTCTATTCGCTGGAAGAGCTGGATTCCTTTAATGACGGGAAACGGCTGCATTTCGACAGCATAGCGGAAATGTTCACAGCCAGGGCGCGGGAAATACCGAATAAACCCTTTGTCCTGTACTATGACCAGGTAATCACGTATGCCCAGACCAACGAGCGTTCCAATAGGGTAGCCAGTTACTTGAAAAAAATGGGAGTTAAAAAGGGCGATGTGGTTTCGGTGATGGTGCTTAATTCCCCCGAGGTTTACTACACCATGTTTGGGGCGCAAAAACTCGGGGCCGTTGCCGGAGGCATCAATTATATGCTGAAGGGACCCGAAATCGCTCACGTCCTGGATGATTCAAAACCGAGGGTAGCCTTTGTCAGCAGCGAATTTATGAAGGATTTTGCAGCCGGCTGCAAAATAGCCTCGCATAAGCCTGTGGTGGTGGAGGTTTATACCGGGATAGACCACGGCATAAATATAGCGGAGCAGCGACTTTCGGATATCCTTGCCAAATACCCGGCGGATGAGGCGCTTGTTCCGCAGTTTTCCGGTGACCCGTTCCTCCTCCTGTACTCTTCGGGCACCACTGGGAGGCCTAAAGGGATCCTTCTTTCAAACAGGGGTCAGCTTTCCATATGCAGAGACATGGCCGCCATGGGGGGATTTGCAGAGGATGACATAATGATGATTGTGCTACCCATGTTCCATACAAACCCTCTTTGCGTCTGGACTTATCCCCTGGCGTACCTGGGAGCCACCTTATGCATAAGAAAAATGTTTTCACCCCAGGATTTCTGGCCTTCCATACTGAATTACGGGGTTACCGTGGTTATGGGTGTTCCCACCATGTATAACTATGTATGCAATGTTGCAGACCCCGGTGCTATTGACAGATCAAAACTTAAGCTTAGATATGCCTTCTGTGGCGCGGCTCCGCTGCCCGTTGAGTTAATAAGGGCGTTTAAGGAAAAGTTTGACGTAACCGTTATTGAGGGCTACGGGCTCACAGAGGCCACAGGGGTATCCACCTCCAGTTTTGGCGTTCCACTGAAATGGGGCTCTATAGGTATTCCATACTCAGAGCAGCAGATTGAGATAATGGATGATGATAACAACAAACTTCCTGTGGGCGAAAAAGGAGAGATTTGCATCAAGGGCGCCGCTGTTATGTCAGGGTACCTGAATAATCCGGAGGCCACCGCGGAAACCGTCAGGGACGGGTGGCTGCACACCGGTGACATGGGCTATATGGATGAGGAAGGATACTTTTATGTAGCAGGCAGGAAAAAAGAAATGATTAACAGGGGCGGCGAAAATATATACCCCAGGGAAATAGAGTCTGTGCTTGAAACCCACCCGGCCATTGACCAGGTGGCCGTGGTGGGAGTCCCCGACCCGTCCCTGGGTGAGAGGGTAAAGGCCTGCATTATCCTAAAGCAGCAGGAATCCCTTAGCGCCGATGATGTAAAGGCCTTCCTCAGCGATAAAATGGCTAAATATAAAATCCCCGAATATGTTGAGTTCATGACTTCTTTCCCGCTAAACCCCACCGGGAAGATACTTAAAGGGGAGCTAAAGAAAACAAAAGTATAGTATATCGTCAAAACCCTGCTTTAAAGTCGGGGTTTTATAGGAATTAGGAATTGGGAATTGGGGATTATATAGGAAAAATGCGGCATTTGAGCTTTATCACCAATTCCTGATTCCCATTTCCCAATTCCGGACCCGTAAAAATTACTTAAGAGTGAATGAGCTTCATGGTGAGTGAAACCCTCTGGCGGCGGGTATCCACATCCAAAACTCGCACTGTTACCACTTCCCCTACAGAAACGACATCCAGGGGGTGCTTTACATATTTGTCGCTAAGCTGGGAAAGGTGAACCAGGCCGTCAACCTTTACCCCTATATCCACAAAGGCCCCGAAGTCCACCACATTCCTTACAGTGCCTTTCAGCTCCATTCCCGGCCGGAGGTCCTCCAGTGATAGCACATCACTCCGGAAGAGAGGACCCTGCAGGTCTTCCCTGGGGTCCAGCCCCGGCCTTTTTAAGCTCTCCAGAATATCCCTCACCGTGGGAACCCCTGCCCCCAGGCTGGCCGCAGCCTCCTCCGGATTTACCCCCTCAAGCTTTCTGCGCAGCTGGAGGGTACCCACCTCTGAAAGTGAGCTTCCTGCCAGCTCCAGAACCTTTTCCGCAAGTTCATAAGACTCCGGGTGAATGGAGGTCCCGTCCAGGGGGTTTTTACTTTCCGGCAGCCGCAAAAATCCCACACACTGCTCAAAGGTCTTCGGCCCCAGGCGGGGCACTTTTTTCAGCTGCCGGCGGTCCTTGAACTTACCGGTATCCTCCCGGAACTTCACTATATTTTCAGCCACAGAGGTATTCACCCCGGAAATATATGACAGTAGAGGGGCTGATGCCGTATTGAGGTCACACCCCACATAGTTAACCACCGACTCAACAACCACCGCAAGGCTCTCCTCCAGCCTTTTAGGGGCTATATCATGCTGGTACTGCCCCACCCCCACTGCCCTGGGCTCTATCTTAACCAGTTCTGCCAGCGGGTCCTGAAGCCTCCGGGCTATGGAAACCGCGCTTCGCCCCGATACATCCAGCTCCGGAAATTCCCGGGCCGCAAGCTCTGAGGCTGAATAGACGCTGGCCCCTGCCTCGCTTACTATTATGTATTTTATCTCCTTTTTCTTGTACCCGCTTATAAAGGAGGCCGTAAACTGTTCTGTTTCTCTTGAGGCAGTTCCGTTTCCGATAGTTATTATATCTATCCGGTAGCTGTCCGCCAGCCTGGTAAATACCTGCCTGGCCTCTTCAACCCGGTTTTGGGGGGGAGTGGGGTAAACAACCCCCACATCGAGAAGCTTCCCCGTTTCATCCACCACCGCCCACTTACACCCTGTGCGGTAGGCCGGGTCAACCCCCAGCACCATCTTTCCCTTTACCGGCGGCTGCATAAGCAGCTGCCGGAGATTTTTAGAGAATATGACCACTGCCTGCTCCTCGGCTTTTTCCGTAAGCCCGTTGCGGACATCCCTTTCCACTGCCGGGGCAATAAGTCTGCGGTAGCTGTCCCTGATGGCTGCCATAACTGTTTCAGAAGTCACCGAGGAATTTTTTATCCATTTCCTGGCAATATATTCTATTATCCTATCTTCGTCTGCCTCTATGTTAACTCTAAGTATTTCCTCCCTCTCACCCCTGTTTATGGCCAGCACACGGTGGGGGGCAACCTGCCTTACAGGCTCCCTGAATTCATAATACATTTCATAAACCGAGGAAGACTCCTTATTCCTGGCTGAAACAGCCAGATTCCCGTTTTTCAGGGTATACTCCCTGACCCATCCCCTTACGTCCGGGTCATCGGAAACCTCCTCAGCCACAATGTCCCTGGCTCCCTGGAGAGCTTCCTCCGAAGTGCCGACACCCTTTTCCGGGTCTATATATTTTGCAGCCTCCTCTTGGAGGTCTCCCGTCCGGGGAAAGGAAAGCAGGTACCTTGCCAGGGGGTCCAGCCCCTTCTCTCTGGCCACCGATGCCCTGGTCTTTCTTTTCTGACGGTAAGGCCTGTACAGGTCTTCCACCTCGGTCACCCTGGTGGCCTTCATTATCCGGTCCCTTAGCTCACCGGTTAATTTGCCCTGCTCCTCTATAAGCCGTATAACCTCATCCTTCCTGGCATTGAGGTTACGGTAAAATTTCAGTCTTTCTTCAACCAGGCGGATTTTTACCTCGTCCAGCTCTCCGGTTGCTTCCTTCCGGTACCGGGCAATAAATGGAACAGTGTTGCCATCGTCCAGAAGCGCAACCGTTTTTTCGACCTGGGAAATTCTTATTCCAGCCTCGCCGGCTATTATTTCAAAAAGTTTTCCGTCTTCCATCTTTCCCTCCGATTTCAACCTGTAAAACTATTCCATCACATTATGCCCCAACTTTTTTTTAAATACAATACTCCTCCTGTCAATCCGCAGCCCCGGTTATAAGCTAGATAATGCCCCTGTTTTTAAGCCATAAAAAAATAAAAACCTGTAAAACCAAAATCATAGGAATGATAATAGTAAACTTTAAGTGTCTGGTCTTATGCCGGAATAACCTTAAACCCAAAATTACACCTGCCGAACCTCCCATAATAGCAATAATAATAAAGCGCTTTTCAGGAACCCTCCAATTTCCTGCCCGGGCTCTTGACTTGTCGAGGCCCATCAACAAAAACCCGATAAGGTTTATGGCTAATATATATATAATGATTAACTCCACTGGTTTGATAATGATCCCTCCATTAAAAAAGCTGCCTTTTATAAGCAGCTTTTTCTATTGGGTTATTTTAGTGCTGAAGCCCTTCAATTTTCATGGTTTTCCATACTCCCTCTCCCACCATGGAGATTTTTACCCCCTCGGGATCGGTAAGGGCATCCTTCCTAAGATAAACGGTGACACCGTTTTCTACAACGCTCTCGTATTCATCAGAAGGCGTCGGCTGGCCTGCATACACGGCAGGCTCATAGGATACACCCCTTCACCCCCTGCAAAGCTCAATCTGCACCGTTATGGTGTCTGTCTGCTTTAAAATAAAGTCCCGGGCCTCGTCGGTAATCTGAACTTTTGACACTATAATCCCTCCTGAATATTTTGGGTACACTTGTCTGTCCCTTGTAGTTTTGGTTGTTTTTAGTTTGCCCACCTTTTTATTCTATCACCGGGCTATTAATTCCTCTTATAAAATCATCCAAATTATTATACTTTAGAAGGATGTTATCGCCTGAATATTTTGTTAATTTAGAAAAATATCATGTTTTAAAGATAGGAGTCTATACTGTGAGATTTATTGACGTGATAGTAGTAGGATCAGGTCCCGGTGGGGCTATGACTGCCATTACCCTTGCAAAGCGCGGTTATAGTGTTCTTGTCTTTGAAAAACACTCCCTCCCCCGCCACAAGCCCTGCGGTGGGGCGGTATCCGCAAAAGCGGGCGAATTACTGGGTTTTCCTCTGGGTGCTCTCAGTAAAAGCCGGATTTACCGCGCCCGCCTGGGAGTGATTAGCGGGCCATGGGCCGACATTGACTATGGGGAAAACCATTTTGCCGATATTGTGGAAAGAAAAGAATTTGACCACCACCTGGTCAGGATTGCCGGGGCTAATGGGGCCGTCATACACGAAAGGGAGGAATTTAAACACCTTGTTGATTGTGGCGATAACGTCATTGTTGAGACTAACAGGGGGAAATACAAGGGCCGTTTCATTGTAGGGGCGGACGGGGCTTTAAGCACTGTAAGAAAACACTTGGGATTAAGGTGGAAGCCAGCCTGGGGATTTGCCCTTGAGGGTACCTACCTATTTGCAAGAAAAACTAAAGGATTTGATCCGGAATCTCTTATAATTGATTTATCACGCCAAGAAAAAGGATACAGCTGGATATTTCCCAGAGGCGACACCCTTTCCGCAGGTATCGGCACCCTTAGGCCAAAGCTGCCGGGAGCAAGAACAAAGCTGGAAAAATATATGCGGCAAAAGGGACTCGGATCTTCCGAACCGGAACTTTTATGCGGACATCCGGTTCCGGTGGACGGCGCGGCAAAAAAGGTTCTGCATGGTAAAGCCGGTGTTCTGGTGGGTGATGCCGCAGGGCTGGTGGATCCTTTAACGGGGGAAGGCATATACTATGCCCTTCTTAGCGGTAAGATAGCCGGGGAGGAGCTTTCAATGGCCCTTTATTCAGGAAGGCGGGACCTGCACAATTATTCAGTAAGGATTAATAGGGAAATAAGCAAAAAGTTAAAAAGCGCCGCCATAACAGCGGCCTTTCTATACAGGCAGCCCGAATTTGCGGTAAAGCTTATTGGTGCTGACCCGTCCCTTGGTCGTTTGCTGCTGGAAGTCATATGTGGGGGTGAGAGCTACAATACGTTTCTCTGCCGGTGCGCTGTCACAATGCTCGCCAAACGGCCCTTTCAGTGGAAAGCAGAATACCGGGACAGTAAAAGCCTTCCCACTGAAAAATAGCTACCCGGCTGCATCTCTTCTCAGAAGGAAAACCCCTGACAAAATCACCAGGCCCCCGGCAGCCTGCCAGGGTGTAAGGCCCTCACCCAGTATTAAAAAGCCTAACACCGCCGTGGCGGCCGGCTCAAAGGTGCTTATAATGGCGGCCCTTGAGGCTCCTATTATTTTTACGCCCTTTAAAAGGGCAGCCATGGCCATAACGGTTGATACCAGTCCCAGTACAGCGATGGCTGCTGCTGCCTGAAGGCTGAAAGAAAAGCTTAATTCCCTTTGAAAAAGGGCCAGCACTGTTACAGCCAGTGCAACCACAGAGGAAACATAAGCATTATATACAGGTGTTTTAATATCTGAAAGCAGACGGGCGGTTCCAACCAGAAATACAGCATTGGTGAACGCAGCAGCCAGTGAAAGCAGCACTCCCCGCATATCAAGAGATTCAGCAGGCTGTCCCAGTATAACTGCAGCCCCAATAAATGTCAGCAAAAGGGCAAGCCACTTATTCCACTTTAACTTCTCCTTCAAAAAGAAATAAGCCAGAATTGTCACCACTGTTGGGTATAAGTACAAAAACAAAATGGCCATGGCTGCAGGAATATACCTGAATGCCTCGAAGAGAGCAAGGACTGTAAGGGTTTGGGCTCCCAGAGAAAGAGCGGCCACTGACGCCAACTGCCTCCGGGTGAGGCTGTAAGGGTAGCCCCCTGCCAACACCAGTACCCAGAATACCGACGCGGCTATAACGTACCTCAAAGTAAGGGCAGTCAGCACAGTGGCTCCGCCCTGGTATGCAAGCTTGGCCGCCACCGCCTCTGCGCTCAGGCAAAGTGTTGAAAACAGCACCAGGGCCACACCCAGGCCCTGGCGCTTACCAATATTTCCTTTATCCATCAAATGAAACTATCTCCTTAAGCTAACCTGCCGTACCTATTTCATCTTTCCTCTTCAACTTTCCTCTTCAACACCGGGCTGCACTTTTCCTTCAATCCTTTATTCTGGTTATATCCCACTCATTCCTGAGAATCCTTTTCAAGGAAAAGCTGGTCCAACTTAAGTCCCAATAAGCCCAGTAAAGCTGCAACAATTGTAATCAGATACATTCCGGCCCCGACACCCATTCCCAGGCCGGCAGTAAGCCAGATGCTTGCCGCCGTAGTAATTCCCCTGATATGATCCTGCTCCTTAAAAATTATTCCCCCGCCTATAAAGCCCACACCAGTTACAATCTGGGCAGCCACACGGGCCGGATCCCTTATCAGCGTCCCTCCCGGGACAGGAAACCCGTACGTGCCTGCAATAGTAAAAAGGGCAGCCCCCAGGCAAACCAGGGTGTGCGTTCGCAGACCGGCAGGCTTGTGCCGTCTCTCTCTCTCCAGCCCAAAGAGACCACCCAGCACAAAAGAAAGCACCAGCCTGAGAACAATTTCAATCTCCTCTTTCATAACCGGCCCCCTCGTTTTAACGTTATTGTCCCCAGAGGCCGGCTATATAATAAATTAAAGCATCATCTGTTTTTGATACCTGCCAGTAAAATATCAAAGTGCTGTAAAACCTCTTTCTTTAAATCAAAGTCAGGGTAACGTACACACCATTCAAAGGTCATTCCCCTGATGCTCATTATGCAGTGGTTTGAAACGGAATCTATATTCAGCGCCTCCCTGAACTCCCCTTGCCGGACCCCCTGCGTGACAATCTGCCTGTATATTTGATAAAGCCTGCGGTTATAGCTAAGAAGCGCCTCCGTGCCATCAGTTTTTTTGATCAGAGCCTCATAAACAGTTCTCATCACATCAAATCCGATATCGTTTGCCAGCACATCAGCAATTTTTTCTGTTACCAGCAGCAGCATCTCTGATTGCTTAATATCAGGGGGAATAGATTTAAAATAGTCTTCATAATTAATATCCACTGTGCTGACATAGTCGGCAATCAATGAATACTTTGACTTGTAATGAACATAGAATGCCCCTTTGGATACTCCGGCCGCCTCTACAATGTCATCTACACTGAAATTATCAATCCCGTGCACTCTCATTAATTCTACAGCACTTTCATAAATTCTCCTTTTTGTCTCAGCCGCCCTAAGTTGTCTTGAAGTTGCCCTGCCTTTCATAAATATCCCCTTAATTGACTTAATAATGGAAAAATAATATAATGACTGCAGTCATTGACTAAAGTCCTTAGGCATTATACCATTGACTGGTATCTATTACAAGGGGGGGTTGTTTGTGCTAAAACTGGAGATCTCCGAACGCATTAAGAACCTGCAGCAGGAGTTAACCAATCAAAGGCTAGATTGCTATATTGTGGCATCTGAGGATAATATATGGTATCTAAGCGGCATTACTTATAAGCCTGAGGAGAGGCCATTTTTTATTTTGATAACCCCCGGGGAAAAGCCGGTCTTAATAGTACCCAAGCTTGAGGAGAGACATTTAAAAAAGGTTATTATAGATTGCGAGATCATGACTTATTGGGATTATCCATCACCTGCGGGAAATAATTGGTATGATATCCTGGAAAAAGCGATAAGGGGCTTTACCAGAATAGGGGTTGAAGAAAACATTAAATCCAATATTTTAAAAAAAATATGTATAGGTGAAACTATTCAGACTGATTTATTGAATAATCTGCGAAAGGTTAAGAGTCCCTTCGAGATAGAAATGATAAGAAGAACTGCTAAAATATCTGATGAGGCTATGGGGCGGATAAAAAAAAGCGCCTATTACGGGGCCAGTGTAGTAGAGATGTTTTCACTCTCAAAATCAATCCAGAAAGAGCTTATAAAGAATAAAGAGTTTGATCCCGTCACCACCTCTCTTTTAACTGCAGTATGGCCAGCGCCTGTCAGCTCCATGCCTCACAGCATCCCTGATTTGAGTGACCGGCTAAACAAAGGGCCAAATGTTGCCATGTGCTACTTTCGTATTAACGGCTATGCCGCAGAATGCGAGCGGACTTTCTTTATAGGAAAACCCTCAACGGAAGTCCGGGAACATTTTAATCATATGATAAATGCGCGAAAAAGTGCGCTAAGTGTTTTAAAAGCCGGCGCAAAATGTTCCGATGTGGATTATGAGGCAAAAAATTATCTTGTTAAAAGTGGTTATATAAATAATCTGCTACATAGAACCGGACACGGGATAGGCCTGGGAAATCATGAAGAGCCCTGGATAGCCCTGGGAAACGAAGAGGTATTAAAGGAAAACATGGTGATTAGTATTGAGCCCGGGATATATATCGAAGAATTGGGGGGCTACAGGCATTCAGACACCATTTTAATTACAAAAGACGGCTACCAATTTTTAACCAATTATCCTTCCGGGATAGAAGACATGATTATATCGGGATCAAATATTCCTGCCCGGATAAAAGGTTATATTATGAGGAAAATATTAAAATTATAAACCTGTTAATTCATTAATAAAACATATGCTTAGGTTTCATGTTCTAATGGTGTGCCGCTTGTAATTACCCTGAAAATACTGACTGTCTTTTTTATGAATTACAGAGGCCACAGAGATCACAGAGAATGCTCTCAGGAATTACTCTCAGGTCTGATACCGAAGTAAATAATTAAAGAAGTCTGCTTTCTCCAAAGCATTTGTTAAAACCTCTTAAAGCATTCAAGCAGGTCTAAAAACCTCTGTGTTCTCTGTGTTCTCTGTGGTTTATTAAGATAAGCCGTTTTTATAACTCTCCCTGAACAGGCGCAGATAGTCCTCCCGGGTAATTTCCCTGCAGTTACTGGGTGTTGACCCATTGCGGAAAGAAGCTTCGGCAAGACATTCAAAGTCACTTTCCCTTATATATGAGAGACTTCTGAAAGTAGGAATGCCGATATCCGCCGCCATTTTTTTAAGCTCCTCCACCAAAAGCGACGCCGCCTCAACACTGGACAGGCCTGACACGGGCAGCCCGCAGGCAGCCGCCACCCCGGCGTGCCTTACAGGGTCATGCTCTGCATTGAAAGCAGTTACAATTGGGAGAAACATTGAGTTGGCAACCCCGTGGGGAGTGTCGTAAAGCCCTCCCAGGGCTTCAGCCATACAGTGAACCGCAGCCACATCGGAGTGGGAAAAAGCCATTCCTGCAAGCACCGATCCCAGCATCATTTCAAACCTGGCCCCTTCGTTCCTGCCGTTTTTCACCACCTCTCTAAGCGATGGGTAAATTCTCCTCATTGCCCCCAAAGCCACTGTATCGGACATTGGGTTGGCCAGGCGGCAGGTATATGCCTCTATGGCGTGAACAAGGGCATCCATTCCAGTGGATGCCGTTATTCCGGCAGGCAGATTATACGTAGTTTCAGGGTCCACTATGGCAAGAAAAGGGGCAAGCTTTACATCTTTGACAGTCATTTTAAACATTCGCCCGGTGTCAGTAATAACCGCCGATCGTGTCACCTCGGACCCTGTCCCCGCTGTGGTAGGCACGGCAACCACAGGCGTAACGCTTTGGGTTACCTTCCCCCTTCCCTCATAGTCTCTTAGACTCCCCCCGTGGGTCTGTATAAGAGCTATGGCTTTAGCCGAGTCAAGCACCGATCCCCCTCCCACTGCAACAATAACATCTGCCCTCATCTCACGGGCGGCCTCTCCTCCCGCCTCGCAGTCCCGGTCCTTTGGGTTTGGCTCCACACGGTCAAACCACTGGCAGGAAAAGCCTTCTTTCCGGAGGGAATAAAAAACCGTGTCAGCCAGCCCTGCATTCCGGACACCCGGATCAGTAACCAGCAGTGCTCTGTTTCCAACAGCAGCATCCCGTATGAGTTTGCCGGATGATTTAAGCAGCCCAATCCCTGTCTCTATCCTGGTAGGCAAATGAAAGCTGAAAGTACTATACACTTAATGACATCCTTTCTTAAAAAGCGTTTACAAATTTATTTCTAACCTATTGCTTTTAATCCTTTAGATTTTTCTATTCATTTCACAAAAAAGGATTTACAGCCGTAGTGTCAAAAATATGTATAACTTATTTGTTTCCTATATTAAAACATATATTTCCATCTGAAACGCAATAGTTCTTTGGAAGGATTTGCGGGCATGGGTGATAAAAAACAAAAAGCCATGGAGCAATCTATGGGTGAGCCGAAGAAACCTGGTAGCTTTAGTAAAAAACTAAAAGAATCCGGACAAAGGCTAAGACGAGAAGCCAGAGAAGTCCGGGAGTTCAAAAAGCTTTACGACCTGCTGGCTAAAAATATATCTGATGTAATCGTGATACTTAACCTTAATCTTGAGTATACCTACGTAAGCCCTTCCGAAAAACATGTTTTCGGATATACGCCGGAAGAAGTAATATCACAGCCCATGAGCAAATTTGGCACACCTTCCTCTATAGAAAAAGCCTCTCAGATTTTAATGGAAGAACTATCCCTGGAAGGCATGCCGGGAGTTAACCCACACAGGACCAGATCCTTAGAGTTCGAAGCCATACATAAAAACGGGAAAATAATCAATACCGAAACAAAGCTGTCTTTTTTAAGGGACTCAAACGGTGAAATTACCGGAGTTCTAGGTGTGGTAAGAGATATCAGTGAGCGGATAAATGCGGGGGAAATGCTCCGAAGCCTTAACAACAGGCTTACTGATATTATTGACTTCCTGCCCGACGCCACCTTTGTTACCAACTGTGAAGGAAAGGTGATAGCCTGGAACAGGGCAATTGAAGAGATGACCGGAGTTCCGAAGAAAGACATTATAGGCAAGGGCGACTATGCTTACTCGGTGCCCTTTTACGGTGTGCCAAGGCCAGGGCTTGTTGACTACATCAGCCTGAAGGAAGAAGAGATTCGAAACAATTATGAGTTGATTAAAAGAAAGGGCAGCACTCTATATGCCGAGGCTTACATTCCGCGGGTATATGGAGGGAAAGGGGCCTACCTCTGGATAAAGGCCTCCCCCCTGTACGACAGCAGTGGAAACATAACCGGAGGAATAGAGTCCATCCGTGACATCACCGAATTTAAAAAAATGGCCCAGGAGCTTGGAAGGCGCCGCGACCAGCTTGAGGAGCTGGTCAAGGAACGTACAGCAGAAATAATACTTGCGCAAAAGCAGATTAAAAAGGAACAAGCCGAGAGAAAGCACATAGAAATGGAAATGGCCCGGCTTGACCGCCTGAACCTGGTGGGAAAAATGGCTGCCGCCATGGGACACGAGATAAGAAATCCCTTAACCGCCATAAGGGGCTTCCTTCAGTTGCTTCAGCACAAGGAAGAATGTCAAAAGTACAGGAATTATTTTGACATAATGATAGGGGAGCTGGACAGCGCCAATGACATAATCTCAGAGTATCTCTCCACGGCAAGGGACAAGTATGTAGAAATGAAACTTCAAAACCTTAACAGTATAATACGGACTATTTCCCCGCTTTTGAGCGCCAGTGCCCTGGAGAAAAATTGTGAGGTGGTCTTCAAGCTCGAAAAAATACCGGAGCTGATGCTGAATGAAAAAGAAATCCGCCAGCTTATTCTTAACCTGACCAGAAACGCTCTGGACTCCATGCAGGGCGATGGAGAAATTACAATCAGCACTTTTGCTGAAAACAATGATGTGGTTTTGGCTGTAAAGGATCAGGGAAAAGGAATTGACCCCATTATAGCTGACAGGATAGGCACCCCTTTCCTTACCACCAAGGACAGCGGTACCGGGCTAGGATTGGCCATATGCTATGGAATAGCCAAAAGACATAATGCTACAATAGATTTTACCACAGACCCAAAAGGCACAACATTTTTCCTCCGTTTTTTAAATATAAAGCGGGATTGATAAAGAATCCGCATCCCGTTTCACACCCGTTTTTATTTTCCTCAGATACCCTTCCTCCCTAAGCATTTCTCGCTATATTTTCCCAATTTATAAAACCAGGCATGGACATTGCTATATATTAGTGAAGAATCTCTGTAAAGCCCCTATATTGGCATATATCTTCACTATAAAAATAATATTGCGTTAATATTTTGAACAGGCCGGTTTAATTAATTAACATAAAGTAATCATTTAATTAAAGGAGGTCATTGTTTTGGCAGGCAGTTTTTATTATTCAAACCGGGATCATAAGTTCATTGTAAAAGAGTGGCTGAACATGGAGAAAGTCTTTAACTTCGACGAATTCAAAGATGTATATGGAATCGAAGATATTGACATGATACTTGACCAGGCCCTCAAAGTGGCCAGGGAGGTAATAGCCCCCACAAACCAGGATGGCGACAGGATAGGAGCAAAATTTGAAAACGGCAGTGTAGCCACTCCCCCTTCTTTCCACGACCTGTATAATTTCATGCAGGAGAACGGATATGGCGCTTCAAATTTTGATCCCGATGAAGAAGGAAAAATGCCCAATACCCTTCACTTCCTGGTGGAAGAATTTTTTACCGCAGCCAACCCGGCTTTCATGCCCTACATTGGCCTTACCGCCGGCGCATCGGGATTAATAAACTCGTTTGGACATGAGGAGGACAAAAAGCGGTTCCTGCCAAAAATGTACTCCGGGGAGTGGGCCGGAACAATGTGCCTGACCGAGCCCTGCTGCGGCTCTGATGTTGGTGACATCTCCACCAGGGCATATGCCACCGGTGAGCCCAGGGTATATAAAATAAAGGGAACCAAGTGCTTTATAACCGCTGGAGACCATGACCTGACAGAGAACATAATTCACCTTCTCCTGGCCAAGTGTGAGGGTGCCGCGCCTGGAACAAAGGGTATCTCCCTCTTCATAGTCCCCAAAGTATGGGTAAATGAGGACGGCAGCCCTGGCGGGCCAAACGACGTAAGTACCGTCGCCATCGAGCACAAGATGGGTATCAGGGGATCGGCCACAGCTATGCTCAGTTTCGGTGACAATGACACCTGCAGGGGAATACTCATAGGCAGTGCCCCGGATGAGGGCGGTAAGGCCGAGGGCATGGCGCAGATGTTCCAGATGATGAATGGAGCCAGGATGGACACCGGCCTTAGTGCCCTGGCAATTGCTCAGCAGGCCTACTACAATGCCCTCCAGTACGCCAAAGAGCGTGTTCAGGGCAAGGCCCTATCCAATCCCAAGGGCGGCCGGGTGCGCATAATAGAACACGAAGATGTTAGAAGAATGTTGATGTACCAGAAAGCAGTCATTGAGGCCTGCCGGGCCATCATCAGCAAAACAGCGTATTATATGGACCTGTCCAAATACAGCAGTGACCCTGAAGAAAGAAAAATGGCACAGAAAAGGGTAGAGGTGAACACCCCGCTGGTTAAGGCTTACCCGTCCGACATGGTCTGGCTGACCACCGGGGAGGCCATCCAGGTTCACGGAGGATACGGCTTTACCGAGGAATACCCTGTAGCCCAGGCCGCCAGGGACTGTAAAATATTATCCATATGGGAAGGGACAAACTTCATCCAGTCACTGGACCTGCTTGGACGCAAATGGATGATGGGAGGCGGAAAGGTCTTTATGGAGTGGATGGCGGAAGTCGAAGCTTCCATTGAGGCCAATAAAGAAGCCGCGGGACTGGAGAAGGAGTATGCCACTATGAGTAAGGCAATTGCCTCGTATAAGGAAATTTTCGCCTTCGTGGCCGGCATATTCATGCAGAATATAAAGATTGTCCCACTGTACTCCACCAGGATACTGCATGCTACCGCCATGCTTTATGGCGGCACCCTGCTGCTGGAGCAGGCCGCCATTGCAGCACGTAAAATGCAGGAACTGGGTGAGGGGCATTTTGAGTATCCCTTCTACCAGGGCAAGGTTCAGACTGCCAGGTTCTACATAAGAAACATAGTTCCCGATATATTCAAGATTAACGAAATAGTAAAAGACTGTGACACATCCGCCATCGACATACTGGAAGAGGGACTATAAGCGCTAATAAGTATTAACTGCGGGTCAGAATACAGGAGACAGAATACAGGAGACAGAAGTTTTGCATGCCGGTGCTTTAAGGATATTAAAAAGCCTGATAACTTCTGTCTCTCTGCTCCTATTTTCTTAACGTATCAAGTCTGGAAGGTCCGCACCGCCTTCCAGATCAAAATCCCTGGATATCCCGGTTTGCCTGGCAGCCTCCTCAACAGCCCTGGCCACCGTCAGAGCTACCTCCTCATTAAAAACAGAGGGAATAATGTTTTCTGCCGAAAGGTGCCTGTCATCTATGACACCCGCCAGGGCATGGGCCGCGGCCAGGCACATCTCGTCATTTATGGAACGGGCGTGGCAGTTCAGAGCTCCCCTGAAAACTCCCGGAAATGCCAGGGCATTATTGATCTGGTTAGGGTAGTCAGACCTGCCGGTGGCAATAACCCCGGCAATGTCATAAACATCTTCAGGGGAAACCTCCGGGTCAGGATTGGCCAGGGCAAAAACCACCGGCTTTTCAGCCATTTTAATTACATCATTCCGGTCTAACAGCCCCGGCCCCGACACCCCGATAAAAACGTCCGCCCCGGCAATAACTTCTTTCAGGCTGCCTTTTTCCAGCTTTTCGTTTGTGTTTTTAGCCAGCCATATTTTTGATTTATCTGATGGGGGATTGTCCCTGGATATGGCCCCCTTACTGTCACAAACAACTATATCCCTTGCCCCGGCACTTATCAGGATCTTGGTGATAGCCACTCCCGCAGCACCTGCCCCGCTTATCACCACCCGGATATCCCCAATGTTTTTCCTCACTACCTTAAGGGCGTTAATAAGCCCTGCCAGGGCAACAATGGCTGTGCCGTGCTGATCATCGTGAAAGACGGGAATGTCGAGCATCTTTGATAGCTGCTCCTCTATTTCAAAACATTTGGGAGCCGCAATATCTTCAAGGTTTATCCCTCCAAAGGACGGCGCCAGTGCAGCCACCGCGTCAATAATTTTACCCGGCTCATGAACTCCCAGACACAGGGGTATAGCATCTATACCTGCAAACTTTTTAAAGAGCAGGGCTTTGCCCTCCATCACCGGAAGGGCCGGCCCGGGGCCCAGGTTTCCCAAACCCAGCACCGCTGACCCGTCGGTGATTATAGCTACGGTATTTCCCTTCATTGTAAGGCGGTATGCAAGGTCAGGCTGCCTGGAAATTGCCTCACAGATCCCGGCCACACCGGGAGTATACACAAGAGAAAGATCATCCCAGTCGGAAACCGGCTTTTTGGGCTGCACCTCAATCTTGCCCCCCAGGTGGCGCATAAAAACCCTGTCGGCAACATGAATAACACTGACCCCCCTAAGTTCCCTAAGGGCTCTTACCAGCCCTCCAAGGCTATTCTTGTCGTGCAGCCGCACCATTACATCCCTGACAACCTCAGACGGTGAGGCGGATACAAGCTCAATGGCACCCACGCTCCCTCCTTCCCTGGCAATGGCATTTAAAACTCCCGCCAGGGTTCCGGGGCGGTTGGACAGCTTAACCCGCAAAACCACACTTAAGGACATTCCCATACAAAAAGCCTCCTTGAAATAAAATGCCGTATCCCCGTCTATAAATATAGTATTAATAGAACTTATTTTTTCACAATATGATTCCTTAATATGCCCAGTCCCTCAATTTCAAGTTCCACCACATCTCCGGGCTTCAGCCAGCGGCCCAGCTCAAGGCCGCACCCGCTCCCCACTGTGCCTGAGCCTATGAATTCACCCGGATACAGTGTTTCCCCCCGTGATATGTAGGCAATTATATCTTCAAAGCTATGATACATGTCTTTAGTGTTTCCCCGGGACCACTCCTCGCCATTAATCCGGGCTACCATGGTTAGGCTGTATGGGTCCGGGATTTCGTCCGGTGTGACAAGGTATGGACCCATAGCGTTGCCGGTATCAAAGTCCTTTGCCTTTGCCGGGCCAAGCCGTCCCATCATCTCGGAATACTGAATATCCCTGGCGCTGAAGTCATTAAATATTGTATAGCCGGCGATATACTCAGCGGCCCTGTCCCTGGGAATATCCCTTCCCTGCCTGCCTATATAAATGCCAAACTCCAGCTCATAGTCCAGCCTTTTAGTGTAGGGGGGCCACTCCACCCCGGCGTCCGGCCCGATAACCGTATAAGGGTTCCCCTTATAATACAGCGGCCTCTCGTACCATGCCTTCGGTACTTTAAACAGGCCCCTGCCGAAGGTCTTTTCCATCCATAAATCGAGAGAGGCCAGTGGTCTAAGCCGGGATCTTAGCATTGCCCTGGTGCACTGCACCAGGTGCTTTTCAAACACCAGGCAGTCCCTAATGGACCCCGGGCGGGGAACAGGTGCCAGTGTAATAATATGGTCGGGGCTGTATAAAACACCCTCCGGCTCCCGGCTCCTCACAAAATCCATTGTTTTAGCAATATTCTCCAACGCTTCACGGCCGCCTTCCAATAAAGAAACCATATCTGTCAGGCGAGGGTCCGGTTTTCCGGACAACAGCACCGCCGCTGCCTGTAAATCAACAACATGTCCTTCTACAGGCATAATAGCCCCCACTCTTCGGGACATTGAAGGGTCAGACCGAATAACGAAAGTAAGCAATTTCATTAAAACCACCCGCTTTATCTTAATGACCCGGGACTACCTTAGAAATAATTGGATATATTCTACTCCATTTCTAATTATAAAATCAATTGATATTCATTTAAGAAAACTAATGTATTAATGATGTTTTAAGTACTATTAAAATCACACAGTGAAGGTAAATTAAGGAGGAAAATATATATTTATGGCGAATTAGCATACAAATAGAAACCCCGGATGGTTTTACAACTTCATATAAAAATGACATACATTAGGCCGGCATAATTTATTGCGGCCTTTTTTGCACCGGATTATCCGTCTTTTTAAACACATTCCGGAGGAGGAATATACTTGAATGATTTTTTAAGAAGGCTGTTAGTGGATTTTCCGGATTTCATCCAAAACATTATACTAGGACTGACACACGGTGAGCTGCATTCAAGGCTGGAATATATAATCGTTAGCATCTTATTTGTAATAATGGCAGCGCTTCTTTTTACCCCGCCATGGTTTATAAAACTCGGTAAAAAGATATTATATGCTGTGTTTTTCGCGGTATCGCCCATTGTTCTCCTATATGTCATAGCAGCCGGGGCAGGCCCCGCAGGAAGGCTTGTTGCAGCCTGGCCCTACTTTTCCCTTATATCCCTGGCCTTTATATTATTATATATAACAGTTGATTTAATCATATGGCGTCCACTCAATAAGAAAAGAAAAGAGTATTACCCCCAATGGCTAAAGCCCCCACACAGGTATAAGAAGTGGAGGGCATAAATAAACGCCCTTGCGGGCGTTGCCGCTGTTCCAGCGGCATAGTTAAGCATTATTCATGGGTCCGGAATTGGGAATTGGGAATTGTACAGGGAAGTAAGCAATAAAGGCTGGGAAGATATTAGTCTCCCAGCCTTTATTCTTTCAGTCCCTATCGGTATAGTACGCTATTCCCACCGTACCCGGCCCCACATGCAGGCCAATGACCGGACCGATGGATACTACGAAGGGTTTTGCAGATACTCTGTCTTCTATGGACTGAGCCAGGTTATAACCCTCGGCCTTACAGTTAATATGATGGACCACTACCTCACCAACACCTTTTTTGCCTGCGTCTTTAATAAGGTCATCCACTATATTCTGAAGGGCCTTTGTCTGGGTCCTAACCTTTCCGTGCACTGCTATTTTTCCATCTACAATAGTTAGCACCGGCCTTATCTGAAAAATCTGGCCCAGCAGGGCAGCCGCGCCGCCTATCCTTCCACCCTTTTTGAGATAATCAAGAGTCAGGGGAACAAATAAAAACCGCATTCTTTTCATAACCCTGTGGGCTGCCTCAATCACTTCTTCAGCGGACTTGCCTTCCCTGGCAGCCCTGGCGGCCGCAACAACGCCCAGCCCCATGGCCATGCAGTTATACCGGGAGTCGATAATCTCAATAACAGCGTCAGGATAATTGCTCAAAATCATACTTTTAGCCATGAGAGCTGCGGAGTACGTCTTGCTCATTTCTGATGAGATAAAAATACCAACTACCGAGTCTCCTTTAGCAACAATACTTTCATATACATCGTAAAAGTCAAAGGGTGCGGGTGGTGAGGAGGTGGGGAGCTTTTCACTTTGAGCCATTCTTTCATAAAACTTTATATTGTCAATTTCCTCCTCCCTGAAAGCCTCCGTTTCAAAGCTTACATTCAGGGAAACTACCAATATTCCCAGCTCTTCCCTGAGCTTCCGGGGAACATATGAAGTGCTGTCCGTTACGACCCTGACCACTTTATAAAACCTCCCGCCAGATGAATATTCCCTCAGCAAATCATTAAAAGTTTATCACTGACACCGATAAAATTAAATATTACATAAATCCTAAAAAACTGGGAAATTCGGCCCTATAAATAAACGCCCTGCGGGCGTTGCCGCTGGAACAGCGGCATTGTTAAGCATTATTCATGGGTCCGGAATTGGGAATTAGGAATTAGGAATTGGTGAAAAATTAAATTACTACATTTCGCCTATCTGTTGACTCCAAGCATAGAGCCAGTTTCAGCCGGAGAGATCATCAACGCATGGGGGTGATATTCTAAGCCTGCCCTATAGCTGGTATTCAATTTACCCACAGCCAAAAATTTATTTTTTCCTGGTATATTAAAAAAAAGCCCTACTGGGCTATTGACAAAACACATTTTATAACCAAGAGGCATCTGAGAACCCAGGAAATTCAAGGGTTTATCAGATGCCTTTTTCTCTTTAACCTTAGTTTTCGGGTATTTGTCAACAGTCCCCTGCGGGCGTTGCCAACTCCTAATCCCTAATCCCTAATCCCAATCCAACATTACAGGTAAGACTCAACCTGTTTCTCTATAGCCGCAATTTCCTCTTCTGTCAGCTCACGGCCGAGGAAACCGGAAAGAGCCTTTATTGAAGCACCTACCGCCACCCTTTTTACATCCACATCAGCGGCTTGCTCAACAGTTCGAGTCCTTTTTTCGTATTTTGACGATGGAAGTCCCGGGCTCAGCCTGTCCGCCATACGGTCAAGCTGTTCCTCCATATCGGCTCCCGGAGGATACCAGTCATCCCTGCCAGTTCCCTTTCTTCCTTTTGTTCCGGAGCTTCCCGGGTTCTCCGGTGACCATTCCGGTATATCCACGGGGGCTTCCTTTTTTACTGCCCGCTTAGATTTTTCCGCCTCTTTCTTCTTTAAATACTTGGAAAAGGAGCCTGCTATCTCCTCTTCCACCTGAGCCAGCTCTGCACGGTGCTGGGCAATAAACACCGGGTCCTTGGGCCCTCCTTTTTCAATCAGCTCAATTAAGTCAAGCTGGTTTGCAATAATAGCCTGTAGAGCCGGGGATACCTTTATGGGGACTTTCACCAGGTCTTTGTCATACTCGTATCCTGAAGCCGTAAGAGTTTCCTGTTTTTTGTTATCAGCCAAGCTAACACATCCCATCCTTGGTTTTACTAATTGATTAATATATTTCTAAGTTTACCATTCTTTCGGGACAATGAAAAGAATGGCGCAATATGTCGGCAAAAGTGGCCCTCTCAAGCACTAAACCCCGGGAATACCGGGGTTTAGTGCTCAGGAGAGGGTATGCAATGTGGATTGCACTCTATGTAATAAACTATATTGGTTTTACATTTGTCAGATTTATGGTCAACAAAGCCAGGGCCATTATAAATCCGAAAAACACAGCGAAACCGTTATTAATTTATAACACCTCCTTTGCAATAATTTATCGGAAGACTCTTTACCCCGATAAATACTAAAAATAGCTTTCTATACATAAAGACGATCTATATCACCTTTTGTTTCAGTAATATTTCCATATCTGCACCCAATATACAAAAATTTATAGATACAAATCGATTTGATGCGACAAAAAAATTTCACCCATTGCAAAGACAAAGAGCATTGAACCTCCTACAATTTATAGACGCAGCGGAAAGAAGAATAATTACAACATATAAGAAAAAATCTATTGTACTAATCCGCAAAGCTGGAAAATTTCCTCCACAGTGGCATAAAGCTGCCCTGCAATGCCAGGGGCCGGTATGGTTTGGAGTGTGAAAGGATTTTTCATGAACTTTGTCAAATCTTAATCCAGGTATATTGATATAAAATATTAAGACGGAGGGTCCTATGGGAATCCTGTTTATTATAGCTGCTCTGGCTATCGGAATCATTTTTTACGGAATTATCAAGACCCTCAGGCAGGGCGATACAAGGTCCTGCAGCAGCAGTAGCAGCACCCATTGGCAACATAATCACAACAGCTGCACAGAGGACCGCCATGATAGTAGCAGCTCAGGCTGTGACAGTTGTGACAGTTGTGACAGCAGTTCCGGCTGTGACAGCGGCGGTGGGCAATAATCAGCTATATGTCCTTACTATAAGCCTGCTCAGTATATGCCCCTTCACTTCCAGGCTAAGCTCCGCCTCTCTGGTAACCGCACCCTTTGTCCCGGTTACTTTTAGCTTATAAATACCATCATCAGGCCACCTGCCAACAACTGTTTTCTCCCCAATGAGGCAGGTGTATTCCCACTGATAGCCCGTGTTGGTCATTAACGCCTCCTGGGGAAGATGACCATCAGGAAGTGCCGGTGTTCCGTCTGCTTTTTCTGTCATAGGAATGGTCAGCCTCATGGTATCCATCTGTACTGTCTCCCCGGTGATTAGCTTTACAGCCCTGGCCGTTATTTGAATGTTTCTCCCCCGCTCTGCAACGCTTGGTACAACCGAAGCAACAATCTGAAAATCATCCCCGATGGTTAGTTCCACTCTTTTTATTTCTGGTGTTACGTTCTTATCAGTAGTTGAGAGCTCAGCTTTAACCACAAAATTGCTGCCCCTGGGAACCACCAGCCAGGTGTCCGGCTGAATATCAGTAAAGGTTACCCCGTCGGAGGAGACCTGGAATTTCACCTGCGTCCCGGCAGGAGCATCCACCGAGGCCTTAAGCATAACAGCATCATACTGCTGGGCGGTGGTATACGCTTTGCTGTAATACTGCCTGGGGGACAAATAGCCCCTGTTGAGGGTAAAGGCTGCTGAAGGCTCCAGCCCGGCATCTCTTTTAACCATGTCCTCCGCATCGTCCAGGATATAATATTTTAGCTCCCCGGCCTCATTAATGTAAGCGTACTCCACTGCATCAGACTTAGAACTAACGGCAACAGGCACATCTGAGGCAGAAACACTGTAATCATAAATCTTAACAGCCCCGCCTCCGTCAAGGTTAATAAAGTAATCAGCCGAACCGGAGGTCATAATCGTGTTACCTGTCTCACTGCTACTTACTCCGGTAACACTGGCAAGCCCGGTTATTTTCCTGGCGGGATCCTCTACATAACCTCCGGTACCGTCGTCATACATAAAATAATAAATAGAATCCTTTGTAGCCAGTCGGAAGTCCGGACTTTCATTTACTATTGAAACTGCTACCGGGTCCGATATATTGGTGTTGTAGGTAAATGTGCTTTGCAGCTGGGCACCCACCACTTCGAAACGTTCAACTACTGCATTGCCATCATTGTCTTTTTTTAATACAACTCCTTTGTCATTATTCTTATAGCCGGCTACAGAAATAAGGTTTATGAGGCCGCTTACCTTAAGGCCGGGGTTATTTGACATGGCCCCGCCTTCATGCCGGTAATAAGCTATTGAATCCTGGTTAATTGACCAGATACTCAAATTGTCCTGCCTCAGAGCTACGCCTATTGAGTCAGTGGCAAAATTACAGGAGAAGGCGGGGTTTTCCGCTACTTTTCCGGTGGCATCATCGATCTCATACATTTTAATTCCACCGGTGGTGGCCACGGCATACCCCTGGCTCAAATCCTGTATGGCAACTGCGTTTGGTACTGTTTGTTTTGGCAGTTCAACGCATTTATCCGTACTGTTGTAATAAGCTGTTGTCTTTGATGTATCAATGTAACTGTCATTTGTAAAATCATCTATAAATGTGTCTGCCCGGGCAGGCAGAGAAGACAGAAAGAATAACGATAAAATTATAATAGGAATTACTATGGTCCGTTTCATTATTTCCTCCAGTTCAGATTTTACTTATACTGAGCTTCGCAATTTTCCATTTGCCATCAACGGCGACCAGGTCTACTATTGCTGCAGCCGGTATTGATTTATCTTCTTTTTGAATCTCATATTCAGCCTGGACAATCGCATAGTCTAAGGAAACTCCCAGGGTAGTTATATTTTTAACCACCTGTATTGACGTGTTTTCCTGGGACTGCGGAAGTTTTCCATAGGCGGAGGATGCTTTAAGAAGCCTTCCGGCAAGGTATTTCACATCTTCTGTTTTTCTCTTTTCCGAAGGCATTTCTATGTATTCCCTGACTATGTTATCCACCCCGGCCGGCAAGGGCCCCTGCCTTAAATCCCCATGCTGGTAGCTGCCGTACTCGCAGAGGTATATCTTCCAGCTTCCGCCCTGCTTTTGCAGACTGAATTTATATGCCTCCCGGTCAAAACCGTAACTGGTCTGCTTTGATACATCCGCTTCAACTTCAGCAAGGTTCCGCGTGACATTGCGCAAAGCTATTTTTTTTGATATAACCTTCTCCTGGCTTATAGTTTTTCCCCGGTTCTTTCTTGTGTCCACCAGGGCTTCCCCACTCAATAAACCGTCTAACTCTTCCCATTTCAGGTTAGATGACACCTCAAGGTATTGTTCAACTACATGTAAAGGTTCTTTTGTATCCGTTTCCCCTACGCCACAACCGGATATCAGGGTAGCGCATACGTACAGAACTAATGAAACTGCCGCTTTCTTAAACAAAAGCTCAACCTCCCTCTATAAAAAGAAAAACCCGGACACTTCCGGGATCTTTAGTTATATTTTTCTTATTATTATAGTTTTACAGCTGGTATTTCCAGCCTCATCTTTAATTAAGACTGTGATTGTATTGGCTCCAGGCTTACTGACTGGCAAGGTTATTATTTTATTCCCGGGCAAAGGAGTGTATGTAATATCATCGGTGCTGTATGTGAAAGTTTTGCTCACACTGTCCGAAACATCAACAACTGCCTGTATTGAATTTCCGCTGGTAGCCCTGGCGCCGGAAACGGTGTTCACGCTTATTGTCGGAGGGACAGTATCCGTAGAAATATTGTTCTGGATACTAGTAAATGATGTATTAAGATTGTCAATTTTGGTATCTATTGTTGGTAGTTGATTATTCGCAATGTATCCAGCCACATCAGCAACACTTTGAGAATCGCCCCCATATATCCCCGAATACCAAACCCTAACTGAAGCGTTATCTGCACTTATTTTTGCCGATTGTGCTGCTGTATTTGCTAAATTTGAAGAATATACAGCTTCTTGTACAGATGCTTGATCTGCAAATTCTCCGGCCTGGGAATAACTGACTGATATTAAATTTGTTCCTGCCATAAAATAATCTCCGTTTGTACTATCAAGTCCTGAACAGTTTAAAACCCAGAATCCTCCAAAATCATTAATCCATACGGCGCCATACTGGGAACCCTTGAATTTTACAACAAATTTTGATGCTATACTCCCATTTGAATTAAAGCCCTGGATCTCAGCGGTTCCATTATTTCGAAAATCATAACTGTAAGTTGCTGTAGTGCCATCACTATAATACAGTATGACATCAAATGCGCTACAAAGATTGTAATTGTTATATGGCGGATATCTCAAAAAAGTATAATAGTATGACGCCTGCCCAGATTGTTGACGCTGCCATAATTTACCTTGATAATTGATTTTTATATTTGATATACCGCATCCGAAATCAGCATTATACGTAAAGATGTTATTATAATAAGCCATGCTTTCATAACTGGTCATACTACTTAATGGTGAACCGGATTCTGTATAAAAGACCCTGTATTCATGTGTATCTGCTTTGGTCTGAAAATTAACCCAGGAATACCCTGGTTTGCTGCTTAAGCTAAAAGCTATAGTAAATATAGTTAAAATGTACATTAATTTGATATATTTCTTCATTTTATTTTATCACCTCTAGTTATAATCTACGAATCACAATAAATTCAGAAGCAACATTTCCTCTCTCATCCTTTACCCATACATTAATAAGGTTAGAGCCCGGCATATTTACCGGCAGCGTGATCATTCTATTGGCAGGCAGCGGCTGATAGTTTATTCCGTCAAGACTGTATGTGAATAAAGAGCTAATGTTATCCGATACACTTACAATAGCATTTACGGATACCCCACTGGTGGCCCTGGCTCCGGATAAAGTGCTCAGCCTTACTATCGGAGGTGATATATCGGCACCCATATTATTTTGAATGTTTGTAACGGCAGTCCCAAGATCATAAACTTCACTTGCTACCGACTCGGCAGCCTCCCTGGCCCTTCTGGCTTCCGACAAAGCCGTTCCACTAGCGTCTCTTACAGCATCTATGGTATTTCCGCTTATATTTGTAACAGCGTTGTATGCACTGGTGGCAACGGTACTGGCGTTATTGGCTGCGTTATAGGCATTTACAGCATTGGTGCTGGCTTCTTTTGAATAATAAGCTGCGTCAGCCGTCGATCTGTCCACCAGGTCAACAGTAAAGCTGTTCCAGCACGAACCGGTGTTATAATAGGTTAAACTCAGTGGAACATAAGGATTATCCCACCACCAGTAATATGCATAGGCCTTGTTTTTAACTAAAAGGTAAAGAGTTTGAGAATTTGAACTTACATTCGGTAAGCTTATCCAATACCAGTTGCGCGTGCCGCTTAATGTAATAGTTGATTCGGCATATACAATATTGTTTTCATCTTTTACCTGCAGGCTAACTGTTCCGGTATGGTTGTCACCAACGCCATCCTGGAAATAAAGTGTCGGGATCCCCAAAGTGACTATTTTTGAGCCCATCGGGGCACTAAAATATCCAATTTGCTGCCATGAATCCGAGTGGCCAATATATGTCCCAAAATTTAATCCGGTTGGTGTCTGGTTATATAGTGTAGTTGTTGTCCCCGAAAAAGCCAGTCCCTCAAATAGCCACAGGCAAATTAAAGTTATCAGAATTAAAGAAAGTAATTTATTGACTTTTCTTTTCATAATCAATCCCCCTAATAAATCTTCTATAAAAAGAAAAAACCCGGTTTTCCCGGGTTTTTAATCAAATATTAAATTGTTTCAGCAAGCTCAGTAATCACTGTTGAGTGAACATACATGCAGCTTTCCCTCTCTTGTCCCACCGCCACGGCAAAGGGGCTGTTTTTTACCCGGAACCGGATAATGCCGACCACTCCGGACTTATCAACCGTCTCTGAGTAACCGTTGTACCCATAGGTGAAAGGCAGATCTGTGTCTGTTACCACTTTAAAATATACCACTTCCACTTTTCCGGCCAGGAATGACCCTTCAGCCGGGTTATAACTGTCATCCAGCCTGAGGTTTTTCTTTAAATATTCCCTGAATTTATCCTCTGCCCGGCTCTGGTCAACTACTGCCCGGGGATTAACCGGGTCTTTTAACTTTTCTTCGTCATACTGCCCGGCTGCAGCCCTCAGTGCCAGGTTGAGCTTTGACCTTACATCTATTTTGTTAACGACTACATTTCCTATATCCGAAGCCATTACAAATACCGCAAAGAGCACGGGGAGGGTAAAAAGCAGCGCGAACAGAACCACTCCTCCACGCTGGCCTGCAATAGTTTTTATCACTCGAAAAACACCTCACTGGGGATGTCAAAGTGTGTTTTAATAATTAACACTTTATCTTCCGCTATTACCGATCCTAACTTGTTTAAAATAGGCACTTTAAATTTTACAGGGTATATTACATAGCCGGATATGTTGCTTCCCCTTTGAATTTCTGAATCCTTATCGGTACCGCATATATAAACAATGTTTTCCGAAGGGGCAGAGGGTTCATTTGTTTCGTTAACCAGGTAGGTGTATTCCTTTCCCCCAATGGCCCAGTTCTTTATGAACTCAGCCTGGGACCGGCGTATGTCACCTGTGAATTGCCCCCTGGTGGCAGCCTTAACGGCTGCCACGCTGGAGGAATAATTGATTATGGCCTTATTATAAAAGAGAGAGCCAAATTCAAAGGCCGAATATATCATTAAAAATATTATTGGCATTGCTATCAGGAGCTCCAGAAATGTCTGCCCCCGCTGTTCCCTGACGAACTTCCCGAACATCAGCTGCCAACCTTCCCAACCTGGGCTGTAAGATTCTGGAGCACGCTCCCCATTGCCTCCCCCAGCCCGGACATATAAACGGCTACAGGTATTGATATAATAACCAGCGCCAGCAGTATCTCAAAGAAAGTCTGTCCACTCTGGTTTTCATATAGCTTTTTCAGTATTTTCACGGTCTCTCCCCCTTTCTATCTCAGGCCGATGTCGGGAAGCTTTATATTGGCTATTTTGGAGGTCAGCTCGTTAAACTTCACCCCCAGGCCATCATTTGCCAGGTTGCCAACGAAGTAAGAGGCCACAAGTCCGATGCCGACTATCAGGATAAAATACTCCATTACGCCCTGGCCCCTTTCATCGTGAAAAACTTTAGCCGCCATCCGGATTGGGGTCTCCTTTACCTTTTGAGCAGCAATTGACATTTTAAACATAACAAAAAACCCCCTTTATTTTCTTAAAAGGATCTAAGTCGGGTGATGATATCGTTGTACATCGGCACAAACCAAAGCATGATAATGCAAAGAAGGAGCACAGCAGGGATTATGGTAAGGAAAATTGGCCGGGCCTTAATCTTACGCCTTATCTCCCCTACCCTTTTCTCATAGGCTGCTTTGGAGTAATTGGACAGGATGCTGTCAACATCCATGCCCGACCTGGCGGCCTGCAGGACAACACTGGCAAAATCATCTGCCTGCCGCAGCCCGCAGCGGAGCCTTAAATTATTTAACGCTGCTTCCAGGTCATTCATCTCCATCTCCACCGAAAGGATCCTCATTTCCTCTGCAAGCTTTCCCCTTAAGGAAAAATGGACTGTTTTAAGAGCTGTATATATGTCAGACGCCTTGGTGTAAATGCGGATGTTATCAACCATCCTTGGGAATTCCCTGGCCAGTTCATCCTTACGGCTTTGTTCCAGCTTTTTTAAGGCATACTCCGGGCCGCGCAGTACAATTGCCGAAAGGATTAAAAATGGAACCCCTTCCAGGGGCGACCTGAATAATGTTATAAATCCAAGGAGCAAACAGGTTATAACAACACCTGTCTGGGCTGTGACAATACTCATTGCCGGTATCGGTATTTTTAGTGCCTCCAGCCGCTTTGCCAGTTCATTTATTTTCTCCTGCGAGAAGGACCTCCCGGCAATGTTCTCCAGTAACAGAAGTGGTTTTGGCAAGTCCCGTGTATATCTTAACATCCAGGCCAGGGCTGAAACGCCAATCATAATTACCACTAATTCAGGTGTAAATACAGTCATAGGTTTTCCACCAGCCCTTTTCTTTTTGTTAAGTACCAGGCAGCGAACTCAATGCTGATTACCATGGCAATAAGTCCCTTGCCAAAGGCTGTCCGGGTAAGGGTTTCCCTGGCAGGCGGGTAGTACACCCATATAAGGGCAAAGGCTGCCGGAAGGGCCATAAGGAATATGTTTATAACCCCTCTTTGCATGGTAGTTTCATTTCGAAGATCCTCCCGTAGCTCAATGCGGTTTCGTATAACCCCGGCCGTGGATTCCACAACCTGTTCGGTCTCCTTTCCGAAGATTTCAGCCATATTGGTGCTGTTTACAAACACCTCAATGTCCCTGTTGTCAGATCTCTCTGCAAACTCCCTAAGGCATTCACTTACCGGTTTTCCCATGTTGTAGTCCATAATAACCTTGTCCAGTTCATCCCGCAGCGGGGGCTTTGTGGACGGTATTACATCCTGTATTGCCCTGATCATATTTTTACCGTTGGTTTTATACAGGCCCGCCATTATTTGCAGCACCAGCTCCGCCTGTTCTTCCATCCTGGCCCTTTGCCTCTGGTAGGCAAACTGTATCCGGGCGTAGATAAAAAGTGAAAGCATTAAGGGCACCACAACAGCAAGGGTTATGTTCTTCATGGCCCAGGCAGCTATGATCCCTATAATCAGGGTAATGGAGCCGGTCACCGATATATACTGCCAAAGGCCGATATTATAACCAAGGCGGTAAAGCTTGAATTCCAACCCTTTATTTCCTCCGTGAACAAGAAAAGAATGCTCTCTTTTTCTGGCATCCTCCATAATCCTTTTTCTTATATTGCTGTATTTTTTTTTAAAGCTTTCAGCGTTTTTATATACATAGAAGGATATTAAGCTTGCCAGGGCAAAGGCCGTGGTAACAGCTACCTCCATTTAAGCCCTCCTTTCTTTAAAGGGTGGGATCTCCGGGAGCTCCCGGCCCATGAGGTTGTCCCTGATTTTCCAAAGAAGACCTGACGTAAGGGGCTGTACGAACTCATAGGCTCCCTTCTCAAAATTGTACCGGTATATGTCGTTAAAGTCCGGTTGCCTTTCTTCGTTGTCGTTAGTGACTTCGGATATATGAAGCCTTCTGGTGCCGTCCTTGTACTTTTTAATAAAAATGGTAAGGTCAACTGTCTCACCTAGCATCCTTTTCAAATCATCCACCGGTATGCCGGTGCCTTCAGACATTGAGCCGATCAGGCGGCTGACCATCTCCTGTTTGCCAAAATTGGAGTGAAGGCTGGTCAGCGAGCCTTCGTGGCCGGTACCCATAGCCCGTAATAACTCAATAGCCTCAGCACCTCTTATTTCGCCGATAATTATTCTTTCAGGGCGCATACGGAGAGCATTAATGGTCAGGTCGTTAATTGATCCCGCCTCATCCTTTGCCCCCGCCTCCAGCGCCACTACATGGGGATGAATAAGCTCAAGGCCAAGCTCGTAAACATCTTCGATTGTTACGATCCTCTCATCGTGAGGGATATATCCACCCAGAATTCTTATGAGGACGGTCTTACCCGATCCTGCCGGCCCGCAGACTATTATGTTGAGCCTTGCCCTTACAGCAAAATTAATAAAGGTAGCAATATCCGAAATGAAGGTGCCGTTTTCAAGCAGCTCTGTCTCGGTTAAAACATCCTCCTCATTTTTTACCCGTATGGTTATTAACGTGTTCTTGCTCCTGGGTGGGATAACACCGTTTACCCTTAAGTTTTCATAGCGCGCATCCAGTATAGGCTTGCTCATATTTATTTTTCTTCCGCATCTCAAAGCTACCCGGTCAAGAAGGTCTCTTACATCTTTGTCTGAGTCAAATTTCACATCGGTTTTGGTAAGTATCCCATTTATATCTATCCATACATCCTCAGGCCCGTTAATCATTATTTCAGATATGCCCTGTCTGTTTCTGAGTTTTTCTATAGGCCCCAGCCCCACCATATGCGCTATTATGTCTTCCTCCAATGTAACGTCAACATCCGGGAATATTTTGGTCAGCTGCTCCCGGATGGCTTCTTTTATCCGGGGCATGTTTTCATTAATATTTTTAAGGAAAAGTTCCCCGTGAGTTTTTATAAGCTCAAGCCTGACATCCTCAATGAGTGCCTTAAGACCTGGCGGACCGCTAAGCTTACTGAACTGCGCCAGTGGGTCCGGCTGGTTTCCCTGAAACTTTTTTAGCAGAGTGGCCGCTGTTTTCACCGCCTATAACACCTCCATTTATATCTGCTGCAGTGGCATTCGGGTGTAAGGGATTGAGGTAAAAGGCCTTTGCCGTTACCTTTGCGGCAAGCATTAGCTTTAAGTCCTGCCACTTAACCGCCAGTGTTATTCTTTCGGCGTTCTGAGGTATGGCGGGCTGCAGGGCCTTCATATCAAGGATTGCAGGCCTGTCTGTACCCAAGACCTTCAAAGAACCTACCTGTTGGGATCCGGCTTCATTTACAGCTACAGCCACAACCGTGTCTCCCTCCCTTAATCCGTTAGGCCACCTGGCCTCTGCCGCTGTAAATGTAATGTATGTCTCATCCGGACCCAACCGGCTGAATACACCGGACAGGCCGGTAGGATCATCGGTCAGGCGGTTGGTTATAATCTGCTCTCCGGAAAATATTTGTGCCCCGGCTATTTTACCCACCACCTGAGATATGTCCGAAACAGCATTGGGGTGCTTGTCTTTCAAAGAAATTGTCACCAGCTGAAGGCTGGTATCTTTTATTTGTTCTTTCCCCTGAATATCTGTTGCTGCCACAACAACCTTAACGGGTTTAAAAAGCCTGGTGTAGGTCAGGTAGGAAAAAGCCACGGTAATTACAGTCAATAGAACTGTCAGCCAAAAAGAAAGGGGCTTTTGCGGTACTTTTAGGTTTCTCATCAATTAAAAACTTCTCCCTCCACTCTGTTCCTTCCATTATTCTTTGCCCTGTAAAGGGCTTCATCTGCCCTTTTGACTAAAGATTCCGGAGTGTCCCCCGATTTGTATTCAGCCGCGCCGAAACTGGCTGTAATTGATATTGTTTGTTTATTCCAGGATATTGTTGCCCTTGCAACCTCCTCTCTTACGCGATTAGATATTTCCACTGCTTTTTCCAGATCTGCATTTGCTACAACAATAAACTCCTCACCGCCATACCGGAAAACATAATCCTCCTGGCGAATGGATTTTTTAACTATCCGGGCAAATCTCCTCAGCACCTCATCACCCGCGTCATGGCCATAGGTGTCGTTTATTTTTTTAAAGTAATCTAGGTCTGCAATAATGACCGACAGGGGAATGACTTTTTTAAAAACTCTGGCCACATGGATGTCCAGTTGTTCCCTGTTGGGCAACCCGGTGAGGTTATCAGTGGCTGCTTTGAAAAGTAAGCCAAAACCTTCTCCCACCTGCAAAGCCTTTTGGCTTAAAAGGTTAAGCTCGGCAACCTCTAACTTCCTGTGCATATTGGCAATTTTTGACTCTGTACGGGCCAGTTCGCTCACATATACGGGAAAAGGGCTGTTGATAAGCTTTGGGTTCGGTTTTTGAACAAGCAAATTGTCAATTTTTTCGTTAATGTGCCGTACCCATAGTATGATTAACAGCAAAGTTCCGAGGAACAACAGTAGCCATAGAGTGTTGACTGCAGGGTATAAATTGCCTGAAGCCAGGCCAAGAATAAAAAAGGCTATCCCTATAGGTCCCAATAGCCACAATCTCAACCGCTATCCCCCCGAACTATTGTAAGTATTGCATCCCGGCCGTGTATCTTTTCAGTTTTACCGTCCCTGGTTGTTATGAAAGCCGGGACCGGGCCGTTCCATTTTTGGCTGTAAAAATCTCCCCTATAACCCTTTTTATTGAGATATTCCCTGCCTTCTTCGAGCCCTCCCCCAGCCTGAACTGGTGCCCAGGCTTTGCCTTCCGGGTCTTTCTTTATTAATTCCTCGATAACCTTATCGCAGGCGCCACAAGAAGGAAGGAAATAGAAAACCGGTCTTTCCTGTGTATCCAGGTCCTCTTCCCTGCCATCCGGTGTTACTGCCTTTATATGTTGAACTATTTCCTGCACAGCCTCGGCTTTGTTTAAGCCAATGGAGGGGTAATGCAGGGCTATATTTAAAATCATTATTGCTGTTACCACTGATGCAAGTACACGGAGTTGTTTTTTTAGCTTTCCTCTCTCTATTATGGAAAGGCAGATAACCCCGGCCATTATGAGGATGTCGGCCTTTATGCAGTCCATGCACCTGTACGACAGCACTGCCTGGAGGGTGAGAGACAGTCCAATGATGGCACCTCCTCCAATAACTGCCCAGGGTGAGTGCTTTGTAGATGAAAGGGCGGCTATCGCTGAGCACGCTATAACAGCCAGCACCGTAAAAATATCAGGTGTCTTTGTTACTGCCAGCAGAACGGCTGCAGAGACAAAAAAAATGCCCCCCGGGAGCTTTCGCATATGTTATCCTCCTCTTTTAAAATCAATTGCACCCTTCTAATGCAGCTCTGTGTAATTTTCCATCAAGATCATAATAGAACGTTCCACCCTGGGCGCACCTCGATGACTCAAGCTCAGAAGCATTTGTTCCCGGATACATCCTGTCTATAAAGTTCATCAAAAGAGTTTTAACTTTACCATGGCTTTGAACAACAACTGAGGGGTAGAGCCTGCTGCTCCTGTTGTTATAAACATTCACCGAGGTTATATATGATTCTCCTCCGGCAGAGCTGTCCATTTCCTTTGGCTTATTAAGATCGAAATATACCTGTGCCGCGCTTCTTGCCTCTGCGCCATTGTTTTCATACTCCACCCACCGCTGTAATATTTGGGGGTTAGGGCAGCCGCAGTCACAGCAATATCTTCTGTAGCCGCCATTGTCAATTAAATCATCTTCCCTCCCGCTTACAATTATTTCGTCCGGGCAGCTGGAACAACACGGCCCCTCCACTCCCGGCGGACAGGACACTTCCTCACTGCCACGGTCTATCTCAAGCATTACATACCTTTTTCCACTCATTGCGGCGGCAATGGCTGCAGAGTCAGTTGCGGTCTGCAGTTTTTCAGAGACCATAATATACCGTGCAAAGTCAACTGCTATTGCCATTATCATGATGAAAATAGTTATAACCACAGCAACCAGGGGGAGAATGCTTCCTCTCTCTGCTGCAGAAGAATCTCTCAAAAAATCACCCCTTACCTCGTATCAGACCACGCATACCTGGCGCTGGTTCGCATGTTGAAATCCTGAAGTGTATTGCCTTCCAGCATTCTGGGAAATGCCTTGTCAAAAGGCCTCGCTACGTAGTGGACTGAACAGATGACATCATTGCTGCCGACGTAAAACTCCACCTCAGTCCTTGCCGGTTCAAGTCCCCACAGCCAGGCAGCCTGCGCCGCCTTTGTTTTTGCCCAGGCAATATCCCTTGTTATACTTGCTTCTCTTGCTCCTTCGGCTGCAACTTTCTGCACTCCATAGTAATCATCATATAAAAAAGAAAAGGTAAAGGCGGCCAGAAATATCGCCATAAGGATGGAGATTGAAAAGACCAGCTCAAGCATTATTACTCCATCCCGGTTTTTTATTTTTTTAATTAAAGTAGTTCCGGCTGCCGGGCCTGAATCTGTACTCACGAGCTCTCGTGGCCTCCCTTCTGATATGGATGCTTCCGTTTACCGATGATGTGCCCCTGGGGTCGATTAACTTTTGATAGCCGGGGAATAATTGAGTCATGTATGCCTCGGCCACACCATGTCCATTATCAGAAGAGCCGTAGGCCGCTGCTCCTTTTACAGGACATGCAATCAAGGTTTTATTTAAATAGGTTAGAGCCAGCTGTTGCGCTTCGTTTGTGTTATTGGTTACTGCAACATTATAAGCTGCTATTCTTGCAGCCTGCTCCACTTTGGAAACATTGTACTTCCATATGCCCAGGGCAACCATCGCCATCACAAAACCAATAAATAAAAGTCCGCAAATGGCGAATTCTACAATTACCTGACCTTTCTCGCTTTTAAAAACCTTCCTCACATATTCACCCCCTTAGAAGAAATTCACCCTCTAGACAACCCTGTAATTTCGCTTCTATACGACATGCAAGAGTTGGCTTTTTAAGGTTATCCACATAGTTTCCTATAATAAAAAGGGCCCACCCGATATGGGTAGGCTTCATCAAACAGAGAATGATTAATAGCGATATTGTGGTCCGCCGTCCAGTATTTCAGAATGTATCCGCTTGTCGGATTTAAATTCCTCGTTCCCTACATTTACTGTAACCCTGTCCACGTTATCCGGCGGGTGAATATCACTTACCCCGGACGGCCAGGCCTCGGAATCAATGGTATAGCTTCCCGGCCCTCCCTTAAAACTGTATGGAATATTAATGTATTCACCGGGGCCAAGCTTTATATTAAAGGATTTTGAATCAACACGGGTCTTATTTGCTCCTGTTATGTTAATCAGCCCTGGAATGTCGTCCTTTCTAGTAACCCGCACTTTAAAGGACAGAAGGGCCGGTTCTCCGTTAACTGCTTTATAGCTTTGTCTTTCAGGAGTTATTTTTATCTTTATATCGTAGCCATTTATTTTGACATCGGCCTCTGCCCGGTTATTTTCCCAGTTTTTATCTTTCATTGCATCCGCCGGGTCAATCCGGGACAGTATCTTTGTCGGCCTGTCCTGCACGGTAAAGGTGTAGCTGTATATTTTCACGCCGCCCGGCTGTAAGATAATATGCCCATCCTTATCCGGCGCCGGCGCTCCGTTTACCGGGGCCAGCTGTATTGGGAACTCCTGGCCGTCAACTGCATGGTGCAAACGAAGCCAGGCCCTCTCGGGATTTGGGTGGTCCTGGTTAAGACTATACGCCACCGTGCTTGTTATCTTCCGGCCGGGCTGGACGTCGATAAATTTGTCTGTTTCAAGATGGGTGGCCAGGTCAGGGGTTTTGGGCACCATTATTTCCGGCAGAATGGGCACGGTGACGTACCACAGGCCGCCGTCCTTTATATGCCACATCCTGCCGATCCCCCATGCGTATTTCGTAGGAGGGGCTAGAATGTGGACGTACTGCTCAATGTTTTTCCAAAATTCAAGGTTATCGCTTATTTTTCCTACCGTGTAGCCGTTGGCGGCAAGCCCCGCTTCAAATAAGCCTATCCCCCATAAAAGCTGTCCATGGTATTTGGGGTCGCCGTCACCTTTAAATTTGACTATTCTAGAGTTTGTTGCTTTCACTCGTGGATCTTTCCAGGGTTTTTCGATCCAAATCCGGCTGCCGAAATCAGCTCCCTCGGCGTTTTTGTCAGGAGGAAAGTCCAGGTTGGTGTAATCTTCGCCGTCTTTAGTATAGCCAATATAGCGGTGTTGACCGTCTCTCTCTTCACCATACGGTTCGCCATACGTTAAAAATCCGTAATCATATTCAGAGTCTCTAGAAACAAACGATTTAGTGATTACATAACGGATGGACTTGCCATCTTCAGCCTTTTTCCAGTAATAGCCTCCACTATTCTGTAAAGCATTATTTATGGCCGAATCCGCATCGAAAGGAACCCCTGCTTCGGCGAAATCCTTAATTAAAAAGGCAGTCAAAAGAAAAAAGACCACCGTTATCGCGGACAGTCTTTTAAACATTACTTTTGCCCTCCTTATTGATTTAAATTCATGTTCTGGACATCGAATTGGATGGAGTATCCATTGCCACGATTAACTCTTACCTCCATACCGTTAGGGGAAAGATAGTTGTGTTTCCCTAACCCTCCCCACGGTTCTTCCGCAAGTATGGGTTCCTGGATTGCTTTGGCATACGCTATCACTTCCGCTACGGTCTTGGGATCAATGGTCTGTGAAAGTATATATTCCGCGTCCCTGTACTGCTGTTCGAGGTTTCCGGCCTTGGGCTCAATGGCGAAAACAATGTAACCTTTAGGATCATCAGCTTCAGATGGGAATACATCCAGTTTTGTCCCCGCCGGAATTTTATAACCGTTGGCTATGGTTCCCACCACTGGCTCCTTCGCCACCTGCTCGCTTAAGAAATTCACCGAACTGCTCACATCCGGCTGAGGATTGCCTTTGGGCCAGCAAACCACCGTCTGGGTAGAGTCGTCCCAGCCAACCTCAAAGCCCAAACCCTCGGCCACATAACGGGCCGGGAGGAATGTGCGGCCGCTTTGCAGTACAGGGGCCACATCAATTTTTTTCGTTACTCCATTACTGGTGATGCTGGCCTGGCCGATGGTCATTTGCAGGGTGGCGTTTCCTTTCAGGGCGGCGGCCTGGGCGCTGTTATCCCAGTTTATCCTGCTGTCGTCAAGGCCCAGGGCGTTACCCAAAAACCTTACCGGGACAAATGTGCGGTCATTCTTTATGAAAGGCGCTACGTCCATTTTTATCCCGGGGGTCTGGCCGTTGACCACGTAATAGGGCACCCCGATTTTAAATACCACACTTTTAATAAGTTTTGTCTCCCTGTCATATATGTCCACCTCAGTATTATCCCGGGCCGAGGACGGTATTGTGCCGGCCAGCAAACACAGGCACACTGCCATAAAAATAAAACCTTTTTTAATAATCATTCATACATTCCTGCCTTCAGTTATAATTTACATTATTTTACCTCATCCGCATTTGAATGTTTACTCTTAAGTTAACCCCTTAACAGGATATTGAGGAAAGCAATTCCCAGAGTTAAGGGCCCCATAACGGCACCATAGGGAACTTCACCACCGGGAATTTTTCCTGCCGCCACCATTACTGCTGCCTGAAGTCCTGTTTTATGCCAGGTTGTTGAAAAGCCATAAACCATCATAATAACTCCTGCTGCCAGGGAGCCTAATAATACAGGCTGTATTCCAAGAAACAGGGAAAGTGCCACCGCCAGTTTCAAATCCCCGGCCCCTATTTTGCCTGACATGAAAAAGTACAGGTATATGACGAATACTATTAAGCTCTGATATAGGTTAACGTATGTGCCTGACAGTATGTTAAGGACAATCCCCGCAAGAACTGAAGGATATGTAACCACATTGTAGATTATTCTTTTTTTTATGTCCGTCCAGGTGCAGACGGCCACAAGTATTGCCGCCAGTGAAAGGTTTATATAAGACACCAAAATACATCCCTCCCCTAGGAAAATAACTCCCGGCAGACAAATATTCCGGCAGCTACTAGTATTGCTGCTGAAACAATGTTGGCTTGATTTTTTTCAAGCCCTGCCGAAAAAAGGCCAAGGCGCAGAAAGTGAAATATTCCGCTCAAAATTGCAATACCCAGCAGGATAGCTCCAATAATAAGAGACCTATCCATTATTGATGATGTTACTCCCTCCAAGTTGACTTCACTCCTCAA
The DNA here is from genome assembly GCA_049323755.1 of Bacillota bacterium. GTDB lineage: Bacteria > Bacillota > Desulfotomaculia > Desulfotomaculales > Desulfocucumaceae > BRHc4a. The sequence continues at coordinate 126,638 of JBMOPE010000025.1, forward strand.
GCTTCAATATATCACCGGGGGAAACCCTGTTTTTCAGCTTCCCTCCGGGCAACTCGGCCGCAAATTTGGCTCCCGGCACAAATGGGCTTATTCTCCAGGGAAGCATGTTTTCTATGATGTGCCTAGCCGTCCAGTTTCGGTCAAGGAAAATAACGTCAATGCTAAATTTCATGAAAAATGTGTGTATCTGGCTGCAGGGCTTTAGTAAAAGCGCATAGCCATCAGGCATTTCTTTCTTTCCCATGAGCCCGGTGAGTCTGGACATAAAGCTGTTTGCTGTATCTATGCGGCCTGCTAGAACTTCCCCGGTGCTATTGTTTACCAATTTCATAAAACACCCCATTTAAATAAACGCCCTACGGGCGTTGCCGCTGTTCCAGCGGCATAGTTAAGCATTATTCATAGGTCCGGAATTGGGAATTGGGAATTAGGAATTGGTGAATAATTAAATTACTACATTTCGCCTATACAATCCCTATTTGGCTTCACGGAACAAAGACCCTATAGTTGCACTTTCAAAGGACACTCATCGGGGCGGGGAATATCATCTCCGTGCGTTGATTTTTCGGAGGCTGTTATCTGGCTCTTGGTGAAGGTGGCTACAGAAAGGCGATCCGCTAACAGGACGTTGGCGGAAGTCCGAACCGGCGCATGGACGCGCCGTTAGGACGGTCGGCTATCTGTTGACTCCAAGCATAGAGCCAGTTTCAGCCGGAGAGATCATCAACGCATGGGGGTGATATTCTAAGCCTGCCCAATAGCTGACATTCAATTTATCCACAGCCAAAAATTCATTTTTTCCTGGTGTATTAAAATAAAGAAGATCCCGATTTCTTCAGGACCTTCTCATAAGGGAGATATTATTGCAGTGCATTATTAACATCCGTTACTTTTGTGCTTATTCTTGTTCCGAGAGTTCTGAAAGCGATTATTGCGGCAACAGCGACCAGGGCAATTATAAGACCGTATTCAGCCATCCCCTGCCCTTTTTGATCAGAGTGCAGTTTTTTTATTAATTCCAGCAATGTTTGTCACCTCCTTTTAAAAACTAATATTTAAATCATCTTTTTCCAGTAAAAGCCTAATCAGTCGCCCAGTGCTGTGAGCATATTCCAGCCTATGGGGAAGCCAAGGAGCATAAACAAGGGGATAAGGATAAAAAAGATTATCGGGAAAAGCAATTTGATAGTCAGTTCACCTGCAACCTTTTGCGTCTCGTGCTTTCTTCTGGCCATAATTTTCTCAGCATGGTGCTTTACCACCGGCTCCAGGGGACTGCCGTACCTTATAGCCTGCTGTATTTTTCCAACCAGGCCGGTAAGTTCGGGGATGCTGCACCTGAGCGCCATCTTATTTAAGGCGGCCTCCCTGCTGTCACCGGTGGCTATATCCATTATCACCCTGTTTATTTCCTTTGCCAGCTCTCCCCTCATTGTATAGGCCACCTCTTCAAGGGCCAGCATAATGTCAGCGCCCCTCAATGCGTTTGCCAGAAGCATACAAAAATCGGGGATGTCTCTCTTTATTGCCTCGATCCGGTTTTTAACCCTATTGTTTAACCACATGCCGGGGGCCAGATAGAGTGCAATACAAATAAGAACAAGCCAGTAAATATCTATTAAACCGGCAAGACACGGTAAAATAAGAATTGCTGCGCTGATCAGGGGAAGGCCGTACTGAAGCCCTGCAAAATATTCCGGCTGAATGTCAAGGTCGGCCTGGGTAAGTTTCTTTTTAAGCATTGTCCGTGATACATCACTGCCAAATCTGACTCCGGTTTTGTTTAAAAGAATATCTGCTCTGCCTCTTAACTCTACTCCACCGGGAAGTCTAAGCTTATTTCCCGCCACTGCCAGAAGAATTGAGGCTGCAATAAGAGCCGCCGACAGCTCAGCGCCATCTATGTCTTTTATCAGGCTGTACAGGTACTGGACCATCCTTTACACCCCCTGGTCCAGGGATTTTTTAATCATCCTGCGGGTAAAGAAATTGCCGAATATAATCCAGACAGTGGCTGCAATAAATATCAGGTTTCCCTCCAGGGTGCTGAACAGGGGATCGGTAAAGCCGGGAGCCATGAGCCTTGCCATCCCTATAAACAAAAAAGGAAGGGCTGTAAGCACTTTTAGTGTCATCATGTTTTGCGATACAGCAGCACCAATTATGCTTTTGAAACTCTCCTTATCCTCGTAATTCTCCATTGAGTGGCGGCAGGTTTCTGCCAAATCAACGCCAACACGGTTATACAGCCTTAGGGCAATGGACAGGTTTTTGAGATCTTCCCACCCTGTTTCCGCTCTAACCGACTCAATTGCCTGGGCTAACGTATCTCCGGTCCTTGTCCTGCGCAAAATTTCATAAAACACATCCCTGGCGGGCCTCGGCATGCTGGGAATGGCATCTTCCATGGCCTGGTATGGATTCATGCCGCCAAAGGCGGCGCTTTCAAACTGTCCCAGAACATCTATAAACTGGCTTCTGAGGAGTTCCATCCTGTTTTCTTCCTGCTTCTTCTTCCACCATTTCAAAACCATAGAGCCCAGGCTCAAGCCTAATATGCCAAAATACCACTTTCCCGTTATGGCCAGGGCGATACCTCCAAGTGTCACCCCCCCGGCTATGGTTATGATCATATCCTGGGATGAATTGCCCTGTTTTTCCCTGGTTTCAATCCTTTCATCACTTATCCTTACAGACCTTATTTTTGAAAACCTTAATTTGTGGCCGGTCAGGAGCCAAAAAACGGCAAGTCCCATCAGTACCGATGCAAATAAAACCATAAAGCCTGTCATCCAGCCCAACCCCCGTCCATAAATCTTTCGCGGCGCTTAAAATCTTCCGCCACCCAGTCAAAGGTATCTTTCCCGGGGTTGTACCTCCAAAGGGTGTTCAGTTTTACATTTAGGACTCCCTCAACCCGTTCCACACCCGTCACCTCACAGATGTGGTCCAGCCGGCGCCGTCCGCTTTTATCCCTTAAAACATGTATAAATAAATCCACCGCGTCCTTTATTTGCTCCACAATGCTGTCGTAAGGCATATCCAGGCCCGAAAACTGAACCATGGTTATAAGCCTTCTTGTAAAGTGCCTGGCAGAATTGGCGTGTCCTGTTGTCATCGAACCATCGTGGCCTGTATTCATAGCCTGCAGCATATCAACAGTTTCCTCTGCCCGCACCTCACCGACTATAATCCGGTCGGGCCTCATTCTTAGCGCATCCTTAACAAGATCCCTCTGGGTTATCTCGGTATGTTCATTAGTGGCGGGCCTTGCTTCCACCCTTCTCACGTTGGGGTGCTGCAATTGCAGTTCAGCAGGGTCTTCAATGGTTATTATGCTCTCGTGCTCAGGTATAAAGGAGGCCAGGCAGTTTAAAAAAGTAGTTTTACCCGAGCCGGTGCCCCCGCTTACCACAATGTTCTGCCTTACCTCCACGCCGGTTTTTATAAACTCCTTCACCTCAGGGGATATTACCTTTCTAGCCAGCAAATTTTCGATTGTCATATCCTTCCTGAACCGTCTTATGGTAAACATGGTTCCGTCTACAGCTACAGGTTCAGTGTGAGCGATAAGTCTTGAGCCATCTGTCAGCCGGGCGTTAACCCTTGGGGTGGCGCGGTCAAATTTCCTGCCGGTATGGGCAAGCATCCTCTCTACAATATCCCTGATGTGATTTTCATCCCTGAATTTAACTCCTTCCACAATTCTTTCAAGGCCGTTTTTTTCAACCCTTATTAAATCCCTGCCGGCTTTGATCTCAGTAACTTCCGGGTCATAAAAAAAAGGCTCTATGGGGCCATAGCCCAGAAGATCGTTTCCCAGTTCCTCCACCAGAAGGAGCGAAGCTGACTCACCCAGGGGTATGCTTTTTTCCAAGAGACCTCTTAACACTATACTTTTTAGCTTTGAGCGTACTATCGGATCCCGGCTTCTTGTCTTTTCTTCAGGCCTTAACACATTGCTTAATGTCTTCTGCACATAGGCCCGTATTTCGTTGTATTTACCATCATCCATGCCGGGAATCTTCTCCCCTATCCCCAGGTCCACATTCAGTTTAATCTCTTCCGCCTGTTCCTCTATAAAGAAGCCGCTGCACCTCTGGGCAAGTTTTTTGATAAGCTCCTGATCCATACCCTGATTTTCCTGGGACTCAAAGGACAATACCTTGTCCAAAAGAATCTGCAAGGCCCTGGTAAAGTCATCCCTCTGCTTTGTAAGGGTGATTATCTGCCTGCGGTTATTTTCTTCGGCCACAGCTATTGAGTAAGGCAGTGTGGATTTGTCGAGCCTAAGCTTACCTTCCACGTCGCCCGCCCGTATGCCACCGGGAATGCCCGCCTGGTTTAAAACGGGGTTAACCCTGTTGCCGCACCCCAGCCGCAATACAAACCCGCTATTTTCGTTTAAAAGGTCCAGGCTTGTCCGGTCCGGCCGGAATACTGTCAAAATAACATCGGAAACAAGAAGCGCCGCCCAGGTGTTGTTGTTCATTCCCACCGGCGGACAGTCCAGAACTATATAGTCAAAGCTCTCTTTTAATAGTGTTAGTATTTTAAAAACAAGGTCAGGATTGATTTCTCCAACATGATCATAGTGAACCACTCCGGGAACAATCATAACCCCCGAAGAATGAGAGTAAAGCCCCCGTGATATATCCCTTGTGCTGTGTATATCTTCCCAGTCCAGTATATTTATAAGGCACTCATCGGTGGGCAGCCCCATCCTGGCCCTTACGGCTCCGTAACCCCCAAGATCGACTATGACTACCCTTTCGGGATTGGACAGAGCAAGCAGCCCCGAAATGTTTAATGCAATTGTAGAGGCCCCGTCACCCTCTATAGAGCTTTGAACAGCTATTATTCTACCGTGACCGGGTATAGCCCCGGGACTAACCGGAATATTAAAAAGGTGGGTTAAATCCTTGGCATCTTTCTTTAAATCATATATTTGCCGACCCTGGCCCGGCTCCCAGAGAAGAAATTCTTCTTCCCGGCTGTGATCAGTTTTTTTATTAAAAAGCTTTACTATTGTCATAAATCACTGGCCTCCTTTCGGAGGAAGAACAGTCAGGCTGAACTTTTTACCTCTTACATTTCCTTCTGCCACCTTTTTTGCTTCCTCAGGAGATACTGCTATGATATATGCACCCTTTGACGTGGCTGCTGCCAGGGAATTGTCTTTGGATGAGCTTACTGACGGAACCTTTAACACAATCGACTCCCTGGCAACACACTCAACCACGGTAACATCCTTGGCAGCCGTGATTTCTGTATAAACGTTAACCCGGTCACCTGCCGTAACCCCCCTTAATCCGGAAGCTGTTTCCGAAGGCAGGTCTATTGCCTCCCGTCCCGGGGCAAAAGAATTAAGAACAGCCTTCAGGCTGCCTGTGTCAGAGGAAATATGGCCATTGCGGATAACATCACCGGCAAATACCATGCCTGAAATAACTGTTTTGCCTATTGCCCCGTCAACTGAACTTAAATATTCATCAGGCAGAGCAGTCAGGGGAAAATCTTTCTCTGCCACCTGTTCAGGCGAGATAACCGTACCTACGGGCAGCTTACCCGTAGCTACAACCACTTTAACACTGGGCGTATTTATTTTTACATAGTACCAGACACAAGCCCCGGCAACAGAGGCCAGAATAATAGCCACCAGTATATGAGAAATATTTTTTAACTTTGACATATGACACACTCCTTTTCTACTGTATAAAGCCGGCTTAACCTTATTCTTCACCTCCATATAACCTTAGAAAGTTTCCTAAAAATAAAACTCCACCTATATTTTTAAGGTGGAGTTATCATAGGTATAAGAGAATTAAAATTAGGTTCCTTTTAAAGCCACAGAGGACACAGAGGTTTTTTAGCCTATGAATACTTAGAGCTTGTATCCTCCGTGGCTAATTAAGATCTTGGTTTCTTTCAGTATAGAAGCCGGAATGGCTTGGGTGCCGCTTGCGGCATGGCTTCGCCATCCCCCAGTTTTTATATTTAGTTCACGACCGCCATACAGGTTCCTGTTGGTTGCAAACCTGCTTAGGTTTATATGGTCTACTGAATACACTACAACTTGCGCTTATATATTAATGGCTGACTGCCTTATCTAAAAATCCGGGAACAGGTTAATTTGACATCCGGGATTATTTATACAGCTATGGTGATTCAATAAGCATCCGGAATATTTTCCTATCGGTAATTCTCCCGGAGCACAAAATCCTTAGTGTTTTTATTAAGTCCCGGTACATTTTTAAAGGCAGCCTCAGCACTGATTTTTTATTTCTTTTAGTCTCTATCAGGTCTTTATATTTCTTTTTAATCCGGTCCAGATAATTCTGATCAGGCATTGTTAATTCTGCCAATTTTGTAAAATATGGCATTATTCGCTGCATTTCCTCTTCGGGAATGAATCCTTTTATTACCTTTATTACATAGGGTATGCTTTTAAGGTAATGCCATAGGTGGTTCGTCATATTGCACTTCACAAAAACATACCCCTTTATAACCGGCTCAATCTTAATATCTTTTTTAGAGTGAACCGCAACCTCCCTCACCGGCGCCAAAGTCTCAAAGATTTGGCATCTGCTATCCCCCAATCTCTTATGCATATCATCAATAGCCCATTTTACATCTATCTCTCTTCCATTACAAACATGTAAAACCATCCATTCAGGCACCATTACCGCTTCCCCTTATCAATTCTACTAAACAGTAAATCGTTCTCCGCCAGCTTCTTATAATCGCTATTTTTACTCCCTTGAAGTCTAATATTTTCCAGGTTACTCTCTAAAAAAGATATTTCATTATCAATTTGCAATATCTGATCATTTATTTTTTTTACTTTTCTATACAAGTCTACATTTCCTGTTTCTATAAATTCTTCATACCCTTTTACCTGCAAGTCTTTCTTTATCTTTATAAGACGGTTTTTATCCCGGACCAGTAACTCCACAAGTGATTTCTGGCTATCCTTTAACTGGGACACCCCCAATTATTATATTTTTACATTAATTACATATTATTATCATTATGGGAATATAGTCCTATGTTTCTACATTATACATTATTTTCCCTAGTTTTCATATACTTTTTTACAATTTTTTTCCATGATATGCTCAACTGGGTTGTATTAGTGTCTGTAAAACCTTTTTTAACGTCCGAAACCAGTAAAGGCCAATAAATAAGCCAGGGCTTTTGTGCCCTGGCTTATTTACTAACATCTTTAATGTTAGTTACTCCCTATCGTTTTAAACCTGATAAAAAAGGTTGTCCCATTTTCGCCGGTATCAATATTTATCGCAGCATTGTGCCTGGCTGCTATGCCGTTGCAGACCGCAAGGCCCAGGCCGGTGCCGTAGTCCTTGGTGGTAAAGAACGGAATGCCCAGCTTGTCAATATTCTCAGGATCAATGCCGGCACCCTGGTCCTGCACCGACATCACCACCTCATTATCCCCGGTATAGGTGCGGACGGTAAGCGTTCCACCCTCCGTCATTGCTTCCAGCCCGTTTCGCACAAGGTTTAATATCAGCTGGCGTATTTCTTTTTCATTTAAAGGTATATCCGGTGTTTTTTCCAGATGAAGCTCGATATCCTTTCTGGAATTCATGGCGTCGGCAGTCAGCAGCGGGGATAGGGACTCTATTATGGAGTTAAGGCTTTGAACGACCATACCCGACGGTGTGCTTTTTGTCAGGGATAAAAATTCAGTAATTATGGCGTTGGCCCTGTCCATCTCTTCAATCATTAATTTAAAGTAGTCCCTGAACTGTTTAAGCTCTTCCTTGCCGGAAAGCACCTGCAGGAAACCTCTTGTTGTTGTCATGGGATTCCTTACCTCATGTCCTATACCGGCTGCCATCTGGCCGATCAGGTTAAGGCGGTCAAGCCTAGCAAGCTCGGACTCCATTTGCTTCAGCTCAGTAATGTCAATGATTATGCTTAACAGTAAGTCGATACCGGAAATATTAATTGTTTCAGCAGATAATAGCCCTACCCCACACTGCCCGGATTTTCTCCGGTATTTGAATTCAATATTTCTGGCTCTCCCCTGTGATGACAGCAGCCGTAAAACTCTTTCCCTCTCATTTGCATCAGCCCAAAACCCCATTTCCCTGGCTTCCCGCCCTATTATCTCATCACGGCTGTACCCGGTGTATTCTGAAAAACTTTTGTTAACCGCAACATATTTCCCTCTATCAAATGTTGAGATGGCCATTGGAGCGGGGCTGGCGGTAAAGGCCTTAGAAAAGCGCTCCTCAGAAAAACGCAGAGCCTTTTCTATCTTTCTGCGCTCTCTGATTTCCTTTTCCAGCTCTGCATTTACCCTTACCAGCTCATCATTCTGGTGTATTTTTTCAAGTATACCCCTCAGCTCAGGAAGCTTCAGGTCTTGAGGAATAGTCGTGTCACCATGGATAACTGCATTGCTGAAATTCTCAAGCTCCATTTTAATACGCCTGAAAAAGAGCCACGAAATATAAAGAACTATGCATGTGGTGGTAATAATTACCACCAACATATAGATCGCTCCTTTAAGGGCCCCTGCGTATACTTCATCTGCCGTTACACCGGCCCATGTATAGCCTATTATTTTACCGTCCCGGTTTATCGGGTATGTCTGATAAAGAGCGGGCTTTCCTTTAATAATGGAATATTTATAGTAAAACAGCTCCGGCTGTCCTGTTTTGTATACACTTAAATCATCAGACAACTTCTCTTTTAAAAACGAAGGATTAAAATCCGGGCCTATAGCCAATACCCGATCATGCTCCAGGGAATAGTAACCCATACACATTTTTATATCTCTGGCAGTGCAACGGTCTACAACGGGCTGTAATTCGCTATTTAGAATAGAAACCTGCTCTTCCACCGGCTTGTTCAGGGCATCATGCCTCTTCAGGATATCTTCAAAAGAACCCTGTATATTTTTTTCAAGATGCACCGTTTTATCATACAGCTCTTTACCCCTTATTGATTTTTCCATTTCTAAAAACATGTGCAGCAGTAGAGACATGAAAAACAAAGACATTATGATTATCAATATACATAAGGTAAAGTAAAAGCGCTTCGTTATTTGCAGGGGGAATAGCTTGCATAGTAATTTTTTCTTTAATGACATCTGGCTCCTCACTGATGCTTAGATTAACCAAATACATATTTTTTGCGTAAGTTAGATATATCCTCTTTTAAACCAACATATTTTATCAAAAATTTCCATCATTAATCGACATTTTTTACATTTATACAGCTAATAACATATTATAAAAGAAATAAAATACGGTGTATTGGGCATGTAATATTTGTTAAAAATACTTTATTATTAATAACAATAAATATATCCAAAAGGACGCCTCGTACGGCGGTCATAACGGAGGTTTCAAAAATGGTGAAAGAAGGCGGGCTGCCGCCCAGAGAAGACATTCCTGCCCAGTACAAGTGGAAGTTGGAGGATATTTACCCCAGCGACTCCCTGTGGGAGGAGGACTTTAAGCGGGTTGAAGCTATGACAGGTGAGATAGGCTTATACCGGGGAAGGCTTGGGGAATCAGCCGGAACCCTGCTGGAGGCCCTTAAGATGGAGGACCGAATCCAGGAGTCCACAGAAAAGCTTTATACCTATGCGCGTATGAGAAGAGATGAGGACAATACCAACAGCAAATACCAGGCACTTACCGACAGGGTGCAGGGGCTCAGCACCCGCGTAGGCGCCGCCCTTTCCTTTATGGTGCCGGAAATACTGGCCCTGCCCACCGGTACCCTGGAGGGGTTCATGAAGGAAAACACGGGACTTTCCATTTACAAATTCGCCCTGGAGGAAATTCTAAGGGGCAAGCCCCACACACTTACCCCTGAGGAGGAGCAGATATTAGCCAGCGCGGGTGAGGTAACAGCCGCCCCGTCCAATATTTTCAGAATGATAAACAACGCCGACATGACTTTCCCTGACATTACCGATGAAAACGGCAGGGAAATAGAAGTCACCCACGGCCGGTACGGGCAGCTTATGGAAAACAAGGACCGCCGTGTAAGGCATGATGCCTTTAAATCCCTCTACAGCTCCTACAGGAAACTGAACAACACCATGGCCGCAACCCTCAACTCCAGTGTTAAGAAGGATATTTTCTACTCAAAGGTCCGAAAGTTTGAGTCCGCCCTACAGGCAGCCCTTTTCGGGGACAACATTACAAAAGATGTATATAACAATCTTATTGAAACAGTCCGGCTCAACCTTAGGTCGCTTCACCGCTACATGAACTTGCGTAAAAGGCTTCTGGGGGTTGACGAGCTGCACATGTATGACATTTATGTGCCCCTTTTCAAGGATGTCAAGTGGGAGATACCCTACGCCGAAGGGGTGGAGATGGTAAAGGCAGGCATCGCCCCCCTGGGTGAGGAGTATGGAAAAATAGCTTCTGAGGGGCTCAGCTCCGGCTGGGTGGATGTTTATGAAAACAAGGGAAAAACCAGTGGCGCATATTCCTGGGGCCCATATGGAGTGCACCCCTACATACTGATGAACTACCAGGATAACCTGAACAATGTGTTTACCCTGACCCATGAGCTTGGCCATGCCATGCACTCATATTTCTCACACCGGGAGCAGCCGTATGTTTACGCCCACTACACCATATTCACGGCGGAAGTGGCCTCCACAGTAAACGAGTCGCTGCTCATGAACCACCTTTTGGATACAGTTAAGGACAGGGAAAAGAGGCTTTATCTTTTAAACCACTACCTGGAGCAGTTCAGGGGAACAGTGTTCCGGCAGGTGATGTTCGCGGAGTTTGAAAAAACTATACACGAAAGAGTGGAGGCAGGAGAGGCGCTGACTTCCGGGCTATTATCTGAAATATACCGTAAGCTGAACGTGGACTATTATGGCCAGGCGGTGGTAATTGACGAGGATATTGACCTGGAGTGGGCAAGGATCCCGCACTTCTATACCGCTTTTTACGTTTACAAGTACGCCACCGGATTTTCAGCAGCCACGGCTCTCACCGGCCAGATACTCAGGGAGGGAAATCCCGCAGTCTCCCGTTACCTGGACTTTCTTAAAAAAGGTGGGTCTGACTACCCGCTTAATCTTTTAAAAATAGCGGGAGTCGACATGTCAGCCCCCCGCCCCGTACAGGAGGGACTTAACATTTTCGCGCAGCTCCTGGACCAGATGGAGGCGGAGCTATAAAGTAAAGCATTATTCACGGGTCCGGAATTGGGAAATGGGAATCGGGAATTGGTACTAAAATCAACTTACCCAATTCCCAATCCCTAACCCCTAATTCCTAATTCCCAATTCCTAATTCCCAACCTAGCGTTCCACCCACCAGTTAATCCCCCTGTAGGGCTTCTGTACTTCCTTAAGACGCTCCCTGTCTGTTAGATATTTTTTCTTCATATCCACCAGCCATCCCGCAAAGTGTTCATGCAGGCCCTCCGGGGAAAACCGGTGAGGCTCGGGACAGGTGTACTCATTGGGTCCATCCCCTTTTAAGCGCCCTCTGGCAAGGCACAGGGGACATTCCACTTCTCCTCCCGGCAGAAGCCTGAACAGGTCCGACCCGCAGTACGGGCACTCCAACGGTCCCTTTTTATATTCCTCCGCCGTAAAAAGCTCCCGGCCAAGCTTCTGTGCATACTCCTTATATTCAGGACTTTCCACTCCCTCCGCCGGGAGGGTGGCATGAACCACCCAGCAGTCCACGAACCTCATCTGAAGGAACCTTGGGAAAACCATGGCCGAAGCCCTGGCGTAGCCCTCCCATCCCGGCATGCCGTAAGGAATAACAGCCACGAAGGGTTTTCCCTTTGTTTTTTCAGCATAATTAGCGGCACCCATCATACGGTCGGTAAGAGCTTTAAACCCGGCATGGGGCCCCAGAAAATAAATTGGAAAGCCAAGTACCAGGGCATCCGCCTCCAGTATTTTATTTAAAATAAAATTAAAGTCATCTTTAACACTGCAGGCGGTTCCCGGCTCAAGGCAGCGGTAGCATGCCCTGCAGGGACCAATTTGATAGTCCGTAAGGCGTATCATTTCCCGGGTGCACGGCTCAGTCACCGCTCCCAGTATTTCCTTGATAATCAGCTCGGTATTGCCAAACCTTCTCTCCGAAATAACCAAGCCCAGAACTTTTTTCACATTTATACCTCCCCGGACCCCTTTATTATGGTATCAGGTGTCCTGTATCCATATTAAACTATTTCCACCAGGTAAAAAAGTAATGCTTTCTATTCACAGGTCCGGAATTGGGAAATGGGAATCAGAAATTGGTTGATTCATTCACCAAAAATATAAGGAGCTTATTATAAAATAAAGCTCCTTAGTATACATAAAGATAATCATACAGGGCAGTTTACCGTCATGCCCGGGACCTTATACAGCACCCTCCCTTGCAATGCGCCACCTGCCTGAGCATCCAGCGTTTTTTCATCATATGCTATTCACCTCCCGCAAGCAAAATCATAAGATCCATTGAAAACCCTTTTAAAGGAGTCCTCCGAACATATATATTCATCTCCTTTAAAGTTTTTCATGGTTTAATTTTACCGGGGAATTTTTTACATCACCTAAAACATCCATGCTCAGAAGACCCGAACTCATCACAACTTTTCTCAGGATAGGGCTATACATAAAGGGAGATTTTAGATTCTTCATAATAATATTTTTTCTAATCTGCCCTGTTTTTCTATAATATCTGTTGAAGAAGCCCTCCAACCCATCATTTAAGCTCTCGGCACAAGACAGGGCGCTTTTTAATGCGTAGCTGAGGCCCTCAGCCGAGCTGGGACTTATCCACCCGGCAGCCTCTCCAATAAGGGCGATTCCGTCTGCCCCGTGAACAACCTGCCTCACGCTCAGGGGCCTGAGTATAAAGGTTCCCTCTCTATGGGCAGGCTTGCCAAATTCAAAGCCGCAATTGTTAAGCTTGTTTTTCAGTAGTTTGAATTTTTCAGCCACCCGGACATGTGGGGAAATAGCAGACCCAAGAATAAGATAGCTGCCCTTGGGAATGGTCCAGGAATAGAAATCCGTAATATCAGTGTCAAAAATAGTTGTAAAGTACGGCAGTGCTTTTTCAGCCGGGAACCATTCCTGAACGGCAACATATTTTTCCGGACAGGGAGCGCCTGGAAACAGATTTCTCCTGACCGATGAAAAAGCCCCGTCGGAGCCGACTATAACCCTGGCACTCTCCTGGTATGTTTTCCCTCTTTGGCTCAGATACAGCCTAAAGGTGTTCTCTTTTCCCTCACATTTTTTTAAATGAGTTCCAAATCTGCTATCCACTTCTGGCGGGATAAGGGATACCAGCCAGCGATCAAACTTCTCCCTGTCCATGTTGATATAAAACCTCTGGTAATATCTCTGAAGTCCCTCTTTTAAATCAATAGTCCTTACCGTAAAAAGCTGAGGCCCAACCAGTACTGACTCAGGAAGCCCCAGCCCCAGCAGGGCCATCATTTTCTGAGCATCCGGGGCCAGCAGGCCGCCGCAGCACTTTGCACTGCCGGGTCCTTCAGCCGGAGGCCCATCAAAATCTCTCCTGTCAATCAAAAGAACCTTATAGCTTTTTCCAACCAGCCTGGCCAGGGTAGCGCCCGCCGGACCCGCCCCGATAATGGCTATATCGTACATTACCAGCACCTTCTTTATATCATAAATGCTTATTCCCTACCATTATTGACTCTACCCGTGTTAAAAAGTTTCTAATATAAAAATATTACCCGAAATACCGGGCAGCCCTGAAATTTGAGGTTGAAATTTGAATTGCTTAAAGGGTTTATGGTATATATAAAACAAGGTGAAAAGGAAAGTATTATCAGGAGGTATCAGATGGAAGGAAAGCACTTCATTAAAAACATCGAATTTTCAAAAGCTCTGGAGTTGGAAAGCCTGGTGGACTACCAGGAGGGAAGAGTTGTAAGCAGGACACTGGCCCAGGGCAGGCCGCTTAGCCTTACTCTTTTTGCCTTTGACAGGGGTGAGGAAATAAGCGCCCACTCGGCGCCGGGGGACGCCATGGTATATATTCTCGACGGGATGTCGGAGGTAACCATAGGAGGAGAAAAGTTTATTCTTAAAAAGGGAGAAACAATAGTTATGCCCGCCAATATCCCCCACGCTCTTGTGGCGGTGGAGAGATTTAAAATGCTGCTTATAGTGGTTTTTGACCTCTCGTAATAATAAAAGGTTTACCCGGGGGCATGGAAGTGGAGTAAGGGGGTATTTATCTACCCCCTCATACTATTGTTTATTTTTTTAACCCTGCTTTCCAGCTCCGCCGGTGACTTCACCTCACCGCCGGTTATCTGGCTTTCTATTTTCCGGAGTTCACTAAAAAGCTTTTTATCCGAGGTAACGTAGACTTTGTATTCGTCCCCGGCCTCTGATATCTTCCGGTGCACTTCCTCCCTTATTGACTTGAGGCGAAGACGGTCAAAGCCCGTGACCTTAACAGCGGCGGATATTTCCTTATTTATTACCACAGCAGTGCTTTCTTCAACACCATCCACTGTTTCTGCAATTTCCTTCACCCTGGAGGCAAGATCAGCGTTAAACACAACCTGTTTTTGACCTTTGCCTTCCTGCTGAGGCTTTTTCGCCGGCGCCTGCGTTCCGCAGCCTGCGGGAAGTGTTAACAACAATAAAAAAGCTATAGCTTTAAGTATTGATTTCATATATCTACCCTCTTTATTATCCTTTTGGCTTAAACAGAAGCGATCCAATGAAGCTGAATATTATGGTGGCTGAAATTCCCGCGCTGGTTACTTCAAAAATCCCTGTAAGTATGCCTACTATTCCCGTACTTTCAGCCTCAGCCATGGCCCCGTGGACCAGGGCGTTGCCAAAGCTGGTTATGGGTACAGTGGCTCCTGCCCCTGCGAAATCTATAAGGGGCTCATACAGGCCGAACCCGCTCAATACTGCCCCCGACACCACCAGTATGCTCATAGTGTGAGCCGGGGTATACCTGAATACATCCAGCAGAATTTGCCCTATAACACATATAAGGCCGCCAACAATAAAGGCCCATAAATAAGCTTCCACCATAAATCCCTCCTTAATTGCCGTACTCTATAGAAACTGCGTAGGCTATACACGGAATAGTTTCCTTCTGCTGGTATGACAGGGGCGACAGGAGGGCCCCTGTGGCCACTATCAAAACCTTCCTCAGCTCTCCCCTTTTCATTCGGTTGAGTATATGCCCGTAGGCAACTGTAGCCGAACAGCCGCAGCCACTTCCCCCGGCCAGCACCTCGGGCTGGTCTTCTCCGTATATTAAAATGCCACAGTCGGTAAATATATCTTCAGGCAGCTCCAGGTTGTGCTTTTTCATTAAGTCGGCTGTAATTCTAATCCCTACTTTTCCAAGGTCCCCGGTGGCAATAAGGTCATATTCCCTTGGAGTAATGCTCAAATCTCTAAGATGGGCCGTAATGGTGTCCATTGCGGCAGGAGCCATAGCGCCCCCCATGTCGAAGGGGTCGCTCATACCCATATCCACCACCCTCCCTATAGTGGCTGAGGTCACTCTTGGACCGTCGCCCTTTGAGGAAAGCAGGGCAGCGCCAGCCCCGGTGACAGTCCACTGTGCCGTTGGAGGCTTCTGTGACCCGTATTCTGTGGGGTACCTGAACTGTTTTTCAACCGCCGCATTGTGGCTGGCGGTACCGCACAGTACATTGTCACCTGACCCGCTGTCCACTATAAGTGCAGCCAGTGCAAGGCTTTCCATGGAAGTTGAACAGGCTCCGTAAAGTCCGAAGAAAGGCACCGCCACAGCCCTGGCGGCAAAACTGCTGGATATTATCTGGTTTAAAAGGTCACCGCAAAGAAAGAACTGAACATCTTTTTTTTCAATGCCCGCTTTTCTTATGGCTATTTCCGCCGCATCTTCCATCAGCTTCCTTTGGGCCTTCTCATAGCTGTCCTGACCAATCCAAAGGTCCCCGTGCAGCAAGTCAAAATCCTCTGCCAGTGGGCCCTTGGCCTCGTGGGGGCCTCCGACGGTACCTGTTGCCAAAATTACGGGCTTATTGGGAAACACCCAAGTTTGATGCCCTTTAAGCATTTCAGACCCCCCCCAGCATTGTCAAAATGGTTTTTATCAGGGCCACCGCGAAGGCGGCAACAACACCAAAAACTATAACCGACCCTGCCAGCTTGAACATTTTCCCCCCAACTCCCAGAACATAGCCCTCTGTTCTGTGCTCAATGGCCGCCGACGCCATTGAATTGGCGAAACCGGTGACAGGAACCGCCGTGCCTGCCCCGGCCCACTGTGCAATATGATCGTATACACCCAGTGAGGTCAGTAAAACTGAAATTATTACAAGCACTGCTACTGTGGGATTGCCAACGGTTTTCTCGGTAAAATCAAAATTCCATAAAAAGAAATCGGATATAAGCTGTCCAAAAAGGCAAATGGCCCCTCCCACCAAAAAAGCCCTTACACAGTTAATAAGGACCGGCCTCTGGGGTTCCCTCTGCTTTGCGAAAGCTTGATACTCCTGCTGTACCGGGGTTAGTTTTTTCTTTTTCTTGTTGGACAATGTTTTCCACCTCTGACAAGTGTTTGTTAACCGGGGCTGATTTAAATTCAATGAACCTGCTTAACCTATTTTGTGATTAAAAAAGATTTATATTCAAAAATTCCAATTAGGGAAATGTCTAATTAAACCATGCGCAGAAAGATGGCTAACCGGGGATAATAGAAAAAATGTGAAGAGGTGTTGGAATGCCAAAGGCTGATGATTTAAGAAGAGTAAAATCTTATAAGCTGAGAAGGGTAAAATCCGGTCAGCTAAGATCTGTCACTGCAGATAAAATGAGGGATGTGACGGCTGGGGATCTGGAGGAAATATATGATATATAAATAAACGCCCTTACGGGCGTTGCCGCTGCACCAGCGGCATAGTTAAGCATTATTCATGGGTCCGGAATTGGGAATTGGTTTGGGCATTTCCCGGCCCTTTTTTCTTTTTTCTATAGTACGAAGCATTGCCTATTGTATCTGTAAAGTAGAAGCCCCCAAACGAGGCTGTTGCCGCTGGTTCAGCGGCATAGTATTGAGCATTATCACGGGTTCGGAATCGGGAAATAGAATCCCCAACCCCCAATTCCCAATTCCCAATTCCCAATTCCTAAACTCGTCCTGTCCTTATTATTTCTGCAAACTCAACAGGCAGGCCCGCTTCTTCTATCTCCCTGGCCGTGTCCTCAAAGTTATAGATAACCTCTACTATCTCAACCTCAAGCCTGCCGCCCGATATATTCAAAATTACGTAAGATGCGTTTGGGTTCCCGTGCTTCGGTTTCCCAGCGCTCCCCGCGTTAATAACCAGGCCTGAGGAAATCTCCCTGGAAAAAGGCAGGTGTGTGTGCCCGCATACCATAACATCAGCCCCGCTCTCACGGATAAGCTCGTCAAGGTAGTTATTGGGAGTGCTTTCATACAGGTATTCATTGAGAGCCCTGGGACTGCCGTGAACAAGCAGTAGTCTGAGGCCTTCTTCATTTATTCTAATTTCAGCGGGCAGCTCACTGAGCCACTGCTTATTCTCCCCGGCAGTGTTTTCTCTTGTCCAGGAAATTGATTTTTCACCCAGAAGCTGTGATTTTTCATCCTTATAATCACAGCCGCATATTAGCCGCATATTGCCTATGGCGTCATCATAGTTTCCCATCACGGTGGGAATGCTCATTTTCCTGATCAGATCTATAACTTCATTGGGCCTGGGCCCGTATCCCACAAGGTCTCCTGTACAGTAAATTCTTTCGGCTCCCCTGCTTTCAGCATCTTTCAACACCGCCTCCAGGGCGTGCAGGTTCCCATGTATGTCGGAAATAACAGCTATTTTCAAAGAATTCACCTTTCCTCTCAGACCTTTTACAGTCAAGTATCTAATAACTAGGCGCTCTGGGTGGAAAAGTATTTTTGTTTCAGCTTAAGAGCAACAGTTACCAGTCCTATCATAACCGGAACCTCTATAAGAGGCCCTATAACAGCGGCAAAGGCCTGGCCTGAATTTATTCCGAAAACTGCCACGGCCACGGCAATTGCCAGTTCGAAGTTATTGCTGGCAGCAGTAAAGGCCAGGGTCGTCGACTGCTCGTAATTAACTCCGGCCCTTTTACTCAGGAAAAATGAAACGAAGAACATTATTATGAAATACACCAGAAGAGGCAATGATATCCTGACTACATCCATTGGCAAGGTTACAATATAGTTACCCTTTAAAGAGAACATCACCAAAATGGTAAACAACAGAGCTACCAGCGCCAGTGGGCTTATTTTGGGTATGAATTTTTTTTCATACCATTCCCTTCCCATCCTGGGGATAAGGGAAAACCGTGTCACAACACCTGCGGCAAAGGGTATGCCCAGGTAGATAGCCACACTTTTGGCAACTTCCGGCATGGATACATGGATTTCCATGGATTTAAGGCCAATCCACTGGGGCGCCAGGGTGACAAGCACGTAGGCGTATACTGAAAAGAAAAGGACCTGAAAAACAGAGTTTAACGCCACAAGCGCTGCCGCATACTCGGAGTCGCCTTTTGCCAGTGAGTTCCAGACAATGACCATGGCTATGCAGCGGGCCAGTCCTATAATAATGAGCCCCACCATGTACTCTGGGTAGTCCTGTAAGAAAACCACCGCCAGAATGAACATTAAAATGGGGCCGATAATCCAGTTTTGAATCAGGGACAGCAGCAGCACCCTGCCGTTTCTGAACACCTTGCCAATCTCCTCGTACTTTACCTTTGCCAGTGGAGGGTACATCATAATTATAAGTCCAATGGCTATCGGAATTGAGGTAGTGCCCACCTGAAACCTATTAAGCAGGTCCGACACTTCCGGTATGGCATAGCCCATTCCAACACCAATAAACATGGCCAGAAAAATCCAAACAGTCAGGAATCTGTCAAGAACAGATAGTTTTCCCGCAGCCTTTTCAGTCATTTCTTAATCCTCCGGTTGTAGAAGTATTTTATAATCCTTAAAGTATTGCGTTAAAAAGGTAGCCCACCACTGTAATCGAGACCGCCAGAATTGAAATAAAAATGCCAATAAGCCTGAGCTTAAGAACATTTCTTAAAATTATCATTTCGGGTAGCGATAATGCTGTAACCGACATCATAAAAGCCAGAACCGTACCCATCGACATTCCTTTTTCCATAAGCGCGTGAACTATTGGAATTGTCCCGGCTGCGTTGGAATAAAGGGGGACACCAACAGCCACGGCCAGGGGAACCGCAAACAGGCTGTCCTTTCCAGCCCAATTTACCAGAAAATCCTGTGGCACATAGCCATGAATTAGCCCTCCTATGGCAATACCCACAATGACGAAAATCCAAACTTTTTTCAGTATTTGAAGAGTGTACTGGTAAGCCTGCTCCATTCTGTCCCTCCAGGTGAGTTCAGCCAGCTCTGCCTCGGCCACTTTAACCTGGTAGACATACTCTTCCACGTAACCCTCAAGCTTAAGCCTCCCTATGACCATTCCTCCGAATATAGCCACAGTCAGGCCCGCTGCCATATATATAACCGCCACCTTCCAGCCGAAAAGCCCCCATAGCATTACCAGGGCAATTTCATTTACCATCGGAGACGCTATCAAAAAGGAAAAGGTGATTCCAAGGGGAACTCCCGCCTCCACAAAGCCAATAAAGACGGGTACAGCCGAGCAGGAGCAAAAAGGAGTAACAATTCCCAGCAGGGCAGCCATTATGTTTCCTATAAACGCCCTCCTGTGACTTAATATTTTTTTTGTTTTTTCCGGAGGGAAAAAACTTCTTATTATAGATACCAGAAATATAATGGCCGAAAGCATTAATAAAATCTTGACCGTATCATAAATGAAAAAGTTTAAGGCCTCAGCCAGCCGGGTGCCGGGAGTTAGATTTAAAAGACCGTATGTTATAGCATCGGCAAAATATTTAAACACATCACTAAACCTCCCTTTACACCGGTTAACTAGCTTATTAGATTAATTATTCTGCTCCTCCCTGATCCACCTGGCAATCTCTTCACTTTTCGGAATCCTTCCGGTTGACTTTATTTTCCCGTTAATAATCAGCCCGGGAGTTGCCATAACACCCATCTCAACAATCTGCCTGGGGTTTTCTATTTTTAAAACAGTAGCTGCAATACCCATCTCCCCAACAACCTTTTGAACATCTCTCTCAAGTGTCTTACAGTTTTTGCATCCCGGTCCCAGTACCTTAATCTCCATTTCGCTTCCCGTCCTTTCCTCGTTTTCTTTTGATCCGGCTAATCATTGCATTTACATTTAAGTACACTGCGGTCTTTATCCAGGTTGGCTATTCTTTTTTTCTCCACCTCAAAGCCCGGCAGCTTATCTATGTCCACCTTAAGAAAGTCTGTAAAGTCATTCAATACTCCCATAATAAAGCTTTCGTTTAATATATAAAATGTTTTCTGTGCCTCCTTGGTTTCCCTTAAAATGCCTGCTTCCTTAAGAACCCTGAGGTGTTGGGATATACGGGGCTGACTCATTCCCAGCACTGATTCCAGCTCGCAGACATACATCGGCCTGACTGACAGTATTCTCAGTATCTTCAATCGGGTAGGCTCACCCAGGGCTTTAAAAACTTTTACAAAAGTATCCATTACACACCTCCATAAACTGCTGCTTATATAATAATGTCAATTTAAAAGCAGTGTCAAATTAAACTGCATTTTGGAGGTGGATAGCTAATTATACATTATAGTTTTATTATATAATAATCCCCTTATATACAAAAATCAATATTATTTTATTAAAAAAACGCCGCCCTATTTTAAAAGAAAGGGCGGCATTATTTAAACCGTTTTTATTATGTGCAAACTAGAGATTGCCCACTTTTAGCCTGCTGTCAAGTATGGACATAATTATCCTTTCAACATCCTTACCGTATTCAGAGTGATTTAATCCCATCTGTATGTTGGCTGATATAAAACCCGTTATATTGCCTACATCAAACCTGGTTCCATAAAATTTATAGGCGTACATTTCATCTTTTTCAGCCAGCAGCTTTAATGCATCGGTAAGCTGAATTTCTCCCCCGGACCCGGCTTTCACACTCTCAAGGCAGCTGAAGACCTCAGGGGTTAATATGTAGCGGCCCACAATGGCCAGGTTTGACGGAGCACGGTTAACTTCAGGCTTTTCCACCAGGTCACTTACCACAAAAACATTTGATGTAAGCCGGACAGGCTTTATAATACCATATTTTTTAACATCATCTTTGGCAACTTCCATTATGGCAATTATTGCTCCCGCCCTCTTATTATATATCTCTATCATTTGCTTAAGACACGGCATTTCTGCTTCTATGAGGTCATCCGGAAGAAGAACCGCAAAAGGTTCATTCCCGACAAACTCCCTGGCCAGGGAAACAGCATGCCCCAGTCCCTTTTGCTCCTGCTGTCTTACATATAATATATTGGCCATGCCGGCAGGCTTTCTGACCTTTTCAATTTCCCCCATCCTTCCTTTTTTACCCAGTAATATTTCCAGCTCATAGTTCCTGTCAAAATGGTTCTCTATACTGCTTTTACTCCGGCCGGTTATTATCAGTATATCTGTTATACCTGCAGCAACGGCTTCTTCCACAACATACTGAATAGCCGGCCTGTCAACAATGGGTAGCATTTCTTTCGGCACCGCCTTGGATGCCGGGAGACACCTTGTTCCCCAACCTCCGGCCGGAATAACTGCCTTTCTAATTCTCATCGCCCTGTACATCTCCATTTCACATTATTATTTTTTTAAATTAACCAAATGACTAAAAAATTCTTGACATATGTGACCAAAGCTTTATATCACCTGAAATAAAATGACAATTATAAAAACACCCCTTACCCTAAAAATCCCCGCCATAAATTCTATGCACATGCCAGGATTTATATTTGCATAAGTTCATTTTTATTATAAAAAAAAGCCCGGTATATACCGGGCGTACGGGGAGGTTGGTATTTTTACTATTTAACCAGCTTGACCGCCTCATCGGGCACATAAAACGACACCCCGTTGTAAACGGTGAACCCGTTCATTTTGACGGCCTTTTCGTTTACTAAGGCATAGTTTTTATTGACAGGAAGCTTTATAGTGTCAGCACCTTTTTTAACTACAAGTACAGGATTGTTTGAATCGGAATTGTCTATTTCAACTGAAGCTCCTTTTCCGGAGAAGGCTTTTTCAGCCGGAACGAAAAGCTGCTCGGTGGTTTTCTTGAGGTCGAGACCTAACACTTTTTCCATATAATTTGCCACATCGGTGTTCTCAATGACACCCGTAGGCCTTCCACTTCCGGGTGAATACACATAAAGTACCACCTCTTCACCGGTATGGCCGCCGGTTGTCCAGCCTATATATGCCCTCTTGCTTATAATGGGGCCAACGGTGTAGTTCATACTTCCAGCCTTCGCCGATTTAATGGCTGCAGTCTCTTCATCTGTCAGGTCATTAATTCCGAAATAAGTTGACATCACATATTTAATGTTTGTTCTGTCCTTGTCAAGCAGCAGCTCAAGTCCTTCTCCTGTTACCCTGGCCTTTTTCAGCGGGCCTATAAAGGTCTCCAGCGGCTCCTTGTCGTAGCTCTTGGTTGTGCCTCTGTCACCTATGGAAATGCCTCCGTTACCATGGTCGGAAACCGCTATAACCACTGTGTTCTTATCCTTTTTGGCAAAGTCCAGGGCAACTTTGACCGCATCATCAAAGGCCAGTATGTCACTTATGATCCCCATCGGATCATTGGCATGAGCTGCCCAGTCTATCTTGCTGCCCTCAACCATCAGGAAAAATCCGTCTTTGTCCCTTGAAAGCACTTCTATGGCCTTTGCTGTCATTTCTGACAGGCTTGGCTGTTTCGAGGAGTCACGGTCCATCTCATAGCTAAGGTCAGCGGGAGCGAACATTCCCCAAAGCTTACCGGATTTTGATTTTTTCATTTCCCCGGGAGTGGTAACATAATCGTAACCAAGCCTAATTATTTCCTTTAATAAATCTTCCCCGTCTTTTCTGCCCTCAGTGGCAAGGAACTTGTGGCCTCCACCCAGCACCACATCAACACCGCTGTATACCTGCTGCTCTCCCAACCAGTCATAGTTCTTCCTGTCGGGATAGTGGGCGCTGAAGGCAGCCGGGGTGGCGTGCTGGATTTCACTGGTAGAGATTATACCTGTGGATTTTCCTGCCAGTCTTGCAGCTTCCAGTACGTTTGCCACGGGCCTTTTCTCATCACCCTCGGCTATGGGCTTCAGTCCGGGCATGTTAGCCACATCGGGAAGAACTCCTATGTAGCCTGTGTGGGACTTGTAACCGGTGGCAAAGGCTGTGCCGGCCGGGGCCGAGTCGGCGATTGCGGCATCAGATGAATAAGTCCTAACCAGACCGCATGCCATTTCATCCATTGCCAGGGGGGCGACTTTGTACCATCTTGCCAGACTGGTTCCATCCAGGCTCATTCCGTCAGGTATGAGCAGGATAACATTTTTTGCCGATGTCTTTTCCCCGGCAAAGATACCTGGTACGTTAAAGACTGATAATAACACCACAATAATTAGAACTACAGACATTCTTTTGGTAATACTGTTCATATTCCGGGACCCTCCTCTATCTTTTTTAGAGATTGTACCGGAAGAACTTTAAAGTACCTTTAAGATTAAATCATCAAGGCTTTAAGGGTTAGTTAAATTTGGTAATAAACTTTGACACAAACCTTTTATGAGATTTTTTGAAGAGTTCTTTTGTGGTTGAGAATATATTCCCAAACCATCCTGGCTGAGCTGTTTAAAACCCTGTCAGGCTTAATGCCTGCCTTTACCGCCGCTTCTACGGCATTGTCAAAACTGCCCACATTGTAACAAATATGGGCGTCGCTGTTTATGGAAACAAATATCCCGGCCATGGCTGCAATTCTGGCCAGTTGATTACACCGGGGAGCGCTGCCCGGCCTGCTGTGTAAAAAGGAGCTGTTGTTTATCTCCAGGGCCTTTCCGGCAGCCCTGGCAGCCTGCACAATTCTCTCGATATCCACGGGAAATTCAGGGTTTCCGGGATGGCTTATGATATGAACATAAGGGTTATTTATTGCCCCAATAAGAGCCCTTGTGTTTTGGTCGACGGTTCCCGGAACGTACCCGGCATCTGTATGAAAGCTCGCCAGTACGATATCAAGGTTTTCCAGGAGGCGCCCGGGCATATCAAGGTTGCCATGGATGTCCACAATATTTGCCTCCACACCCTTTAAAACCTCTATCCCCCCGATATTGCCGGGCATTCCGGCAATCTGGCTGAAATAGTACTCATGGGGCCCCCCCGGCATGTTAATACCGTGGTCAGTTATGGCAATCATCTTTAATCCCTTAAGTGCTGCAAATTCCACCATTTCCTTAACAGTGCTGAAAGCATGCCCGCTGGCTATGGAGTGAGTGTGCAAGTCGGCTTCCAGTATCATTTTAAGACCTCCCTTGGTTGGATTTATACAATCAGCTTTAAAGACAGCCGGGCTCTTACAGCAAACGTACCCCTAATGCAGCCAGACCGCTTCTCTCGCTTTTGTTCAGTGTAATATGTGCGTATATCTCCTGTCCCTTAAACCTGTCAATGAGCGTTACCAGCCCATTATTAGCTGCGGTAAGCCTGCAGTTATCAATCTGCTGTATATCACCGGTAACAATAATTTTGGTCCCCCTGCCGGCCCTTGTAATTATTGTCTTTATGTTTTCCTTGGTCAGGTTCTGAGCTTCATCCACAATTATCCACTGTCCCGGTATTGACCTTCCCCTGATATAGGTGAGTGCCTCCAGCTCAATGAAGCCCTCCTCCATAAACCTTGACACCTTTTCCGAGGGGCACACCTTTTGATCATATTTTCCAGGTGAAAAATTCCTTACCAGGTACTGGAGGTTATCAAAAAGAGAACCCATCCAGGGGCTTATTTTTTCATACTTGTTTCCGGGAAGGGCACCAATATCTCTTCCGTGCGGTATTAATTCCCTTGTGACAACGAGCCGGTGATACCTGCGCAGGTTCACAACCTGATGCAGCCCGGCAGCCAAAGCCAGCAAAGTCTTGCCCGTCCCTGCCGTACCCAGTACGCTGACCAGTTCAATATCAGGGTCTAACAGCGCGTCCATTAAAAAAACCTGCTCAATATTATCTGGAGCAGGTGAAATCCCGAAAGCGTTTGTCTCTCTCTTAATTAGTCTTATTAAGCCTCTTCCGTAGCGGCCATAGTGTATCCCGCCGTAGGAATCCTTCATAATAAGATATTGATTTGCCAGGTAGCTTTCACCGGCTGTTATGTAACCATTTTCGTACAGGCCTTGAACTTCCTGATCAGAAATATCGACAATACTCCAGCCGTTATACAGGCTTCCCAAATCCACCGGCTCCACAGCGAAGTTTTCTGACTTCAGTCCGAGGGAGTCGGCCATTATCCTTAAGCACATGTCCTGGGTTACCAGAGCTGCATCGTCGGTTTCCTCAAGGCCTTTTGTTACGGCAAGTATTCGGGTGTCGGCACGATGTTTTATTAAAAAATCAGGCAGTACCACATCTGTGTGGTTTACTTCCACCATAAGCAGGTGGCCGGAGGAAAGGGTAACTCCCCTGTGAAGATTTGGCCTGAGTGAGTCCAAAAGCCTAATTGCCTGCCTCGCGCAGAGACCCCTTGGGTCATCCAGACCTTTAAATTTGTCAAGCTCACTTATAACCGCCAGAGGAATAACAATTTTGCAGGGACTCATAGAGGCAAGTGTTTGATCCAAAGGCCTGTCAAGTAACACATTGGTATCCAGCACTTTTGTATTCAACTGCATTCCCCCTGTTATGTTTTGGCCCAAGGCTATTTTACACCCCACAATTAAAATGAGTATGAAGAACATATTAACATTTTGAGGGAAAACAAGCGCTTATATTAAAAGCCGTTAACAATTCTGCTAGCTGCTGCCTATATTAAATCTTTCGATCTGGGACTTTATATTTCTTGAAAGGGCGTCCAACTCCCCGGCCAGGGAAGATATTCTGCCGGCCGAACATGACGCTGCCGAACCCCAGTCCCCAGACTCACCCCCGGACAGTGCCTCTACTGCCGAAGCCACTTCCCTCATTCCATCCTTCACCTGGTAGGAGTCTTTTGCAATTTCATCAACCCTTTTACAGGTATCGTCTATAAGCTTTCCAATTTCCTCAAGCAATGATTTGGCCTCGTCCGCAGCATCGGACCCCTCGCAGGACACCTGGTATCCGCGGTCCAGGGTCGTAAGTACTCCCTCGTTTTCCATGAATATTCTCTTGGCCAGAACACCTATCTCCTCACTGGCCGTTGATGACTGATTGGCAAGCTTTCTTACTTCCTCTGCCACCACCGTAAATCCCTTTCCGTGCTCGCCGGCCCTCGCTGCCTCAATTGATGCGTTTAAGGCCAGCAGGTTGGTCTGGTCGGCAATGCTTTTTACCTGGTCAACTATTTCGAAGATCTTTTTGATGTGCTCTTCAAGGTTTTTTACCGCCCCCACACCGTCCCTGTGGAGGTCATGGCTATCTTTCATTTTCTTAATAAGAGATCCCAGCTTCATATTGCTTTTGGCGGAAAAATCCATCAGGTTACTGCTTGCTTCTTCTGTACCCTGAATTCTTTCTGCTATCCTTTCCAGTGAGCTTTCAATTTTGTTTACTGCATTACTGGTATCGCTCATGAGTGACACCTGGCTTTCTGCCAGTGATGCCAGCTGACTGCTGGTTTCATTAAGGGCCGAAACGGTTACCCTTGATCCCTGAATCAGGCTTTCCAGGCTTTCAAGCATATTGTTGAGGTGTCTGCCAATCCTCCCCAGCTCCTGCCCGGCATTAAATTCCCTGACTCTTACAGAAAAGTCACCGCTGCTTGCTCTATTCATGGCATCAACAATGGCATCTATTGGCCCCGCCATTCTCCTGGCAGCAAAGTAGCTTATTACAGAGACCACAAAAAGCGACCCCAGGCCCACAATAATAAAGATTTCCCTTAAAAGATAAATAGGCCTGAGATAATCATCCTCCACCAGTTCCACTGCATAAAGCCAGCCGGTGGCCGGTATTACATCATAAGTTATTACTCTGTTGCTGCCTTGCACTTCCCACCTGAAAGACCCTGACTTGGCGTCATAAAGCTCTTTTATTTTATCAGCCGAAATGCTAATCTCTTCACCCTGGGTAGCAATAGCTTTGCCGTCCATGCCGTAGACCGTTACGCTCGATCTAATTCCCTTGTTTGAAAAGGACTCTCTTTCCTTAATCATGTATGTTTCTGCATAGTTTAAAAGCTGCCTGCTGTCATAAATATTTGCCATAAGAGCGATGTTAGCGGCGGCATTTTTAGCGGAAGTTGTTATCCTCTCCTCCATCAGACCGCTGATGCTCCTGTTTCCCACGCTGTACATGGCCATCCCCAGCCCACCTACAGCGGCGAAAAAAAGTATTGTAAATATAAGCAGCATCCTGTAGTGCATTTTTAGCCGCCAGTACCAGGAAAAGTTGATAAAACCTTTCTTTACAATCATTTCTATCACTTCCGTTCCAACTATTGTCGCACAAAGTCTCTTTATGGAAATATAGACCAATAATATTAAAGGAATGCGATAATATTGTTAAGAACAGGACATACATAAGTAAATATTTAATTAAAAAAACGGGCCTGCTGCCCGACAGATTATTAACAAGTTCTGAATTATTAGCCTACTATGGGGTAACTTACGGGCAGGCCTGGAATACCAACCCCATTGACAACTGGTGCGAGAAGGAAAGGGGACACACCTGCTAAAGATAGGGTATTTCTTTGTGGACAGGAATGTCCCCGATAAAGGAACCGGCTTTAAGACTTGAAGGCAACGGCCTGCCGACCACCCTCGAAAGTCGCGTCCTGCTCCTCTCGGGTTCCCGTCTGCATCCGGCAGACGGGTCGGCATTCCATAGCCTTCTGCGTCAAAACCCGGTAATAGCCTGCGCAATATTTAGCAACGGGGCTGGTATTCCCTGCCTCAATGAATGTCACCTGGGGTCCTTTCCTGGCCAAAGCTTCCCAGCAACTTCTGCTTAGAACAAATCCGCCCTCCAGTCGACCCTATAGTTATACTTTCAAAGGACATTCATCGGGGCGGGGAATATCATCTCCGTGCGTTGATTTTTCGGAGGCTGTTACTGGCTCTTGGCGAAGGTGGCTACAGAAAGGCGAGCCGCCAAAAGGATGTTGGCGGAAGTCCGAACCGGCGCATGGACGCGCCGTTGAGGATGGTCGGCTATCTGTTGACTCCAAGCATAGAGCCAGTTTCAGCCGGAGAGATCATCAACGCATGGGGGTGATATTCTAAGCCTGCCCTATAGCTGGCATTAAATTTATCCACAGCCAAATTTTTCCTGGTGTATTAAAAAAGCGATTTGGATTGTCCAAATCGCTTTAAACCCTATATAATTCTTTTTTAACCGAGAAATCTCCAATCTAACGGATTGTAATGCTATTATGTTCAGTGTTTACACCACAGCCATATTAATTTTGTTATCTCCCCCGGCAATAACATTTTTAAACAAACTGTCTTCCCTGACTCTAAAGGGAAGGTCAGGGCAGGTATTTTCTTCAACCTGTATCGTCCAGGAGGCAACCCTGGTTCCGTATTGAACCGCCTCTTTAAGCGGCCTGTTGTTAACCAGCCCCATAACAGTGCCGGAGAAAAATGCGTCCCCGGCACCGCTGGAGTCAACAAGCTTTGTGGGGCAGGCAGGCTGGTAACCTGCCTCTGAGGTTCTGGAGTCGTAGTAAACAGACCCCCGGGGCCCAAGAGTTATAACCATAGAAGGTATTCCTTCCAACGATACAAACCTGACCAGTAGAGAAACCAAATCTTCAGGCTCAATGCCGGCTATATCCTTTCCAATAAGCCGACCGGCCTCTATATCATTGCAGATAAAACAGTCCGTCCATTTCAACAAATCCCTGTCACTCAGTATAACCTCCAGATTCCCCGGAATGCCATACACTTTCTTTTCATGTTCCCTGGCCAGCTCCACAACTTTCCTGGAAATACTGCTATTGAGGTCTATTTCAAGGACTATGTGGCCTGATGCCTCCATTATCTTTCTTCCTCTTTTAGCTATAATGTCTTCAAGGATGGAAAGCTCAGGCATCTGTGATATCGATCCGGCGAGGTCCCCGTTGCGGTCCAGTATGGCCAGCCACATTCCCATCCCACAGCTTTCAGCATAGGAAAGAAAGTCAAGCTTAACCCTTGTTTTTTTCAACCTTTCCGCTACCTCACTGCCCAGGGCCGACCTGTCAACCGATGAAACAAAATATGTATTTATGCCCAGCATGGCCAGATTTTCAGCTACATTTCTCCCTACACCGCCGTGCACAAACTCAATGCTCCCGAGATTTCTCCCCAGCGGGTTGTAGTCATGGCGGGAAAATCCCTTGACATCGATGAATGTGGTTCCGATGACCGAAACAAAGGGTTTCATTATATTTTTTCCTCCATATTAATACTTAACAGGCAATATATTCTATAACTATTTAACCAACATGCTAAAAGTTCTATATGCTATAGATCTTTCCTTCATTTAACCTCCCTTATTTTTACCACAAAAATGAAAACTGTTGAACAGGTGTCAACAGTTTTCATATGCTTTAAATGATTTTTTATGCTCTATTTTACAGCTCCGGCCACTACCGAAACGGCTTCGGCCCTTGTTGCACTGCCTTGAGGTATAAATGTATTATCGGGGTATCCCTTTATTATCCCTTCTTTTACCGCAGCGGCAACAGCACTCCTTGCCCAGGAGGAGATATTCTCACTGTCCTTGAACTTTGTACCACTATTTTCAGCTGAAAGCCTTGCAACGCTGGCCATCATTACCGCCATCTGCTCACGGGTTATAAGGTCATCAGGACCAAAGGTAGCATCAGTATATCCTTTGGCAATACCGTGATGCACAGCAGTTGAAATATATTCCTTGGCCCAGTGGCCGCCAGTATCTTTAAAGGTAATTTCCTTTTGCTGCTCGAGGTTAAAAGCCTTAACCAAAACCGTGGCAAATTCAGCCCTGGTAATTTTGCCTTCAGGGTTAAACACACCTCCGGGGTAGCCGCTTATGGCTCCTGCTGAAACAAGCTTTTCGATGTTTTTCTGGGCCCAGTGCCCGGCCGTGTCATTGAAAGTTTGTGTTTTTTCCTGCTGCTTAACCTGGGGCTCTTCCTGCTGCAGCTTCTCAGCAAAAACTGCATACTTGGTAAAGTGATCCACCTGGGCCGTAATTGTGGATCCGGTCACAACACCCCCGATTTTTACCCATTTCGATGTAGTTATATCGAAATAATATATTGCCGGAACTTCATCTTTAGCCATCGCTGAACTGTCAAATTCAAACTTCAGGGTCACATTTTGATTAAATTTATATTTGCTCTCCCCGCCAACACTGAATTCATAAACGCTGCTTAACGCCCTGTATCCAGCAGGTGTCACTGGTGGGGAGTCCACCTTTTCAACCTTGACCAGCACCTGTGAAATACTGGTGAGAGCCGAGGCCGGTATTTGGACCGCTGCCTTGGTATCCAGACCGACAGTGCCCCCCTTGTCGGGATACAGCATGGCAGACCCGTTGGTGGAGTTTATTACTTGGGGAGGTATGGCGCCGCCACCGCCACCGCCACCGCCACCGCCGCCACCGCCACCTGCGGGGGCAGGAGCCTGGGTGTAAGTTACAAAGCTGGTGAAGTGCTTGGTCCATATTACCAGGTCGGAGCCGACATCTATTCTACCCTCTCCTCCTGAAGGAATGTTTGCGTTGTTGTCGGCCCACGCCTGGCTATCCTCGGCACATGTCCTGGTTATTTTGGTAAATGTCCCGCTGCGGTAATACCCAACTTCCTTGCCGGCCTGTCCGGGGATAAGTATCCTTACCGCCCTGTCAAAAGTGAGGGGAACATCACCAAATCCCACTTCAATCACCACGCTTGTGGTGGCAACATTTCCGGAATCAGCGGTTACGCTAACCGTGTTGTTTGGCTTGACCGTAGGAACATTTATTGTGCCCGTCCATGATGCGGGGGCTGTGATTGTTGTAGCTGCCGGCATGACAACCTCAACCTGACCCACGGATGTTGCAGCGTTTATATTAAGGTCTGACGGGAGCGTAGCCGTGAAGTCGGCGCCGCTTACAGTAACCAGGGGCGCGACGCTGACAGTGGCATCGGATACGCTGTCCGGAACTGTAATGGTTGTATTTGGGGTAGTCCCGTCAACAGTAACATCTTTTTGGGAATTATCCAGCGTTACCGGGCCTGCCAGAGGCGCCGGGTTTATAACCAGACTGACAGCCTGGGAGTTTAACGCCCCGGCCTCAGTTATAGCGCTGCCCTTAACTACAACGTTAACTGTTCTTACCGCACTGACAGCCGGATTTGCAGTACCCCCCACAGTGATATCTATTGTATTGCCGGCCCCCTTGGCTGCTGTTGCCGTAAGTCCCGGGGGCAGGCCGGTTATAGTCAGGTCCGCTTCGGATACATCCGCTTTTACGGTACCGTAAGTAATCTCAATAGTCCACTTGTTGTTGCCGCCTGAGACTGCTGTGTTTCCCGCCCCCATTGTGATACTCAAATCCCTGGCTACTCCTGCCACTGTTGGCGCCGCCTGGACATTCACGTTGACGATCTTTGGGGCAGTTACACTGGCTATGGAAACGGTAAGGGTATGTGCCCCTGTAGCATTGAGTGTCAGGGGCACATTTGCCGCTCCCCCGGTAAAGGTAACTGGGAAATTATAAACAGACCCGCTGACCGAGCTGTTTACCTGTACAAATATAGGCCCCTCAAGGTTTACCCCTCTAGTATCCATGGCCCCGGTTATATCAAGGATGAAAGCCACTCCCTGTATAGGTGTGCTTGTAGAAGCCGTCACCGTGGCATTAGACTGGTCCGGGACAGTTACATTCACCATCTTGGATGCAGTTACACCTGTTATTGACACAGTGAGGGTATGGGCGCCAAGGGTATTCAAAATAACCGGTGCTGTGGCGGCCCCCCCGATAAAGCTCACCGCAGCGTTGTGCACCACTCCTTCAACATTACTGCTTACCTGCACGTTTATTGATCCTGTCAGGTTTGCACCGTCTGTGCCCTTTGCACCGGTTATGATAAGGTTAAAGGGATAACCCTGTGTGGGCGTGGCAGTAGATGATACCACTGAGGCAGCAGACTGATCAAAGTCATTTTCAACGATGGTCAGCACTGATGTGTTCTGCCCGAGGGTTGCTCCACCCGGATTGCTGAGCGTAAGATTTACCGTTTCATCCCCTTCTACCGCCGCGTCGTCGGTTATTGACAAGGTGAAGGTCTTGCTGGTCTCACCATTTCCAAAGGTAAGTGTACCGCTGGCGGTGGTGTAGTCGGACCCTGCCGTTGCAGTTCCATCACTGGTGGCGTAGTCCACCGTTACTGTGCCGTCACTGCCTCCTGTGCGGTTCACTGTTATTGTTGCTGTCCCATCACCCTCGCCAGCGCTGTAGGTGGCACTGCTAAAGGCCAACTGACCAGGCTGGGCCACTTCGTCATCAACTATTGTCAGCACTGCGCTGCTTTGCCCTAAAGTGGCTCCCCCGCCGACGTTGCTGAGAGTAAGGTTTAGCGTTTCATCCCCTTCTACCGCCGCGTCGTCTGTTATTGATACGGTGAAGGTCTTGCTGGTTTCACCATTTCCAAAGGTAATTGTACCGCTGGCGGTGGTGTAGTCGGACCCTGCCGTTGCAGTTCCATCACTGGTGGCGTAGTCCACCGTTA
Organism: Bacillota bacterium; assembly: GCA_049323755.1. Taxonomy (GTDB): domain Bacteria; phylum Bacillota; class Desulfotomaculia; order Desulfotomaculales; family Desulfocucumaceae; genus BRHc4a. The sequence goes on from JBMOPE010000025.1 coordinate 159,471, forward strand.
CTGTGCCGTCACTGCCCCCTGTGCGGCTCACTGTTATTGTTGCTGTCCCATCACCCTCGCCAGCAATGTAGGTGGCGCTGCTAAAGGCCAGCTGACCAGACTGGGCTATGTCGTTTTCTACTATTGTCAGCACTGCGCTGCTTTGCCCTAAAGTGGCTCCCCCGCCGACGTTACTGAGAGTAAGGTTTACCGTTTCATCCCCTTCTACCGCCGCGTCGTCTGTTATTGATACGGTGAAGGTCTTGCTGGTCTCACCATTTCCAAAGGTAAGTGTACCGCTGGCGGTGGTGTAGTCGGACCCTGCCGTTGCAGTTCCATCACTGGTGGCGTAGTCCACCGTTACTGTGCCGTCACTGCCTCCTGTGCGGCTCACTGTTATTGTTGCTGTCCCATCACCCTCGCCAGCGCTGTAGGTGGCGCTGCTAAAGGCCAACTGACCGGGCTGGGCCACTTCGTCATCAACTATTGTCAGCACTGCGCTGCTTTGCCCTAAAGTGGCTCCCCCGCCGGCGTTACTGAGAGTAAGGTTTACCGTTTCATCCCCTTCTACCGATGCGTCGTCGGTTATTGACAAGGTGAAGGTCTTGCTGGTCTCACCATTTCCAAAGGTAAGTGTACCGCTGGCGGTGGTGTAGTCGGACCCTGCCGTTGCAGTTCCATCACTGGTGGCGTAGTCCACCGTTACTGTGCCAACACTGCCTCCTGTGCGGTTCACTGTTATTGTTGCTGTCCCGTCGCCCTCGCCAACGCTGTAGGTGGCACTGCTAAAGGCCAACTGACCAGGCTGAACATTATTCACAGTACTTAAAGCATCGGATCTTCCGTGCCCAAAGACGTAATCAAATCCTGCAACTCCCAGATCAACAGAGTTGTTTTTAAGATAGTTTGTAACTTCATTAGCTGACAGGCTTGGATTTTCGGCCCAGGTCAGTGCAGCTATGGCTGCTACATGAGGCGCTGCCGCACTGGTTCCATAGAAGCGTTTAACTCCCCCGTCATTCTGTCCAAAACCTCCGGCTCCAGTTATGGCAACACCGTCAATGCCACATATATCAGGCTTTGCCCGTGTGGTTCCATTGTAGAGTGTTACCGGCCCGTTTGATGAATACGGTGCTATGCTGCTGACATTTGAATAATTTATGGCACCCACGGATAACACTCCCGGAACAGCTGGATGGCCAAAAATTGAATCCTGGGCTTTAATATTATCAGTATAAACATTGGAACCTAATCTCGGGTAAATATAAATCTCTAATATCTTAGAAGCGGCCGTTCCTCCATAATTTTCAACCAAAATAGCCGCATTGATATCGGAGCCGGTATTGTTAGTATAAACAAACCCTTCTAAAGGAAAACCGTTACCATTCTGAGTGTCGCTACTAACTACAAGCGGGTCACCACTAATAGCATTAACTAGATGCAGGTCGTAATCATTTCCCGACATACCCCACTGATCATTCCACTGAAGTATGACAATAACCTGTCCACCATTTGGAATGTTAACATACAAATCACTGTAAAGGTTGTTGGTTCCAGCGCTGAAATCGTGAAAATCATATCCTGTTAACTTATGGTAAATTCCCTGATAATGCCTTTGGGCATCGTTTCCTGCTGCTGATACATATACAATATTATTGTTTGCCACTACCGAGGAAACATGGCTGGCCACATCCCCATCTTCAAAAAAGGGCTCATCTATCCATCCTATGTCATCTACTATTACTTTGCATCCTTCCTGTACCAACTGATCAATTGCCTGGTTAAATTGCAGGGTATCGTTCCCACAGTCATGGAAGTATAACTGGGCTCCAGGCGCAAGGTCATGTATTATTTCAAGCATGGCCGTTCCCTCGTCGCCTGTTAGATTATCCCTTAGAACTGTTATCCCCGCTGGCAAATCCCCTGATGTAATACTGTTAGCCCTGTTGTTTACTCCATCTGAAATGACTCCTACCTTTATTCCGGTTCCATCCTGGCTGAAATTTGTTCTTACAACATTAGCTCTGTGTATATCATCTCCCTCACTGTTAACCATACCGGTCCTTACCATGGGCGGAAGGACCGTGCGAATGGAGCGTACTTCATCAAGGGCAGCAAGATCTTCAATCTTTTCTATATCTAGCCATCCCACTAAATAATTCCTTTTATCACTCTTTGAGACCACTTTTAGATACTGCTCCACCGTACCTGTTTCTGTTTTAGGCTTAACATAAACATAAACATATACCTGTCCCTCTTTTGTACCGGAGATGTCTCTGGTTAGCGGAGCAGGGCGAAACTGGCCAAAATCCTGCATTTGTTTTTTTACATTTTTTTTGGTCTGACCTGGAGTCAAAGCACTCTCATCTACCAGCCATAGCAGGTCCGTACTAAGCTTCTTTTTTGCACTGGAAATATTTGTTTTCATTTTGGCTGGTAAAATAAAAGTCTTATTATTTAACGGACTTATACTACGAATGGACTTTTCTTCCTGGGTCAAATTAGAAGCTAAAGCATATCCAGTGTTTAAAAACAAAAAAATCATAAAAACAATTAGGATAAATAATCTCCTCATAATAATCATTAATACTGCCTCCTTGTATGCAATTATCTAGATGTAATTTAACTTTACTACCCCCTTATTGCTTATTTTGTTAAACCAATGGTTTTTAATCTAAAACGTGACATATGGTGATATATTTCGACATGTCCACCAATTGCCATCTATCATGTAATTATTAGACATACTCCAGGTTTTTCCTCTTTTGTTATCTGTATATTAGATTTTTTTATAAATAAAGATATGCACTACATAGAATCTAAAGTTTGATACTTTACTTTTTAGCAATAACAACTACGCAAATAATTGTCTATAGTCAAAAAGCACCGGCCTTGATTGGCCGGTGCCTAAAAAAATTTACTAATTGAAATAGTTTATGACTGTATCGAATTATAGTGCTTCTTAAACAGCTCCGACAGGTCCGACATGTTTTGGGACAGTGAGTGCATTGATGCCAGCTGCTCCTCGCTGGCTGCGGCAACCTTTGTTCCCCCGTCGTTTATTTCCTGGTTTGTCTCTATAATGTCCCGTATTTTGCCTATTATTTCAGAAAGGGCGTCCAGGGTTTGTTTAAGGTCTCCGGCGGTAAGCTCCACCTTTTCTTTCCCCACCTTAACAGAGGCAGTTTGCTTGTCAACGGCCTTTACAGTCATATCAATCTGGTTTCTAACCTTTGCAACAAGCTCTACTATCTCTTTGGCTGAGGTACTGGTACTTTCAGCCAGCCTTCTTACTTCCTCGGCCACAACCGCGAATCCTCTGCCGCTTTCACCCGCCCTGGCAGCTTCAATGGCGGCATTTAAAGCTAGCAAGTTAGTTTGCTCAGCAATTGATGAAATAATGTCAACCGCCTTGCCTATTGATTCCGAATACTTGTCCAGATCGCTAACAACGCTGCTAAGCAGTGATGCCTCGTTATCTATTTCCTGCATTTGCTGCATTACATCCTGTGCGTTAGAGTATCCTGACCTTGTTTTGCTCAGCAGCAGCTCAGACTGTTTGCCAATTTCACTGCTTACCGAGGTAACGCTGTCAAGCTGCATGGCCAGTTCCTGGGAAAAGGCGGCTATTTGCTGTATGTTCCGCTCATTATCGTATATGGCGGCCCCCACTTCGGAAAGGTTATTGTTCATTTTTGAGCCGGTTTCCTTGGCACTTTCCAAAATAAGGCTCATTTTTTCGTGGCTTTGGCTGGAGCTGCTCTCGGCAGTTATCATTTTTTCCAGTGTTTTTCTGCTTGCCTTCACCACCGACAGCGCTCCAAGTGACCCGAATAAAAGCCCTAAAGTGTTAACAGACATAACTGATACCAATTTTTCATTGGGGTTGCTGATAGGTGATACCAGGAATATGATTATGTTCAGCACTATGGACACAATCATAGTGGCAACGGTAAGCGGGGTTGAGTAGTATAGTATGCTTAGGCCTATGGGCAGGAACCACAGGGGAGAGTCCTGCAGCCCGGCGCCTGTAGTTACCTGAATAATAAAAACTATCATAGTGGTAGCAAGGCAAAGAATGTATTTCACATATCCTTTTTCCTTCTGGTAGCGCCAGATAAAGTAGGAGACCAGTAAAACTCCGAAACAAATCAGGTTCACTTTGGCCATAAGCCAGAAGCCCTTGTTTACTATGGCCCCCAGGTACATCATCAGGTCTGCAAGGAGAAGTCCTGCCACCGTCAGTATGGAGAGTGTTTTCAAAACAATTTGATTTGATTTTAATTCACTTTTTCTGACAACTTCACTTTGCAATATCGAACTCATACACGCAATCACCCCATTTTGAACATTTTTGTTGTTAAAACATTCCCGGCAATAATGACAAAATTTACAATCAATTTGAATTTCGACAAAAACTGGATTTTACCTTCTTTTTTTAACAACTATTCATTACGTAAAAGTTGGGGTGAAGTAATGACTCCCGTTACATGATAAACCGTTCGGTTTCTCCCAAAGCCGAGCCTTTTGGCCCACTGGGTTTCGTATTCCCTTAATCTTTCATTTGAGATAATCTCTTTATCCAGTATTCTTATACCGCAATCCATATATAAGGAAGCAAGATTATTTTCTATGTATTCCAGTGACAGTTCGGGAAGTTCCCGCCTGTTCATCTCCCCAACCTCAATAAGGTGGCTGTAGGTAAAAAAGAGCTCAAGAGAGGCTTCGGGAGCGGCAATACTCCTAATACTGCTAAGAAGGACCCTTTCCCCCTTTACAATCCCCTCCAGTAGGCTCCCCCATGGCAGTATTACGAAAATTTTTCCGGCAATGCCCTCCATCCGGGAGGGGAGATTTTCAGCGCTGGCAACAACATAAATAGCGTTTGAAAGTCCCCCTTTGCCAGGCTTTTTAACTGCCTTGGAGGAGTATTCCGCCATGTTGTCCGCGGCTGAGTCCACTCCTATAAAAAAAGTCTCAGGCTGCTGCCGGGCCATTTTGTACACAAACCTTCCGTCCCCGGTCCCTATGTCAACAACCACAGATTTGTATCCGGAAACAAGAGCCCTCAAATCTATATCCTCGTCAACTACCTTTTTTCCTTTTACTATCCTCAACAAAGCCACCTCTTAAATATACTGTCCTGCCGCCCTAAAAAAGAAACCACCGCTAGCATTTCTTAAAGTTTACTACTTTTTAATCTCTCTATAAACAATTCTAACAAAATCCGGCTAAAATTGTGATCCGAGCAACAAATTAATTAGTTTTGATCCGGCATGCCAATTTAATCCCATATCTTACCTTTATTAACATATTTCACTTTATTACCAGCATATAACAACAGAACTCAAAATAAACTGTAACACAAATCCACTATAAGAATATAATTAATTGTAAGACTTTTTTCTTATGTATTATTTAAAAAGGAATTGCCTAAGGCAGTCCCTTTTTCAGAAAACAGGCGGTGAAAGGACATTGAGCAAATCATGCTGCAGAAAGTGCACAAAAAAGGGAATATGCAGGATTATTAATCTCATGACTGAAAACTGCAACATATATAGTGAAGATTGCGAAAACTGCCCTCCATGCGCAAGCTTTATAGAAATAGACACCGACATATCAATAGAAAAAATAATGAAAAGATTAATAGCAACAAGGGCCGAGAGGGGTATGAGCGATGGATTTGCAGCCAGCCAGCTGGGTATTAAAAAATCAGAACTGCAAAATTATGAAAGCGGCAGCCGGGAAATGCCTCTGGATATATTTTTTAAATATTGCCGCCTGATCGGCCTGGATATTAATAGCATGTGGCGGCAGTCGTAAGCTGTATGCACTTTCCACCAATAATAAAAAGCTGTTGGCCATTCCTGGTCAACAGCTTTTTATTATTATTCTATCCCGCTAATTCCTATTTCAGTATGGCGGCCAAATCCTGGTCCGGAGTGGTTATAGGCTTGATATCGAAGTTCTTCACCAGCACATCCAGCACGTTAGGTGTTATAAATGCAGGCAGGCTCGGGCCAAGGCGTATCCCTTTTATGCCCAGGTGCAGCAGGGTAAGCAGAATAGCCACCGCCTTTTGCTCGTACCATGAAAGCACCATTGAGAGAGGAAGGTCATTGACACCGCAGTTAAATGCCTTGGAAAGCGCTACCGCAATCTGAATTGCCGAATATGCGTCGTTGCACTGGCCGATATCCAGCAAACGGGGAATGCCTCCGATGTCACCCAGCTTTTTATCAAAGAACCGGAATTTGCCACAGGCCAGGGTTAGAACCACCGTATCCTTCGGGGTTTTATCCACGAATTCACTGTAGTAATTACGTCCGGGCTTCGCTCCGTCACAGCCTGCCACCAGGAAGAAGTGCTTAATGGCGCCTGCCTTGACACCTTCTATAACCTTGTCGGCAACGCCCATTACGGCATTCCTTGCGAAGCCAACCATTACGCTTCCCTTATCTTCGTCTGACTCAAATCCGGGCATTTCCAGGGCCTTTTCAACTACAGGACCGAAATCGCCGTTTTTAACATGCTTTACTCCGGGCCAACCCACAAGGCCGGTGGTAAAGATATTATCCATATAGGCCTGGGGATCCTGGATGCAGTTAGTTGTCATCAGTATTGCGCCGGGGAACTCGGGAAATTCTTTTTTCTGGTTCTGCCAGGCTGTTCCATAGTGCCCATAAAAATGTTTATACTTCTTTAGTTCGGGGTAGCCGTGAGTCGGGAGCATTTCCCCGTGTGTATATACATAAATGTCTTTCCCCTCGGTTTGTTTGAGTAGTTCAGCCAGGTCCTTCAGATCATGGCCCGAAACCAGTATGCATTTGCCTTTTTTGTGTCCCAGAGGCACACCGGTGGGCACCGGGTGCCCGTAGGTCCCGGTATTACCGGCATCCAGCAGTTCCATGGCCCTGAGATTTATTTCACCGCACCTTAATACCAGGGCAACCCAGTCATTTAGAGCTAAATCCTTATTGGCAAGAGCCGCCAGCCCCTCGTAGATGAATGCATAAATACTTTCGTCCTCCTGTCCGAGGATGTATGCGTGGTCCGCATAAGCGCTTACACCCTTTATGCCATGCAGTAATATTTGCTGCAGCGACTGGATATCAGGGTCGGCATCGCGGTCTACCGGCAGTCCTGCCAGCTCACCCTGCTTAATAAGTGCTGCGAGGTCACCGGCAGGGGTAAAGCTTGCAGAGACATCAGTGATATTAGTATTGCCGCCCGCCCCGGCGACTTTTTCTTTAAGCCCGGCTGTCAGTTCTGCACACCGCTTAATAAGAGCCTCAAATCTTGACGGGTCAAAATTAACATTGGTAAGTGTGGAGAATATCGCCTCCACTGTGAACCTGTTAATCCCGGGGTCAGAAATTCCAACCCTGCTTCCTTCCCTGGCGTAAAGGGCCAGCCCCTTAACCGCATGCAGCAACAAATCCTGGAGTGCTGCTACTTCCGGCTTTTTACCGCACACACCTGAGAGAGTGCATCCTGTTCCCTTTGCTGTTTGCTCACACTGATTACAAAACATTTCTAGTCCTCCTTAATTATTAATAGTCTTTCTACTGTTAATCAATTAATTTTATGGAGCCCGTAGGGCAGTTTATTACACATGACTCACAGCCGGTACAGGCTTCAGGGTGTTCCACCCTGGAAATGTCCGCTACCTCAAAAACATTTGGGTCTGCGGGACAAACAGCGCTGCACGTTGCGCAAGCTATACATGTCTCAGAATTTACTACCGGCCGCATTCCTCACACCTCCTCTTTAAATTAATATGTATATGTTAAACTCTGTACCAATCATGTACTGTAACCGGCGCATCGATATCCTGTGATTAAAGATTACCATCATCCTTTACCCTGGAAGTATGACCGGGGCCATTGTTTTTGTGTGAGCTTAATCACATTAGGCTTTTAACAAACTGAATGCATATCGGCCTGACGGTTTCTTTTATGCCAAAATATGGAGTGTAGCAAAGAAAACCCGCCCATCGTACTATGTATTGTTAGGAACTGTATCTGCCTGGCAGTTAGTCCTGTCTAACTTTTTTGCCTTGAATATTCATATTTTTACTCAAAGCAAAATCTATCTTTGCCCAGAATACAGCCCTTTTTAAATAGCATTAAAAGTTAGCCGGGCCTAACTTTGTTAGCCGGGATTAACACGTAAAAGGAGACAATTATGAAAAAGCAAGTGATAAGCCTGCATGAGCTTCCGCTGGGAAAGTGGGCGGTTGTTGACTCTATTTTGGCGGAAGGAATTGCCAGAAGAAGAATGATGGACCTGGGACTTGTTCCCGGAACAAAGGTAGAAGCGGTGCGCCAAAGCCCCTCAGGTGACCCAAAAGCTTTTAAAATACGGGGAGCCGTTATAGCCTTCAGGAAGGAGGAAGCCAGTAAAATAATGGTAAGCCACGAAGGGAGAATGAAATAATGGGAATGAATTATGATTATGAAGTGGCCCTTACCGGCAACCCCAATACAGGAAAAAGCACTATTTTCAATACCTTAACGGGTTTAAACCAACATACCGGAAACTGGCCCGGAAAATCTGTTGTACGGGCAGAGGGAAGGCACCAAAGCAAGGAAAAGGTTCTAAAGCTGGTTGACCTCCCCGGAACGTACTCCCTTCTGGCAAATTCCATAGAAGAACAGGTTTCCAGGGATTATCTCTGTTTTTCCAGGCCTGACTGTACAGTTGTAGTTGCAGACGCAACATGCCTTGAAAGAAATTTAAATCTCGCGCTGCAGGTCCTAGAAATAACCCCGAGAGTGGTTTTATGCGTAAACATGATTGATGAGGCAAAAAGAAAAAGAATTCATATAGATACGGATTCCCTTTCTCTAGAGCTCGGGGTTCCTGTGGTAGCTACAATAGCCCGGGCAGGATACGGCATGGATAAGCTGGTTTTATCAGTACTGGAAGTGGCGTCGGGGCTCAAAACCCCAGTTCCATGCACTGTTAAATATGATAAGAATCTTGAAGAAGCTATCAGTAAAATTGAGCCGAAGTTAATAGAACTGTTGGGAGAGGAGTTCAACACCCGCTGGTTAAGCCTTAGGCTTCTTGACAGGGACCGCACGGTAACCGAAGCAATAAAACAGTGGCTTAGTGTAAAGGGGGGTGGGGAAAAGGGAAGAGTCAGCAGCCTGGTGGGAGGAGAAGTAATGGTATGAACCGCTTAACTGTCTTTGAAGATTTAATAAGGGAAATAAACCATTCTAATACACTAAGCACTAATGATATAAGCGACTACATAGTGGGCGGCCTGTTCAGTAAAGCCGAGACTATCGCAGGAAAGGTGGTCAGCCGGCAGGAAACACCGGGTATTGACTGGGACAGCAAGCTTGATGATATCCTCACTTCTAGATTCTTTGGCATTCCCTGTATGATCCTTTTAGTGGCTGCCGTATTCTGGCTTACCGTAACAGGGGCCAATTACCCCTCACAGGCACTGGCCACCTTTTTCTTTTGGGGACAGGAGAAGCTGACCAGCCTTCTGGTACTGCTTAATGCGCCGGTATGGGTTAACGGTTTTTTCGTGGAAGGTATCTACCGCTGCCTGGCATGGGTAATAGCAGTAATACTCCCTCCCATGGCCATCTTCTTTCCCTGCTTTACAGTGCTTGAGGATATAGGTTACCTTCCGAGGGTAGCCTTTAACCTGGATAACCTGTTTAAAAGAGCAGGCACCCAGGGCAAGCAGTCCCTTACAATGAGCATGGGGTTCGGGTGCAATGCCGCAGGTGTTATTGCCTGCAGAATAATTGACTCTCCCCGTGAGCGTATGATAGCAATGATAACTAACAACTTTGTCCCCTGCAACGGGCGATTTCCAACCATTATAGTTCTTGCAGGCATACTTGTTCTGGGAACCGGCGTCAGTTTCGGGTCAACACTAATAGTGGTGGGAGTAGTGCTATTTGGAGTACTTACAACTTTCACGGTATCATGGATTCTTTCCAGGACATTATTAAAGGGAAAGCCATCGCCATTTACCCTGGAGCTTCCACCCTATCGCAAACCCCAGATTGGTAAAATAATAATGCGCTCAATTTTTGACCGCACTCTTTTCGTACTTGGGCGGGCGGTTTGTGTGGCAGCCCCGGCCGGTGGAGTTATTTGGCTTTTAGCTAATATTAATATCGGTGAAGCAAGCCTATTGGCTTATTTTGCAAGCCTGCTGGACCCTGTGGGGAGGCTTTTGGGAATGGACGGGCACATATTAACAGCCTTTATTCTGGGGCTCCCGGCCAATGAAATTGTCCTCCCCATACTGATAATGAGCTATCTTGCCACCGGTACATTAACCGAAATTGACAGCATACAGGCACTTTACAACCTTTTTGTAAATGAGCATGGGTGGACCTGGCTAACGGTGGTCTGTATGATGCTGTTTTCTCTACTCCACTACCCCTGCAGCACAACCCTGTGGACTATATGGCGGGAGTCCGGGAAAAGTATAAAATGGACTGCTCTTTCCGCCCTTATACCCCTGGCTGTGGCCTGCGCCGTTTGTTTCACGGTGGCCCAGGCGGCAAGGCTGCTAGGTTTTACATAAAAATCAAAATCACTTTTTAACCCTTTCAATCCAGGTAATCTCTTCCTTTCCCTCAATTGCCCGGTAGCAAAACACAACTCTGTCTCCCGGCATTATACCTATATCCGCGAAGGATTTACCAAGCTTTGGTGAAAGGGAATATACCTTTTCTTCCTGAGAGTGTATTATCTTAACTGAATCTCTATCAACCTGACCGGCCAGAACTCCCTCCGCCTTCCGGGAAAGAGATGAATCTACCTTTATATCCTTAATTACCAGCTGGCCTTTGTCATTACGGTAGTAAGTGAAAGTAACTCTGTCCCCTTCCTGCAGGTCTGTCTTTGCGCTGCTTTCAGGGTACCAAAAGGCCCACGCCTTTCCGTTTACGATTATTTCTATAACATTGCCATCGGCCCTGCCTGTGTATGTTCCTGTCTCTTCCTTTATCTCCGCCGCATTTTCATCTGCCGGGAGAACGGGCAAAGCCATTCCCGAAGCGGGTCTTTCAGAATCCGGAGTCTTATTTCCGGTAATGCCCCCGCCGGTAAAAACCCAGGCTATTATACCTATAGCCAGCAGCAGGCTTATTAAAAGGATGCTGTACTTTCTAATGTGGCTCACTCCTTTTGGGAAAGGCAATAACCCCGTCTTTCTGATATTTATAACCCTTTGCCGCCCATGATATACTCCAGCCTCCATACTTATATCCACCCCAGCACACTGCCAAATAGAATAAGGCAGGCAGCGTCAAATCCCAGTATCGACCCTACAGCAAATGCCTTTTTTCTTATGCTTTCCATGTCGTACACCCAAAAGGCCACCAGGAAAAACGGCAGGTACCCTATAAGGAAAACCAGCCAGGGTACCCGGGTGCTCCACCAGGAGTATTCCCAGGTTAGAGCCCCGGCAAGGTTTAATAATATTTCCACAAAAACACTGGCGACACTGAAGGCTACAGCAAAAAAAATACGGTTGGGAATGCCGAAAACTCTCATTTTCCTGTCTTCCGGCAAGGCATAGGCGGTGGCAATGCCCATTATAGCAAACATAAAACATATCTCTATATTCAGGCCTATAAGTATCAAAAAAGCAGTTTTTCCAGGGGCTCCCCACACCGGAGCGTACTGGGTAAAATGAAAAACCAGAGCGTTCCATATTTCATTGAACCAGTCCATTCCCCACAGGGCAAGGCCCGCAAACACCACGTTCCAGTTTTTCTGACCTATCTCCTTGCTGTATATATAGATTACCACCAGCAGTATGGGAATAACGTACCACTGGAACTGGGACGGGTCCCTAAGTATAGACAGTGCCTGTAATGCAGATTCAGTAGGCATTTACAATCCCCCCGGCTTTAATTTAATGGTAAATATTACCTATTATCTTCCCTGGAAAATTAAAAATTCCTCCCTCAATATGGTTATGAAAGTACTTGTAAGATTAAACCCGTTGCTATACCGGATATCGGAATATATAATACGAATAGCATGCTTTTGAGGGGGGATTTAAAAATGAGAGCTGTAATAACAGTCCTTGGAAAGGACCGTGTGGGTATAATCGCAGGTATAAGCACCATTTTGGCCGACTGCAATATAAATATACTTGACCTGAATCAGACAATAATGCAGGATGTTTTTACAATGATAATGCTGGTTGATATATCCGGGTCCACTGTCAGCTTCACGGACCTGGCAGACAAGCTGGAGCAAAAAGGTATCGGCCTGGGGCTTTCTGTAAAAATACAGCATGAAGACATTTTCAGCTCAATGCACCGCATATAGGGGGAAATATTATGATCAGCCCGTTTGAAGTAATTGAAACAATAAAAATGATCCAGGAGGAAAACCTGGACATAAGGACCATAACCATGGGAATTTCCTTAAGGGACTGCTGTGACTCCAACGGAGATTCAGCCCGCCAAAAAATATATGACAAAATAACAAGGCTTGCCGAAAACCTGGTAAAGGTCGGGGAAGACATTGAGCGGGAATATGGCATCCCGATAATCAACAAGAGAATTTCCGTTACCCCCATTTCACTGGTGGCCGAAAGCTGCCATGAAGACAGCTATGTGAAATTTGCCCAAACCCTGGAAAGAGCGGCAAACGAGGTGGGAGTAAACTTTATAGGCGGATTTTCAGCCCTGGTGCACAAGGGATACACTGCCGGCGACCACCGGCTTATAAAATCAATTCCCGAAGCACTTTCCACAACCAGGAAAGTGTGCTCCTCGGTAAATGTCGCAACCACAAAGGCCGGTATAAACATGGACGCGGTAAGGCAAATGGGTTTCATTATAAAGAAGGCCGCCGAGCTGACCGCCGGGCAGGGCGGGCTGGCCTGTGCCAAGCTGGTTGTATTCGCCAATGTACCTGAGGACAACCCCTTTATGGCAGGGGCCTTTCACGGGATTGGCGAGCCGGAATGCGTAATTAACGTGGGAGTCAGTGGGCCGGGGGCAATCAAGTCGGCACTGGAAACTGTTAAGGGCGCCGATTTCGGAGTAGTGGCCGATACCATAAAGAAGAAGGCATTTAAGATAACCAGAATGGGTCAGCTTGTGGCCCAGGAAGCCTCCAGGAGGCTGGGGGTGCAGTTCGGAATAGTGGACCTTTCCCTGGCCCCCACTCCCGCCGTGGGAGACAGTGTGGCCCATATACTGGAGGAAATGGGCATTGAAAAATGCGGTGCCCACGGAACTACCGCCGCCCTGGCCCTGTTGAACGACGCCGTAAAGAAGGGCGGCACAATGGCCTCCTCCTACGTGGGGGGCTTAAGCGGGGCCTTCATCCCGGTCAGCGAGGACGCAGGAATGATTGACGCGGTGAGAAGCGGGGCTCTTTCCCTTGAAAAGCTGGAGGCGATGACCTGCGTCTGCTCTGTAGGGCTTGACATGATAGCCGTACCGGGAGACACCAGTGCTGAAACCATATCTGCCATTATTGCCGACGAAATAGCGATTGGAGTCATTAATAACAAGACAACTGCGGTTAGGATTATCCCGGCCCCCGGCACAAAAGTGGGTGACGTGGTGGAATTCGGGGGTCTTTTAGGCTCCGGACCCGTAATGAAGATTAACAGCTACCGAAGCGATGATTTCATTAAAAGAGGAGGCCGCATCCCTGCCCCCATACACAGCCTGAGCAACTAATACAGGCATTCATCAAACAAAGGCTCTGTATTTAAAAAGCTGCTTTCCACATGAGAAAGCAGCTTTTATATTGCTGAAACAACACGAGCAACCTATGTAGCATGGTAGTTGTTTATATACGGGTTTTTATTTTTTGGAAAAAAAAGGATTATTAAAATTTAGGAAGAAATTACTATCATTGCCATTTTCCTCCCCAGCAGTACGCCCGGTATTTACCTGCCGCCCTTCAGAAATAAGGCGAGTTCCCCATTTTTCCTCTATTATAAGCGGAGGCACCTGCGTTGCGAGTCACAGAAATCGCCATAACAAAACCAATAGCCATGTCAATGGTAATTATGTTTTTTATTGTCCTTGGAGTCGCCGGCTTTTCTTTTACCGGCTCTGATCTCTTTCCCGACACCAACATGCCCTTTATAACCGTTATTACAATTTACCCCGGCGCAGGTGCCAGTGAGATAGAATCCCAGATAATAGACCCCATAGAAGAGGCTGTTTCCTCAATCAACGGCCTTAAAAGGTCGATTTCAGCCACTGCTGAGGGCGTAGCGGTTTCAGTACTTGAATTCACCATGGACACCAGGGCCGACGACGCGTGCGACGATGTTCAAAAAGCGGTGGACGCAATTGCCTACAAGCTGCCGGAAGAAGCCAAAAAACCTATAATCCAGAAGTACCACATGAACGCCCAGCCCGTATTTACCGTGGTACTGTCCGGCAACCGGCCGCTGGCCGAACTCCACAGCCTGGCCGGGGAAAAGGTTAAAGAGCGCTTTGAGCCACTGGCCGGGGTAGGCGAGGTGAGCATTGAGGGAGGCCTGGAACGGGAAATACAAATTGAAGTGGACCGCTTTAAAATGGAGGGATACGGCCTTTCCATCGACCAAGTCATACAAAGGCTTGAAATAGAAAACATGAACGTGCCGGCCGGCACATATATGCAGGCTGGAACTGAATATACCATCAGAACGCTGAGCGAGTTCAAAAGTCTGCAGGAAATACGGAACCTTGAAATACCGCTTCATGGGGGAGTCGTCCCGCTTCAGAAAATAGCAGGCCCCTTTGCATCCGATAAAATACTGCTCCAGTCCATGATAAACGGATCGGTCCGGCTATCCGAAATAGCCGATGTAAAGGACAGCTACAAGGAAAAAAAAGTTATAGCCAGGCTCAACGGAAAAGAAGCAGTAGGCATATCCGTGAAAAAGCAGAGCGATGCCAGTATAGTAGGCACTGTAAAAACGCTGGAAAAAGAGCTGGAGCTAATTAAAAAAACCCTTCCCGAAGATATCAGTCTTGAGGTGGCGTACAACGGGGCCAAGTTCGTGCGCCTTTCCCTTGGCGACACCAGAAACAGCCTTATTGAAGGCATTATTACCTGCGGTTTGGTCCTGACCTTTTTTCTAAGATCCTGGCGTTCGGTATTTACAGTAATGATGGCCATCCCTACATCCATAATAAGCACATTTTTTATGATTTTTCTTTTTGGCTATACCTTTAACATTGTCTCGCTGCTGGCCCTCACACTGTGTGTGGGAATACTGGTGGACGACAGCATAGTGGTGCTGGAAAACATACACAGGCACAGGGAAATGGGCAAAAACCCCGTTCTTGCGGCTCTTGACGGGCGCTATGAAATAGGGCTTGCTGCTGTTTCCATTACGCTGCAGGATGTAGTGGTATTTCTCCCCCTGGCCTTTATGACCGGACTGGTTGGCCAGTTTTTCAAGCAATTCGGCATGACAGTTGTATTCGCCACAGTATTTTCCCTTTTTGTTTCTTTTACACTTACCCCGATGATGGCAGCCCTTCTTGAAAAAGAGGAGGCTGAAGGCCATAAGAAAGCGGGGAAAAAGAAAAGAGATATCCCACCAGTGATTAAACTTTTACTTAAAAAGATGAACCTTTTCGGGAACAGTATTATGGAAAGATACCTGTGGTCCCTGGAATGGGCACTGGATCACCGGGGATGGATTTTTTCGCTGATACTTCTGGGCATGATTATATGCGCTTCGCTGGTTCCCACAGGCATTATCGGACAGGAATTCCTCCCCATTCCGGACCAGGGGAGGTTTAGCATTACAGTAGAGCTTCCTTACGGTACCCCCCTTGAGAGAACAGAGGAAATATGCCGGGAAATAGAAAATCGTCTTCTGAAAATCCCCGAAATTAACAATTTCTATACCCGCGTAGGGGTAACCAGCAGCTTTTTTACGGGTAGCGGGTCCTTCATGGCTGAAATGAATGTAAACCTTATAGACAAGGGAGACCGTAAACGGTCTGTTTGGGATGTGGTCAATATTGTCAGGGGATGGAAAAATGACTTCCCCGATACCATCCTCTCAGTAGCAGAAGCTCCCGTTCCTGGCACCGGAGATAAGGGAGCCCCTGTTCAGCTTCACATAACAGGTCCAAACGAACAAATTGTGGGTCAGTTGTCCAAAAAAATACAGAAAATTGTTGAAAATACCCCAGGTGCCTGTGATGTTCGATCAACCTGGAAAGATAGCGGACAGCCCGAAATCGAGGTGCGGGTTGATAAGCTCCGGGCTCACAGACATGGCCTTTCAGCCGGAGAAATAGCCATGGCGCTCAGGGCCTCCTTTGAGGGCGAGACCGCAGGTAAATACAGGGAAGGCGGCAAGGAGTACGATATAAGGGTTAGACTGGACAAGATCGATATCCAAAATATTAACGACATCAAAAGCATCCGGGTGATAAACCACGCAGGCCAGGGAATATCCATTGGAGATGTCACCGATATCAAAAAAACAGCTGGCAGGACGAATAAAAACCACATGGATCGCCAGCACATGGTCAATATTTCCGCAAATACCGTTGACAGGGCACTGGGAAATATAACCGGTGATATAAAAAAAGAAATTGAAAGGACGATAGATATACCGCCGGGGTATAAATATGAATTCTACGGAAACAAGGAGGACATGGAGGAGTCCTTCAGTGACATGGTAGGAGTGATTATTCTTTCGGTATGTCTGGTTTATATGCTCCTGGTGATACTTTACGAGTCTTTCCTGACGCCGGTCATCAGGCTTTTATCCCTGCCCTGCGCCCTTGGAGGAGCCCTGTTGGCGCTTTATATTACCAATGAAACCCTAAATTTAATGACTCTTCTGGGGCTTGTAATGCTGGACGGCCTGGCAGCCAAAAACGGAACGCTGCTTATAGACTATACCAATACACTGTTAAAACGCGGGATTCCCCTGAGGGAGGCCCTCATAACAGCCTGCCGCACCCGCCTTCGCCCCATCACCATGACAGCCCTCACTATGATTGCCGGGATGATCCCTACCGCCCTGGCCGTGGCCGAGGGTGTCGAGCTTCGCAGGGGCATGGCCGTGGCTTTGATAGGCGGAATGCTTACCTCACTAATCCTAACCCCCCTGCTAATCCCGGCCGCCTACCTTTCTATTAATAATCTGGTAAACTCAATTAACCGCCACCTGCCCTGGAAAACCAGGATCTCGCTGCAGGATAATGAATTGATTGATGAGACATGTGATAAATAATGATCACAACCTAGAAACCTCTATGTTTTCTATTTATCCAGCAGTTTTTTAAGCAGCTCAAGAAAAGCCTGGCCGTCGGTTTCAAAGGTACCAAAGCCTACCGGATTAAGGAGGTCGGTTGATCCCATTTCAAACACCAGCTTACCGGATTCGGACTGGTATACATCAAGAAAACTGTTATTATTATTGATTGTTATTTTCATGACCGGACCATTCAAAGTAATCCTCTCCCTTGTTTTTTATTTATCATTCTCTGGCTTCCTCAATAATCCTTCCAATTAAATCCCGGAACCATACTACAGCCACAAAAAAACTGTCTTCCCATACAGTAAATAACAGTTAACCGGTAAACTAAAGATGATATAATTTAATTAAAAAGGTCGTGACAATATGAGTGTATTGACAGGTATTGCTATTGCAGTGGTTATTGTCACCTTGACCCATTATATTAAAAAGTTGATGTTTGGTCTTGCCAGAAAACCTGATAAAAGGTATTAGTAGCCGTCTGCTATTTTTTTGTAAAGAGAGCCGTCTTGTGCGGCTCTCTTTTTATTATTAGTCCTCTATAAGAGCAACGGCTCTTATCCATCCCCCCGAGGCATTTTTAACCTTCACAGGGAAACAAAAGAAAGTGAACCCTGTCTGCGGAATGCTTTCCAGGCTGGTGAGCTTTTCAATGTGGCAGTAGCCCTTTTCAATCCCTGCAAAGTGCCCCTCCCATATTATGGACGGGTCTTTTGTCTGCATGTATTCCTGGGCAATCAGCGGCAGGGGGCGGTCCCAGCTCCAGGCATCTGTCCCTGTAACCCTTACTCCACGCTCAAGCAGCCAGAGAGTGGCCTCTTTCCCCACACCGCAGCCTTTTATAAGGTATTCCGGCCTCCCCCAGAATTTGTCCGCCCCTGTCATGACCAGGACAATATCCAGAGGCTTAAGCTGATGACCTATCCTGTTAAGCTCTTTTTCAATGTCACCGGGCTTTACAAGGTAGCCGTCAGGAAAATGGCGAAAATCAAGAACCACACCATCTCCCATGCACCACTCAAGGGGTACCTCCTCAATGGTAAGTGCCTTTGCCCCCCCGTCCATGGTAGGGTGGTAGTGCCATGGCGCGTCCAGGTGGGTGCCTGAGTGTGTTGAAAGCTGAAGCAGTTCCAGGGCCCAGCCCAGGCCCCCGGGCAAATCTTCTTTAGCCAGCCCAGGGAAGAAAGGCTTCATGCTTTCAGCTCCCTGTTCATGAAGAATATACTGAATTTGAGGTATCATCCCCGGCGGGTCGCTGGGGAGCCCGTCCTCAATTGCCATACTTAAGTCCACCAGTTTTTTTCCCATACTTTTACCCTCTCTAATTCTTTCTGTTTGCCTGCTGTCATACAGCACATCTGGTTATACCCTATTCTTCCATATTTCACTAAATCCTTTTTCCAACAACTTAAAACAAGGCAAAAAATAAACGCCCTGCGGGCGTTGCCGCTGGAACAGCGGCAATTGTTAAGCATTATTCATTGGTTGGGAATTGGGAATTGGCAGAAAAAACCGCTCAGGGGATTCCCTGAGCGGCTCAGTTATTTTAAAAATTAATTTACAGTGATAGTCATGCTGTCCTGCACAATGATTTGCTCGTTGTTATTGAGGTCTACCAGGGTTATTACCGCGTTATATGTTCCCGTTCTTGACATGTTCAGGCTGAAGGTGGAAGTGGCATTGTAATTTGCAGGGAACGTGAACCCCGTTCCGGGTCCGAAATATCCCACCACGCTGCTCCCGCTCTGGCTGAGGGGAACTGTCCTCCAGGTGTCTCCTTCCTTGTACCGGAAAGCTGTTATATCACTCAGGGAAGCATTGTATACGGTAAATTTATAGAGCACTCTTTCATATGCCTTACCATGCGCCGGATTTGACGCGCTAACCGTAAATTCTTTTTCCAGCCCGGCAGTCAGAGAAAGATTGTCAGCCGTTAATGTGGCACCGGCTGCGCGTACCTCCACGGACATATTGTCCTGGGTTATAACCTGCTCATTATTATTAAGGTCAACCAGCTTGATGTTCACACTGTAAGTGCCGGCCTTAGCCATCTTCAGCCTGAAATTGGTTGTGGCGCTGTAGTTGACCGGCAAAGGGAACCCTCCTGCAGGGCCAAAATACCCCACAACACTGCTGCCGCTCTGGCTTAGGGAAATATCCCTCCAGGTGTCCCCATCCTTATACTGGAAAGAAACAATATCACTCAACAAGGTATTGGCCGATGTAAATTTAAAAAGCACCCTGTCATAAGCACTGCTGCCCTGGGGGTTAGATGTGCTGATGGTGAATTCTTTTTCCTCTCCCGCCGCCAGAATCAGATCGTCAGCTGTTATAGTGGCGGCTGTGGCATTTACAGTGACGGTCATGTTGTCACGGGCAATAGTCTGCTCACTATTTTTAAAGTTAACCAGCCTTATGTCCGCATTATAGGTCCCCGCTTTGGACATTTTCAGCCTAAATGTTGTTGTGGCGCTGTAGTTTGCCGGCATCGAAAAACCTTCTGCCGAACCGAAGTACCCCACCACGCTGCTTCCACTCTGGGTCATGGCTACATCTTTCCAGACATCACCTTCCTTGTACTGGAAAGCTGCTATATCACCCAGGGAGGCATTTGCCACAGTGAATTTAAACCTGACCTTGTCGTAAGCTTTCCCATCCTGCGGATTAGAGGCGCTTACGGTGAATTCTTTCTCCTGCCCCACCATCAGAGTCAGGTCCTCGGCAATTACCGAGACAGCACCTTCCTTCTGGGCTGCACCCAGAAGCTTTTTAATCAGGCCGGGAGATATAGTAATACGTCCGTTTCCATTCTTTATTTTGCCCAGCTCAATTTTGGTTCCGTTAACCAGTGCTACATTATTTTTGAGGTCAATTACTATGCTCTTTCCATCCTTTTCAATTGTAACACTATCGGGGAGGTTCCACTTAATTTCGGCGCCCAGCCCATTCGTGATGGCATTAACCGGTATCAGAACGCGCCCTTCCTTATAAACATTTTGAGGTAGAAGCGTACTCTTTCCTTTAAACTCAAATTTTTTTTCTTCCCTCTGCTCCGCTTTAACCTCCAGTTTTGTTTCCTTGCCGTTATTCAGGAACTCAATCTTTACTTTTGCCTTTTCTCCCTTGTCAAACCTGGGACCATTGCCGTTGCCGTTGCCGTTTTCCTTTGCCACCGCCACGCCGGCGGAACTTACAACCAGTGCGGCGCATACTGCCGCCGTTGCAATGACCTTAGATTTAATCACTTAACCACCTCCAATATTTAGGTCTCCCACTATGTTCTATAGAAGATATACGAAAGGTTCCAGTTATATTAGAGGGTTACAGGAGATAAATCCTTCGACACTTTATTCCAATCTTAGGTAAAAGAGGATAGGGTTTAATATAAGGCTATTTATTGATAAAATCTAATATAATAGTTGGAAAAGATAATGCCAGGGGGGTATTATAATGGGCAACACCCCAAAGAAATACGACCTGGTGCTGGTTCACGGGCTGACCAACAGGCACCGCTGGGGACATAAATTCCTCGAAGCCTGCACTGATCATTGGGGGTCCGGCCGGGTATTCGTCATTTACCTTAACAGGGACAGCGGTGTCTCCACCGCAGCAATAAAATCAAAAAGAATAACCTTTGCAGGAAAAAACAACTGCTCCGCAGGCTGTGACTATATCAGCAAGCAGGCTAAATACATGGAAGAAAAGGTTAATATACTTCAAAAACACGGCCTGGGACGGCATTTTTATATTATTGCCCACAGTATGGGCGGCCTTGTTTCCCGCTTTTACAGCTACAACCACCCCGGTGCTGTGGCGGGACTTGTTACACTGGGCACTCCCCACCATGGCAGCCCCCTGGCCAGCACCTACAGCTGGTTAGGACGCATTGCCCTTGGGGCAAAAAATGCCTTCGAAAACCTCACTCCCAGATGGGTTGAAGAGTTTAACCGCAAATATCCGGTAGAGGGCTGCCAAATGTATGACAATGGAAAGGTATATACAATAAGAGGCTCTGCCGGCGGCCGTCCCTGGGAATGGGGATGGGGCGGAGAACTCTTTTTGGGGTGGCACCATTTGAAATGGCTTTGTGGTACCGACAGTGACGGGCTGGTTCCGTATAAATCTGCGCTTATCGATGGGGCCCGGCATCTTGCCGACCTTCCGGGCTGCCACCACCTAGAACTGGTTAGGGACCCCAGGATAGTGGAAATCTGCTCCGGGGTACTTCTATAACGCCCTATTGGCGTTGCCGCTTGAAAGTTATAAACTTCTCTAATTCCCTAATTTTTTATCAGACCTGAAAGTAATGCTTAAGAGCAAATTCTCTGTGATCTCTGTGTCCTCTGTGGTTTATAAAAAAGACATGCATTATTTCAGGACAGAATAGGTTGAGCCAGAGGCTTTTATAAAGCTGTTTTTTTTGAAATTTAACCCCATTTAATGAATAATAGGGCAGTAGCACTGTGTTAAACTATACCTGTTGACACCTTAAATTGGAGGATAATTATGCTGGTATTTGTAGACTGTGTTCACTGCTACCTGAAGCAGGCGGTAACCTGCATGACCATTTCAGGAATAGACGAG
Organism: Bacillota bacterium; assembly: GCA_049323755.1. GTDB lineage: Bacteria > Bacillota > Desulfotomaculia > Desulfotomaculales > Desulfocucumaceae > BRHc4a. The sequence continues at coordinate 181,282 of JBMOPE010000025.1, forward strand.
GAAAGGCAGCACGAAATACTGTTTGAACTGATGGATGATATTAAGCTAATGGACAGGAAGAGGACGCCGGCAGAGAACTCAACAGAGCTTCTGTTAAAGCTATACAGCCTCCTGGGCAGCGATGACCCCTACAGGCAGGTGAAGGCAGAGTCAAATAACCTCGCCCTTGAACTGTATCCTCAGTTGAAAAAACACCTTGACAGGTCAGGGGACAGGCTTAATGACGCGTTAAAAATATCCGTCGCCGGAAATGTCATAGACCTGGGAATCAACAGGAACTTTGATATAGACGCCAGCCTGAAGCAGTGCCTTAACACCGGGTTTTCAAAGGACCACTACACTGCCTTTTCGGAAAAGCTGGCTAAAACCGATAAAGTGGTTATTGTGGGGGACAATTCGGGGGAAATAGTTTTTGACAGGCTGCTGGCGGAAGAGCTTGCAGCAGCAGGTAAAAAGGTTACTTACCTGGTGAAGGGCGGGCCCATATTAAACGATGCCACCATGGAAGATGTAAAGCAGGTTGGAATGAACAGGGTTGCCACTGTAAAAACAACGGGCTCTAACTATCTTGGTGTACCCCTCAGTAAAATTTCCGCTGAAGCAAGTAAGCTTCTGGAAGAGGCGGACCTTGTAATTTCTAAAGGCCAGGCAAACTTTGAATCACTGGAGCACGAGGAACTGTCCCGGGGCAAGATTTTTTTCCTCCTGAAAATAAAGTGTGAGAGTGTGGGAAAAGTAGCCGGGGCAAAGTTCGGAGATGTAGTGTTTTTTGCCAGGTAATAACTTCATAAACAAACGCCCTGCGGGCGTTGCCGCTGTTCCAGCGGCGGGAACCCGGAATCAGAGGAAAGGGGACACACCTGCTGAAGCTTGAGTATTCCTTTAAGGACAGGAATGTCCCCAATTATACAGGAGTCAGAATGGGTTAAGCATTGCCTATTGTATCTGTATAGGAGAAACCCCAATAATAGTCGTCGGACGTAAGACGTCAGACGTCAGGAAATTAGGATGCGAATTTGGGGTAGCATTCTGACGACCGATGTCTGACGACTGCTTACTGAATTGGCCAGTTACAGCCGGAGGATCCTATCGTGAGTGCGGGGGTTTATCCGATACGCCCCAAAGCTATAATGTTATTTGCAACCAAACCATGGGTTACTTTAACGCTTTAAAGTGACATATACTTTCCTTAACGTTAAAAAAACGGGCCTGCGGCCCGTTGCCGCTTCACCAGCGGCTTAGTATCGGGCATTATTCACGGGTCCGGGATTGGGAATTGGGAATTGGGAATTGTTAACAGGTAATAGGTATATCTCTAATCCCTAATCCCAACTCCCGATACTAAAATCATCAAAAAGACTGCAGCTATACTTTTCTACTTCGCCCTGGTCACAAAGCAGAGCAAGAGCCGGATCAACAGGTAAGCATCCTATGAACGGAATCCCGAAAAAATCTGCCATTTCTTTGCCCTGTCCCCGGCCGAACAGTTTAATCTCCTCACCACAGTGAGGGCAAACTACGCCACTCATATTCTCAACCACACCCAGTATTGGAACGCTCATTTGCTGTGCCATTTTTATAGCCTTCTTAACAATCAGAGCTGCCAGGTCCTGGGGCGAGGTTACAACTACCAGCCCATTCAGTGGCAAAGACTGCATTACCGTAAGGGGAACATCTCCCGTGCCGGGTGGAAGGTCCACGATTAGATAATCCAGTTGCCCCCAGGCCACATCGGTCCAAAATTGCTTCACCGCCCCGGCAATAATAGGCCCCCTCCAGATAACCGGGTCATCCTCATTTTGCATAAGTAAGTTTAATGACATTATTTTTATACCTGTTGAGGTCAATGGAGGAAAAACGACCATGCCATTGCTGTCCGCAAGTCCCCTGACACCAAACATTTTGGGCAGGCTGGGGCCGGTTATGTCAGCATCGAGAACCCCAGCCCTGTAGTTCTTTTTATTCAAGGCACAAGCAAGCAGAGCGGTCACAGAAGACTTCCCCACACCTCCCTTTCCGCTCATCACGGCAATAACATTCCTTATACGGCTATAGTCGTTTTCCTTCAATCTTTCGATTCCACACTGCGACTCTCCGTTGCAGCCCCCGTTATTATTTTCATCACATGAAGAACAACCTGAATCCTGATGCAAATAATTCTCCTCCCCTCAATTAAGCAAAAGCACAGTAAGTTTCAGTGGTCGCAGACATTTGGCCCTGTATCTAAAGACCCTGTCAGGTACTGCTGTATAATGTCTTCGGGACTCTCACCGGAAGAAACTCCCACTACAACCTGTATACCCTTTTGATAAAACATATCCCGGGCTTTATCCCCCATTCCCCCGGCTATAACCACATCAACCCCCACATCGCCAAGCAGCGTGGGCAGCAGACCCGGTTCATGGGGCGGCGCATTAAGGGAGGAAACCCTCAAAACTTCGGTTGAGTCCTGTTCCACATCATATAAATAAAACCTCTCACAGTGCCCGAAATGCGAGCAAAGCTGACCTCCTGATACAGGCAGCGCTATCTTCATTACTTTCCCTCCTTTCTTCCGTTCAGTTTATTAATGATTTCAGGCAATTCCAGACCTGGCATATATCTTGCGAAACATCCGAATCAGAAAAAACCACCACCGGCTTTTTTTCTATCTGGGCGCCTGTAACAGACCGGTCGTAGCGAATAATTCCAATAACTTTAATACCCCAAACCCCGGCTTTATCACAAATATTTTTGCTTAACTCCGGGTTGATGTCATACTTGTTAACGCAAAGAAAGGCTGGTATCTTGAAAAAATCGACCAGACGGGCCACCCTTTCCAGGTCGTGCTCTCCGGCAACAGTAGGTTCGGTAATTATTAGAACGGCATCGGAGCCGGTTATAGAAGCAATTACAGGACAGCCTATACCAGGCGGCCCATCCACTATAATAAAAGGAATTCCTTTCTTTTCGGCAATAGCTTTGGCCTCATTTCTGACCCTGGAAACCAGCTTGCCGGAATTTTCTTCGGCCACGCCCAGCCTGGCGTGCACCATGGGCCCGTAAGAGGTTTCTGAAACAAACCACTGGCCGTTGACAACAAGCTTAAATTCAATTGCCTTTTCAGGGCAGAAGTAGCTGCAAACTCCACACCCCTCACATGATGTGGGTTTTATACCGAATTTTCCACTGGATTCATCTTTAAAAACTGCTTCGAAACGGCATAATTCAATGCACTTACCACAGCCGGCACACTTTTCTGCGACGATTTTGGCCTTTTTCCCCCCGAAAAAATTTTCCCTTCTTATTATATATGGACTCATTACCAGGTGCAGGTCTGAAGCATCCACATCACAGTCGGCCAGCACCGCTCTCCCGGCCAGGACGGCAAGGGAGGCCGCTATGCTTGTCTTGCCGGTGCCGCCCTTACCGCTTACAACAACTATTTCTTTCAAATTTTTGCCACTCCCCCGAGGATATTTATCAGGCCGGCGTAATAATCCCTAAAGCCGGGCACAGTGTAAAAGGCAAGCCCTCCCCTTGAGTAAGCCTCGGCAACCCTGCGGTCATAAGGAATTTCGGCCAATATTTCCACTCCTTTTTCCCTGCAAAAATTACTGGCCAAATGATTATCCGGGTCAGACCTGTTCACTACTACTGCATGCGGAATACCCAGCTCTCTCACCATATCGATGGCAAGGTCAAGATCATTAATTCCGAAAGGTGTTGGCTCGGTGACCAGAATGATATAATCAGCCCCCTTAACGGAGGAAATGGCCGGGCAGGACGTCCCCGGCGGGGCGTCTACAATTACAAGCGATTCCCTTTTTCCTTCTGAGAGAACCGCCCTAATGAGGGGTGGACTCATAGCCTCTCCTACATTAAGCCTTCCGTGGATGAATTCAATGGTACCGCACCTGCCCTTTTCAATTACACCTATTTCTCTTCTCTTTTCGCTAATGGCTCCCGTAGGGCAGGCCAGTATGCACCCTCCGCAGCCATGGCACATTTTTTCAAATGTGAGAACAGTCCTGTTCAGGCATAAAATGGCGCTGTACTGGCATATTTCCCCACACGCCCCGCAAGCCGTGCACATTTCCTCATCGACATCAGGAACAGGCAAGCATACAGGGATACTGCAGTGATAACGGGGTTTTAAAAATAGGTGCCCATTGGGCTCTTCCACATCACAGTCAATGTAACATACATCAAGGCCGGACTCTGAGGCCGCGCAGGCAAGGCTGACGGAAACAGTGGTTTTTCCCGTCCCCCCCTTACCGCTGGCAACAGCAACAGCCAAACCGGTCAAATTGGCAATCCCCTGCTTAGCCGTTTTATTCACATCTCGCTTCCATTTCACTTATACGTTTCAAGGCCTGTTCCAGTTCGTCCTTGAGCTCCTGACCCGGTCCTTTAGCAGCCTTATGTCCTCCCGGCCCTTGTCATCAGGATTATCACCCGCAGGCAGCCAATATGCCCCTTGCAACCGCCTGCCCCGGGAAGCATCAGGTTGCTGAAGGCGCCTCCAGCCGTACCCCCTGCCCCGGCCGCACCCAGCACCCAAAAATGTCCCGCTGCCGACCTCCATCATGCAAAATCCGCGCCCTCTTCCTGTCATGGGCCCTGAGCTTAAGGGCCCGGTTCCATTAAATCCAGGCATTTCGATCACTCCCTGTAAATTACTTGTTGCAGCCTGCACCGGATTTGCCTCGGCGGCAGCCCTTTCCGCTCCCTGCACCCCGCCCGGCCGGCGCACCTGTGGCCTTGCCTTTGCAATCAGGCCCCACAGCCTGGCCGCAGTTTTTTCCGGAAGCACTGCTTCCCCCCCCTCTGCCTCCTGACGAAGGGGGGCCACTACCATCTTTGCCCGGCATTTTAAACACCCCCAATACCGGTTTTAAGCCCAATGACCCTCCACATCCGCAGTATCCGTTTCTCTAAGGTCCCCTTCCTTCAACCTTTCCAGCACATCCGAAACCGTTCCCTCGCAGCCTGAGTATACTCTTATCCCTGCTGATCTAAGAACTCTGAAGGCCTTTGGACCGCAGTGCCCTGTTATTACCAATTTCACCCCCAGGCGGGCCACATTCTCAGCAGCCTGTATTCCGGCGCCCTGTGACAGATCAGAGTTTAATTCATTGCTTACCGCCTGGTATTGGCCTGTTTTTGTATCTACTATAATGAACCAGCCGCATCTTCCAAATCTGGGGTCCACCATACTATCAAGGTTCTTACCCCGGGAGGTTACCGCCGTTTTCATTTATACCCCCCTCTCGTCTTAAAATTATTTTGAACATATTTTCATTATTAATTATATTTTTATTATGTACATATGTCAATAACAGTGCATGGATATATTTTTAATTTTGCAATTTTTTGACTGGAAAAGAAAAATCTAATTGCAAAATGAAACGTTTTTTTCATGGGATTGCATTATGCAATCATTACTCGATCTGGACAGGAATTGTCATAATGAGGCCCCGTGAAAATTTACCTCCCCCCAAAAAAAGAATGCAAAATGCAATTACTACCGTACGCTAATAGCTGAAAAGCCTTGTCTATCCCCAGAGGTGTACTGGCATCACTTTTGCGGATCTATCCAGCGGGATGGCTAAATCTTGGTTTGTCTTTTGTTGGTGGCGCCGGATTACCGTTCCGGCGCATTTTTATGCGAAATACTAAAGGGCTAAAAGGTTGGAAAGGAGGTGACGCCCAAACTTATCTATTTTTAAACAATTTCAAAAAAATAGCCTAAAAATTAGCCGTCACCTGAAAATTAAGCAAAATCTTTGCCCGTTTTTCAATTGTCATTTCACGAAGGAGGAAGAATGTAATGCCAAGATTCAGGGATACAAGCCTCACCCACCTTCCGTCAAATAAAACACCGAGGGTGATTGACCCCAAAAATATCAAACGCTCGGTAGACCCCGCCGTATTGGAAATGATCGAGATTGCCAGGGAAAACAACGTAACTACCGCCTTCGACCGTGTGCTGGCTCAGCAGCCCCAGTGCCAGTTCGGATACAAGGGGATTTGCTGCCGCTTTTGCATGATGGGCCCCTGCAGGATTAAGTCGGATGAGGGTCCGGCGAGCCGTGGCATATGCGGTGCCAATGAGTGGACTATTGTGGCCAGAAGCGTTGGCTTAATGATCCTTACCGGCTGCGCATCCCACGCCCAGCACGGAAACCACATTGCCCATGTGCTGCACATGATAGCCGATGGACATGCGCCGGATTACTCCATAAAAGACCCTGAAAAGCTGGTCCGCATCTGTAAGAAAGTAGGTATTGAAACATCTGGAAAGGATAACAGCACGCTGGCAAGAGAATTGGCTGAGCTTGCCCTTGAAGATTTCAAGCGGCTTAAAGGAGAGGGAGACGCCACCTGGATTAGCAAAATGGTCACTGAGGACCGCAATGAGCTATACCGCAGCCATATGGTAATGCCCCACGGTATTCATGCTACCATATCCGACCTGGTTACACAGGCCCACGTTGGTATGGACAATGACCCTGTAAACCTTGTTTTCAGCGCGGTGCGGGTTGGCCTGGCAGACCTGGCCGGGAAATGGATCGCCACCGACCTGTCCGATATTATTTTCGGCACCCCCCAGCCCGTAATCAGCGAGGCCAATATGGGCGTGCTCCAGCCCAAAAAGGTGAATATTATCGTACATGGCCATAACCCATTACTCAGTGAAATGATTGTAGCCGCCGCCCGTGATCTTGAGGGAGAGGCCAAGGCGGCCGGCGCTGAAGGAATTCAGCTTTCCGGAATATGTTGTACAGGGAACGAGGTGTTGATGCGTCAAGGGGTCCCCATTGTAACCTCCTTCTCATCTCAGGAACTGGCCATCTGCACCGGTGCTGTTGATGCCATGGTGGTGGACGTACAGTGCATAATGCCGAGCCTGAACACTATCGCCCAGTGCTACGGCACCAGATTAATAACCACCTCGGACATAGTAAAGCACCCCGGCGCCGCCCACCTGGACTACCGGGAAGGCAAAGCTATGGAATGTGCTAAAGATGTAATACGTCAAGCTATAGAAGCATTTAGGGAGAGAGGTACCAGGCCAGTCCACATACCCGACACTAAAAATAAAGTGGTTGCCGGCTGGAGCCTGGAGGCAATTTTTGATCTTTTTAAATCAGTAAATCCGGACAACCCGGTAAGGGTTCTTAACGATGCCATACTTTCCGGTGAAATAAAGGGCGTTGTGCTTATGGCGGGCTGCAACAACCTGAAAACATTCCAGGATGAGGCCCACCTTGAGATTGCCAAGGCACTGCTTAAAAACGATGTGTTTATGATTTCCACCGGGTGCCATGCGCAGGCCTGTGCCAAGGCGGGGCTTATGGACCCGGACACAGTGGATCAGTACTGCGGCCCCGGTCTTAGGAGCTTTTACAGCCGCATAACCAAAAACGCCAACCTTAAGTACGGCCTGCCGCCTGTGCTGCATGTGGGCTCCTGCGTAGACAACTCCCGGGCGGCCGAGCTCTTAATGGCCATGGCAGAAGACCTTGGAGTGGACACACCCAAGGTCCCGTTTGTTGCCTCAGCTCCTGAGGCAATGAGTGGAAAGGCCACCAGCATAGGTACATGGGCTGTTACCATTGGCATGCCTACACAGGTAGGAACAATGCCACCGGTGGAAGGCTCTGATCTCATTTTCAGCATCCTTACCCAGATAGCCGGTGATGTTTTCGGCGGATATTTCATCCTGGAGCCGGATATCCAAGTATCTATTGAAAAATTAATAAATGCCCTGGATTACCGTACCTGGAAACTCAAAGTCCACCGGCAGGTGGCCGACGACTTTGAGACCCCGCTGTGCCGCAACTGGTAGAACACCACCGTGAAGGAGGAGATAAAATGGCCGAAGCCGTTAATTTTGACCAGATTTTTGATGGAGTAATAGAGCCGGGCAAAGAGCCCAAAGCTCTTTTCAAGGAAGCCTATGAAGGCACAATCACAGCCTTAAGCTATGCGGAGATACTATTAAACCAGGCCATACGTGTTTATGGAGAGGACCATCCGGTGGGATACCCGGACACAGCCTACTTTTTGCCGGTAATCCGCTGCCTGAGCGGAGAAGAGATAAAAACACTGGGTGACTGCGTTCCGGCGCTTAACAAGCTTCGCTCGGCTGTCAGGGAGCAAAGGACTTTTGCCAACGCCAGAAAATGGGGCGAGGCCACCTGGTATGCCGCCGACATAATTGAGGCGGTGCGCTACCTGCGCAACACTCCGGAAAAACCGCTGCACAACGCCCCCTGGACCGGCTTCCTGGGAGACCCCATTGTGCGTATGTACGGCACCAAGCTGGTTGACTGGACCATCCCCGGAGAGGCTGTCATAGTGGGACGGGCAAAGGACAGCAAGGCCGCCAAGAAGCTGGTGGACAGCTTTATGGCCAAGGGACTCATGCTCTTCCTCTGCGACGAGATTATCGAGCAGCTTCTGGAAGAAAACGTAAAGCTGGGTGTGGACTATATCGCATTCCCCCTGGGCAACTTTACCCAGGTTGTTCACGCAGCCAACTTCGCCCTGCGGGCAGGAATGATGTTTGGGGGAATCAAGCCCGGAGACTATGACGCTCAAAGAGACTACCAGCAGCGCCGTGTGCTGGCCTTCATACTGTACCTGGGCGAGCATGACATGGTCAAAACAGCCGCCTGCATGGGCGCCATAAACGTGGGCTTCCCGGTTATCACCGACCAGGAAGTGCCCGAAGACCAGCAAATAAAGGATTGGTACGTATCCCAGCCCGATTACGACAAAATTGTCCAGACATGCCTAGAGGTCCGGGGAATTAAAATCACCTCCATCGACATTGATGTACCCATCACCGTCGGCCCCGCCTTTGAGGGCGAGTCCATTCGCAAAAAGGACATGTTTGTTGAATTCGGCGGCTCCAAGACCCCAGGCTTTGAGCTCGTCCGCATGGTGGGCGAAGATGAGATTGAAGACGGCAAAGTTGAGCTTGTCGGTCCCGACATTGACGGGCTTGAGCCCGGCAGCAGGCTGCCCCTCGGCATCGTGGTGGATGTTTACGGCCGTAAAATGCAGGAGGACTTTGAGCCCGTGCTGGAGCGCCGCATACACTACTTTGCCAACTACGGCGAGGGCCTGTGGCACGTTGCCCAGAGGGATATCATGTGGG